>JBAVUW010000106.1:0-12993 GCA_049696975.1 Candidatus Acidiferrales bacterium | reverse complement strand
GCTCGAGGGCCGGCTGGATTGCTGCCATGGGCGCGAGTTCGCGGGCGCGGAGGATGCCGGAGGGTGCGGGCATCGAGGGCACACCGAGATTTGGAATGGACACGTGCGCGTGGGCTGCCGGGGCTTCGGTTGCAGCCTGCATTCCGCGCGAGGCCATTGCGGACATGCGCATTTTCGTGGGGCTTGCGGGCATGGGCAGGATATCGGCGACGGTCGGCGGCGCGAAGTTTATGGAGCGCGGGAACGGTTTGAACTCGTCGAACTGAAACTCCCGGGCGACTTCTTCGACGATCTGCGCGGTTGCCGGCAGAATCCTTTCACGGTGCGCGTGCATGAGAGTTTGTTCGCACAGCAGGTTGATGACGCGCGGCGTGCCTCCGGAGTAGAAATAAATCGCATCGAGCGCTTCGGGCGCGAACACTCCGTCGGGCTGCGCGCCTCCAAATTCCAGCCGGCGATGGATGTAGTCGTGTGTTTCGGCGAGGGTGAGCGCGGCGGTGTGGCAGCGGAGAGAAATTCGCTGGCGCAGCTGGAGCAGTTGGGGCTTGGCGAGAGTGAAGTCGAGCTCAGGTTGGCCCGAGAGCATGATCTGAATCAGCTTTTCGCCTTCGACTTCAAGATTCAGCAGCATGCGGATTTCCTCGAGCACGGGATAGGTGAGCCCCTGCGCTTCGTCAACAATCAAGACGGGACGGAAGCCGGCGCGGCGGCGGGCGTAGAGCCAATCGTGCAGAGTCTTGCGTACGTTGCGCGGGTGCGACAGGTCTTCCCGGATGCCGAAGTCGGCAAGGATGAAGTCGAAGAGATTGTCGATGTCGAGATGCGAATTGAATACGAAGGCCACGGGAAGTTCCCGCTCGCGCAGGGAATGGAGCAGGTGATTGATGAGCGTGGTTTTGCCTGTGCCGACCTCTCCTGTGAGCACGACGAGACTCTTGCCCGATTCGATTGCGCCGGTAAGCTCGGAGAGAGCGCGGATGGTTTGCGGCGTCCAAAAAAGGTCGCGCGGGTCGGGGTTTACGTTGAATGGATTGCGGCGGAGGCCGAAGAAAGAAAGAAAATTTCCGCCCCTGGCCGTCGGCTTGGCGCTTGCGGGAAGGTGTCCGTTGCCTGGCGTCGAGTTGCCGAGATGCTGGCTGGGCTGGGTCATTGGGGGCCTCCGAATTCTCGAACGTTTGATGCGTACGGCGTAGAGTTGAATACAGGATTCCGAGGAATTTTGCGAGGCGAACAGATAGCGAGGGTTGTAGGACGCTTGGTACTCCTCTCAGGCGACCGCTGGAGGCGATGGAAACTCCGGCGTCACGAGCGTGCCAGCGGCTTCCGCGCTGCGCCGCAGACAGCAGAGTCCGCGCTACTCCCAGCGGAAATTTTAAAATCCCTTGGGGTGGAAGGGAGCCAGCGGCGGTGGGACTTTGCACGGCGTCGGATTCCACTTCGAGGCGTCTGGCTCCTGCTTGAATTGCTCCGTGGTGAGGAAGCGGCCGGTCAGGTATTGCGGGTCTTCGACGATGCCGGTGACGATGAGATAGGGCGTGCCGTCGTATTCGACGCGGTCGAAAAATTCGGTGAGCACCGCGTTGGCACTGTAGGGAACGCCGTTCTTGCGCAGGTAGCCCGGCTTCATGTGTGTGGTGACGACTTTGAGGCTGCCGGCGCCGGGCGGCGGGCCGTTGCGCGGCGGGATGCCGAAGCCCTGAGCCTGGGCCTGTTTTTCCCACGAGGCTACCGAGTCTCCCTGCCAATCGGGTTCTCCGCTTGTCCATTTGGGGCCGTCGAAATGGAAGAAGCGCTTTTGCGTGCCGGCGTCGGTGTCGACTTCGAGGGTTTTATCGTCAGACCAGGTAATGTGGAGGCGCGTGGGGAGATGCAGGATGCCGGCGGCGCCGAAGGCGCGGCAGGCGTTGCCTTCGGCCTCGTCTTTTACGGGATCCCAGGTATTCGTGATGCGACGGGCTTCGGCGTTGACGGGCACGAACGACACGTCCCCTTTGGCAGGGGTGATCATGCGCCAGCGCCACTCGTCATCGATGATCGAGACCCAGCGGCCGGTGAGGTCGACAACGGCGGCGGCCTTGGGGCTGGGAGGCGAACCTTGCGGACGCATGCCGCCCGGACCCGCCTGCGCATCGGCCACGCGCGAAACGAGCAGACCGAGCGCAATCGCGCACGCGAGCAGCGCCGGGCGCCAAAGGCTCATGGATTCTTCTCCGAATATTTTGAGGAGGATTTCGTCGGCTTTCGAGCAGCTTCGGAAGGCTGCGATTTTGCGTTCGCTGCGCGCAGGTTTTTGTAGACGGCTTCGATGAACATTTCCGTGGTCCAGGGGCCGGAGTTGGTGCCGTAGATGCCGTCGTAATCGAGCGTGGGCCTGGAGGCTTTTACCTGGTCGAGCGTCATTCCTTTTTTCACATCGTCGGCGACACGGTCACCGATAATGGTCACCATGTCGCGGTAATTCGTTACCGCATTGCGATCGCAGATGCGGCCGTGGCCGGGGATCACATAGGTGCCGCCTTCTTCGTCGGCGCGGGGGACCATCATTTCGATCAGGCCATTGAGTGCGTCGATTTCGCCGTGGATCGAGCCACCCTTTGCGAGGTCCAGCATCGGATAGCGGTCCGGGGTGAAAACGTCGCCGGCGCTGATGACGTCGGAGCGGCGGAAGAACACGAGGCTGTCGCCGTCGGTGTGGGCAGCGTGCGGATGGTCGAGAACAATGGCTTCGTCGTTGAAGAGCGCCCATCGGTCGTTGTCGTAGGTATCGGTGGGCCAGAGTTCCTGCGGCGCGTAGGATTCTTTGGGGTCGGAAGAGGATGGGGCGGTCATTCGGTCGAGAACGGCGATCTGCGAGACGATGGATGCGCCCGGCGTCTCGCCGTTCATGCCGGAAATGAAATGGCCCGATTGCGAGAGGTTGTGGTTGCCGCCGGTGTGGTCTGGGTCGACGCTGGTGTTGATGATGAATTCGATGGGCTTCTGTGAGAGCGTGCGGATGGCTGCAAGGACTTGCGGGCTCATTTGCGGAATGCCGGTATCGACCAGGACCACGGCGTCGTCTCCGAGTTGAATCGTGATATTCGCGCCGGCTCCCACGAGCATGTCGACGCGGCCCTGGACGTCGAGCAGCTCGAGCGGTGACTTCTCGGGCGCCGAATCCTGTGGGACGCGCGCGGGCGCGATGCCCGTGGCGGCTGAGACGGCAATGGCCGTGGCCGCGATCAGGAATGCGCGCGGTACTCTGAATGATTTGTGCGTCATGGTTTTTGCGCGGCGGACTTTGCCGGCGGAGGTGGAGGCGGCGGAAGAGTCGCGAGCCTCTGCAAGTACTCGGGATACATGCTGTCGGCTCCGCCGCGTGTGGCTTCCACGGGGATGCCGAAGTTCGACGGAAATTCCTTCAGGAAATCGTTGCTGCCCGGCAGATGGTGGGGCACCCAGGACGGTGGCTTGTCAACGACGTCGCGCGGCGTGCAGAGGAACGGCGCGAGCGTGTAGCCGGGGTTCAGGAACCAGTGCTCGGTGCGGATGAGCGGTTCGGTCAGGTAGACGGGATCCTTCACGATGGTGACGATGGTGAGGAAATCGCCGTGGCGAATGTAGTACTCGGTGAGCGTGGCTTTGTTGCTGCGCGCGAGGCCGTTGCGGCGGAGCCAGCCCTCCTTCAGATGGGTGGTAGAAACTTCGAGCTTGTCGCCCTGCCATTTTCCGGTTGAGAAACCGTTCCAGGTCTGTGCGGCGTACTCGGACGGCTGCGGGCGGCCATCCATGTAGACGGTGCGGGCGCGGCCGTTGGTGAAGATTTCGATGTGCCACGCGAGGACCGCGTACGTGAGCGGGTCGAGATCGGGCCAGATGCGCAGGCCGCCGGGGGCCCGCACGCCGTAGTCGGCAGGGTGGGGATCGCATTCGTGCTGTTCCTGATCCCATTTTTCAGCGGTCCAACTGTCGGCGCGGAGCCGGTCGGCGTCGTTGATGGGAAGGCCCGTGTAATCGCCGATGAAGGGGTCGGTGGTGTTGTCCGGGCTGGCGGTCTGGCTATAGGTGCCGGAAAGGTCGGTCTGGGCGCGGGCGGCGGGGAGAAACGCTGACGCGAAGACGATCAGCAATGCCGGAAGTATGGTCCGGTAGATGGCCCGCATGTCTCCCCCGACCCTGTGTCGCGGAACGCGGCTGATTCTATATCACAGTCGCCGCGCGACAGTGAACAAAAGCGGAAACTCAACACCGAGAACACCGCGCGGGCACGGGGATCGTGGCGGAAATGAAGGCGATGAAGCGAAAAACGCGCGTCCGGTGGTAGACTTCCAGCATGGCCAGAAAAAAAACCAAGAAGAAAACACCGAGCCGGAGGAAGAAAGCGGCGCCGAAGAAAAAGTCGGCGAAAAAGAAACCGGCGCGGAACACCGCGCCCAAGAAGGTGGCCGCGCGTGGGCGTGCGCGCGGAAGGGCCGAAGCAACTTCACCGATCGAATTTGAGCCGAAAGGGCTTGGAGCGCGCTCGGGCGGGCAGTCGGGAGATCTGCAGGGGCTTTCCAACCGCGGCGGGTCGGATTCTGAGAGCGTGGATGAGCTGCTCGAAGAGGGAAATGCGTTCGAGGCTGAGGCCGTGAAGGGCGTCGAGGATGCGGACGAGGCGGATGAGCAGGAAGTTCGCACGCATGAGGTGCCGGAAGACGATGTTGCGGAAGAGTACCGAGACGACGAACCGCAAGCGTAGTTTTCTGGCGCAAGGTCAAGCGATGCAAGGTTTGCACCCCGGGCCCCAAGTCCCACAGCTTTTTTCGACGGCGGATGTCGGAGTGGACGCTCGAGTGCCCTACACTGCGAGTTTGCTCGTGAAAGGAACAGGATGGCTGGCGGGCCCACAGAAGCTTCGGTTACCGACGCGCTGCGCACGGTAATCGATCCGGAGTTGCACAAGGATCTGGTTACCCTGGGGATGGCTAAGAACGTCCAGGTGCACGGCGGCGAGGTGTCGCTGCTGGTGACGTTGACAACGCCGGCTTGCCCGCTGCGGGAGACGATTGAGAAGGATGTGCGCGCGGCGCTGGCGAAAGTGCCGGGCGTAACGGGCGTGGATCTGAAATTCGACGCGTCGGTTCCTACCGGCGTACGGCCGCAGGGGAAGGCGCCGATCGAGGGCGTGAAGAATCTGATTGCCGTCGCGAGCGGCAAAGGCGGCGTGGGCAAGACGACCGTCGCGGTGAATCTGGCGATCGCTCTGAAAAATATGGGTGCGTCGGTGGGGTTGCTGGATGCCGATGTATACGGGCCGAACGTTCCAGTGATGTTGGGAACCGCCGAGCAGCCGAAGATGCTGGACGAAAAGACCATTATTCCGGTGCAGGCCTACGGTGTGAAGATGATTTCGATGGGGCTGCTGAATCCAGGTGACAAGCCGCTGGTGTGGCGCGGGCCGATGTTGCACAGCGTGATGCAGCAATTTCTGCGCAATGTGCGCTGGGGGCAGCTCGATTATCTGATCGCGGATTTGCCGCCGGGAACCGGGGACGTGCAGTTAAGCCTGATTCAGACGGTGGCGGTGAGCGGTGCGGTCGTGGTGACGACTCCATCGCTGGTGGCGCTGGCGGACGTGCGCAAGGCGATCGAAATGTTCCGGCAGGTGCATGTGGACATTTTGGGTGTCGTCGAAAACATGAGTTATTTCGGCTGCCCCCATTGCGACGGAAAGATTGACGTATTCGGCCATGGCGAAGGTCAGCAGATGGCCAAGATGTTCGAGATCCCGTTTCTGGGCGAGATCGAAATCGATCCGAAGATCCGTGTCGGTGGGGATACGGGGAAGCCGGTGGCGTCGCTGGGTCCGGATGCGCCCGGGGCGAAGAGTATGTATGCGATGGCGCGGCAGGTGGCGGCGCGGATTTCGGTGGTGAATTTGTCGGCGCCGGCGCCCGTGGTGCAGATCCTGTAGTCGCGCTTCGGAGGTAGCCTGGATATTTCGAGGTTCAGGAAAAATTCTGGGGGTGGGCATGAGCCTTCCGGACGCGCCGGTTGCCCGGAGCGGTTTTTTTCGTCACGCGTTTCCTGACCGTCAGGGAACCGGAGAAGCGCTATCTACGTGGGCGTTCTCGGCGGCAAAATCGCGAAGCCGGCGAATCCCCGCTACATCCGGTTATCCAATCCATGGATCATTCTGAAATCTGGCGGCGTTCCCCCGCCGGACAAGCCCGAGGTTTTCCTCGAACCGCCTCCCCGACCTCAACCGGGTTCCATCGCTTTCTGCGGGTTGCCGACATTCACAGTTGTTTCAGGGAATGGAAAGCGGGGAGCGCGCCCTTTCTCACCGAGCCGCTCGACCATCACGGCTGGCAGTCGCGGTGCTCGATGCGGGATCTGGACGGCTACCTCATCGAGGAGGGACCATACACGAAGTGTTCGCGCGGTTTGACGCCTGAGTTGGCCGCTTGAAGAAATCGTGCGCCGGCCTGAGCACCGTCGCTTCGGTCCGCGTCCTGCTCACGCAAAAGTGATTGCAGAGAGCCGAAGTGACCGAATACTATTCCGCCCGGAGATATGGAGATTTATGAGCGATCTGGTCGAGCTGAGCAGGCAAGGGGATGTTGCGGTCATCACGATCAATAATCCGCCGGTGAATGCGTTGAGCGCCGGCGTGCCGGAGGGGATTGAAGCGGCGATTGCGGAGATTCAGACGGACCCCGGCGTGAAGGCCGCGGTGCTGATCGGCGGCGGGAAGACCTTCATCGCCGGCGCCGACATCAACATGTTCGTCGAGATGACCTCCGGCCGGGGCGGGCGGATCAACCTGCTGCCGACGCTGCTGAAGATGGAGGACTGCGCGAAGCCGGTCGTGGTGGCGATTCACGGCAACGCGCTGGGCGGCGGACTGGAAGTGGCCCAGGCCTGCCACTACCGCGTCGCGAGTCCTGATGCGAAGGTCGGACAGCCGGAAGTGAATCTGGGAATCATTCCGGGCGCCGGCGGCACGCAGCGTCTGCCGCGGCTTGCGGGCGTGGCGAAGGCCGTAGAGATGTGCACGAACGGTAAGACCATCCGGGCGGCGGAAGCGCTGGAAGCGGGAATCATCGACAAGCTGATCGAGGGCGACTTGCTGACGGGCGCGGTCGCGTTTGCGCGCGAGATTGCCGGGAAAAAGGCGCCGAAGACACGCGAGATGAGCGCGAAATTGGGCACGCCGGAACAGAACGCGCCGATTTTCTCCGCCGCGCGGGACACCGTGCGCAGGAAAATGCGCGGGCTGCCGGCGCCGATGGCGGCGATTGATGCGATCGAAGCCGCGACGAGGATGCCGTTTGCAGAGGGTTGCGAGGAAGAGGCGCGGCTTTTCGACAAGTGTTTGTATTCCGACGAATCGAAGGCACTGATTCACGTGTTCTTCGCCGAACGCGAGGCAGCGAAGATTCCAGACGTGCCGAAGGATACGCCTCAGTTGGCGGTGAATTCGGTGGCGATTCTCGGAGCAGGCACGATGGGCAGCGGCATCGCCATGGTGTGCGCGAACGCGGGAATTCCGGTGGTGCTCAAGGACTCCGATCAGGCGGCTCTGGACCGCGGGTTGGCGAACATTCGGAAAAATTATGCGACTTCGGTGAAGCGCGGGCGGTTCACCGAGGAGCAGGTGGACGAGCGGATGAAGCGGATCAAGCCGACGCTTGCTTGGGACGATTTTTCAAATGCCGATCTTGTGATCGAAGCTGTTTTTGAGGGGATGGCATTGAAGAAGGAGGTGTTCGCGCAGATCGATCGCGTATGCAAACGCGGCGCGATCCTGGCGAGCAACACTTCGACGCTCGACATCGACGAAATCGCGGCGTCCACGTCGCGGCCCGAAGCGGTGATCGGGACGCATTTTTTCAGCCCGGCGAACGTGATGCGGCTGCTCGAGCTGGTGCGCGGAAAAAAGAGCAGCAAGGAAGTGATTGCGACCTGCATGCAGCTGGCGAAGAAGATCGGCAAAGTCGCCGTGCTGGTGGGCAACTGCCGCGGGTTTGTCGGCAACCGGATGTTTCTGCCTTACATCCGCGAAGCGCAGTTCTTGGTCGAGGAAGGCGCCCGACCGGATGCGGTGGACGCGGCGCTGACGGCGTGGGGGATGGCCATGGGTCCGCTGGCGGTGGGCGATCTGGGCGGGCTCGACGTCGCTTGGCGGATTCGCAAGGAATTCCGGCATTTGGAAAGGCCCGGCGCGCGGCAGCCGTATGTAGAAGACCGACTCTGCGAGATGGGGCGGTTTGGGCAGAAGACCGGTTCGGGCTGGTACCAATATGACGCGGAGCGCAAGGCTTCGGTCGATCCGGAAGTAATCGCGCTGGTCGAGAAGTGGAATGGGGGATCGGGAATTCCGCAACGGCAGATTTCAGCGGATGAAATCGTGGAGCGCGAAGTCTACATGCTGGTGAATGAAGGCGCGCGGATTTTGGATGAAGGGTATGCGTTGCGTGCGGGCGATATCGACACGATTTATCTGAACGGCTACGGTTTTCCCGGTTTCCGCGGCGGGCCGATGTGGTATGCGGATACCGTCGGCTTGCAAAGAGTGTACGACCGGGTTTGCGAATTTCACAAACAGCATGGAATGTTGTGGGAGCCGGCGCCGCTGCTGAAGAAATTGGCCGAGTCGGGCGGGAAGTTTGCCCAATTCGAGCGGAAGGCCGTGGGGGCCGCGGATTAGTCCGGCCCGAGGGAGCCCCGGCTCTCTCCGCGCCCCGGAATTATTTTGCCGGCGTTGCACCGAGCGCTTTGGACTGGAAAGCGAGAGAGTCGGGCAGATGTTCGGCGAAATAGTTGATGTCGTGGCCGCCCGGGTAGAGATGGAATTCGTGCGGGATGTGCAGTGACACCAGCAGGTCGTGGAACTCCTCGGCGCCGCGATTGAATCCGTAATCGTCCTCCGTGCCGCAATCAAAGTAAATCTGCAGGCCGGCGGGCGGCGGGCTTTCGCGCGCCAGAGTGAACGGGCTGTTGCGGTTCCAGAAGGCGCGATCGAACGGCGTACCAAACGCGCCGCCGAGCGCGCGCGAGAGGGCGGTGGCCGATTCCGAGTCAACCTTGCCCTCCGGCGGGTTTAGGATCAGCGCGGCGCTATTGGCACTGACCGAACCGAACAGATCCGGATGGCGGAGCGCCAGATGCAGGGCGCCGTAGCCGCCCATGGATACGCCGGCGACTCCACGATTGTGGCGGCCCTCCTTCGTGCGGTAATGCGCGTCGATGAAGGGCATCATTTCCTGAATCAGAAAATCCTCGTAGGGGCGTTTGCCGTCGCGCGAGTTGATGAAGAAGGAGCGATCGCCATCGGGCGCGACGATCAGAAATTCACCGATCTGCATCTGTTCCCACAAATCCTGCGTCAGATTGAAGCCGCCGGAGTCGATCATGGCCTGCTCGTTCTGGCCGAGGCCGTGCAGGAAATACAGCACCGGGTAGCGCCGTGTCCTCTCATTGTCGTAGCTGGGAGGCAGCAGGATGCAGTACTGGACTTTGCGGTTGAGAAGCTTGCTGGGCACGGACCGGCATTCGGCGCGCGGAGATGCCTGCGCGGCTGCCGCGAGTGCGAGCGTCGACGCGATCAGCAGAAAAGCAGCGCGCGCAATCACCCGTCGCGACGTCTCACTCATATCGCAGAGCCTGCACAGGGTCGAGCCGCGCGGCCCGCGAGGCGGGGTACATTCCCGCCGCGAGGCTGACGAGTATCGAGAAAGCAATCGCGGCTGCGACCATCCACCACGGCACGGCTGTGACGCTGATCGCGGGAAGATCACGGCGGGCAAGATACAGATTGGTGCCGAAATTAATGGCATGACCGATGAGCCAGCCGATCCCGACTCCGCAGATTCCGCCGAGCAGTCCCATGGCGCCCGCTTCCACGAAGAAGAGCCGGCGCACGTCGCGGTCCGCCGCGCCCAGCGCCTTGAGGATGCCGATCTCGCGGCGGCGTTCCAGGATTGCCATCACCAGCGTGTTGACAATGCCGAGCGAGGCGACGACGAGCGCGAGGCTGCCGAAAATCCCGAGGAACAGGTCGAAGACCGCGAAGACGAGCCGCAGGCCGTTGGTTGCATCGAGCAGGGAGTACGTCGTGAATCCCATTTTCTTGATCGTATCCTCGGCGTCTTTCACTTTGGATGCGCCGCTGACGCGCACGGTCAGGCTTTCGTAGTTTTTCTGATTGGGCGAATCGCGCAGGAGATCTCTCAGATCGTTGGTCTGCGCCGCGCGCAGCGTTTCGGCCACTTGCAGCGGAATGAAAAGCCTGCCGCGGCCGAAAGCGCCGAGGCCGCCGGCGGGATCGGTCTCGATCACGCCGACGATGCGCAGCGATTGTTCCTTCGGCACGATGGAAAATCCAGCCGAGCCGGAGTCCTTGTCGGCCGGGTCTGGCGGCAGGGCTTCGCGCTCGGCGTAGCGCAGGACGATGTTCTTGCCGATCAGGCTGTAGGGCTGTTGTGGTGCGAGTTGGCGCGCGAAGTCGATCTGCAGGATCGCTTCGTTTGCAGCGGGGCTCGAGAAAAACGAGCCGGTCATGCCGTCGAAGGAGCCGTCGGTTTTCCCCGAAGGGCTCACCCCCGCCACCACCGTGGTGAAGGGATTTCCGTCGTAATGGATCTCGGTGGGAAACCGGATTTCGGGGTAGACCTCGGTTACGTTGGGGATCGCTTCAATTTTCTTCCGCGCTTCCAGGTTGAGAGGCTTGGGCGGGCCGGTTGGCTCGGCCATCTCGTTTCGCGGCCGGCCGAACGTCGGACTATTGGATTTCGGCGTCACGAAAATCGCGTCGAACAGTCCGGAACGCGAAAGCCGGTCGTTGGCGAGATTTTGCAGGCCGACGCCGAGTGAGAGCATGGCAACCAGCGACGCCACTCCCACCGCGATGCCGAGAGTCGTCAGCGAATTGCGCAGCAGAGCCTCGCGTAGATTGCGGAACGCCAGTTCGCCGAGGTCGCGGCGTTTCATGAGGACCGCCCGTCGCTGAGCACTTTGCCGTCGCCCATATGGATCAGCCGGTGCGCGTAGCGTTCGGCGCGCGGCTGTTCGTGCGTGACCATCACAATCGTCATGCCCAGAGATTCGTTGATCTCCCGCAGCAGCTTCATGATTTCGTCGCCCGTGGCGCTGTCGAGATTGCCGGTCGGCTCGTCGGCCAGCAAAATCGTGGGTCGGTTGACGAGCGCGCGGGCCAGCGCGTCGCGCTGTTGCTCGCCACCGCTCATCTCCGTTGGCCGGTGCGTCAAGCGTGCGCCCAGCCGCACGCGCTCCACAACTTCGCGGACGCGGCTGGTGCGCTCGCCGCGATCGACCTCCGCGAGCCGCAGCGGCAGCTCGACGTTTTCCTCCAGCGTCATGCGCGGCAGCAGATTGAAGGCCTGAAAGACGATGCCGACCGTGTGCGTGCGATGCTGGGCCAGTTCCTGGGAGCTCATTTCGGCGAGATTGCGGTCGTGGGCGAAGATGGCGCCCGAGGTGGGGCGGTCAAGGCCCGCGATCAGATTCATCAGTGTCGATTTGCCGGAGCCGGAGCTGCCGAGAAGGGCCACAAATTCGCCCGCGCCGATGTCGAGCGTGATGTTGTCGGCGGCGCGCACCAGCGTCGTTCCCATTTGGTAGTGGCGGGTCACTTGCTGGAGGCGGATGGCGGCTCGGCCGTTCGTGGAAGCGCTCGTGGTCATTGACAGGTCTCTATGTTACTACGCGCGAGGCGGTCAACATGTTGCCGCCTCGATGCGAACTGTAGTTCGATTGCATCACTCGGTTCAGATTTCGCCTGTTATCATCATCCTTCGCATCGAATAGCCACGAAGCCTACATGCGAACGGGAGCACGATGACGATTCTGGTGACGGGCGGGACCGGTTATATCGGCAGCGCGACGGTGGAGAGCTTGACGGCCAAGGGCGAGCGCGTGGTAGTGCTCGACGATCTCTACCGCGGGCACCGCTGGGCCATCGAGAAGAATGTGCCCCTGTACGAAGGGCGCGTGGGCGATCGCGACCTTGTGGCACGCATCGCGTCGGAACACGCGATTGATTGCTGCGTTCACTTCGCGGCGCTCGCCTACGTCGGCGAGTCCGTCGAGGATCCGCAGCGCTACTACGAAAATAACGTCGAACAGGGAATCGCGTTCGTGGGGGCGCTGATGAAGGCCGGCGTGAAGAAAATGGTTCTTTCTTCGACGGCTGCGGTCTACGGCGAGCCGAAGGAAATTCCGATCACCGAATCGAGCTCCTCGTGGCCGGTGAATCCCTACGGTTGGTCGAAATTCATGATGGAACGCCTGCTGGCAAGCTACGACACGGCGTACGGAATGAAGTCGATTTCGCTGCGGTATTTCAACGCCGCGGGCGCCACCGAGCGATCAGGAGAGCTCCACGAGCCCGAATCGCATCTGGTGCCGAATGTGCTGAAGACGGCCGCCGGGGAGACGCCGCACATCCGCGTTTTCGGCACCGACTACCCCACGCCGGACGGCACGGCGGTTCGAGACTACGTGCACGTCGCCGATCTTGCCGAAGCCCACCTGCTCGCCATCGAATATCTGCGGCGTGGCGGCGATTCCGATTGTCTCAATCTTGGCTCGGGCGACGGCTTTTCGGTGATGGATGTCATTGAAACGGCGCGCCAAGTGACCGGAAAGCCGATTCCCACCAAGGTCGAGGGACGCCGCGCCGGGGATCCTCCCAGACTGGTTGCCGACGCGGGCCGGGCGAAGAAAGTGCTGGGGTGGAAGCCCCTACGGTCTGATTTGTCGACGATTTTGCGATCCCAGTGGGATTGGCGCCGGAGGCATCCCGAGGGCTACCCGAAATAGAAAATCCCCCGGCGTCGCGACCGGGGGATTTTCCGTTGGTGCCCGAAAAGGCCAACGAATTAGCCCGCCTTTCTCACCAGGTGTAGCGTGAGAGAGCGATTCTATGGTTGGTGGGTTTATTTTTCTTCGTTTGGGTTCTCGGTGCTTTTTTTCCGCCTCGAGGATCGCTGGTATTCATCCGCTCCA
>JBAVUW010000105.1:0-11350 GCA_049696975.1 Candidatus Acidiferrales bacterium | reverse complement strand
TCCACGACCTGCTCGGCCACCGCCCCGGCGCCCACGATCAACGCCGCGCGCCCCTTGAGATTTCCAAAAACGCGCTCGGCGAGCTTGATGCCCGCGAGCGAAACCGACATCGGCCGCGCTCCCACCTCCGTTTCCGCACGCACGCGTTTGCCGACTTCCAGCGCGCCCTGAAAAGCGCGGTTCAGCACCGGCCCGGTGGAACCATGATCCAGCGCCTGCCCATACGCTGTCTTGAGCTGGCCGAGGATTTCCGCTTCGCCCAGCAGCATCGAGTCCAGCCCGGCTGCCACACGAAAAAGATGCCGAACCGCGTCGGTTCCCTCCCATCGATAAAGCCGGCCGTCCAGTTCAGCCCGCGAAATACGGTGAAATGAAGTGAGAAACTCCTCCATCGCATCGGTGATTCCGGAATCGGCCGCCGGCGCCACGCCGTACAGCTCGCTGCGATTGCACGTGGAAAGCACGACCGCCTCTTCCAAGATCCCCCGGCGACGTAGCTCATCGGCGGCGTCTAGCGCCTGTTCGGCCGTGAACGCCACGCGTTCGCGCAGCTCGACCGGCGCGGTGCGGTGATTGCATCCGATCAGCGCAACGCGAATTCCGCCCCCCGCCCGCACATGCGATAAGTGTTTCGTATCGGACGCCATGGCCATCAGAAAAACCTGTGGAACCGCGTGAGATACAAGTTCACCAGCGTATAGCTGAAAAGCACGATTGCAAAACTGAGCGCGCAAACCAACGCCGCTCGCGCCCCACGCCAACCCGAAGTGCGCGACAACCACAGATACGCGACATACACGCCCACAATCACCAGAGTCACAATGACTTTCGGATCGCCCCAGGCATAGGCGCCGCTCAGACGGTGCTCCCAAACCAGCCCGCTCCCGACTCCGAAGGCCAGTGCCGCGAGCCCGACGAACACGCTGCTTCGTGACATTCGATCCAGCACTTCGAGCGCCGGAAAGCGCCAGAACGGCCCGCCCGCTCTGTGCGATCGCAGCATTCGGTCCTGCATCAGGTACACGCTGCTCAGCACGAACGACAGCGCGAACGCCGCGTAAGCCCAGATGTTCAGGGTCACGTGAAACGCAAACAACGCTCCATGGGCGGGCGGCGCCGCCGGCATTTCGCGCGGCGCCAGCCAATCCAGGCAAGCCATCCAAGCAATCATCACCAAAGAGACGAGCGACCCGACCGACCGCTGGCGGTGGATCAATTCAAGGCCGAGATAGGTCACTCCCAAAAGCCACGCGAAAAGCGACATCGACCCATAGAGATCGTCGTAAGGCACGGCGTGCATTCCGGCCGTGCGATCGAGCAAGGCCCAATAATGCAATGCGATGCCGCCGGCCAGCAGTAGCGTGGCCAGCCGCCCCAGCCAGACGTTTGGCGCATAGAGAAGCCGCACGTAGCAGAGAAAGCTCGCGGTGTAGAGCGCCAGACTGAAATAACCGATGTGATTCGGCATGAGGTGACCGTTCCGGGTCGAACGATTATAACGCCGTTTTCGTATCGGATTCGATTCCCGCAGTGCCACGAAGCGCTCCCTGGCCCAAGACAAGGGAGGAAACAGGAAGCCCCCGCTGGTTCGGGCGATGGGGGCCGATTCGTGGGGACTCCGAGACCTTGTCGGAAAGGTCGCCGCCGAAGCCGAGCGGCATCAACATCGACCACCGGTGGGCGAGCTCGTTGGGAGCGTCCGGCGCAGCCATCGTTCGAACTCCCGCATGGCCGTAGCCGAGTTCCTCTATTTTCCGGCACGGCATCGCTTGGCACCATTGCGGCGACTGCCCGCAATCACACCGGCGCGACCGGTGCTTGCAAGCAAACTGTGCGGCCGTCCGGGTTGCGGTGCATCTGCTATTATGGGTGGGAAACCGCCTGACCCGATGATGCTGAGCACCGAAAACACGAAGGACCTTTTCTTGCGCGCCTGCCGCTGCGAGCCAGCCGAACGCGCTCCCGTCTGGATCATGCGCCAGGCTGGCCGCTATTTGCCGGAATACCAAGCGGTTCGCGCGCACCACACGTTCCTTGAAATCTGCAAAACGCCGGAATTGGCCGCGGAAGTGTCGATCCAGCCGCATCGCGCGCTGGGTGTGGACGCGATCATCGTCTTCTCCGATATTTTGATCGTGGCCGAAGCCATGGGCATGCCGCTCGACGTGCCAGACGCGGGGCCGGTTCTCGGCAATCCGGTACGCGATGCCGCGGCTGTCCGCTCTCTGCGTGATTTCGATCCGGGGTGTGAGACCCGATTCGTCGGCGACGCGATCCGCACAATTTGCAGAGAGGCCGGGCCCTGCGTTCCCGTCATTGGTTTCGCCGCAGCGCCCTGGACGCTCGCCTGCTACATGATCGAAGGCCGCACGCGCGGGGACATTTCCCGCGCGAAACAGATGTTACGTGACGAGCCCTCTGTTGTGCGTGAACTCCTGACGCGAATCGCGCACGTGACCACGGCGTATCTGCAAATGCAGATCGCTGCCGGAGCCTCCGTCGTGCAGCTGTTCGACACCTGGGCGGGCGAGCTTACGGAAACGGAATACGATTCCGTCGAATTGCCGGCAATCCAGCAGCTCTTACAGGGGCTCCGCGCGGACGGTGTCCCGAAGATTCTCTACACCAAAGGCTCGGCGCGCCATCTGGAACGCATGGCGAAGTCGGGCGCGGACGTCCTAAGCCTGGACTGGAACACCGATCTTGCCGAAGCTCGCCGCACTCTCGGCCCGCACGTGGCGCTGCAAGGCAACGTCGATCCGTCGAAGCTGCTTGGGCCGATCGAGGAGATCCGTCGCGCCGCGCGCGAGGCGGTCGAGAAAACCGGCGGGACCGGTCACATCCTGAATCTCGGCCACGGTATCCTGCCCGCCACGCCCGTTGAGAGCGCCCGTGCATTCGTCGAAGCCGGCAAGAGCGCGATGGCCGCGGCACGGAGATGAGCCACGTGAAAACACAAGCCGGCGACAAGCTCGAAATCGGTGCCGTTTCCGAAGAACTGCTTGAAAAGTACAATCGGCCCGGTCCGCGCTACACGAGCTATCCGACGGCCCCGGTATGGAAGGAGGATTTTGGCCCCGCCGATCTGGAAGAGTCCTACGTGCGCGCCGACGCGCTCGCGACGCCGCTGTCGCTTTATATGCATCTCCCCTTCTGTGAGAGCCTGTGCCTGTTCTGCGCCTGCAACGTGTCGATTCAGAAGGACAAAAGCGTCGCCATCCCCTATCTCGCGGCGCTCAAGCAGGAAATTGAACATGTTTCCGCCCTGGTCTTGAAAAAACGCCCGGTGATTCAGTTTCATTGGGGCGGCGGCACACCGACCTATTTGACTCCGGCGCAGCTGGAGGAATTATTTGAGCACGCTCGCGAGCGATTCACGTTCGCGCCCGATGCGGAAATCGGCCTGGAAGTCGATCCCCGTGTTACCAGCCGCGCGCATCTGGAATCCCTGCGAAAACTCGGCTTCAACCGGCTCAGCATGGGCATCCAGGATTTCCAGCCCAAGGTGCAGGAGACCATTCGCCGCGTTCAGCCGTATGAATTGACGCGGGACTTGATCCTGGCCGCGCGCGATCTGGGATTTCAAAGCTTGAGCGTCGATCTGATCTACGGTCTGCCGTACCAGACCGCCGACACATTCAAAGCGACGGTCGACCAGGTTCTCACGCTCCAGCCGGATCGCGTGGCAATGTTCAGCTACGCCCATGTGCCCTGGCTGCGCAAGCAGCAGGGCGCGTTCGCCGCGCATCTGCCAGAAGGCCGCGAGAAACTTCAGATCTTTCGCGCGGGCCTGGAACGGTTTCTCGGTGCGGGTTATCTCTACATCGGCATGGATCATTTTTCCCAGCCCGGCGACGAACTCGCAAACGCTCAGCGAAATCGTACGCTGCACAGGAATTTCCAGGGTTATACAACCAAAGCCGGGGCCGATCTTTACGGTATGGGTGTCAGCGCGATCAGCTCGGTGGGCGACACCTACGCGCAGAATCGCCGCGAAGTGGCTGAGTATCAAACCGCTGTCACCCATCGCGGCCTGGCAACCATGCGTGGTTACAAACTTTCCGATGACGACCGGCTGCGCCGCGCGGTCATAGGGCGGCTGCTCTGCCACACCGTAATACCCAAGCAGGAGCTAGAGGGCGAGTTCGGCATTGTATTTGACGAGTATTTTGCTCATGAATTGACTCGGCTCACCCAGCTCGCCGCCGATGGGCTCGTCGCTCTCGATCGCGACGAAATTCGCGTCACGCCGCTCGGCCGCATCTTCATCCGCAACGCCGCCATGGTCTTTGACTCCCACCTCGAGGCGCAGAAAATGGATCCCAAGCCCCTCTTCTCGAAGACTCTGTGAGCGCGTCACAAAATCCATGAACGCACCGGTGGTCGTCATTGGCGGGGGGATTTCCGGGCTCGCCTGCGCCTACCGGCTTTTCACACTCGGCGTCCCGGTGATCCTGCTCGAAGCGGAGGAACGGGTTGGCGGCCTGATCGGAACGGTTGAGCAGGACGGGTTTCTGTTCGAGACAGGCCCGCAGAGTTTTCAAGGAATCGACACGGTTCTTGACCTGGTCCGCGACGTCGGCCTCGAAAATCATCTCGAACAGGCCGACCCGCGCGCGCCACGCTATGTGCTGCGTCGCGGAAAACTCGAAAAGATTCCCATGTCTCCGCAAGCCATTCTGGCCAGTTCGCTGCTCGGGGTCGGTTCGCGCTGGCGCGTCGCCACGGAAGCGCTGAAACGGACAAAACCTCCGAGCCAGGAGGAATCGGTCGCGCAATTCGTCCGCCGGAAATTCGGCCACGAGATTCTCGAATATCTTGTCGCGCCGTTCGTATCGGGCGTCTATGCCGGCGATCCCGAGAAACTCAGTCTGCGGGCGGCATTTCCGAGCCTCGACGAATGGGAGCGCACCTACGGCAGCGTCCTCCGCGGCGCCAGCAAATCCCGTCCGGCAAAAGGAACCGGCCATGGGCCGCCACCGTTGTGTTCGTTCGATCGTGGAATGGCCATGTTGACCAGCCAGTTGGCCGCAAAGCTTGGCGAACGCGTGAGAACGGGCGCGCGTGCGAGCGCAATCACTAAAGGCGAAGGAAACGGCCTTTCCTATCGCATTCAGTTCACTCATAACGACCACGCGCAAACCCTCGACGCGAGCGCCGTCATCGTAGCGGCACCCGCATACACAGCCGGCAAGCTTGTGTGTTCTATCTCCGAACCGCTCACCCGCACTCTCTCCGGAATCGAGTACACGGGCGTGGCAGTCATCGGGTCTGCCTATCACGCGAAGCAAATGGGCACCACGCTGGACGGATTCGGCCTCCTCGTGCCGCGCACCGAGCGGATTCGGACTCTCGGCATCGTCTGGAATTCGTCGCTCTTCCCCGATCGCGGCGGCCAAGGTCGCGTCTTGCTCACGAGCTTCGTCGGCGGCGCCACCGATGGCGCGATCCTTGAAATGCCGGACTCCGAAATTCTCGCGACCGTTGGAAACGAAACCGCCCGGGTCCTGCAAATAAGCGGACAGCCGATCGTGTCGCGCCTTTGGCGACACCCCAGAGCGCTTCCCCAATACAATCTCGGCCACGGCCATGTCGTCGAAGCGATCCGCTCGGCGGAACGTGCCATCCCCGGTCTCTATTTCGCCGGCAATTACCTGGAGGGCCCGTCAATCGGCAAATGTGTCGCGCGCGGCACCCAAACCGCGGAAGCGGCCCGGGAATATCTGCGTACGGCCGCCCCCAAATCCGCCTGACGAAACCCGGTCACAGGGGCCGCGCGCCCCGCTGCCCTCTTCCCTGTCTGCATACTTCCCCGCCGTTTCTCGGCGCTTGGCGCCCGCCTGAGCTGCCGCTATAATGCCTTGCCGTACGTCGTCCCTATGCCTGACCCAAGAAAATCGCGACGCGATCAACTCGAGCAATTCGTCGCGCAAAAGCCAGCCGACGCCTTCGCGCGCTACGGTCTGGCTCTTGAATGCGTCAAGCTCGGAGACGATGAAGCCGCCGCTGGCCATTTCCATAAGCTCCTTGAATCCAATCCCGAGTACTCCGCGGGATACTTCCAGTTCGGCCAACTCCTTTCGCGTCTCGGGCGGCTTGCAGAGGCGCGCAAACTCCTTTCCGACGGAATCGCCGTCGCACAAAAAGCTGGAGACATGCACGCACGGGACGAAATGCAGGCAGCCTTGACGCTGCTCCGTTAGTTCCGCCTCGCGGCAAGACCGCTGTAAATGGCGAGACCCAAACGCATCCCGCTGTTTCCGCTCGACTTGGTTCTGATGCCGGGCGCGGAGCTCCCTCTCCATATCTTCGAACCGCGTTACAAGGTAATGATCGGGCGGTGCCTCGAAGAAAAGCTCGAATTCGGCCTGATCCTCGCGGCGAATCAATCCGTCGCCACGATGGGCTGCACCGCCGAGATCGTCCAGAAGATCCGCGAGTATCCCGACGGGCGCCTGGACATCCTCACTGCCGGCCGCGCCGTGTTCCATCTGATCGAGCTTATTGAGGACAACGAGTACTACGAGGCGGCGGTCGAATACGCCGTGGACGACACCTTCGCCCACGACTCTGAACAGGAGGTGCAGCTCGTGCAGCTGTTTGACCGCTGTCACGCTCAGATGTTCGGCCGGCCGTGGGGGAATCCCGGCGACCTCGATCCGGAAGGACTCGCTTATCGTTTGGCCGCCATGTTGCCCGTCGAACTTGAAAAGCGCCAGGCCCTGCTCGAAAACCGCTCTGAACGCGACCGTCGCGAACTGCTGCTGCGCTGGATGGAGCGTTTCCTGCCCAGGCTCGTCGCCCAGCAGCGCGCCCGCGAGCGAGCCTTACGGAATTAACCCGCGCGGCCAACCTGCCAGTCCGGCGGCTCCGGGACTCGCCGGGAAGCCCTCTGAGCCCCAAACCGCTGCCGAAAACGCCCGCGGGGCAACCGCCCGCCAAGCAAACTAATCCTAATTATGCGTGCGCGTTCGCTTCCACTATAATGAGCGGGTCATCGGAAATCAGAGCGGCTGTCGCCCCTTGAAAAGGGGATGGGTGAGGAATGAGTCCACAACCGAAGAATTTAGGTGAGTTGCGCCGCAGCCAGTGGTCGGATGAAAAAATCGCGCACCGGACCGTGCGGCAGGAGCTTCGCGAGAATCTGCTCGAGAAGCTCGAAAAGGGCGAAACGGTTTTCCCCGGCGTCCACGGCTACGACGACACGGTCACTCCGCAGATCATCAACGCGCTGCTTTCGCGCCACCACTTCATTCTGCTCGGCCTGCGCGGACAGGCGAAATCGCGCATCCTGCGCGGCCTCGTAAATTTTCTCGATCCGCAGATTCCCGTCGTGGCCGGCTGCGAGATCAACGACAACCCGTACGCACCGATCTGCCGCGCCTGCCGCGAAAAGATCGCCGCAGAAGGCGAAGCCACTCCGATCACCTGGCTGGGCCGCGAGCAGCGCTACGTCGAAAAGCTCGCTACGCCGGACGTCACCATCGCGGACATGATCGGCGACGTCGATCCGATCAAAGCCGCGCGCCACGGCCACAATCTCTCCGACGAGCTCACGATTCACTACGGCCTGCTGCCGCGCGCCAATCGGGGAATTTTCGCGATCAACGAGCTCCCCGACCTCGCCGGCAAAATTCAGGTCGGCCTGTTCAACATCATGCAGGAAGGCGACATCCAAATTAAAGGCTATCCCATCCGCATGGCGCTCGATGTCCTGCTCGTCTTCACCGCGAATCCGGAGGACTACACCGCCCGCGGAAAAATCATCACGCCGCTGAAAGATCGCGTCGGCTCCGAAATCCGCACGCACTACCCGGCCACCGTCGCCGAAGGCATGGCGATTACCGCGCAGGAAGCCTGGACGAATCGCGCATCCAAGCGACACGTGCAGGTACCGGAATATGTGCGCGAGGTCGTCGAAGAGGTCGCCTTCCAGGCCCGCGACGACAAACGCGTGGACAAGCGTTCGGGCGTCAGCCAGCGTCTGCCGATCAGCACGCTCGAGAACGTTCTCAGCAGCGCCGAGCAACGCGCCGTCCGCGGCCACGATTCGGCCGTCGTCGCGCGTATCGCTGACGTGTACGCCGCAATCCCGGCGATGACCGGGAAATTCGAGCTGGAATACGAAGGCGAAATGCGCGGGGCGGACAATATCGCCCGCGAGCTGATTCGCGCGGCCGTCGGCAAGACCTTCACCCGCTATTTCAAGGACGTGAACTTCCAGCCCGTCGTGCAGTGGTTCGAAATGGGCGGCGAGCTGAAGGTTCCGGCGGACGCTTCGAGCAACGACCTGCTGAACCAACTCAAAAAAATCCCATGCCTGTTTGAAAGCCTGGAGCCCCTGAACGTGCGCTCCCGAGACGATGCCGCCATCCAGGCCAGCGCCGCCGAGTTCATCCTGGAAGGACTCTGGGCCCACAAGCGCGTGAATCGCAGCGAGGAACGTGGCTATTACGCCGACGCGCGCAAGACGCCTCCGGAACCGCGCGAACCCCGGGAACCTTCGGGCCGCATGCCGAGGCGCCAGTTCAATTGATTTTGATCGACGCGACGTAAGGTGACGCGACGATGAAATACACGAAGTATTCCAAGTACGCGCCGGGCGCCGCCGACGATCTCGATCTGCAGGAACTGATGAACCGCCTGTCGGATTTCTTCCTGCAGAGCGGCTTTGAAGGCCAGTACGGTTTCCACGAAATGGATATGGAGCAGGCGCGCGACCAGCACCTGGAACAGCTGCGCCAGGCGATTCTTCGCGCGCTCCAGGACGGCGACCTGATCCCTCCGGACTTGATGCAGAAGCTGACGGAAAACCCGGACTTGTCGCAGAACCAGGAACTGCGTGAGCTGATCGACCAGATTATCGAGCGCATGGAAGAAGAAGGCCTGATTACCCAGCAGAATTCAGCGCGCGTCACGCCTCCTCCTTCAGAAACGCCCGGCGGACAGATCGGCCAGGACCAGCCGAAGGTCGAAGCGCGCTTCGAAATCACGGACAAAGCGCTCGACTTTCTCGGCTTCAAGACCCTGAAAGACCTTCTCGCCTCGCTCGGCAAAAGCAGCTTCGGCCGGCACGACACGCGCGATCTGGCCACCGGCGTTGAATCGGGCGGCAGTTCGAAGCCCTACGAATTCGGCGACACGCTCAATATGGACATCAGCGGAACGCTGTTCAATGCGGTTCGCCGAAACGGCACGGGAATCCCGATCGAGCTCGATTATCCCGACCTCATGGTGCATCAGTGCGAATATCAGAGTTCCTGCGCCACGGTACTGATGCTCGATTGCAGTCACAGCATGATTCTGTACGGAGAGGACCGCTTCACGCCTGCCAAGCGCGTGGCCCTGGCACTGTCGCATCTGATTCGAACGCAATATCCTGGCGACTCGCTGCACTGCGTCCTGTTCCACGACAGCGCTGAGGAAATTCCACTTGGCAAGCTCGCTCGCGTACAAGTCGGCCCGTATTACACGAATACCCGCGAAGGACTGCGACTCGCCCAACGGATTCTGTCGCGGCAGAAGAAGGACATGCGCCAGATCGTAATGATCACTGATGGAAAACCATCGGCGCTGACTCTTGAAGACGGCCGCATCTACAAGAACGCCTTCGGTCTTGATCCGCTGGTCGTGACGCAAACGATGGAAGAAGTGGCCAAGTGCAAACGCGCCGGCATCCTGATCAACACGTTCATGCTCGCCAGCGACTACAGCCTCGTGCATTTCGTGCAGAAAGTAACCGAACTCTGCCGGGGCAAGGCGTACTTCACCACACCCTACACGCTCGGCCAGTACCTGCTGATGGATTACGTGGGCCGCAAAACGCGCAACATCCATTAAGCTTCGGCGACGCTGACGCGAAAGACGGTGTTGCCGAGCGACCGCATGCCGGGCGCGGCTATTCCTGTTCGAAGAGTTCTTTCAGCGCCTTCTTGTGCTTTGCCGGCCTGTCACGCTTGTTGGGGATAATGCGCTCTGCAGGGGGCGCACCGGCCTTGAGTCGAGCCTGGCGGCGCGCTTCCGTGGATGCCTTGAATCGAGATTTTTTCTTTCGCACCATCAGCTGATCCGATGATTGTAAACCGAAAAACGCCTGCGCCGTCTCGGTTGCGGCGGCATTCATTCGGGGGGGGCGCCCGGGGGATCCGCGGCGGCGCCTAACTCTTGGGGGACACGGCAGCGTACTTTTTGCGGGCAAGGTTGAGAAGCTTCGCGTCCGTGACGATTTCGTAATACTCGCGTTTACCCTGCTCGCCAATCTTGGCCCCCGGAAGAAGCTGGTGTACGAAGCCTTTGCGCACCACGATCGGCTCGAGCGATTCCCCGATGGGCACTTCCCCGAAATAGAGCTGCACGCGTTCCTTACCCCACGGGAGCGGGAAATTCCCGCCCATGGGCGAAAGTGAAATCTCGGCGCTCAGTTTCTGGAAACCTTCTTCGTTGAGCACGATCCCGTTCAGGTTGTAGCGGACCAAAAGTTCCTCGCTCTCATCATCCGCCGCATCGTCCATGAGCGATTGCAGCAGGAAAACGTTGAAGGGGGAGCCATTTGACTGGAACAACCGCTTGGCCATCTTCGCACAGCTGGAAAGACGGTCGGAGAGGTTGAGTGCGCGCGAGATCATGATTTTCGAGTCGGCATCCTCCCAAAGCGAGGGAGCGGAATCCTGAAAGGCGACCCCCACGCCCAACTCGAGCGGCGGCAAATCGGCAGTTTTGGCGCGTGCGTTGTACGCGGCTGTCACCGCGAGAATCTCGCGCGCCAGCACGCAGGCCCGGGCCACGGCCCGGCGTGTCGCGCGGGTTGATTCCGTCTCATAAATCGCCAGGATAATCGCATCACCTTCGATGAACACTTTCGCCGCCCCGTAGCGTTCGAGCATGCGCTTCACGGGCTCGTGCAAGTTCATGCTGAAATGGGAAGCCGGATTCAGTCCGCGACCGAGCAGATCCTTGGTCATGCTCGTTGAGCCGCGCACGTCGGCCTTGATGACGACGTGGTTGATGACGGGATCGTCGACGGGCCGGTTCTCTTCCGGATGCAGGAATTCGTAGAGGCTCTTGTTGGCGCGGGAAAGCTCGCGGGCCCGCTCGGAATGGACCAAGGTGATGCGTTCCGTCCAGCCCTCAACCTGTTTGTAATTCCGTCGATCGCGCCGCATGCGCATCAGATCTTCGGCGAATTGCAGCCCTACGCTGAGCGTTTCCTCGTGTGTCCGGCGGCGGATGGCACGCGAGGACTCCTCGAGCTTCTTCATGGAAACTTTACGCGCCGGGAATTTTTCCAGAATCTGCGCCACGCGCTTGGCTTCGTCGCGCTGGACAAGCGCCTTCTTGAGCTGCTGTAGGT
>JBAVUW010000104.1:0-38694 GCA_049696975.1 Candidatus Acidiferrales bacterium | reverse complement strand
GCTCGAGTTCCTCCTCTTCTCGATTCACCGCATTCCGCAGCGCCAGAAACGTTTTTGTCGCGGGCTGCAGTTTCTGCCTTCCCCTTGCTTTACGAGCCCCTGCCACAACCGTTGCCAGGTGTTCGGTATCGCGGATCGGCCGCGACCTTACAATCGCCCTGGCGATTCTGCGTGAATCCCGCTCCTCGGCCTTCTGGTAGAGGAGGTCGGCCAGTTCCTTCTCCGACCACTGATTCACAATTTCGTCCGCCGTCAGCGGGTTGTCGGGGTTCATCCTCATGTCCAGGGCGGCGGCCCAGCGGAATGAAAATCCGCGCTCAGGGCTGTCGAGCTCCAGGCTGGAGATCCCCAAATCGGCGATCACTCCGTCAAACGGCGGCAAATTCAAGTCCGCCTTCACTTCGCCGATCTTCGAAAATTCCGCGTGCACCAGAACCACCTTCTCTTCGTACGGCTCGAGCCGCTCCCGCGCGATTGCCAGAGCCTGCGGATCGCGATCGATCCCGATCAACCGTCCCGTGGTCAGCCGCCGCGCGATTTCAATCGCATGCCCCGCGGTTCCGCAGGTCGCGTCCACATACGTCCCCCCGGGCCGTATGCGGAGCCACTCAATCACTTCCGCGGCCAGAACCGGCTCATGCAGCGCGGTCAAAACTACGCGCCCAATTCGTCAAACGCCTTGATGTCTTCCGCCGAGACAGGATTCGCTGCCATCTGCTCCAGGAACCGGGCGTGATTCCAGACCTGCAGGTACGTCAAATTCCCCTGCACGTCCACTTCGCCCCTGATCGCCGCCGATTCCCGCAAAATGGATGGAATCAAGATGCGCCCCGCCCCATCCATTTCGACTACCTGACCGAAATAGTTCGTTCGAGAAAGAAACTTCTGCCGCGCCGGGTTGTAGGACGACTTCTTGGCCAGGTTCTTCTCGATCTCTTCCCAGACCTTCATCGGATAGACCCGAGCGTGATCGCCGGTGGCCGATGTCACGTAGAAGCGTTTGCCCCCCCGGCGCAGTTCGGCCAGGAAGTCCGCGGGAATTTTCACGCGTCCCTTCTCGTCCGCCGTCGCCAGATAGTTGCCGCGTAGCATATTTGCTCTTGAGGAGTTCGACCGGTGCGTTCGCTCTACGCTTCACTCGCCTCTAGCCTCACCCACCGCCTCACATCGATCCACACGGTCTGACACTGTTACCCACTTCGTCCCACTTTGTGCCCCGATTGTAGTGTCGTTCGATTTCTTGTCAAGGGGAATGTTGCAAGTTGAGAAAGATTTTTTGAATCGAAGCAATCCGCGCCCAAAAAAATTTCCGGTGCTCGGCGAATGCGCAAACCACAAGCTGTTGTGGAGCGCTCACCGCGTTCAACGAGCGCTAGCGGTCAAAGCCCTCTGGATCGCCGAATTGTTTTCTAACAGTCAACACACGCGAGGCTCTATAGGAAGGAGTCGGACAGCGGTACGAAATCGCGGAGCCCTGCGAACTCTACTGCGGAGGCGTCTGCGGAGCGCCGGAGGAGGGATTTCGTAGAGAATTCAGATCACGGAGCATCGACTGCTCATCGGGACTGAGCCCGCCCACAAACCGCGGATCATTCAAGGCCGCCTCCTGCGTCGCCGGACTCATCTGTCCCAGCATCGCCAAATGACGGTTGATGGCCTGTCGCCGGGCCGCTGGCATCGCCTGCCACTTCGGCAGCAGCGTGCTCTGTACATACTCGCGCCGCTCCGGCGGCAGGTTTTCGAGAAATTCCTCGCGCTTGCGAACCGCGTCTTTCTCGTCCGGCAACAGCCGGTTCCATTTTTCGAGGTTCTGGCGGACCTGTTCCTGCCGCGCCGGAGGCAGCTGCCGGAATTGCGCATTGTTCTCGAGGAACTGCTGCTGTTGCTCGGGCGGCATATCGCGCACCCGGTCGACCCATTTCGGAGGTAGCCCCTCCATGGCCCGCTCGTTCGGCTTCGCCTTCTGTTGTGCCCCCGCTTCCCTGCGCGCTTGCTGGCGCGCGCGCCATTCCCGAAGCCGCTCCCCGTCCTGTGCCGCAGCGGTCTGCGCCCACAGGTTCAGCGCCAGCAGAGCCAGCGATCCGAAATGGAGGAAACGTCGCATACAGGAAATCGGGCCTCTAGTCGTTGCTCTCGGTCTGATTCGCGTCAGGCTTCGGGGCCTGTGGTCTCTTCGCCGGCACCAGCTGTGAAAGCGCATCCATATTCGTCACCACGTCGTAGTTCTCAAGAACTCCCAAATCCTTCACCGCCTCAAAATCCTGATCGCTCGAAGTGGCAGCCGCAGGCGCCGCAACGGGAGCGGGCTCTGCCTTCCGATTCGCCGGCCACTTCACCATCGACACCGTCAGCGCCACCAACATCGCCGCCGACAGTGCCAGCCGAGCCTGCGGCACGAGCCACGCAAACCAGCCCGGCTGCGGCTCCGCCGCCACGCGCTGCCGCACACGTGCGTCAAAACCGAATGACGGTTCGATGGCCGGCAACTCGCCCAGCAGGTTCGACACGCTGCGAAGTTCCTGCACCCGCGCCCGGCAAACCGCGCAACCGGCCAGATGCGACTCCACGTCGCGACGCTCGGCTGCCGTCGCCCGCTCGTCCACAAACGCGATCAATCCCTTTTCCACGTCTTCGCACTTCATGATGGCCTTCCTTCCCTTCCGCTTCTGCTTACCGGCGCCGCCTGGCTCACCAGAGGAGCCAACTCGACCCGCAGCGTCTCGTAGGCACGAAACAGCATCGATTTCAGTGCCCCCTCGGAGCAATCCAGAATTCCCGCAATCTCTCCATAGTCCATCTCTTCGTACTTATGCAGCAAAACCGCCGCGCGTTGCTTTTCCGGCAGCGACCAGATCGCCCGGCGAATGATCTCCACGCGGTCCCGCTCGATCATCCTTTCATCAATTCGGATCTCGCGCGCCTTGAGTTCCAAAGGCGGCGAATCGTCGCCGTCGGCCGGTCCATCGATCGATACTCCCATCCGATTGTGGCGATTGTCGCGAACCGAGTTGAGCGCCAGATTCGTCGCGATCCGGAACAGCCAGGTGGTGAACTTCGCGCTCGGAGTGTACTGTTTGCGCGCCCGGTACACGCGTAGAAATACCTCCTGCGCCAGGTCTTCCGCCGTCGCCTGGTCCCTCACCATGCGATTCAGGAAATTGACCAGCGGCGAACGATACCTCTGCAACAGGAAGTCAAAGGACGCCTCGTCCCCTGCCTTCACGTCCAGCATCAGTTGGACGTCTGTTCTGGCCATGGCCTCCACAGCATATCTAACACACGTTGAACCATAAAGTTGCACCCCGGCGCGCCGTTCCCAAACGCCACCGGGACCCCTCGGAGCCACGCTAACTCACTGTTCCCAAAGGCCTAACCGGGAGGCTCTTGCCCCAGGCGCTGAGGGCAGGCGCCGCCCGGAGTTTTTCGAGGTACAGGCGCTGGCAGGTCTTGGGGCGAGCTTGGTCTTAACCCCGGGCGGGGCAGTGACTCTGACTGACTGCCCTGCAGTTTCCCCCTCGCGCCCGAGCACCTTCCGGCATAATCACAGTGCAAATGCCCGAAATCCTGACCGCCGAATCGCCACCTGCGGCGCCGCCAAGAATCTCCGCCATAACGGTCTGGTTCATGGCCTCGAGCACCGGGATCATCGTTGCCAATGTGTACTACATTCAGCCTCTGCTCGCCGACGTGGCCCGCGCCTTCGGACTCACCGTCACTAAGATCGGCTTCGTGGCCATGCTCACGCAGGTCGGCACGTCGCTCGGTATGCTCCTGTTTGTCCCGCTCGGCGACACGAAAGAACGGCGTTCCCTCATTACCATGCTTCTCGTCACAGCGACGCTTTCACTCACCGCCATCGCCCTGGCGCACACGACCGTGTGGCTCGCGCTCGCCTGTTTCGTGCTGGGCATGACGGGCGCATCGGTGCACGTCTTCGTCCCATTCGCCGCCCACCTGGCCCCGCCCGAGGAGCGCGGACGCGTCGTCGGCTCGGTCTTTAGCGGCATTCTGCTGGGGATCCTGCTCGCCCGCACATTCAGCGGCAGCGTCGGCGCACATCTCGGCTGGCGGGCGGTTTACGCCATTGCCGCCGTGCTCATGCTCTGCACTGCGATCCTGGTCCAGTTTCTTCTGCCACGCAGCAAGCCCACTCTGAAGCTTTCCTACCTGTCTCTGCTCAAGTCGACAGCGCAACTCGTTCGCGCCTACCCCGCGCTCCGCGAATCGGCATTTTTCGGCGCGATGCTCTTCTCCTGCTTCACCGCATTCTGGACCACGCTGGTGTTTTTTCTGGAGAGGCCGCCCTATCACTATGGCAGCGAGGCCGCCGGCCTTTTCGGTCTGGTCGGCGCCGCAGGAGCAGCCGCCGCCCCGCTTGTCGGCCGCTTCACGGACAAGCGCGGACCGCGCGTTGCCATCGGCGCTTCCCTGGTGTCGGTGCTGGCGGCGTACGTCGTGATGTGGGCTTTCGGAACCGCGCTCCTGGGATTGATCGCCGGTGTGCTGCTGATGGACATGGGCGTACAGGCCGGCCACGTCGCCAACCAGACGCGCATCTACGGCCTCGAGCCGGAAGCCCGCAGCCGCCTCAATATGTTCTACATGGTCTGCTATTTCGCCGGCGGCGCGGCCGGCACATTCCTGGGCGCCTACGCTTGGCGCCTGAAAGCGTGGCCCGGGGTCTGCGCCTTCTGCCTCGCGGTCACGTGCGTGGCCCTGGTGGTATTCGCGGCGACTCGCCCGCGTATCGTCGCTCCCGCAAACTAAACGCGGAAGATCGCTTTGAGGGTCACCAGCACCAACACCCCCAAAAACACGAGAACCGCCATGCCCACACCCGGCTCGCGATTCACTTCGGGAATCAAATCCGACGCCGCTACATAGAGCGTCACGCCCGCCGAAAACGGCAGTGCATCCCCCACCGTATTGCGCAGCACGAACATCAGCACCATACCCGCCAGCGTCGCTCCGCCCAAAATCGCCGAAGATCCAAACGCCGCCGCGCGGCTCTGCCCGCTCGCCAGCATCAGCGACGCCACCGTAAATCCCTCAGGAATCTTGTGCAGGAAAATCGCCACGAAAATCACCCCGCCCAGCCAGTTTGAAACCAGGAGCCCGGAAGCGATGGCCACGCCGTCAAAAAAGGTATGGATCACCAAGCCCAGCAGCGCCGCGTAGCTCGCATGCGCGTGCGAAATCTCGTCGTGATGCGTCTCTTCCCCAAAATGAAAATGCGGCGCCAGGGTATGCTCGAAAAAATGCACCAGAAAGTATCCGGCCAGGACGATCACAAACACCGCGCTGGTGCTGTGGAAAAAAACAGCAGACTCGTCGCCACGCAGCTTCACGGACTCCGGAATCATTTCGATCATGGCCGTCGCCAGCATGAACCCGGCTCCCAAGGCGACAAAATATTTCAGGTAATGCCGCGACCACTGGCGGTAGGAAACCAGAACCCCACCCAGCAAATTGGCCCCCGCAGCCACTATTCCGAGCAGAAGGGCCAGCAAAACCCGAGTTGTTTCACTGTTCATCGATCCCTGGATGGGCCGCGGCGTGTGCCCCTGAAGTTCCCGTCGATGGCGCTAGCCGCCATGCCGGAACAAAATTACATCGCCGTCCTGCACAATATATTCCTTACCCTCGAGCCGCACCTGCGCCTTCTCCCGCGCCGCGGCGAAGCTCCCCGCTTGGAGCAAGTCTTGCCAATTCACCACGTCCGCCTTGATGAAATTCTTCTCGATATCGCTGTGAATCGCGCCGGCCGCTTTCTGCGCCGTCAGTCCGCGCTCGATCGTCCACGCGCGGCATTCCGGCTCGCCGCAGGTAAGGAACGAAATCAATCCCAGCAACCGGTAGCTCGCCTGGATCAGTCGGTCGCGGCCCGATTCCTTGAGCCCGTAGGCCTTCCTCATCTCGGAGGCTTCGGTATCATCGAGCTCGGCAAGTTCCGCTTCAATTTTGCCGCAGAAAGGCACCACGGCCGTTTGCGGCTTGGTCGCCAGCTTCTCGAGTTTGTATTTTTCGACCACCCGATCGATCTCCGACGCTTCTTCGTCGCCCAGATTCAGCACGTAGAGCATTGGTTTCCGCGTCAGGAACATGAAGCCGGTCAGCATCTTCATCTCTTCCGGCTTGAATTCAAGCTCGCGCAGCGGCGTCTCCGCCTCCAGCGCCGCGCGACAACGATTCAAAAGCCCCAGTTCCGTTTCGAGGATCGTCTCCTTCTTTTTCTTCAAATCCTTCTCGACGCGCTCGATCCGCTTCGCGCACTGCTCCAGATCGTTCAAGATCAGCTCGAGGTCCACGTTCACAATATCGCGCAGCGCGTCGATCGAGCCGCCCTCGTGCGGCACCGCCGGATTTTCGAACAGCCGCACCACGTGTGCCAGCGCATCGGCCTCGCGCAACGGCACGAGCGATGCCGAATTCTTCTCGCGGTCCTTCTGCAATCCTCCGATGTCCACGTACTCGATCGTCGCGTACGTGATTTTCTTCGGCTTGAACACTTCCGAGAGCTTCGCCACTCGCGCGTCCGGGACCCGCGCAATTCCCACGTGTGCCTGACCGGGCACGCTGCGCCCGCTCGCGGCGGCCGCCCGCGTCAGAATCCGGAACAAGCTCGTCTTTCCTACCTGCGGCAACCCAATAATTCCCGTTTGCATAAGCTGTCGATACTAGCACGGCTGCCGGCAAGGACCGCTTTCGCGCGAGTGGCCGAGCGCCCTCGGGCTGCAACTTGCCTCGCGGCGCGCAGGCCGCTATCATTTTGTCCTCTCCACTCGTCGACGGAGGTGATGCGATGAAATATCTTTCTCTGATGGTGGTTCTGCTGGTCGCGCACGCGGCTGCGGCGCAGGACTGGGCGCAGGCCACGCTCGAAAAGTCCCCCCGCCACCGGGAGTGGATCACGGTAAAACACGGCGACCGTTCGGTTGAAACTTTCGTGGCCTATCCCGAGTCGAAGGACAAGCGTCCGGTCGTCCTCGTCATCCACGAAATTTTCGGCATGACCGACTGGGTCCAGGATCTCGCCGACCAGATCGCCGCGGCGGGCTACGTCGCCGTCGCTCCCGATCTGCTCTCCGGCATGGGGCCGAACGGCGGCCGCAGCTCTTCGCTCGATCAGAGCAAAGCGATGGAAGCCGTCAGCCACCTCGACCCGGATCAAGTGACGACCGACCTGAACGCCGTCGCCGACTACGCTAAGAAACTCCCCGCCTCCACCGGCAAACTCTTCGTAGTCGGCTTCTGCTGGGGGGGCTCGCAGAGTTTTCGCTACGCAACGAATCGCCCCGATCTGGCCGCCGCGTTCGTTTTCTACGGCGGGCCTCCCGACAAAGACGCCATGCCCCGCATTCACGCGCCGGTCTACGCCTTCTACGCCGGCAACGACGCCCGCATCGATGCCACGATCCCCGAGGCCACCTCCGGTATGAAAGCCGCCGACAAAACCTACGACGGGGTCACGTACGACGGCGCCGGCCACGGTTTCATGCGCGCCGGCGAAGCTCCCGACGCCAGTGAGGCCAACAAGAAAGCCCGCGAAGATTCCTGGGCTCGGCTGAAAATGCTGCTGGATAAAAACTAGGATCGCGCCATGAACTCCGCGACCAGTAGGATCCCGCTGCCGTTTGATCACGTCGAGGCACACGCACATCTGTCGAGCAACGACAAACACCTCTCCGCGCTGATCGAACGGGTCGGCGAGTTCCAGTTCAAGCTCGACGAATGCGACAGCGTCTACGAATCCCTCCTGGAAGCCATCATGCACCAGAGCATCGCCGGCAAAGCCGCGCAGGCGATCTACGCCCGCATCAAGGCTCTCGGCACGGATGGTCGCGCGCCCACGCCGGAGGAACTGCTGCGCGTCCGCAAACAAAAACTGCGCAAATGCGGCCTTTCGAACGCAAAAGTCGCCGCCGTGCGCGATCTCGCGCAGAAAGCCATCGACGGAGTCGTGCCGACGATCGAAGCCGCGCAAAAAATGTCGGACCAGGAGCTTGTCGACCGGTTGATTTCCGTCCGCGGCATCGGTGCCTGGACCGTCGAGATGTTCCTGATTTTCCGCCTGGGCCGTCCCGACGTGCTGCCGATCCACGACTACGGCGTGCAAAAGGGCTGGGCCCTGACCTACCGCAAGAAAATGATCCCCAAGCCGAAAGATCTGCTGAAATTCGGAGAACGATGGCGGCCCTATCGAACGGTCGCCAGCTGGTACATGTGGCGAGCCGTGGCCCTCGCCGGACCGGCGGCCCGCAAAATCACCAAACCGAAGCCTTCCGGGAAGCGCGTGATCGCGCCCAAGCGCATCGCCAGAAGAAAGCGCGCCGGGTAGCACCGGCACCTGGCCGGGAATTTTCCGATGGCCGGCCACACCTGCCCGCGACGCCACACATGGCCGCGGACTTTACAATTGATCGATAAAGAGAAAATACGAGGAAGACCAGAGCCCCGTCGGAATGGACCGCTGCGCCCGCGTCGTGAGGATGATTTTGAAAATTTCCTGATCGCTCGCAAGCTCGTCAATGAATTCCCCGCTCGCGGCGCTCGCGTCGGGCAGCACGGTGGCAAGCTCCCGCAGCGCGTCGTAAATAATCTCGCCGGCCGGCGCCATCCGCGTCGAAAAAGTATTCGTGCGGAACTGCATGACCGCATGGATCTCGTGGAAGTGCCAAGCAATGCAGGCAGCCAGCGAAACAGCCCGCTCGAATCGTTCTCCCTGCTCGGCGTCAGCCAGCTTCCCCCGTTCGGCGCGTGCCGGTCCCACAAGCGGATCGAGCACCAGCATCACGCGCCGCTCGTCCTCCCGCGCAAATTCCCGCACAACCAGCCGCCCCGATTTCGCCGTCACCTTCCAATCGACAAACCGCGCGCTATCGGTCGGCACGTAATCGCGTAACGAGTGCAGTTCGTGCCCTCGCCCGCGAAAGAAACTCGCCATCTCGCCGGTCAGCAGCGGCAGTACCTCAAAGAACTGGTCGACCGCTTGCACCCGCGGGTAAACCGCGATCTCCAGATTCGAGCCCACTTCGCGCGTTTTCTCGAAAAACCCGAAGGGAAATCGCGTCCGAATCCCGAAGGAGTCCTGTCGGTAAACGCCCCGCCGCGGAAATCGCAGCTCTACCTTTTGCCGCACCGCGCTCATCCGCGGTACATAAGGAAAAAACACGGGCTGGGCCAGGATTTCCGACGACGCCGACTTTTTCTTGCCACCGATCACCCGCAGCGAAAACGACGGCCACATTTGCTTCTCGTTGCGCAGTTCCACTTCCGCCAGCACGGGCTGCTCCGCAAAAATATGCTCCGGCAGATCGAACCTCATTTCCACACCCGTCAGCACCACGCGCGAAAGCACGCCAGAAATTAAAATGCCGGCCAGCAAACACGCCAGAATCAAGAACAGAAGATTGTTTCCGGTATTGATCGCCGCCAGCACCAGGATGGAAACCGCGCCCAGGTAGATCATCCCGTCGCGTGTCAGCCGGTAGTCGATCTGGTAAGCAATCCAGCGAAGGCTCGTGCGCCGCGCCAGAGCCGGCACGATGGCGACCGCCACCCATGCCGCAATCGCCAGCGAGATTACCGTGGTGATGCCGGCGAACCAGATGCGCCCCGTTTGTGCCGCAGCCGCCGAGAGCAGGGCGAAGAAGAAAGCCACCGCCAGCGCGATCATGGCGATCGCGAAATTGCGCCATCCCGCGCGGTCGCGCGCCCGCCACATGCGAGCGAAGGTGGAATCGTGCGTTGTCATCGGTGCTCTAGAGAGGAACGCGGGTCGAATCGACAATCTCGCGCAGGATCGCTTCGGCTTGCTCCGATTTTTTCAGCGTGGAAACGTACCGCGAGCTAACCACCACGCGATGCGCAAACACCGGCACGATCAGCCGCTTGAAATCATCCGGAAGGCAGTAGTCGCGGCTTTCCAGGAATGCCCGCGCCTGCGCCGCTCGGTGCAGCATGACGGATCCGCGCGGGCTCACACCCAGCGACAGCTGCTCGGTGGTGCGCGTCCGCTCCACGATTTCCAGCGCATAATCCAGCAGGCTCTCCTCGACCTTCACCTGCGACACGGCCTGCTGCATCGCCAACACGTCCGCCGTATCCATCACCGGCACAATCTGTTCGGCATGTCCCGCGGCGGAATGATTCCGCAGAATTTCCTTCTCGCCCTCGCGCGCCGGATACCCCATGCGAATCCGCATCAAGAATCGGTCTAGCTGCGATTCCGGCAGCGGATACGTCCCGTGATGCTCGATCGGATTCTGCGTCGCCAGCACCAGAAACGGTTGCGGCAGGGGATGGGTGTGGTTATCGACGGTGATCTGCGATTCGTTCATCGCCTCCAACAGCGCCGACTGCGTCTTCGGCGTCGTGCGGTTGATCTCATCGGCGACGATAATGTTGGCGAAGATCGGCCCGGGCTTGAATTCGAACTCCTGCCCGGCCGGATTGTAGACGCTTACGCCGATGACATCGCTCGGCAGCAAATCCGAAGTGAACTGGATCCGCTGGAACGAACAGTGAAATGATCGCGCCAGCGCCTGCGCCAGGGTCGTCTTGCCCACACCCGGGACATCTTCGATCAGCAGGTGCCCGCGCGCCAGCAGCGTCGTCAGCGCCAGCTGGATCACGTCCCTCTTGCCCTTCACCACGCGCGCGATCGACTGCTGCAGCTCAGCCAGCCTCGCGCTGAAATCGATGGTCTTGGTGTTCGTGACGGTTTGCAATTCCCCGGTCCTTCTGCTACAAAAAGTTAGCGAACTTGAACGCTGCGCTGCGGTCTCTGGATCGCGGCTTCGGCCGCTGAAGTTCCTGATTTAGAGCGATCCATCGGTCGGGCGACTAGCTCAGTGGTTAGAGCGCTCCCCTCACACGGGAGAGGTCCAAGGTTCAAGTCCTTGGTCGCCCACCATTTCCCTCGCTTTGATTCTCCCACCATCCCGCCGGATGCCTGAACGCCTGATTTGATCGAGTGTGCCTAGAAAGTGGCTGCGCCACGCACCAGTTGTGGCCATAGTGACACGTCGGTGCCCTCGGAAGCCGAAGCTGCGTTCAGCGGCAAATTCGTTTCGCCCCCGTCGCGCCCTCAGGTAACATTTCACGCAGCCCGCATCGGAAACATCGAAAGTCGCGGGGGTCGGATCGGAATGCCAAAGTTGGTTCTTCGAAGCGTCTGCGTCGGCATCGCGACCGTCGCGCTGGCTGCGTTCATCGGCGGCTTCATCGCGCTCTCGCTGCTGTTCATGAACTCCTCCGCCTCACCGGGCGGGGACGAAGCAGGGTCCCGGACGATGTGGATGGTGCACTACCATTTGGTTCCGATCATCGTGATCCCTTTGGTGATTTTCGCCATTGGATTCTTCGCCGGCCATAGGTATTTCTCAAAACGCCAGGGTCGTCAGGGGTCCGCAGGTTGAAAAACACCGCTCGGTTCATACAGGCCCTCGCGCTCGGTACATGGGTTGGTTCGATCATCTATTTCATCGCCGTCGTCACGCGCGGCGCGTTCGCCGTTCTCACCCCGGATCAGGCCGGTCCTTTGATAGCCTTCACGCTCGCGGGTCTGCACGAAGTGGGGATCATCGCAGCCCTCGCTTACCTGATCGCCGCAGCCGCCGCCATGTCGATCAAGACCCTCCGGCGTCCGGCAGCGCTCGGCGTGCTGCTGATGCTGTTTCTGACGCTCGCATCGCAGCGAATGGTCATCCCTCGAATGGAAACGCTGCGCCACGAAATGATCTCAGTCGAATCGACGCCGCCAAGCGATCCGCGGCGCGCCGAATTCGACAGGTTGCACGGCATCTCCGTCGACCTGGAATCCGCCGTCCTCGTGATCGGCCTCGCGGCCTTATTCCTGCACGCCCGCGAAAGGCCGTAAGCTCACCCCATGTTCACAGCTCACGAATCCCGAGTCACGGGTCACGAAAACAGGTGGCACGCCGTCACACCCTTGTTCGCCGCAAGTCACTGACAAAAAAGGAAAGCGGCGCCGCCCCCTGTTTGTGCGCATCCGCGCCGACCCACCTCGCGCGAAGCGCGCCGCCGCGCATGGCTCGAGCGCGCTATGCGACAATACACGCGCATGAAGTCCCACCTCACCGGCCGCCCGCGGAAACATTTCCAGCGGCGCCTTCTCGCATGGTTTCGCACCCATCGCCGCGACCTGCCCTGGCGTGCCAGCCGGGACCCCTACCGGATCTGGGTCGCGGAAATCATGCTCCAGCAGACCCGCGTCGCAGCGGTACTCCCCTATTACGACCGCTTCCTTGGAAACTTCCCCGACGTCGAGTCGCTCGCCCGCGCCCCGCAGGAAAAAGTGCTGCAAATTTGGTCCGGGCTCGGTTATTACAGCCGCGCCCGCAACCTCCACCGCGCGGCAGCGGAAATCGTCGCGCACCACAGCGGCAAATTCCCGCGCGCTCTCGACGAAGCGCTCGCCCTGCCCGGCATCGGGAGCTACACGGCTGCCGCTGTTCTCAGCATCGCCTACGATCAACCGTTCGCGGTGCTCGACGGCAACGTCGCCCGCGTGCTGGCACGGCTCGGGGCGATCCGTGGAGATCTGCGCGCCCCCGTCCGCTGGCGCGCCCTCTCTGCCCTCGCCCAGAGCTTGCTGCCGTCCCAAGCGCCCAGCGACTGGAATCAGGGCCTGATGGAGCTCGGCGAGGTAATCTGCACGCCGCAAAAGCCACGCTGCCCGCAATGTCCCGTGTCGCGCTCCTGTCGCGCGCGAACGCTGAGCGTTACCGGCGAAATTCCCGCACCGCGCCGCAAACGGGCACCTGTGAAAATCCGCATTGCCGCGGCGATTCTGCGCGATCCGCGGGGCCGCACGATCCTGGTCCGCGATCCAGGCGCGCACGACGACGTTCTTTTCTCCCGCATGTGGCAATTCCCCGCCGTTGAAGTAGCGGACGCGCCGGAATCCGAGCTTGCCGCGCACGTGCGCAAAATCTTTCAGCTCAACCTAACGGCGCTGAAGCTCGAACCGCTCCCGGCCGCGCGGCACGGCGTGACTTTCCGCAACATCACGCTGCTGCCGTTTCTGGCGCGCGTCGCGGAATTGCCGAAGCGACCCCGCACCCGTGTCCTCGCGCTCAGCAGTCTCGCGCAGCTCCCTGTTTCGAGCGCGACGCACAAAATCGCCGCCGCAGCCGCGGCCCGGGCAAACAAGAACTCAAGCTCGTGAAACAATCGATCTTTTCCGCCGGGCGCTCAGGCAACAGCTTCCGGAGCCGCAAGGACGAACGGCCGGCCGTGATTTCGTTCGATCGGTGCTGCGTATTAGCCGATTCGCCGCGACGCCGCCCGCCCTTCACGGCCCGGCCCCGGTCGGGTGCTAGGATTCTGAAATGACCTCCGCCGCGCCGACGACTGCGCCCGCACCCGTTCCCTCGCTGCCCGCGGTGCAGCGTTACTTTGAAATTTCTCTTTTCCTGCTCGTCGCCACCGGCGTTCTCTCGATCGTCTCGACCGGCAAACTCGACATCGTTTCAGTCCTGATTCCGTCCATCGCGCTCATTTACAAAGGCATCCGCATGCAACGCGGACGCGGTCCGGAAATCACGCCGCGCGCCGCCACCGGACTCGTGCTCGCCTACTTCCTGTTCTTCCCGCTCGACCTGTGGGTATTGTCGCGCGGTCTTTCAGAAGGCGCGCCCAATCCCCCGTTGTACGCGGCGCTACTGTCGTCGATTCACCTGATTCTGTTCGCCACCCTCGTCCGGCTTTACTCCGCACGATCCAATCGCGATTACGCTTTTCTGGCCGTGCTGGCAGTGGCGTCGATGCTGGTTTCGGCGATTCTGACGGTTGAGACGGGTTTTCTGATTGCCCTGGCGATTTTTCTGGTGCTCTCGGTCTCAACGTTCGTGGCGCTCGAAATCCGCCGCAGCTCGGCAGGCGCGGTCTCCCCGCCGTTCGAACCGGGCTCGGCAACAGCGCGCCAGCTCAATCGCGCGCTTGGTTTCACCTCGCTGCTGGTTGCCGCAAGCGTGCTGGCTGTCGGAATCGTGCTGTTTTTCCTGATTCCGCGATTCACGACGGGTTATCTCGGCGCTCTGAGCTTGCAGCCCGGCCTGTTGACCGGCTTCAGCGACAACGTGACGCTCGGCCAGATCGGAGAGATCAAGAAGAATCCGGCGGTCGTGATGCGCATACGAATCGACGGCGACCCGGCGCGGGCCTCCGACATGCACTGGCGCGGAATCGTGCTCACGAATTTTACCGGGAACAGCTGGAACACTCCGCAGCAGGATCAGACCGAAATCGAGCCAAACGTCGGCGGCGAGTATTTGTTCGGCCCGCCGCCGCGACCCGGTGACCGTTTTAATTCGATGCATTACACCGTATTGATGGAGCCCATCGCCACCGACGCCATCTTCGTCGCCCCGCCGGTGCAGTCGATCACAGGCAAATTCGGCCTCGACGGCGTTCCGACGCATCATCCGACCGACGCCAAGAGTTTTCTGCTGCCCGCCGGCGCCGTTCTCACCCGCGGGTATCTCTTCATCGATCGCACCGGCTCGATTTTCAATCCCACACGCAACAACTCGAAGATTCGCTACGAGGGCACGGCGCGAATGTCGCTCGCCACGCCTGCGGATCTGCGCGCTGCTTCGACTGATTTCCCGCCGGAAATGCGCGAGGATTATCTCCAGCTGCCCTCGAAGCTCGATCCTCGAATCAAGAAACTCGCGATGGAGGTTACCGCGCGTCAGACCAACGACTACGACCGCGCCGCCGAAATCCGGCGCTACCTCATCGGACACTATTCCTACACGCTCGACCTTACCGGCCCAACCGGACGCAATCGGGACCCGCTGGATTATTTTCTATTCACCAGCCACGCCGGCCACTGCGAGTACTTCGCCACGGCGATGACCGTGATGCTGCGCTCGATCGACGTCCCGGCGCGCTACGTCACTGGATTTCTGCCCGGCGAATACAACGATGTCGGCGGCGATTACATCATCCGTGGCAGCGACGCGCACGCCTGGGTCGAAGTTTTCTTCAATGGCTACGGCTGGGTTCCGTTCGATCCCACTCCCCCCAGCAACGAACAGCACGGGCTGCTCGGCCGCTTCGGCCTCTACTGGGACTGGTTTCAGTTGACCTGGAACGAGTGGTTCATTAACTACGACTTTTCGCACCAGCTGGCTCTCGGCAAGAACGTCCACGATTCCACTCGTACCTGGAACGATCACATGCAAGCGTTCTATCACCGCGAGCAACAGAGGGTCCTGCATCGTCTCCTGGAGCTGGATCGGCGGACGGAAGGCTCGCGATATTTTCTGCCCGGCGTGCTGGTGTGCCTTCTGGTGGCGCTGTTCTGTCTGCGCGGGGGCAGGATGGTTCGCTTCGCCGTGGCTCGCTGGCGCCTCCGGGCGCGCGGCGGCAACGTGACGGCGTCGCTTGCGTCGCTGGAATATTCGGAAATGCTGCGCCTGCTCGAACAAAGGGGCTGGATGAAACCAGACTCACAGACGCCACGCGAATTCGCGGCGACGATTCCTGCTCCGAATATTTCCGCGCTGGTCGCGCAGCTCACCGAGCTTTATCATTCCGCGCGCTTCGGCACTCAACCGGCGCCCGCCGAGCAGATGTCGTCGCTGCTTCGCGCGATCCGCGATTCCCTGCGCACGCGCAAATCAGCCCGCACTTGAAAGGGCGTTGGGGGGGCTGATCGGTGCGATCGCCGCCGCCGTGGTGATCCTGTTTCTATTCCCGGCGATTCCGCAGAGCGAGGCCGATCACGATTTCGATCGCCCAATCCTCACCACGCTCAAATCCGTCAGCGATCACACGCTGAAACATGTCATCGCAGCGGTTTCGGCATACTGGATCGTCCGCACGCTCCGACTTCGGCACGCGATTCAGAGGGCATGATAGAATTGATGGTTTCAAGACAACTCTAAGGATCGCGCGGAAATGCCTAAAGTCGGTTTCGTCAGCCTGGGATGCCCGAAAAACCTCGTCGATAGCGAGGTGATGATGGGCATTCTTGCGCGCTCGGGCTACGAAATCACGGCGCGGCCAGCCGACGCCGACGTGCTCGTGGTGAACACGTGCAGCTTCATCGCCCCGGCGCAGCAGGAATCCGTGCAGTCGATTCTGGAAATGGCCGAGTACAAGAAGTTCGGCCGCGCGCAGAAGCTGATCGTCGCCGGATGCATGGTCGAGCGTTTCCGCAACGAGATTCGGGAACAGATTCCGGAAGTAGACGCGGTGATCGGCACGGGCGAAGTGGAAAAAATCCTGGAGGCGTGCAACGGAGAACTGCGCGCGAACCAGGAAGCGGCCGGCGCGCCAACCTATCTCTACCACGACCTCACGCCGCGCGTGCTGGCGACGGCGCGCCACACCGCCTACATCAAGATCAACGAAGGCTGCGACCACCCGTGCAGTTTCTGCGTGATTCCGCAGCTGCGCGGCAAATTCCGCAGCCGGCGATTCGAGTCCGTGGTCAGCGAGGCACAGAATCTGGCCGCGGCTGGAGTGCGCGAGATCAACCTGATCGGCCAGGACACCACCTATTACGGCGAAGACCTCGGCCTGCGCGACGGCCTGCCCACGCTGCTCGAGCGGCTCGCCCAGATCGACGATCTCCATTGGGTCCGGTTTCTCTACTGCTATCCGAATCGCATCACGGCGAAGCTGCTGGAGACCATCGCCGCGCATCCCCGCCTAGCGAAATATCTCGACATTCCGCTGCAGCACGCCAGCCGCAGCGTGCTGGCGCGCATGAAGCGCGGATCGAGCGCCGATGCGTTCCTGAAACAGCTCGAAAAGATCCGTAAGACGATTCCGGGCGTATCGATTCGCACGTCGTTCATCGTGGGATTTCCGGGCGAAACCGAACAGGAATTCCGGGAGCTGTGCGATTTCGTTCGCGCCGCGGAGTTCGACTGGATGGGCGTGTTTTCCTATTCCGATGAAGACGCCGCGAAAAGCTTCCAGCTGGGCAACAAGGTAGAGGCCAAGACCATTGCGCGGCGCAGGAATGCGCTGATGGCGCTGCAAAAGCAGATTTCGCGGCGAAAGCTGCGCCAAAGGATCGGCGAACGCATGCAGGTGATGCTCGAAGGCCCGTCGAAGGACACGGACCTGATCTGGGAAGCGCGCCTTCAGGGAATGGCGCCCGACATCGATGGCAAAGTCTACATCACCGAATTCGAGGGCGTGAACGAGGCCGCCGATTTGCCGGCGCCCGGCACGCTGGCGACCATCGAAGTTGCCGAAACGAAGGACTACGACCTCATCGGCCGCGCCGTCAAGTTCGCCGCACCATCCGTACCGCACATTCGCCCTGCTGCGAAAGACCTTTTCCCCATTCTGGCATCGCGCTGACGCGAAAATGAACCGGCTGGCGAAACTACTGGTGCCCATCGCCTTTCTGGCAGCTGCCAGCGGGGCACTCGATGCGCAATCGCGGGGGCGCGACGTGATCCTTGCGACCGACTGCGGCGCGGAAATCGACGATCAGTTCGCCATCGCGTATCTCTCACTGGTCCCTGAAATTCACCTCAAAGGCATCGTCACCACGCACGCGCCGAACTTGCCGAAACAGGCGCAATCGTCGGCCGAATGCGCAAAAGACGTGCTGGCGCATCTCGGCGCCGGTCCATGGCCGCCGATCTTTGCCGGTTCGGACAGGCCTCTGGCTGCGCGTACGGCGCTTTCGAATGCCGGAGTCGATTTCATTGTCGACCTGTCGCGGCGCTATTCGGCAAAGAATCGGTTGGTGATCGTCACCATCGGCGCAACCACGGACGTGGCCTCGGCCTTTCTCACCGATCCGAAGCTCGCCGATCGCGTGGAAATTCTGACCATGGGTTTTGATTCCTGGCCGAAGGGCGGCGACCCATGGAACATCAAGAACGATCCGCTCGCCTATCAGGTGATTCTTGACTCCGCGGCGCCGATCACCATCGGTGCCTCGGACGTTTGCCAGCGCAGCCTGCGGCTGGACCACGAAACGGCCGCGCGGATGCTGGCCGGGCACGGCGAGTTCGCCGATTGGCTGAACGGGCAGTTTCAGCACTGGCTCGCGGCGAACGCGGCACTGGCAATCAGCGTCGTGAAACCGAACACCTGGGTGATCTGGGATACGGTGACGGTCGCGCACCTGCTGGGCTTCACGATGTCGGAAACCCATCCTCGCCCCGCGCTCGATCCGGCCGACCTGACGTTTTCGTTTCCGCCGACGAAGAAAACCGTCCGATGGATTACGTCGATCGACGGCCGGGCCATGTGGGCCGATTTCATGCGCCGAGTCGACGGCGCGGATTCGCGGCGGCGCGCCGCGCCGCTGCCGAGGAATTGATTCTCAGGCTCCATCTAATGTATGAAGGAGCCGCATCGATATCTTTCATGAATACTCGAGTCGAGGCCACATCGGCAACCGTTCCCGTTCCGGAGCCTGATCTTACGCCGGGGAAGATGATTGAGCGCGCCGTCGCGCTGCGTCCTCGACTGCGGGCCGAACAGGACGAAACCGAGCGGCGCGGCGTTCATTCCGAAGCCCTGCAGCAGGAATTTCGTAAGGCGGGCTTTTATCGCGCGATCCAGCCGCGGCGATTCGGTGGTTACGAATTCGACTTGAAAAATTATTACCGGTTGGCGATTGAGCTTTCGCGCGGCGATCCGTCGACTGGGTGGTGCGTGATTCTGGGCGCGGGCCATTCGCTGATGCTCGGCGCGTATTTCAGCGAAGCAGCGCAGGCAGCGGCGTTCGGCCCCGAGGGAAATTTCCACGGTCCGTCCGTCGCGGCGCCGGGCGGCACCGCCACACCGACCTCCGACGGCGGTTGGCTCGTGAAGGGCAAGTGGGGTTATGCGAGCGGTGCTCCCTACGCCACGCACTTTCTGCCAACCGTGCTGATTTCGGGCCACACCGGTGGTCCACCCCAGGCGGGAATCGCGCTGATCCCTCGCGCGCAGTGGACCATGCTGGACGACTGGGGCGCGATCCTGGGCATGCGCGGCAGCGGATCGAACTCGATCCTGGTGGAAGGCGCGCACCTGCCCAAGACCCACGTGATTCAGCTCGACATGCTGAACCCGGACATCGCCCACGGTACACCTGGCGGGCGCCTGCACGGCAATCCCATGTACGCCGGTCGCTGCCTTTCGTTTTTCCGAGCGGAGCTTGATGCGATTCTGGTGGGCCTGGGATACGCAGCGCTCGACGAGTACATTCACCTGACCCGCACTAAGAATACGCTCTATCCTCCGATCCAACCGCGTTACACGCATCCCGATTACCAGCGCTATGTGGGGCTGGCGCTCGGCATGCTCGACGCGGCGGAACGGCTAGTGCTGCATTCCGCCGATGTCTACATGCAGTATTGCCGGCGGGGATTCGAAGGCGGCGAGCCGTTCTCTCTGGAGGAGGACCTAAAGCTCGTCACCAGCCTGCAACACTCCGGGCGCCTGTCCTGGGAGGCGATTGAGCTGATGTTCCGCACCGCGGGCTCGAGCGCCGCCAAGGACGGCGAGCGGATGCAGCGCTACTATCGCGACGCGTCGATTTACCGCGGACACCTTTCGTCGCAATTCGAGCGCACTGCGCACTACCTGGGCATGGTGCATCTGGGCATGGACCCCGGCGTTTCGACCGAGGCACGCAGCGGCGGCGGCCCGGCCACCTCCAGCGAAAAGAAGCAATAGCCGCCCAGAAATGACCGTTTGCGGTATCCTCATCGAATGAAGGCGACCTGCCCCATTTGCAAAAAACCGAGCGATTCGGAAACGGGCGCTGATTTCCCGTTTTGCAGCGGGCGATGCAAGCTGCTGGATCTGGGCTACTGGGCCAGCGAGAAATATGTGATCAGCTCGCCCGCTTTCGACGAATCCATGTTTGAGAATCTGGAAAAGGATATTTCCAGCGAGGAGGAGGACAGCACGAAGTGAGCGCGACGACTGTCTCGTCATCCTCCGACGCCGCGCAGCCGCGAAAGAAACCGCGCTTCGCGCTGCTGGTCGCCACGGCCGGCGGCCTCGGCTATCTTCCGAAAGCGCCGGGCACCTGGGGATCGCTCGGCGGCATCGCGTTGATCACCGCCGTAGGCATGGCGGTCGCGACGATTCCATACGGCGACTTTCTGTTCGACTACGATCCGCGGGTGCATATGGCGGTGTTCCTGGCAACCTGCGTTGTGGGGGTCTGGAGCGCGAGTCAAGCGGCACGATATTGGGACACCCATGACCCACAACGCGTGGTGATCGACGAAGTCTCGGGACAATATTTGACGATTATGGTCGGCTGCGGGCTCCCGTTCCTCGTTCCTCATCGCGCGATTCAGGCCTCTTGGCTCGGAAACATCACGTGGCATTCGGCGCTCGACTGGAAATATCTGCTGCTGGGTTTTATACTTTTTCGTGTATTCGATATTTGGAAGCCTTTTCCCGCGCGACAGGCGGAATCGCTTCCCGGCGGCTTGGGAATTATGGCCGACGATTGGATCGCCGGATTCTACGCGGCGATCCTGTTGTGGCTCGCGCGAGTGGCAGGACTGTGAGCCGGCTCTGGAATTGCGCTTCCAACTCTCGGCGCTCGAATCGGAACACGAAGCGGTCCTCATGATGAACGGCGTTCCCAAAATCGAAAGCGTACAGCCGGCGGCGGCATTGCCGGGCGGCGAAGTTGCGCTCGTGGGCAGTGGCTTTGGCGCGCGAAATCATACGCGGGCGCAGGTGCAGTTTGGCCTGACCGACGCCACCGTGATGCTTGCTTCGGAAAACAGGCTCATCGCGTGCGTGCCGGAGGGGGCTTCCGGTGGATCGGTGCGCGTGAAAATGGGCGCGATCGAAAGCTCGCCATTCCCCATTTCGCTGGGCACGCAGATCGCGGACAACCTGCATCCGGTCGGCAACCCGGCCGTGGACGGGAGCGGCAACATTTACGTGACCTTCAGCGGACAGCGCGGCCAGAAAGTGCCGGTGTCACTGTACAAAGTTACTTCCAATAACGTGGTGAAACCCTACACCACCGACTTGATGAATCCGACGGGGCTGGCGATCGATCGCGACGGGAACCTGTTCGTATCCTGCAGGCACGAAGGTACGATTCACCGCGTATCGCCCGAGGGCCAGTCGATGCAGTGGATCGAGGGGATGGGCGTGGCGACCGGGCTGGCGTTCGATGGCGCGGGAAATCTTTATTGCGGCGATCGCAGCGGCACGATTTTCAAGATCGGGCCGGACCGCGAAATTTTCGTATTCGCCACGCTGGAACCCTCGCTCGCCGCATATCATCTGGCGTTCAGCCCGTCCGGCGATCTTTACGTCACCGGCCCGACGACCTCGAGCTTCGAACGCGTCTACCGCATCACGCCGGCGGGCGAAGTCAGCACGTTCTACCGCGGACTGGGTCGCCCGCAGGGTCTGGCGTTCGATGGCGCGGGAAATTTGTATGTGGCGGCTTCGTTCAGCGGACGGCGTGGAATCGTGCGGCTCACGCCCGACGCGCAGCCCGAAATCGTCCTCGCCGGCAGCAACATCGTCGGCCTCGCGCTGCTGCCCACGCATCGCGCGTTCATCACCACGCACAACGCGCTGTTCGCTCTCGACTGGGACGTCGAGGGCCGTGCGATGACGGCCTGACGGTCTCGCGTTTTTCCCCGCGATCGCCGCAGATTCGTCGATTTTCTTCGACACTCTCGGCGCCTTCTCTGCGAACCGCATGCTGAGTCCTTTTCCCACGGCTTGCGCTTGTTCGCCTTCATCGAGTAAAACTCTTAGGACATGAAGGCCGAGATCATCGCAGTTGGGTCCGAGCTGCTCACCCCGTTTCGTCTCGACACCAACTCCCTTTTCTTGACCTCGGAGCTGAACCAGGCGGGCCTGCGCGTGGTGCACAAAGCGGTGGTGGGTGACGCGCCCGATGAGATGTGCGTCTCGTTCCGTCACGCCCTGGAACGAGCCGACGTGGTGGTCTCCTCGGGCGGCCTCGGACCTACCGACGACGATCGCACCCGTCAAACCGTCGCCGATCTGCTGGGCCGCAAACTCTACGTCAACGATGAAGTACTGCAATCGATCCGCGAGCGATTTCGCCGCTTCGGCCGGGCGATGCCCGAGATCAACGAGCGCCAGGCCCAAGTGATCGAAGGCGCCGTGGTGCTGAAAAATCCGCGCGGCACGGCACCCGGCCTGTGGATCGAGTCGCGCGGAAAAATCATCGTGCTGCTTCCGGGCGTTCCCTCTGAGCTCCGCGGGCTGATGGAGCGCGAAGTAGGGCCGCGCCTGCTGGCGCTGGCCCTGCCCGAGCGGCTTTACACGCGGGAGCTGCGCATCACGGGAATTTTCGAATCCGATGTGGAGCAGCGCGTCTCGCCGCTCTACGCGGAGTATCCCGATTCGGACATCACGATCCTGGCCGCGCCAACCGGCATTCAGCTTCATCCCCGCGTGTGGTCAGACGATCCCGCCAAAGCCGAAAAGATGCTGGACGAGATGGTGAGCCGCATGTCTTTGGCGCTCGGCGAATATCTTTTCTCGACGAAAGGCGAATCGCTCGAACAGATTGTGGCGCATCTGCTCATCGAAAATCACTCGACCATTGCCGTCGCCGAAAGCTGCACCGGCGGACTGCTGGCCGAACGGCTGACAAGCGTGGCTGGCAGCTCGGCGTATTTCCTGGGCGGCGCGGTCGTCTACAGCAATGAGCTGAAAACGAGCATGGCCGGAGTGCCTGCAGAGCTGATCGAGTCGAAAGGTGCGGTGAGCGCCGAGGTGGCGCTCGCGCTGGCGTCGGGAATTCGGAAGCGTACCGGCGCGACGCTGGGTCTGGGCGTCACCGGGATCGCCGGCCCGGGCGGCGGCACGCCGGAAAAGCCCGTTGGTCTGGTGCACCTGGCCATTGCGGGTGAGCGCGGAGCGCGCGAAACCGCGATGCAGCTGCCGGGAGACCGCGAGCGCATCCGCATGTTTTCAACGCAGCGCGCCCTGGACCTGGTGCGCCGGCATTTTCTCTATCCTGCTCACGGACGCGCCTAGCGATGCGGCTTTTCGTTGCTCTGGAATTGCCCGGCGACGTGCGTGCGGAGCTGGTCGATCTGATCGCAGAGCTGAAGCCGTTCTGCCCCGGGGCAAGCTGGGCGAGAACGGAAGGAATGCACGTGACACTGAAATTCATCGGCCATGCGATCGGGGATGCGGACGCCGCAAAATTGGTTCGAGCGCGTACGGCGTTAGCAACGGTGAAATCACCTGCGCCGGTCGACATCTGCTATCGCGGGATCGGATTTTTTCCGAATGCGCGCCGCCCTCGCGTCACGTGGTGCGGCGTCGAAGCGTCCGCGAATCTCGCGACGTTGGCCGCTCACATCGAGCGATCGCTCGAACCGCTGGGAATTCCGCACGAGGAGCGCGAATTCGTGCCGCATCTGACGCTGGCGAGATTCAAATCACCGGAAGGCGTGCGCGCGCTCGTGAAGAAATCCGAGGCGCTGGCCCGACGCGATTTCGGCTCGTCGCGCGAAACGGAATTTCACCTCCTCGAGAGCACGCTCAAACCCGGCGGCGCGGAATATCACAGAATTGAGAGCTACTCCTTCGTCAGGGCCGCGGCGTGAACCCGTACGCGCTCGTCGGTATCGCCTACCTGCTCGGGTCGGTCCCCTTTGGCCTGCTGGTCGTGAAAGCGACGGGCGGCGGAGACATTCGTGCCGCCGGCAGCGGCAACATCGGCGCGGCGAACGTAGCGCGCAACGCCGGCGCCGTCGCGGGCGTCCTGACGCTGCTGCTGGACGCCGGCAAGGGCTATCTGGCGGTTTGGCTGGCCTCGCGCGAGACGGGCGGGAACACCCGCTGGATGATCGCGGCAGCGGCAGCGGCTGTCGTCGGACACGTATTTCCGCTCTGGCTCCGGTGGAGGGGCGGCAAAGGCGTCGCCACCGGTCTGGGCGTGATGCTCCCGATCTGTTGGCAAGCCGTCGCCGGCGCCGTGGCGGTCTGGCTGCTCGTGGTCGCCTTCTGGCGCTATTCCTCGCTTGGTTCGATCTTCGCAGCTGCCGCCATGCCCGTCCTTGTCTACCTCTTCTACGAACGAGGCCATGCTCCGCCGACCTACCTCAGCCTGGGCACGATCCTGATCGCCGCCCTGATTATCGCCAAGCACCGCCAAAACATTGGCCGCCTGGCCGCCGGCACCGAACCCCGGCTGCGCTCCAAATAACAGCGCGAGTCGGGCGATTTTCGATGGCTTGAGGGACCCGCCAATCGCCACATATGCCGTGGCTTATTCAACAACGCCTGTACCATAGTCCCGTTGTAACCCCCGCTGCGCTCCGCTAGCATTTTCATGCGGGAAACTATGCCCAAGCCACCCCTCAGACGGTTCACCACGCGACGGCTGCGCATCCTGTGGATCGTCATGGGCGCGCTGCTGCTCGTCAGCGTGACGCCACTGTGGCTCTATCATCGACAGGCTCTGCACTTGAGCGAGGGGAAGTTGCAGGACACCGAGCGGGTGCAGCAGAGCGAAATTACGCGTTCGCTCGCAAACGAAACCCTGCAATTCGAGCAAAACCTGCGAGAGCAGCTGCTGAGCCAGCGCCAGACGCTGGCGCTGACCGGCTGGATTCAGAACGTCGATGATCCGTCGCACGCCCCGCAGCTCGCGCGCATGCTCCAGACATTCGTCGAAAGCAATTCCGACATCCTGTATGTGACCGCGGTAAACAAGGACGCCAAAGGGCCCTCGGCAGGTAGCGTGAGCGCCGACCGCGATCCGTTCGTTGAGGCCGCTTGGAAGCGCGCGTTCACGTCGAGCATGCAGGGCTTCGATTCGCTCAGCGAGCCGTTTGCGCTCGGACAGGACAATCGCCCCGCACTGGTCGTATCCGTGCCGCTGCTGGCCGACGGCCAATTCGCCGGAATGCTCAGCGCCGTCGTTTCGCTCGACCAGCTCCAGGCGCGGCTGCGCGACGCGAGCGTGCGCGATCGCAAGGTCTACATCGTCAACGTGCACGGACAGATCGTGGCTTACCCGGACCCGTTCGAGATGGTACCGGGCCGCGACGTGACCTCCAGTTCGCCCCTGGCCAAACAGATCGCCGAACTACCGCGCGAGCTTCGCGCCACGCAGACGACGAATTTCTTTGCGCCCTCCAAGGACAATCGCCACTCGGTCGAAATGATCGGCACCTACAGCACCATTCCGGAGTTGGGCTGGGCGGTGATCGCGCAGCGTAGCCTGGATGACGCGCGAATCGACGCCGGCGTGAACGAGCTGACCGCCGAAGCGCTGCGTTTCGTCGTCGGCGTCACGTTCATCGCGCTTGCGCTCGGATATCTTTTCGCGCTGCGCATCACCGGACCCATTCGCAGCCTGGTCGAATCCGTCCGAGCCATCAGCCGCGCGGAGTTTCACGAGCGCGTGCCCGTGACAGGCACGGCCGAAATCGGCGAGCTGTCGGAAACGTTCAACAAGATGGCGGGCGATATCGAGGACTACGTCGACAAGCTGAAACTGGCGGCCGGCGAGAACCGCGAACTCTTTCTCGGCTCTATCCGCATGCTCGCGGCGGCGATCGACGAAAAGGACCCCTACACTCGTGGCCATTCCGGCCGCGTGGCGAAGTACTCGCTGATTCTGGGCGATGGCCTCGGCCTGAATGCGGAAGAGCTCGACCGCCTGCGCATTTCCGCTCTGCTGCACGACGTCGGCAAAATCGGCGTCGAAGACCGCGTGCTGAAAAAGCCCGGCAAGCTGACCGACGAAGAATTCGAACTGATGAAGCAGCACACGGTGAAAGGCGCGAACATCATGCGCCCCGTCGCGCAGCTGAAAGACATGCTTCCGGGGATCGAGCTGCACCACGAACGCATGGACGGCGGCGGCTACCCCTATGGTCTCGCCGGCGATTCGATCCCGATGATGGCGCGGATCATCGCCGTGGCCGACACGTTCGACGCCATCACTACAAACCGCCCGTATCAATCCGCCATGGACCTCGACTATGCGCTCGAGCGCATCCGCTCTCTGGCCACGTCGAAATTCGATGCCAACGTAGTTGCCGCGCTTGAAAAAGCCATCGCCGCCGGCCAGCTCCGTCTTTCCGCCACGCTCGTAGAAGTTTGACCGGTTCCGAGCGGCCAGGGCACTTTGGTCGTTGATCTCGGGAACCACCGAGGGTCATTGAAACGCGGGCAGCCGCCCAGGAATGCCGGCGATTTTCGGAAAGCTTCGATCGGTCGGCGAACGCTTTCCGGATTGTCCTTCGCCGATCACAGCCTTTCTTCCTCCAGCAGGAATCCACTCGCCCCCGCCTTCATCATGCGGCCCGCGAAATTCAGGATTCGCGCCGCGGCTTCGCCGGCGCCCAGTCCCCGGCTGTGAATATTCGAAATTAAATTCCGGTCGGCATCCGTTTGCTCCGGACGCGGCCGGTATGCCATATACACCGACAAGCTCTCCGCGGTCGCCAAGCCCGGCCGTTCGCCAATCAGCAGCACCGCGATGCGCGGGTCGAGCGCTTCGCCGATCTCATTCAAAATGCCCACGCGACAGTGGTGAATCACGATCACTCGTCCGAGCGTCCACCCGCGGGCGACGACACCATCGACGAGCAGCGGCAGCAGCTCGGGCACCTGCGTGGCGACCGCCGGCACCGAGAGTCCATCGCCGATGGCGATCTGAAAATCCGCGCCACGCGGGCAGCCAGCCCGCAATTTCTCGCGCGAGGCATCCTCAAAATGGCGGCCGCGATCCGGCCGCAGCAGATACTCATTTTTCAACCGCGCCTGGGTGGAAAGCTCGAGCAATTTCCAGCGCTCAAGAAATGCCTCGCCGAATACCGCACTCAATGCAAACTCTGCGCCCACGGCATCACGCGCCGCCGCATGAGCCTCCCGCAACTGAAGCTGCGTTTCCGTCCGGTAGGCCGCGCCCGCGCGCCCCTCCAGCAGGCGCGCCGGCGTCCTCGCACGGATTCTGCGCACGATCTCGGGAATATCCGCAGCCGCAAGGGGACGGTCCGGGTCGCGCACCATTCAAGCAATCTCTCCGAGCGACGATTCGAGCTTCTGCATCAGTTGGCGGCGCACCGGCGCATCCAGCAACGCGGGCTCAGAGCCGCGATAGATCCCGCTCGATTCGAGCCATGCGAGAAATTCCGGAGCCGGCCGCAGCTGGAAGAGCCGCCGCACGGCCAGCGCGTCGTGATAGCTCGTGGATTGATAATTCAGCATCACGTCGTCCGAACACGGGACCCCCATGAAGTAGTTGCAGCCGGCCGCGCCCAGCAGCAACAACAAATTGTCGGCGGAATTCTGGTCGGCCGCGGCGTGGTTCGTGTAACAAACGTCGCAGCCCATCGGCAAGCCAAGCAGCTTGCCCATGAAGTGATCTTCAAGCCCTGCGCGGATGATCTGCCGCTCGTCGTAAAGGTATTCCGGACCGATGAAGCCGACCACGCTGTTGACGATGAACGGATCGAATGCCCGCGCCACTCCGTACGCGCGCGCCTCCAGCGTCAGCTGGTCGACGCCGTGATGAGCCTCCGCTGAAAGTGCGCTGCCCTGCCCGGTCTCGAAATACATCGCCTGCGCGCCAATCCACTTCACTTCGCGTCCGCGATGGTGTTCCAGCACGCGCTCGCGTCCCTCCTGCAGCGTCGCCAACGAAATTCCGAAGCTGCGGTTCGCTTTCTCCGTCCCGGCGATCGATTGAAACAGCAGATCGACCGGCGCGCCACTCTCCATCGCCGAAAGCTGCGCGCTGATGTGCGCGAGACAACAGGTCTGCGTCGGCACCTGATACGTTTGAACCAGGCGCTCGAGCGCGTGGAGGATCGCGCCGACCGTTTCCACCGAATCCGAGGCTGGATTCACGCCGATCACCGCGTCGCCGCAGCCATAGAGCAGCCCCTCGAAAGCGGCGAGCAAAATTCCGCCGATATCGTCCACCGGGTGATTCGGCTGCACGCGGATTCCAAGCACGCCGCGCTCGCCCATCGTATTGCGGCACCGCGTCACGTTGCGCATTTTCGCCGCTGCGAGCACCAGATCTTTGTTGCTCATGATTTTCGCCAGCGCCGCTGCGATTTCCGGAATCAGTGCGGGTTGCAGCGGGCGCAGCTCTCCTTCGCCGGTGGCGTCGTCCAGGATCGTCTCGCGCAGCTCACCGACCGTCAGGCTCTTGAGCGGCCCGAAGGCCTGGCGATCGTAGGAATCGAGAATCAAGCGGGAAACTTCGTCTTCGGAGGGGTCAATCAGTGGCGCGGCTACAATTTCGGCGAGCGTCAGATCGGCGAGGCGGCGCTTCGCCGCCACGCGCTCGCGTTCCGATCGCGCGGCGATGCCGGCCAGCTGATCGCCCGACTTTTCCTCGTTCGCCTTGGCGAACAGCTCGCGCAGATCGGAAAACACGAATCGCTCAACCATCGCACCCGCCGGGCCGGAATCTACAAAGGCAACCAGAAGCTAACATCAATGAGAGGTTATTTACAGCGATGCGCGCGGCGCACGAAGGCCCCGCGCAGAACGCCCCGGATTCGTCCCGGCGCGCCGTGCTAGGATATCGCCGATTGCCATGAAGCAACGGATTTCACACCGGCGTTTGCGCGTGCGGCTGGCCCTCGCGGCGATTCTCGCGGCGGCCGGGCCCGCGCTTTCGCTCCCGGACAAGAAATACGACCCGGGCGTCAGCGATACGGAAATCAAAATCGGCAACATCATGACCTACACCGGCTGGGCTTCGCAGTACGGCGCCATCGGCCGTGCCGAAGCGGCCTATTTCCGGTTGATCAACGACCGCGGCGGAGTGAACGGTCGAAAGATCAACTTCCTCTCGCTCGACAGCGCCTCCGATACGTCGACGGCACTGCCTCTGGCAAAGAAGCTCATCGAAGAAGAACACGTCCTTCTCATCTTCGGCTCGCTCGGCACCGACACCAACCTCGCCATCCGCCCCTACCTCAACGATCAGCACATCCCGCAGCTGTTCATCGACACGAGCTCGTCGGTCTTCAACGATCCCGCGCACTTTCCGTGGACGATGGGCTTCGACGCCTCCTTCCGCAGCGAGGGCGCAGCCTATGCGAAATATATTTTGCAGACCAAGCCAACCGCGAAAATCGCCATCCTCTCTGCCAACGACGATTCCGGCCGCGACTATCTCGCAGGCGCCCACGAGGGCCTGGCCTCGAAGGCCTCCGCCATGATCGTGAAGGAAGCCTCCTACTCGCCGTCGGACATCGCCATCGATGCGCAAATCCAGGCGCTCAAGAACTCCGGCGCCGATGTCTTCCTGAATTTCGCCATCGGGCCGTTCGCCACCCAGGCCATTCGCAAGACCTACGACCTCGACTGGCATCCGATACAGTTCATTCCCAACGCATCGCTTTCCGTCGCCGCGTTTCTCGATCCCGCCGGACTCGAGAAGAGCGCGGGGGTCATCACCAACGCCCGTTCGAAGGGCTGGCTGAGGGACTTCGAGAGGGCCGATCCCGAAGTTCGCGACTTCGTGAGCTGGATGCAGCAATACAATCCGCAGGCCAGCTTGCGCGACCAGAATAACGTCGCGGGCTACGAGCGCGCCGAAGCATTGGTCGAGTTGTTACAAAAGTGCGGGAATGACCTCACACGTGCTGACATCATGAAACAAGCGTCCCATCTTGACCTTACGGTGCCGATGCTGCGCGCGGGCATCAAGTTCCGCACCGCGCCAGAGGACTTCCAACCCATCCACCAATTCTTCCTGATGCAGTTTGACGGAGCGCGCTGGCGAAGCTTCGGCGGAATCATATCTGACTGAGGCCTCGATCGAGCGCCCCGGCCTTTCGCGCGGCAGGGCGGTTCATCCCCTGCTAAAATAATCCCTCGAAAACATGCGCCGGAATTCATGATCTCCCTATTCGGAAAACCGGGTCCTTCGCTCCTCGAACGGCTCAAGCAATCCGTCTCCAAAACGCGGACGGAGCTTTCCGCCCGCGTCGAACAGCTGCTCACGGGCAACCGCCCCGTCGATCCACAACTCTTGAAGGAGCTCGAATCCGCGCTGCTGAGCGCTGATATCGGAGTGCGTACCACGAAAGAGGTCCTCGCCGCGCTCCGCGAGCAGGTCAACGAACACAAAATCGATGACGCCGATCAACTTCGTCAGGAACTCAAGAGCCAGATCGTCAGGATTCTCAGCGCACCGGCCGGCGCCGCCCCGATTGGCACGAATAGCGCCGCGCCCGCGCCGCGCGTTCTCTTCGTCGTCGGCGTCAACGGTACCGGCAAGACCACGACCATCGGCAAGCTCGCCAACCGCTGGAGAAAAGAAGGCGCGACCGTGATCCTCTGCGCCGCCGACACGTTTCGCGCCGCGGCCATCGAACAGCTCGAGGTCTGGGCGCGCCGGTCGAGCGTCGAAATCGTCAAACAGAAATCCGGCGCCGATCCCTCCGCGGTCATCTACGACGCGCTTTCGGCCGCGCGATCCCGCGCCGCCGACATCGTCATCGTGGACACCGCCGGCCGTCTGCACACGAAATCGAATCTCATGGCCGAGCTCGACAAAATGAAGCGCACTGCCGCCAAACTCGTCCCGGACGCACCGCACGAGGTGCTTCTCGTGCTCGACGCGACCACCGGCCAGAACGGCCTCAACCAGGCGCGGGAATTCTGGAGCCACGCCGGTGTCAGCGGTATCGTGCTCACCAAGCTCGACGGCACCGCGAAAGGCGGCATCGTCGTGGCCATCGCCCGCGAGCTGAATCTGCCGATTCGTTTCGTCGGCACCGGAGAACAAATCGACGATCTCGTACCTTTCGACGCCCAGACCTATGTCAATTCCCTCTTCGACTAGCGACGCGGCACCGCCCGCGGCACACGCCACGCTGATGCGTCGCGCGCTCGAACTGGCCGCGCGCGCTACGGCTCTCGCGCATCCGAATCCGCGCGTTGGCGCCCTCATCGTGCGCGGGCATCAAAAGGTCGGCGAAGGGTTTCACGTTTACGACAACCGAGATCACGCGGAAATCGTCGCCCTCAAACAGGCCGGCGAAAAAGCCCGCGGCGCCACGCTTTACGTCACTCTTGAACCGTGTTGCACCGCGGGACGCACCGGGCCCTGCACGAAAGCGATCATCGCCGCGGGAATTACGCGCGTCGTGGCCGCGACGGCGGACCCGAATCCCGCCATCGCCGGTCGCGGTTTCGACGAACTGAGATCCGCCGGCATCGAGGTCCAAGCCGGCGTCAGCGAAGCACCGGCCCGCGAACTGAACGAAGACTTCGCGAAATGGATTCGCACGAAGGTCCCGTTCGTCACACTGAAATCCGCGCTCACGCTCGACGGACAAATCTCCGCACACCCCGGAAAATCCACACCCATTACGGGCGAAGCAGCCCGCCAAGCCGTCCAGCGCCTGCGCCATTCTGCCGACGCAATCCTCACCGGCATCGGCACGATCCTGGTGGATGATCCTCTTCTGAGCGATCGCACCGGCGAACCGCGCCGCCGCAAGCTTCTGCGGGTGATTCTCGATTCGCGCCTGCGCCTTCCGTTGAAATCGCGTGTCGTACGGTCGAGCGATCGGGACGTGCTCGTCTTCACCACGCAATCGCCTGGGTCTGCGAAAGCCCGCACTCTCGCGGGAGCCGGCGTCGAAATCTTCCGCACCAGAAATCGCCGCGGCCACGTTTGCCTGGATACAGTGGTCGCCGAGCTCGGACGCCGCGAGATCCTGCAGGCCATCATCGAAGCCGGCGCCGCGCTCAATGGCGCCGCACTCGAAGCGGACATTGTCGACAAGCTCGTTCTCTTTTATGCTCCCAGGCTCATGGGATCGGGAGGCGTTCCCTTCGCCCGCACTTCGACGGGCAAGTCGAGATCAAAGCTGCCAGCGCTTCACAACCTAACCGTTCACCAGCACGCGCCCGATTTCGCCGTGCAAGGATATCTACACGATGTTTACGGGAATGATCGAAGCCGCGGCAAAGATTGACGCGCTCGACCGCCGCGTCAGCAGTGCCCGGATGCGCGTGAGCCTCGCCGGGGCGCCGGAAATCGCCGCCGAGGGGAAGCTCGGCGACAGCATCGCCGTCAACGGCTGCTGCCTCACGGTCGCCGAGTTGGCGGGCGATCACTTCTGTGCCGATCTTTCCGGAGAAACTATGAGCCGCACCTCCTTGGGCGGGAAAAAGGCCGGGGACCTCGTGAATCTCGAACGGCCGCTCGCCGCCGGCGCCCGCATGGGCGGCCATATCGTGCAGGGCCATGTGGACGGAGTGGGCCGCGTGGCGAAAGTGGTGCCGGACGGCAACAGCTGGTGGCTCTCGATCGAAGTGCCAGAGCAATGGCGCCGTTACGTGGTCGAGAAAGGATCCATCGCCGTCGACGGCATCAGCCTGACCGTAGCCCGCTGGCACGGCGGGATCGCCGACATCGCGGTCATCCCTTTCACGCACACGCACACGAATGTCCGCGCGATGAGGCCGGGAGACGCCGTGAATCTCGAAATCGACATCCTGGCCAAATACGTGGAAAGCCTGCTGGCTAAGGGCTAGCCGTCCTGCCATCGCCCATCTCCCGACGGGCGCGCTTGGTTAATGCTTCGCCGCAGCGCGCTTCTTCTTCTCGACGCCGTACTCTTCCCAGGTGAGGTAGACGATCAGCAGGTCAAACACCGCGATCACGATCAGCAGCGTGGCGTGCGTGTGCATATAACGGTAAATCCCGAACACCGCAAAAGCCGAAAAAACGACAATCGCCAGCGGATATGCCCACAGCTTGTTCATCCACAGCAGCACCGAAAGCAGGGCCTTCACCAGCCCGTGGCTCATTAGAAAGATCGACGCGAAGAGCGGATCGCTTTGCGCGATTTTCTCGGAGGAATGCAACAGGTGTCTGGCCAGAATATCGTGCGGATCGCGCAACAGCTCGTGTTCAAAGATTTCCTGCAGCGTCGAACTAAGCTGTTCCGGCTTGATGAACCACAGCAGCACGCCGCCGACGGCCTCCAGCAGGCCGTCAATTCCCTTCAGCGTGATTCCGGTGCGAAAGCTCGCCCGAAAAATAAGTGGAGAATTCATGCGCGGTCGCAAGAAACGGCTGCTTGAGGCTTCGGTCACTCTCGAGTCTGAATCTGGGAGCGCGAATCTTCGATTGGCGCGCCTGAATCACTCTGCGCCCTCTGCGTCTCGGCGGCGGGTTGCAGCTTTACTCCGTGATCCCTGTGCATTCCCGGTGCACCCTCTGTTGAATGGCAGCTTCCATCCGGGCGCACCATACATCGACCCAGCAATCCGCTTAATCGGCCGCTTGCAGGCGAGCCTCGCGCCTCTTCGCGCTCCACCCTCGATAGTAAAGGATAAGCCCGATTCCGATGAACCCGATCGTGCCCAGAACCAGCTTGATCTCGAAAATCCATGTCGTTTCTCCGGGGGAGGGCACGAAGGAGAAAACGATCGCCATGACGGTTACGAACATGGCTACAGACCCCGCAACCCAGACCCCGACTTTCCCGCCAGGAATCAGCACAGCGTCCTTGTTCCCTTCGCGGTTTCCGACGTACGCCAGCCGGATGACGGCCGCGTAAATATAAACGAACGGAATGAAGTACAGAATATTTGTCGCGTCGACCAGGAAGTAGTATGCGTTGTTCGCGGTCGATTTCCACTGGGTGGCTAGCAGAATCGCGATCGAAATTCCCGCCTGCACCAGCATGGCGATCCACGGCGTCTTCCACTTCGGATGAATCCTCCCGAAAACCTCCGGCATGTAGCGATCGATCCCGACGACAAACGGAATGCGCGCCACACCCGCTACCGTCGCTCCCACGCCTCCGGCGTTTCCAAAAACCACCAGAATCGCCGCGAAGATCCCGTAAAACGCGATGTGCAGCGTCGTCGAACCCGCGGTCAGCGCTTGAAATACTCCACTCTTTGGATCCACCATGTTCGCCGGTAGGATCGCCAGCAACGCCATCGTGGCGGAGACGTAGATCAGCACGATCGAAATCGCGGAGCCAGCGAGAGCCCGCGGAAAGGTCGTGCGGGGATTGCGGATTTCCTCGCTCATGGCGGCGCCCAACTCCAGCCCGCTGTATGCAAACGCGATCTTCGGCCAGAAATTCAGGGTGTCCCAGTTCCACTGCGGCAGAATGTTCATCCACGTGAAATGCGTCGCGGATCCATGCGTCCGCCACAGATAAATTCCCATGCCCACCAGCATCACCAGCGGCACGTAGGTCCCCACGCCGCCCGCGTTCTGCAACCACTTTCCGATGCCCACTCCCACGATATTCAGCGCCACCGCCGCGAACAGCAGCAGAAACGAACCCACCAGCAAAAATCCGCGATTCTGCGCCAGATGCGCCGCGCCGCTGCCGCCCACGTACACGCACATCGCTACGCTGGCCATCAGCAATGCGGGAAAGTAGAACAATGTGTACACCCAATACGTCCATCCAGCGACGAACCCGTGAAATTCCCCGAATGCTTTTTTCGTCCAGACGTACAGGCCACCCTCTTCTGGAAATCGCGTGGAGAGTTCGGTCAAAATGAACGTTGTCGGCAGGAAAAACAGAACCGCCGCAAGAACCCACAGGCTGATCGAGGATGGGCCGCTGTTCGCCGCCACGGCAACCCACCGCGGCCCCAGCACGCTCGCTACGTTGAACAGCAGCAAATCCCACGGTCCGATCGCCCGACGCAGCTGATTCTTGGGATCGGATGAGTTGTGATCGCTCACGCGGTCTCGTCCAGCGCGGGAATCAGTTCGTCCTGCAGCAGGAAATTATGTAGGAAGGGGTCTTTCGAGACTTCCAGCTCTTTCCACGTGCCAAAAAACGCCACGCGGCATTCGTTCAGAAAAATCACGCGGTCGGCCAGTTTTTTCGCCAGATGCGTGTCGTGCGTCACGACGATCGAAGTCTTGTGCAGCGTCTGCTTCAGTTTGACGATCAGGTCGCTCACGTGTGCCGCCATCAGCGGATCGACCATCGTGGTCGGTTCGTCGTACAAAATCGCTTCGGGATTTTCCGCCAGCGCCCGCGCAATCGCCACGGTCCGCTTGGTCCCGGTCGGCAGATCCGCCGGCAGCCGGTCTGCGAACTCCGCGACCTCGAGCATCTCGAGCAGCTCCTTGACTCTGCGGTCGATTTCTTCCTCCGGCGCGCTGTCGCTGCGCCCCACCAGCGGAAACGCCACGTTTTCCGCCACGGTCAACGAATCAAAAAGCGCCCCCGACTGAAAAACCATGGTCACGCGCCGCCGGATTTTCTCAAACTGCCCTTCCGTCCATCCGGTCACGTCCTCGCCCGCCACGACGATCCGTCCCGCGTCGGGCTCCAGAAAACCCAGCAGCAGTTTCAGCGACACCGACTTCCCCACGCCGCTGCGACCCATGATCACCGCCGTCTCGCCCTGGTCGACGAAAAAGCTCACGTCGCTCAGCACCGCGTTGCCGTCAAACGCTTTCGAGACATTCCTGAATTCAAGGTAGTGGCCGCTCATCGTCCGTCCGAGTCCGCTTCCAGTTTGCGCGCCAGTCCCTTGCCCAGTCGCTCCCGCGCTTCTTCGTAATCTTCCGGTGAGTTCATATTCTTGAACAGGTACCCGTCGGAATCAAAGCGTTTCCATTCTTCCGGTTCGATCACTTCCCCGCGCAGATTTTCAAGCATGCTGCGGACTTTCAGTTTCCCGACGGACAGGGCGGATCGGATCGCCGGCTCGGCGCTCTCGCGATAGGCGGCGCAAAGCGGCTCCGCACCGCTCGCATTCATCGCGATCACCGCATCGGCGTCGGAACCGAGCGCCCGCGAAACCAGATACTCGAGCCAGGCCTCCGTAAGATACGGCAAATCGCACGCCACAACCAGGCTCCACGGCGCGCGCGACACTCGCAGCGCCGTCGCAATTCCGCCCAGCGGTCCGACGCCCGGCCAATCGTCCGGGACCGTTGAAAGTCCCAGCGCGCGAATTCCCGCCGTCTCGCCAACCACCGTCGCCGAACCCAGCACCGCTTCGACCAAATGCGCCGTGCGCACAACGAACGGCACTCCGCCCACGTCGAGCAGCGCCTTCTCGCGGCCCATCCGCGAGCTCCGTCCGCCCGCCAAAACGAATCCCTCGATTTTCAAACTCAGCGCGTTAGGCATATCACACTGATAATAGTACACTTACAAGAAACAAGCCTGATCCGATCGTCCTGGGCCCGATAAAAATTCCTTTGACACCCGATCATTGTTTGCTATATTAGCACTCGCCTTACGAGAGTGCTAACCAGCGCTTTCCTCAAGGCGACACTCAGCAAACCATCCCGCCCCGTGCGGGACCATCGGAGGAATCGCAAAAATGGCTGTCAATATCACTCCTCTCCACGACCGTGTGCTCGTCCGCCGGCTGGAAGAGAAAGAAAGCGTTAAGGGCGGCATCATCATACCTGACTCGGCAAAAGAGAAACCGCAAGAGGGCGAAGTCGTCGCGGTGGGCGCCGGCAAAATCAATGAGAAAGGTGAGCGCATCGCTCTCGACGTAAAAGTGGGCGATCGCATCCTTTTCGGCAAATACAGCGGCAACGACATCAAGGTCGACGACGAGGAATTCATGATTCTCAAGGAAGACGAGATCCTCGCCAAGATCGGCGGCGCGGCCAAAGCGGCCGGCGGCAAAAAGTAAACTTCCGGCATTCCTGGCCTCAGCGGGCCTGCCTGCTCTGCCAGGAGCCGCACCCAAACATCCTACGTACGAAACGAAAGAGGAGACATCGAAATGCCAAAGCAAATCATTACCGGCGAGAATTCGCGCCAGGCGATCCTCCGCGGCGTCAACATACTGGCCGACGCGGTCAAGATCACGCTGGGCCCCAAGGGGCGCAACGCGGTCATTGAAAAGAAATTCGGCGCGCCGATCATCACCAAGGACGGCGTCACCGTAGCAAAAGAAATCGAGCTGCAGGACGCGCTCGAAAACATGGGCGCGCAGATGGTGCGTGAAGTCGCCAGCAAGACCTCCGACGTAGCCGGCGACGGCACCACCACCGCCACCGTGCTCGCGCAAGCCATCTTCCGCGAAGGCGTCAAGACCGTCGCAGCTGGCGCCAGCCCCACCGCCCTCAAGCGCGGCATCGAGAAGGCCGTCGAAGTCGCCGTCGAGGAAATCGCCAAATTCCACAAGGACGTGAAGGGCGACATGATCGCGCAGGTCGGCACCATCTCCGCCAACAACGACAAGCAGATCGGCTCCATCATTGCCGAAGCCATGAAGAAGGTCGGCAAGGACGGCGTCATCACGGTTGAAGAATCCAAGACGATGGAAACGACGCTGGAAGTGGTCGAAGGTATGCAGTTCGACCGCGGCTACCTCTCGCCCTACTTCGTCACGGACCCCGAGCGGATGGAATGCGCGATCGAAGACGTCCGCATCCTGATCCACGAAAAAAAGATCAGCTCGATGAAGGACCTGCTTCCCCTGCTCGAACAGATCGCCAAGATGGGCAAGCCTCTGCTGATCATCGCGGAAGATGTCGAAGGCGAAGCGCTGGCTACGCTGGTCGTCAATAAGCTGCGCGGCACGCTCCAGTGCGCCGCAGTGAAAGCCCCCGGCTTCGGCGATCGCCGCAAGGCCATGCTCGAGGATATTGCCACCCTGACCGGCGGCAAGGCCATCACGGAAGATCTCGGCATCAAGCTTGAGAACGTGAAGGTCGAAGACCTCGGCCGCGCCAAGAAGATCACCATCGACAAGGACAACACCACGATCGTTGAAGGCGGCGGTAAGGCCGGCGAGATCGAAGGTCGCGTCCGTCAGATCCGCGCGCAGGTCGAAGACACCACCTCCGACTACGACAAGGAAAAGCTGCAGGAGCGCCTTGCGAAACTCGTCGGCGGCGTAGCCGTCATCAAGGTCGGCGCGGCAACCGAAATGGAGTTGAAGGAAAAGAAGGCTCGCGTCGAAGACGCCATGCACGCGACCCGCGCGGCTGTCGAGGAAGGTATCGTTCCCGGCGGCGGCGTGGCTCTGGTCCGCTGCGCGGCGGCGCTCGACAAGCTCAAGCTCCACGATGACGAAGCCATCGGCGTCAACATCGTGAAGCGCGCCCTCGAGGAGCCCATGCGGCAGATCGCGCTCAACGCCGGTCAGGAAGGCGCTGTGATCGTCGGCCGCATCCGCGAATCAAAGGACGACAACTTCGGCTATAACGCGGAAACAGAAGAGTTCGGCGACCTGGTCAAGGCGGGAGTCATCGATCCAGCCAAGGTCACCCGCCTGGCTCTCCAGAACGCCGCGTCCATCGCCGGCCTGATGCTCACCACGGAAGCCCTCATCGCCGACATCAAGGAAGAGTCGAAGTCCGGCGCTGGCGCGGGCGCCGGTGGCGGCATGCCAGGCGGTGGCGGCATGGGCGGCATGTACTAGTCCTGGACGCAGAATGTAGCGCCGCGGCCTGAAGCGCGGCAGGGGGCGGTTCGGTCGCAAGACCGCGCCGCCCTTTGTTTTTTCGGGCCGCGGATTTAGACAATGTCCGTAACACGCCGAAAACGGACAGGCGGCGCACACTCCACCCGACAATCCATCGGGGGAGCTCTCGAACCGCATCAGGAAGCTCGTGCCGCATCACCGGCCTGTTGTAGCAACGTAAAAATGTCACCCTAACAGCAACATAAAAATGTCACCCCCCTGGGATAGCCGTATGCTCCAAGCGAGTGTCGCCGTAATAGAACGAGAGGCGTCCATTGAGCGCTTGGTAGA
>JBAVUW010000103.1:0-20417 GCA_049696975.1 Candidatus Acidiferrales bacterium | reverse complement strand
CCCCCACCGGTCCGGTGCCGAGTCGCCGATCGCGCCGAACATCGGCGTATCGGCCGGCGTGTGGAACGGTCCGGGACCAAGCTGCAGAGCCGGTTCGAGAGAAAACTTCGCGGGATGCTTCAGCCAGCTTTCGTCGTATTCGAAAGTGGCGCTTTCCTTGTTCTTGCGGACGCGGGTCCACAGCCGCCCCATCAGGTGGGGCTTGCCGTCGAGGTCCACGTACACAAGGGTTTCCCGGTCCATTACTTTCCTTTCGCGGGCTTATTCTTGCGGGTTCCGCGAATCCGCTGCGGGAGATTTTCCTCTTCGAGCTGCAGCCCCACCGGGTCATTTTTCGGCGCGGCGAGATCGCCCAGCCGGTCGGCCATGCCCAATACATAAAGGACCGTGGCATAGCTGGCGATAGAGACACCGGGATCGCCCCGCTCCACCCTGATGAATGTCGGCTTGCTGATCGAGGCCCGCTCGGCCGCAATCGCCATGGGGATGCGGCGACGCCGGCGCGCATCCCTGATATCATGGCCGAGCTTGCGCAATGCGCGTGAAACGGGAATAGGCAGCGTCAGCACGGTTCAATCTCCCTGAAACTTAAGGTTAACGATAGTTGACCATACAAGGCTTAAGGTAAACTATAAGACACCTTAAGTCAAGTTCTGCCTGTTTTGCGGGCAGTTCTGCCCTCTATCCTTATATAGGGAAATACCGGGCGTGTCCGGCATGCCGCCGGGCGGGCTCTACTCGTCCCTTCGGGACTCACCGGGTCTTGCGTCCCGGCCATCCGGTAACGATCCCTCACGCGAGTTCAATGGGGGCAAGGCGGCAATCCCGCCTGCTTGAGCTTTTCCCTGTTCTCTTCCCACTTCAACTGCTGATTCACGTAGGGGCGAATCAGCGCCTGCTCGTCGCGACGCCGGAGCGGCAAGCCGCGCGGCCCCGCCGTCTCCCATAGTCTCTTCATCGTGCCGAGATGGGCGTAGATCGCAAACATATCGGCACTCTTGACGTCAGCCTGCATCCGCCGCATCTCAAAACGCCGGTCCACTTCCTTTGCGGTCGACCAGTCCGGATCGTGCCCCATGGACGGGCCGCGATTGAAGACGACGGAGATGAAAACGACCTGGGCCTCCGCCGGCAATCGTTCCAGACCCGGGAAGAGCTGGACGACCAGCGGGTAATAGTCGTCATTGAGGGAGCGGTCGAGAACCTGGATCGAAAGATCGCGCGGAACGTCGATGTCTCGCAGTCGCGCAATAAGCGCCTGCGCTTCGCGGCCTTTCTTTCCGGCGGCACTGTCAAGAAGCGCAAGCGCGTTCGCGCCAAGCGCCGGCCACGTCTCGCGCAGTTCGGCACGGCTGTGATATCCCGCGTCCCAGCCGACCCCGAGCGTGACGCCCGACGTACCGCCGGGCCAGTACGGATGCGGCGGCACAGCCTCGGCCTTTACAAGAAACGCGGCGGCTTTCCTGACCACATCGTCGCGGGAACCGGCGGGGAAAACCAAATTCCCGGGGGGCCAGCATTTGTCGTCAGCGGCCAATGTCTGGCGAGAACCGGCGCCGATCAGCATCGCGCTGAATGCGATGGCAAGATATCGCGGGTGAAGTCGCCTCATCGCGGCCCATTATGAGACATTCCGGTGATTCCATCTCTGAATGAAAGCTTACGTCCGACAGAAACGTGACGTATTGTCTTCGAGTCTACCTTCCCGTGAGCGACGGGATTCGAATGCTGACACCGAAGGCGAACGCCTCCGTCCAAAATGTCTGCGTCGGAATGCTCCCGTTGAAGCCGGGACCCAGGCTTTCGCCGACCGTCAGTCCCTGTGTCAGGCGAACCTCGTGCCCGAAATGACAGAGCGCACTCAACATCAACGCTCTGTACGAATATGAAATCCCGGTGGCGAAATCTGCAGACACCGTGTTCGGATTGATGCCAACTGCCCCGGTCAAATAGAAATTCGATTTCCAGTTCGTCCAGGAGAGGTCATGCGTCAACCGATAATTTACCGCCGCGAACGGAACCACGGTTGGATGAATGGTATTCTCGACGATCTTTTTATCGGTAATCACGCCGTTGGTAAAAATCGGTGCGGCGGAAAATGACCGGATCGGCAGTGTCGAAAAGAAAGCTCCCGCCGACGCCTCCCAGCGGAGCGAAGACCCCGTCGCTTTCGGGGCATCGGCAAAGTTGATCGGAACGGTGGCGACCAACTTCTTCTTGCTCGGGTCCGGTGACGCTTCCTGCGGGTTCGCGACCAGATTGTACGAGTTCAGAGCGTAGGTAATGGTCCTTGTAACCATGCCGTGATAAACCTCGGGCGTGTCCACCCTCGATGTGATGCTCACGCACTCCGCGGAAAGTACGATCTTTTTGTCTTTCCGAACGTCAACCAGGTTCTTGCAGGGCTGCGTTCCGTTGTTGATGCTCCGCAGATCGGTTATCCGTTGGTTATAGCCGGCAAGGTCCGCCAATATCTGGTCGGCAACTTTCTGCATGCCGCCCAGCTCCTCAACCTTCTCCGAGTCAGGATCGCCTGCCGCGGGCGGATAGGCCTTTGAAATAGCCGAGACGCTATTCGAGAACGTCAACTCGTCCACCTGAAAATTCGCGATGAGCGTTTGCACGTGTTCCAGCGTGTCGGTTTTCTTATCGACTTCAAACGGCGTCAGGGAATCCGGGGCCACGAAGGGCTCAAGCTGCTGATAAATGTAGATAGCCTGGTTGGCCAAGTAGCCCATGCAACCTTGAAACTGCGGAAATACCTTCCCTACATCTTTTAACGTTGCCGGGAGGTTCCTGATTTTTCCTATTTGACACGGCCCCAGGGGCGCGGCCGCCTTGCCCGACGGCGTATATCCCTCGGTCGACAGGACCTGCAGTTTGCCAAGCGCCGGAAGCAACCCCTGAATCAGGCTGGACGCAACATCGGGCTTCAGGGTCGCCTGCCCGCTCTGATAGTCCAGAAAATACCGTTCAAAAGGGTTCGGATTCTCGACTACCACAGTTACGGTTTCACCGGAATACATCTGGACGGTCGGCGGAGCGACAGGATTTGACCTGTCGACGATCAGTACGCACTTGGTATTCGTCTTCGAAAGCGAACATTCGGGAAGCGGTTCGGCTTTTGTCAAATGCGTGGGCTGTTTATCGTCCTTTGCTTCGTCAGCCGCGGGGGCTGGTGCCTGTGCGAATGATGCGCAGGACCATATCACCGAGATTGTGCATAACAGCATATATCGGAAAATCTTCCGACGATGTGCGAGCATGGGAGCCTCCGGTAAGGTAACTGCGTAGCCTGATCCGAGGATTGCCTGCTCACTGTACAACGATGCACGATTCGACAGGGTACGATTTAACTACTTCTGTGCGCATCACGATACTTCCTCTTGGAGCCTACGGCGTCGGTCCGGCGTGAGAGACCGTCCGCCCCAAGCCAGGCAATCGCAGCCCGCCCATCGTTCCGCGCGATGCGGACGTGCGTCCCAGCACACCGCGCAGATTGCATGTTTCATCGCCCCTTTTCCGGTTGTCCACAACAATCATGGGACTCTGCCGGCCGCGCCTTTCGTGTCAATGCTCAGAGCTTCTTTCGTTCACGGTTTCTGTTGCACGGACCCTCCGCGAACGAAGAGAACCTTGTGACACGCGCAGGCTATGCGCCCGGCTGTTCGACTCCCACGTTGAGGACAACCCAAAACAAAGGAGCTACATCGTGAGTGACTTCGCAGCCGACTACGCACTGCATCTGAAAACCGTTGCCGAAACAAACGCATTCAACAAGACCGTCATCTTCGACGCCCTGTCACCTGCCGGAATTACCAGCATTACCGTTACCTTTGATGGTTGCGGCGACAGCGGTCAGATTGACGACATCACCGCATATTCCGGCGAGCAGCAGACAGAATTTCCCGCCACCAAGGTTACGCTCCGGGTCACATCTTGGGGCCAGCCCAAGATGATCGACCGCGAATCCCTTCTCTCTGAGGCCGTCGAGGACCTTTGCTACAGCTGCCTTGAACAAACGCATGGGGGCTGGGAAAACAACGACGGCGCCTATGGTGAGTTCGCCTTCGATATCGCGGAACGCAAAATCACGCTCGATTTCAACGGGCGTTTCACGGACACCTGGTCCGACGCACACACGTTTTGATGGAGGCGATCATGGCACATCCGTATCACCATTCGCTCTCCAGCGTGAAGAAATGGGGCGGCACGGTCGACGATTACCAGCGCATCCACGACTGGTTCGACGAGTCGAAGAAGATCATCGCTGACTTCCGGCATCGCGCCCTGCGGCACCACGCCGAAGGCATCTTCATGGCCGAGACGATTTTCGGCACGACAATCACGATCTCCACGGGCCGGGCAATCCCGGTCCGATGGATCGGCGAGCAGCATGTTCGTGAGGACCTTGGCTTCATTCCGTCCTTTGCCGACTGGGTTAAGGCCATCCGTCCGGAATCGTGGATGGGCCGCGCGCAGCGGCTCGAAGACAAACTCGACGCCGTGGAGCTTGTTGCATGAACCCCTCATCGCCCCTTTTCCCGATTGCCCTCAACAAGCATGGGAGCCTGCCGGCCGCGCCTTTCGTGTCAATGCTCAGAGCTTCTTTCGTTCACGGTTTCCGTTCCGGACCCTCCGCGAACGAAGAGAAGCTTGTGACACGCGCAGGCTATGCGCCCGGCTGTCCGACTCCCGTGTTGAGAGCAACCAGACAGAAAAGGAATTAGAAATGAATGATGGAAAAACCAAATCGCCCCCGACGCACACGCCAGGGCCCTGGAAAATGCAGCCGCTAAAAGCCTCATCGTTCCATGCAAACGGATATGTCGGCGATGAAAGACTAATAGGCTTCAAGATCGACAACGGAAGCGTTGAGGACATTGTTACTGTCGATTGTCGCGGCAAACGCGATAAAGGCGTGGCTCAGGCCAACGCCCGCCTGATCGTTAAGTCGCCAGACCTGCTCATAGCTCTCGAAGATGCATTCGCATTGCTGGACCGCATCAGCGACATACTGCATTACGAAGACGGGCTGCCGGTCACATTCCTGGAATCCCGCGACATCGAAATCATCTATGGCGATGCAGTCACCGAGCTTGCCCGGTTCGAAACGCTGATTCGAGAAGCGCGGGGGCAGCAATGAGCAGATCAGCGATAGAGAAACATGCCCACAAATATCTCGGCCATCTGGGCAGAGTCGAACTCAAGAACTGCCATCGGGAAGCCGACGGCATTTACGGCGCGATCGTCGTCCTCACCCGCTCAGACTGCATTGAATACTATGCCGCCTTCGCCGGCAGCGGTGCGGTCAGCATGACCAGAACCAGAACAGAACCACTTCCGGATCTTCCTCTCTTCGCGAACCGGTCCAATCCGCAGGGCGATTCGCTCTGACCATCGCAAGCCCGCCCGCTGCCCTCAGTCAGCACGGACGTTCGGCCCAGAACACCGCGCCGCGATTTTATGTTCTCTCAGTGGCCAGACACACTGAGGTGCTCTCCGCAATAACCGATTACGATTTTGTTGCGCTCCGCATCCCAGTGGAAATGCACGCGAATCGTCTTCGTAACGTCATCGTCGACGCCGATCTTGAGGTGACGGAACATTTCAACTTGCTCCCCCTCGTACTCGAACGTTCTCTGGCGGCGCATATCCTTGTTTCCCATCACCGTTTCTGATTCCTTTGCGGCGTATTCGCTCTTGCCGAATACTTTCCGTGCCTCATTATCACCGCTTTCCATCAGCTTGCTCCGGTAATCCGTGGCCAGCTTTTTCAACAGTTCGAGGAGTTGTCGCCCGTAAATAAAACGGTCCATCTCGCGGGCGGTCTCGCGCGCACTCTCAAGGACGGTACACTTGTCGCCATACAAACTGTCGATCAGCTCGATGCATTCCAGAGGAGTCGGAGCAGCAGGACGAGAAACGAGATCCACCAATTCCTCTACGTCCAGATCGCTGGTTCTGCCTTTGCCGGAATACTGCAGCTGAGTTTTCAGGGTTTGGATTACAAAGTTTTGCTTTTTTTGACTTTCCTGCTCGTCGCCCAGTCTTGCCTTCGTATCCGAAATATCGGACTGAAGCGACGAATTGTCTTCTTCCAGGGCCGCGATCCATGCAGTCTGTTCTGCGACTACCTTCGACGACTTCTCAAGTTCCTCCCGCAGCTGGGCAGCATCCATCTGCTCGCCCCTTGCCCGAACATTCTGCAGGCGCCGACGCAGGGCGAGCTGCATGACGCCTTCAGGCCTGATGTGCTTTCGCAAACGGAGGATATTGGTATTGTTCGTTACCAACGCGAGGATCTGGGAATTCTTCTGATGGGGCGTGTCGCCCCATGCCTCGATTGCGTCCGGCAGGAAGTACCGGCTCCGCACAAAACCGGTCCGTGTAGGAGCATTCAGGACGTTGACCGCTCCGCCCCAGGCAGACCGGGGCTGTCCAAGTATGTCCGCCATGTCGTAGCTGTTGAACTCGCGAGTGACCTGCACCACTTGCGCGAGTCCGATCAATCTCTGCTGAAGTTCCCAGACACTGATTAAATATTCACCGTCACGGGTGGGGCTCACAAGCACAACCGGCGTATCGCGTCCCCGTCGCTCGATTTCCGCAAGGAGCCCGCGATAGGAATCCAGGTCCTGACCCACCGTCTTTACGTTCAGCCCCGGCACCGAGACCGCAAAATCCGCGTCGTCTGCTTGCTGAATGTTGTTGACGACATAGCGGATCACACGCGGCTGGGATGCCACCACAGGACTTACAACCAGAGTGCTGTGCTCATCGGTTCTCACAATGCAGGACAGTTCGAAACTGTCCTGTTCCTTCTTGAGACCAACCTCTGCAATCCATTGGCGCCCGTACACAACGTCGTCGGCGTTTTTCAGTACCCATGAGTAGAGTTCCGGCTGCTCCTCCCTGGTCGCATAAATTCGGAGCGAGGAGCGCGTCTCGCCGCGATATCCGTTGAACTCGCCCTCCTGCCTGAGCTGATCAGGATGCAGGCCGAAGTCAAGTTGTTCCTTGAGCCAAGCACCGATCGCCTTGAAAATCGCTTCATCCGCGCCGGCGCCTCGAAAACTTAGGTAGTTCGCATATACCAGCATTCTCTGTACATTCCTTCCTTACCAAACCGCGCCTGCCATGATCTCTCTCGCGCGAAATCGAGGCAAGTTGCCCGGATGTAGCGCCCGCACCCTGCCCTTCTTGCCGCATCGTCGATTCCAAGTCAACATATCGTCCGTGCGTAAACCCGTCCCTGTACGCCTTCAATCTCGCGCCAAAATGGCTGTCGTCGTTCAGGTGCAGCAATCGGCGGCACACGACCATAAATATCCGTTCGAACCGGCGCCCTTCCCCCGCGGTCCCGCCGATCAGTGCTTTGAAAGTTTCTGGTGTAGCCTCATGTCCAGATCGACGCCGATTCAAGCTGCCGTCTCACCGTAATCCATCCCGGGCCGTCCGGAAGATTGCTGGGCAACGGGAAACAACGGTACGGACTCCTCCACCTCTGCGACTTCCTGTGCGGGCGTCATCCTTGCTGTCCCGCATTTTCCCTTCTGAATTTTTCTCCCCTCCATCCGCTCCTTCCCGAGCCGGCGTTTAGTCCGGCGGTGCTCCCTGTCAAGGGTCTTCGATGAACGCCTGCGGCGCCCTTGACCGTGTCCGCGCCGCCGAACGCCTGTGAATCCGTCGCGGAATTCCGCGAAGACAAATTCTAAACAGAAGGGAAAACAACATGAGTACAGAACGCAAGGATGTCTATAGCCTCATCACTTCACAGATCGTCGCCAGCCTGGAGAACGGCGTCCGTCCGTGGATCAAGCCCTGGAACGCCGAACACGCCGCCGGACGGATCACGCGGCCGCTGCGTCACAACGGACAGCCCTATTCCGGCATCAACGTGCTGGCCCTCTGGGCTTCCGCCATGGTGCAGAATTTCGCCGCACCGATCTGGGTCACCTACCGCCAGGCCACGGAGCTGGGCGCGCAGGTCCGCAAAGGCGAAAAAGGCTCTCTGGTCGTGTACGCCAACAGCATCACCCGCACCGAGCACGACGACGCGACCGGGCAGGACACCGAGCGCGAAATCCCCTACATGAAGGGCTACACCGTGTTCAACGTCGAACAGATCGACGGACTGCCGGAGATTTACTACGCGAAAGCGGCGCCGACGCTCGACCCCGTGCAGCGCATCGAACGCGCCGAAGCCTTCGTCGCTGCCACACGCGCAACCGTAAAGCACGGCGGCAACCGCGCCTACTACGCGCAGGAACTCGACTACGTACAGATGCCGCCCTTCGAGGCTTTCCGCGATGCCGAGAGCTACTACGGCACGATCCTGCACGAACTGGTTCACGCGACCAAGCACCCGACGCGCCTCGACCGCGACCTCGGCCGCAAGAGCTGGGGCGATGCCGGCTATGCGGCGGAAGAATTAGTCGCCGAACTGGGTTCCGCCTTCCTGTGCGCCGACCTCGAAATCGCTCTTGAGCCGCGCGAGGAAAACGCTTCGTACATCGCCACCTGGCTCGAAATCCTCAAGCATGACAGCCGTGCAATCTTCACCGCCGCGAGTCACGCGCAGCGCGCCGCCGATTACCTCAACCGGCTGCAGCCGCAGCAGCGGGAGGCCGCCGCGTGAGCGGCACGGCTCAACGCAGGAACAGGTTAAAGCTTTTTCACCGCTTCGGAAATTTGCGGATTATTGGCGACAGCTATGGCTTTCACCTGCGCTATGTAGTCCTCGCTTACACCGTGCTCTCGCAGACCAGCCACGATGAATCCGACATATTCCTTGCTGGTTTTCAGCCCGGATCTGGGACTTCTGACCGTGTAGGTCAGCGCGTTGATGACCTGGCCGTCGGGGCGCCGCACGTCGAGCATCTCGCGCTTGTAGTTGGCGCCCTCGCCCTCGATTTCGTCGAACGACTTTCGTCCCTGCGCTTTCGCCGTCTCGCGGTCGATAAGATCGTCAGGAACTTCATAAAGGACGCCCCACACCTTGCTCCCTTGCACCCGGACGATATCCGACGCCGCGCATTGGCGTTTTTTGGACCACACATCGAAGGCCAATGCGAAATCTTCAACCGTTTGGGCGATGCCGACGAATTTCGCATCGCCTCGCAGACGCCTGTCGCTGTTCATCTCGCTCTCTGAACAGTTGGAACCGTACTGGAAAACGATGGCCATTGTCTAACCCTCCCGCCCTGACCCACTGTTTCTCATAATCATCATTACTTCGCAATTTCAATATTGACCAGCCCTCTACGCTGTTCTTAAATCGTCGGACAACTGACCAGCGATTCGCATCATGCCCCGAAATTCCAAAGAAGTACCCGAAGGTTCGTTCTACCGCGATCTGGGACGCAATATCAGCGTCGCCCGCCTCGCAGCCGGCAAGAGCCAGACGGAAACCGCCGAGCATCTGGATGTGACTTATCAGCAGGTGCAGAAGTATGAAAAGGGGACAGACCGCATTACGATCCACCGTCTGATCCGTATTGCGGCTTTTTACGAAGTGCCCCTCTTCCAGCTCATCGCCCCGTCCGAGCGCGATTCAGAGTTTCAAACGCTCGCGTCGAAATTCAGCGGCAAGGAATTCCATGCGCTTATGGAAGCGTGGGGGAAGATTGCCGCCCCGCTGCGAGCCGCCGTGCTGCACCTCGTCAAGCAGATGGCCGCCGCAAAGCGCTGAACGTCGCGGCGGCTTCATTAGGCCTTGGGTTGTTCCCCGATGTCGCCGGTCTGACCGATTTCACGATCCGGCGGAATGATTGTCAGCCACTCCAGCAACTCGACGAGGTGTCCGATCTTCTCCGGATGCAGCCCGACGATCGCTCTCAGAAAGAACCAAGACAACAATGCATCTTTTGATTTGTATGAAATCTCCTGCCTCTCCGCGATAAGCTCATCGCCGCAGCTCAGCGCCTCCCCGAGAAGCGCGGTTATATTGGCGTTGCCATTGGCGAGGGACTCCTCGTACATGAAATGCACGGCATTCCTGCTATTGGTAAGTGAGCGCAGATCCCGCTCTCTCTGATCAGGCCGCAAGCGCTTTAACATCGATTTCCCCGAAGTTCACAATCGTTTCATGAATGCCCGTGGTCCTGCGGACCCTCGCAAGAACGCTTTCAGAAACAGGCAGCCACGCGGCCCTCGCCTTGTTCCCGTCGTCGAGAAGAGTTGTTTCTCCCATGAATTTGAGTTCCCAGCCGGCGCTTGTGAAAAGGCTGCGCCAGTAGGCCGGGTACATCAGGCCGATAATGCCCTCGATGCCGTGCCGCAGCCCCGTCTCCAAATAACCGACGACGATCTCCTGCGCGATCCGCTTCCTCGTCCGGGGCGGCAACGTCTGGTCGATGCAAAAGCGTGAGCCCTCCCAAACGCGGGGGCTTTTCGGGATGTCCCTGTCCGTCACGAAATGATGAAACAGTTGCTCCAGCATGTAGGGCAACGTTGTCGGATAAAAGCGCGAGACGCCGCGCGCTATGTAATTCTCGTCTCGGTAAACGAGATATTTTGCGGCGGGATTGTCGTACTGGTCGAACTCCATTTCGTGATAGTTCGGAACATTCCAATCCTGCCTTTCAATAATGCTCCGGTAGCGAAGCCGGTGCTGGGCGGCCAAAGCGTTTTCCGAAAACCGGTTCATGTTCTCGACAGTCACGAATTCAATCATGTATCCCTCCCCTTCTGTTTCCGCAGGATCAGGAAAACACGATTTGAAAACGGATTGACCCTACGAACCCTCGTAGGGTGTCAAATGCGGATATACGGATGAAGCAGCGGATGAATAAGGCCGAGGTCGATAGCTTTCGAGGCCGCATAGATGCGGCTGTTGGTCTGCATCTTCTTATAGATATTCCTCATGTGAAAATCCACGCCGTGCGGCGTGAGCTTCAGGAGCACGGCAATCGCCTCGTCAGATTTCCCTTCGGCGACGATCGTCAAAATCTCTTTTTCCCTCGGCGTCAGGTAGATATTGGGAACCGGCAGGCTTGTATTCTGCGGCGGGGCATGGAGTCTCTGGAAGGCGATATAGAAATGGTTGCAGTACGCGGTTATCATGTCGGTGTTGTTGTCGCAGGCGTCCTTCTTTTCCGTCGTCGCCAGCCCGATCCCGGCAAACCTGTGCGGCCCCCATAGCGGCGTGCAGATGCCGTTATGCAGCCCGGCCTCCATGCCGAGGTTGAGGCAGAGTTTCTGCTTGCGGGTCATGTCCAGTCTTTCGGACATTTCCTGCCATGTGAAGGTGCCCATCTTCTGGTAGCAGTAACTGATGACAGGATCGAGCTGGTCGAAACCCTGCTCGAAGTAGTGCTTCATCCAGTCGGCGGGATAATTCCGGAGATGTCCGACGCCGGCCGCGAGGCCGATCTGCTTGTGGTCGGACAGCAGGCAGAAAATCATCTTGTCGTAGCCATGATGCCCGACGGTCTCCAGAAAAATCTGGAGAAGCTCGTCGACCGAACGGGCCTTGTTCATCCGGTCTACGTATTCCTCGAACGGAATCGCCATGGTCTCTCGTCCCTTAGCGATTCTTAAGCAGCGCTACGCTATTCCCGCAATTTGTATCAGGTTTATCCGAATCGGCCAGCTTTATCCTCCTTGTTGCAAAACATCCCGACAATACCCGCACTATGTTTGCGGAATTACGGCCCCTCCGCCGCTAAGCCGCTTTCTTCTGCTGCGCCTTGTGCTCATCCAAGAGCGGCTGGAGTTCAGCCGGCAGGAATTCCTCGAACCCGGCGTTGACGATATTTTTCCCCTGCAGCAGTTCGATGGGATCGCGCCCCTCGATCTGGCCGAGATTGGGCTCGTGGACAAAATATCCGAGGACGCGCTGAAGTCTTTCAGGCAGCGTCTTCGCGATCTGAAGCGGAACGGCCAAATACTGGTTCTCGGACTGGCGCAGCCAGCCCTGGCAGTAGCTCAGGACGACGCCGGTGCGCGGCTTGTTGGTCCTGTTCGCGCCGCCGCAATGCAGGAGCGAACCGAAATAAATCAGCACCGATCCCGCCGGCATCACGCCTTGCGTGATTTCATCTGGCAGCGGCACGCGCTCGGGAATGAGGCCGACCCGTTCCCACTTGTGGCTGCCCGGGACGACATTCGTCGCGCCGTTTTCGGCGGTGAATTCGTCGACAGCCCACATGCAGTTGATCATCGCTTCGTAACCCGCATGAACATACGGGAACAGCGGATCGTCCGGATGCATGATCTGTTGCGGCTCGCCCGCCCCGATCCGGATCGCCTGCGTGAGGTTCAATTGGTACTGACCGCACCCCCTCAACAGAAACTTATCCATGGCCGCCAGAATGACGGGATGGATGGTCATTTGCTGGCAGAGTGTCGATTTGGCGATCAGGGAGCTGACGCGCTTGGTCGCATGGCCGTAGAAATCGCCTGTGCAGTTCGGCGTTTCGTCGAAGTGCGGCGCTAGCTCCTGTTTCAGTTTTTCCAGTTCATGCTGTTCGAGAACATTCTCGATGACGATGCAGCCGTCCCGCTCCAGTATTTCGTTAATCACACCGATATTTTCGTCCGCCCGGACCTTCTGAACCTGCGCCATGTTGTTTCTCCTCGTTAATGGTTTTACGGCAAGCGCCCGAAAATTAGCCTGTTCACGGGAAGAAATAACCCTACGAAGGTTCGTAGGGTTTCCGGGACGGTGGTTCCGTCTAGGGTCAGTGGATTATTTCTCACTCAAAGGACGGAGGGCCGGAAATGCAACATCACGCCACATCTTCGCTCGACAAGGAAGTTCTGCGCGATCTTTCGCGGCGCACGGCTCTGCCGTGGCTGCGGGACGCCGTACTCGACTGGACGGTCATCGCCGGCGCGCTCGGCCTCGTCCACGTTTTTTCCAACCCGCTCACATTGCTGCTGGCGGTTCTGATCATCGGAAACCGCCAGCACGCCCTGGCCATCCTCGGCCATGACGGTACGCATTTCACGCTGTCGCACAACAGGAGGCTGAATGATTTTCTGACAAACCTGATGGCGTTCTGGCCCATCGGCCTGACGGTCAGCGGCTATCGCGCGCTTCACTTCAAACATCACAAGCACACCGGGACAGACGACGATCCGGAGCTGGGCCACAAGCGGTCGCGCAGCCCGCAGTGGGACCTGCCGGCAAGACCGTCGAGCATCCTGAAATACGCCGCCCTCGATATCCTGGGCGGGAGCTTTCCGGACTATCTCATCATCCTGAAATACTCAAAACCCGACAGGCCGTCTGAATATATCCCGCTACTGTCGTTTCATGCGGTCGCCATCGCGCTGCTCGCCGCATCGGGATTGTGGTGGTGCGGATTGTTCTGGTATGCCGGACTGGTCACGACGTTCATGATGTCGTTCCGACTCAGGCTGTGGCTGGAACATCAGGGAACGCCGGAAACGCACCGCGTCCATTTGAACTTCTGGCAGGCGCCGCTTCTCGCGCCGCATAATTCATGGCTGCACTGGGAGCATCACAGCTGGCCGACCATTCCTTATCACCGGCTCGCCGACGCCAGAGAACACTCAGAAGAAAAACCCGTGTGGACACTCGGAGAGCTGCTGCAGTGGTTCAAACAGGCGGATCATATTCCCTCGGGACAGGCCGTGGCCATGGCCGCCACGCACGATCAGCAGAGAACCGCCGACGTTGCCGGCGATTCGTTGGTCATAGTTGTATAAGTAGGGAAAAACACTTGCAAGTTGCATTCAGCTTGCCGTGTGAAAAATTATCGGGCAGACTCGGACTGGGCCGTCGCGATTCTTGGCCCTCCTGCGGTAACAACTGAAGGAAATCCCAATGTCTTAAAAAAAGAAAACCCGCCGAAGCGGGTTTCTATAAACTGAGCTCTGTAAGAGCGGCGACCTGAGAATCCCACTCTTGCAGAACCACAGAAAAACGCAAGCGCTTTTTGCGACGGTTTTTTGCGGCCTGCATTTGCTGGATTTTTTCCTTCCTCTTACGAGAAGTCCCCTCTTGTCCACACCGATCGTATACACACGCACACGCAAGCACCGCAAGCCTTCCCGCGTGATTCGCACGGCGGAAGGCCGCAGCGGCGCACCTCATTCGCCCGGGCGCGCTTGCTGCCCGGCGATTCTTACTACAGACTTTTTGAATGGCCCATCCGATTCCGGAGTCCGGCCATTTCTGGGTTCACAAATGCTCGAAGGAAATTCAATGACGTAGAAAAAGAAAACCCGCCAGGAGGCGGGCTTTATAAAAACTGGAACTGCTACTTCAGCGATCTCACAATCCCTAATGTGGCAGAACCGAAAAAAAACGCAAGCGCTTTTTGCGAACGGTTTTTTATTGCCTGAAATCTGGCTGGCTTTCTCATAACCAAGGAGAAAACCATGCTCTTCCACATCGACAGACATCCGCCATCAACTGAAGAGATGGCGCAACGCCTCGCCGCGCGGCTGGCCCGCGACGGCATCCGCGTCGAACAAACTCCCTCCTCTACTCCACCGCCCAGAGACGAAAACCGGCGGCAGCGGTCACTGCGATCCTGCCACCTTCCCGCCGAGCCGAGATCGCGGCACGCACCGCCGCGCGATAGTGGCGCCTATGTGCCAGAAATGGCTGCGCGGATAGAAGACGATCCCAACCTCACGGACGGCGCACGCCGTTGCGCGCGCAAGCTGATGCAGTATGTTTACCGGAAGAACCGCAGCGCGCGCGCCGCCGACATCACCGTCACCTGGCTCATGCGCGCACTCGGCAAAGATCGCCGCACCGTGCAGCGCTACCTCCGCCAGCTTGAACATGCGGGTTACATCGCGGTCGAGGTCATCCATGCGCGCACCCGCATGTGCGCCGGATTGTTCGTCGCCCTGCTGGCCCCGATTTTTCCAAGGCATCACCGGCAGAAATGGCCCGCAAAGCTAATAGAACCGGATGCGTCACGAATGTCACAGAACAATAGACTCAGAATAAAATACAGCCGCGAAGCATGGGCGCTACGCTGCATGGACGGCGTATTTCGGTCCTTTATGAAAACGCTTGCTCCCCTGCCCGCTCTCAACTGACCGCAAAATCGCTCCCGGACGTACGAAAGTTTGCTCGGCGAGGGGCGATGACGGGACCGCCTGTGCCCGGTAAAGCACCCTCACCTTCCGCGCCATAAACCCTTCCTTAACGGGGGTATTCTATCTTGGGTTGAATTAGCAAGAGGCGATATGCAGCCCTTGCCGCGGAGGGATTTTGATCCTCAAAGGCAACCAGCGCGCCGGCGGACAACAACTCGCCGCCCACCTGATGAACGCGTTCGACAACGAACGGGTTGAGCTTGCAGACGTGCGCGGCGCCATCGCGAACGATCTCTCCGGCGCCTTCGAGGAATGGGAGGCGCAGTCGCGCGGCACCAAGTGCAAGAAATACATTTACAGTTTTTCAGCCAGCCCCGATCAGAGCCAGGGCCGCCTTACCCGCGAACAATATCTTGAGCTGCTCGACCGCACCGAACGAAGCCTGAACCTCGTCGGGCAGCCCCGCGCCGTCGTTTTTCACGAGAAAAAGGACAAGGACGGCGTGCCGCGCGAACACTGCCATGCCGTGTGGTGCCGCATCGACACCGAGAAAATGAAGGCCGTGCAGATCGCGCACGACCGCCTGAAGCTGCGCACCGTCGCGCGGGAATTCGCGCGCGACCATGGGCTTGAACTGCCCGAGGGCATGAAGAAGGACGGCAAGCGCGATCGCTTCAACGCGCGCGCGCGGCAGGAAAACCTAGCCGACCGTCAACAGAAGGAACGCACCGGCATATCGAAGGCCGAGCGCATGGCCGATATCGCCACCTGCTGGAAGGAAACCGGCAACGGCGCGTCTTTCGTGAAGGCGCTTGAGACGAAGGGTTATTTCCTGACGCGGGGCGACCGCCGCGCCTTCGTCGTCGTCGATCTTCACGGCGAGGTACACAGCCTCTCGCGCCAGCTTTCCGGCGTGGCGAAATCGAAGGACCTGAAGGATCGCCTAGCCGATTACCCGGTCGAAAAGCTCCCCGATGTCGAGACTGCGCGGGAGTGGGCAAAGAAACAGCGCGAGGAATACGAAAAACAAAAAACCGCCAAAGAGCCTTCGGAAGTAGAAAAACGCCGTGAAGCGCTCAAGGCGTACCAGCAGCAGCGGCGCGGCGACCTCGACCACATGCGGATCAACCTGATCGGGCGTCACATCTCCGAGCGCGACGGCCTGAAGGCCGCGCAGCAGGCGCAGAATACCGGCGTCGTCAGCGCGCGCCTGCAGCGGCAGCCCAAGGGTTTCATGGCCTTCCTGACGCGCATCACCGGCATAAAGCTGATCCTCGAGGCGCGTCAGAAGCAGCAGGACAAGGTGCGCGTCGCCGAGCATCAGCACCAGGCGGAGTCGCTGAAGCGCACCCATGACCGCGAGCTGCACGAGATGGACCGGCGCTACCACGCGCTCGACCGTCTCGATGCGCGCGAAAACAGGGCGGCGGAAACCGCGCTCAAGCGTGAAGAATTCCAGCGCCTCGTGCAGAGCCAGCAGCGCGCGCTCAAACCGGAATTCGACCGCGCCGCGCAGCAGGCGAACGCGCGCGCGGGAACAGGAGACAGCAAGTCGATCAAGAAGGATTTCGATAAGGCGGCAAAGCCGCCCATCGATCTGACCGAAGCCTTCAACCGCGAGGTTGAAGCCCGCAAGCGCCGGGAAGAACTCGACCGGGACCGCGACGGCCCCGATCGATCCCTCGACCCGAAAGACCGGAACCGCTAGAGGTTCGGTCGCGTGATCCTGCGCTGCCCCTGCACCGTGCGGATATCCGCCAGTGCCGCGTAGGCCGTCCGGCGCCTGCGGTCGCAGACGGCGATTTCCTTCCGGATCTCTTCCTTCATGCCCGCCACCTCGCGGAATGTCCGTTTGAGTAAATCTGCTTTAGAAATCAGTCTCATGTTTTTCTCCCTGTGTTGCGGCCCCGCCATGGGGCTTTTCATGGGGAAGCGGTCCGCCGGACGAATAGCCTGCCCGTGTCCCAAGCTTGTCTGTCGTTCAGGGTCCATGAACGCAACAAGCTCTGGACGGGACACGAAAGGCGCGTCCGGCAGCGTCCATTCTGAAAAACACATGCGGAGCAAGACACTGCGAAAAAACGCTTTTACTGATTTTTAACCTACAGGTTGTACGATGGATAAAACACAACTGAGCAAGGGATTCCGGACATGACGATCCAGCTGGTGAGAAAGCCGCCGACCAACAAGAGCTTTAACGACCGCCTGAAAATCACGCTGCTGGGCAACCACACGATGAAGCAGAAAGCCGCGATGCTGCTGGAAGCGAAGTTCTGGCTGGAACACGAACACGGCATCCGCCATGCCGGTCCCTCGGATTTTTACATCGATCTCATCGACGAATACGGCCACCCGCTCACGCACTTCGCCAACCAGAACCCCTTCGCTGACTGGAGCCTGCTCATCAAGAGCCCTTACCACTGCGCGGCCGATTCTTACCAGCCCTGACTTTTTTTCTGCTCTTCGCCTTTTTCCCGCTCTTCACTTTTTTCTTGCTCGTGGACGTTTTTTTACTCTTGATCTTTTTCCTGCGCTCGCCGTCCCATTCCTCCCCCTCCTCCAGAACGACGACCTTCACGCCTTTCGCCGCGGATGCCCGCGTTTGCAAATACTCCGCGACGGCGTACCAGTGTCCGGCTTTATCCTTCTCGCCCGCCGCTTTGTGATCATCCGCGATTCCCCGCGCCGTCTCGAACGTGTCGCCCTCACCAGCCGGCGCTGCCTCCAGCATCTTCATGCCCTCGTCGTAAACCGGGCGCCGCACGATGATCGGTCCCCATCCCAGATCGTCCGGTATCTCTTCGTCGTCGTCGTCGTAGAAAGGCATATGACCTCCCTCGTCCGTCCTTCCTGCTGCCCGTCATCTTAACCGAATAGCGGACCAACCGGGGGAGCCCGGGTTGTCGCGCGGTCTTCATCGTGTTCAGTGTTTTCCTTCGTCGCCCCGGATCGATATTGCCAGCCTTTATTGTGAATTTGACGTGAAGCCGTCCCTCGGTGGACGTGCGCGCTGCGCGCCAAGAAAAAAAACGGCTGTCCCCGGCGGGCGCAACCCCTCCGTTTTGTTTTCTTGCGTCCCGGTCCGGCCCCACTCCCTGCGGGCCATTTCACAAGGCTGGCAATGATGCCGGGCCGAACAGAAAAGGAAAATAAAATGTCGAACACGAAGAAAAAAGAAGCCGCTGAAACCAAAAATCCCCCGGTCGCAAAAGTCCGCGTCGATCTGATAAACGCGAGCATCTGGAAAAACCAGACGGACAAGGGAACCTTCTACAACGTCACCTTCGAGAGCCGCTACCGCGACGGCGAGGGCAACTGGAAATCCTCGCACAGCTACACGGCAAACGACCTGCTGGCGCTGGCGAAGGCCGCCGACCTGGCCCACACGAAAATCATCGAGCTGCGCAACGGTGAAATGGAGTAAGCGCGCGGGCGGCGGCTCGCAAGGGCTGCCGCCTCAACCTCATAGTAAAAGGAGATTTCATCATGCTAAGCGATGATCTGAGAGACTTGGAAGAAGCCCTGAAACAAATGTCCGTTCGTGAAATATCCGAGCACGTCGACTTTAACGCCGATTGTCTTATGGAGGACATCGAGGACAGGTTCGGTAAATTCAACGAATTTGACGTCACGATCGCCCAACTGCGGGTCTGCCTGAAAGCCCTGCTGAAGGCCACTCGCGTTCAAATCCCAGCCAACGGAGACAACGATGAACACCATCCTTGAAGTCACGGACGACAATGAAACCCTTGTGCTCGAATTTCTCACCCTCGATGACCTGAAGGGCGAGAAAATACTCCCGGCTTTGTGCCTCAAGATTTGATCGCCCGTGGAAACAGCCTGACCGGGCTGTTTCCCTTTTTTCAACCCGCCCACCCGCTCGGGACGCACGCCCTCGCACCCGAAGGCAAGGCCGCTGCGCGGTGGAAAGGTGTATGATCCCGCGCATGTGGATTTGCCCCGACTGCAACCAGCTCGTGCCGAGCCCGCTCAAGGGCAAATGCCCGAATGGCCACGCGCTGTGGGATGGAGGCATTCTCAGCCCGACGCGCGAACAATCCGTCGGCCGTGCCTTCATCATGGCCGCCGGCATCTGCCTTGTTATCGCGATCCTCATTGTCGGCAGTCGCGTCGTCTTCCCTGAAGCCGCCGTCGGCCATGTTCTCGGTCTTACGCTCGTCGCATTCATCGTCGCCGGCATCGTCGGCCTGCTACGCGGCCTCCGCTGGAAACGTAAGGGCGGGCCGGCAAGCCGCCTCGCGCCGCGTGCCTTCGGCATGGCGCTCGGCTGCATCCTCGCCGGCGGCGGCCTGCTCGCCATCGGCTTCGCTCTCGGCCTCGCGCACTGATTTATGCAAACACCTTTTCACCGGCCTTCGGGATATCGGCAGCCTCGAACACCGTCACATCGACCGCCCGGCGCCCCTTCTCCCTAAACCGCTTCGCCTGCCGCCCCAGACAATCGCGGAAAATATTCCGCACCGTGCGCCCGTTGCCGAAACCTTTAGTGCCGGTTTTAAGGGATTCCATGAGGCTCCCGAGGGCAATCTGCGCGTCCAACGACGGCCGCACCCCTGCTTCGGCAGACATATGGACGAAGATCTTCAATAATTCGGTGGCGCTGTAATCCTCGAACTCGATGAATGTCTCAAACCGCGATTTCAGGCCGGGGTTTGAATCGATGAATTTGTCCATCTCATCATAGTAGCCCGCGACGATCACCACCAGCTGCTCCCGTTCATCCTCCATTGCCTTCAGCAGTGTTGCCACCGCCTCAGCTCCGAACGGATCAACCCGGCCGCCGCCCCAGTCCGGCGTCAGCGTGTAGGCCTCATCGACGAACAGTACGCCACCCAGCGCCTCATCGATCACTTTTCTCGTTTTGGTCGCCGTCTGCCCCGTAAAATTCGCGACAAGGTCCGCCCGTTCTGCCTCGATCATGTGGCCTGACTTCAGCAGCCCGATCTCCTTGTAGACGCGCGCTATGATCCGCGCCACCGTCGTCTTGCCCGTTCCCGGATTTCCCTTGAAGACCAGATGACCACCCGGATAAACATCCGGCAGCCTCTTGCGCGCCCGCTCGCGCCTAAGCTCCAGCATGTCGATCATCGTTCTGACTTCCGTCTTCACTTTTTCCAGCCCGATCAGACCGTCCAGTTCGCGCAGCGCCCCCTCTATGCCGCCGTCACCTGTCTTCAAAACGACCGGCCGCACTTCCCGCAGGGGCGCCGGCGGAGGTTCCTCTGGCTCTTTGCGTTTTTCATCACGGGGCGCCTGCAATTGCCTCTGCCGCTCGGCTTCCTCCCCCGCCCGCTTCACGAAATCCGTCAGCGATGCTCCCCAACTCATCTTTGTTCCCGGCACTGTTTCCCCCGGCTCTATTTTGC
>JBAVUW010000102.1:0-79162 GCA_049696975.1 Candidatus Acidiferrales bacterium | reverse complement strand
GGATTCTGAGACGCCTCGCGAAGTCGTGCTTCGCGAAAGTTGGTGGCAGCGAGTGCAGCGGCCGCGATTTTCACCATGGCGAGCGCCTGATCGTGGGCAACGAAAAGCGGCTCTTTGTCCTCTTGCAAATCGCGCTGATAGCTCGAAGGCAGACCCTTCATCGTCGTGAGCAGGCCGAAAAGGGCGCCGTAGATGCGTCCGGTCTTGCCGCGGATCAGCTCCCATGAGTCTGGATTTTTCTTCTGCGGCATCAGGCTGCTTCCGGTCGAATATTCATCGGGTAGGTCGACGAAGCCGAATTCGGTGGAGGCGAACAGAATCATGTCCTCGCTCAAGCGGGAGAGGTGCATCGCGAGGGTGGCCAACGTAGAGAGGAATTCAAGGGCGAAATCGCGGTCGCTGACGGCATCCAGGCTGTTCGCGGAGATGCGCGAAAAGCCCAGATCGCTCGCGAGGGTTTTGCGGTCGATCGGAAACGCAGAGCCGGCGAGGGCGCCGGAGCCGAGCGCACACACATCCGCGCTGACGGCGGCTGCGGCGAGTCGGCCCGCATCGCGGTAGAAGGCTTCGCCGTGCGCCAATAGCCAGTGCGAGAGCAGCAGCGGCTGCGCGTGCTGCATGTGGGTCATGCCGGGCATGGGAATGCCCAGATTCTGCTTCGCTTGCGTAGCGATGGCGCGAGTGAGAGAGCCGAGCATGGCACGCAGCTCGCGCACGGCATCCTTCACGTACATGCGGAACTCGGTCGCGACCATTTCATTGCGGCTGCGGCCGGTGTGAAGCTTCGCGCCGAGCGGGCCCAGTTTTTCAATCAGCGCGGATTCGGCGAAATGGTGCACGTCTTCGGCGGCAGAAGCATCGAGCCACGGGGAGTCGGTCTTGGCGCGCGCTTCGATTTCGTCGAGCGCGGCGACGATGCGGCGCGCTTCGTCGTCCGTCAGAATCCCGGCGGCAGCGATGGCGCGCGCCCAGGCTCGATCGAGGGCCAGCTCCTGGGGCAGCATGCGACGGTCGAAATGCCAGGAGCGCTCGAATTCATAAAACGATGCGTCGGGGGCACGGTCGAATCGGCCGCCCCACATTTTCTGGCCGTCTCCGGCACTCATCTCACCGCGGCCTCGAGCGGAACCGTGATCGGCAGAGCGAATAGGTTGATGAAGCCCTCCGCGTCCTTCGGATTGTAGCCGGTCATGCTGAAGCTCGCGAGGCCGGCGCGATAGAGCGAATAAGGGGACTGGCGCGAAGTGGCGTTGCAGTTGCCCTTGAAGAGCGAAAGGCCGACCGAACCGGTGACGCGCTCCTGCGACTTGGCGAAGAATGCGTCCAGTGCCTCGCGGAGCGGCGTAAACCACATGCCGTAGTAGACCATCTCGGCATAGCGCAGCGCCAAAATCTGCTGGTAATGCAGCGTTTCGCGGTCAAGGCACAGCGATTCGAGCTCGCGATGTGCGGTGACGAGCAGCGTGCCACCGGGAGTTTCATACGCACCGCGGGATTTCATGCCCACCAGGCGGTTTTCGACGATGTCCATGCGGCCGACACCGTTGGCGGCGGCGATTTCGTTCAATTTGTCGAGCAGCGCAAGCGGCGTGAGCTTTTGCCCGTTCACCGAGACGGGATTTCCGGATTCGAAACCGATTTCAACGGTCGCGGGCTGATCGGGTGCCTTGGCGGGCGAGACGATCCACTTCCACATGGCCTCTTCGGGTGCGTTTGCGGGATCTTCCAGGACGCCGCCTTCGTGGCTCAGGTGCCAGATGTTGCGGTCGCGGCTGTAGATGTCTTTTTTCGTCTGATCGATGGGAATGCTGTGCGAGCGCGCATATTCGATGGCGTCTTCGCGCGAGTTGATCTTCCATTCACGCCAGGGTGCGATGATTTGCAGCTCGGGCGCAAGCGCTTTCGCGGCCAGCTCGAAGCGGACCTGGTCGTTGCCCTTGCCCGTACAGCCGTGGGCGAGCGCATCAGCACCGGCCTTTTTCGCGATCTCGACCTGGCGTTTTGCCAGCAAGGGCCGCGCAAAGGAAGTGCCCAGCAGGTATTTGTGCTCGTAAACGGCTCCGGCGCGCAGGGTCGGCCAGATGTAACCGGTGATGAATTCCTCGCGCAGATCCTCGATGTAGGCCGCGCTCGCTCCGGTCGCCAGCGCTTTCCTGTAGGCGGCATCGAGATCCTCCTGCTGGCCCAGATCGCCGATCATGGCGATGACCTCGCAACCGCCGTAGGTCTCTTTCAGCCACGGAATAATGATGGAGGTATCAAGACCTCCGGAATACGCCAGTACGACTTTCTTCGGCAACGGACTCTCCTTAGGTAAGCAGCGTGTGCAGCACGGCCTTTTGGACGTGCAGGCGATTTTCCGCCTGGTCGTAAATGATCGAACGAGGGGAATCGATGACGCCCGCGGAAACCTCGAGACCGCGGTGCGCCGGCAGGCAATGCATGAACACCGCTTCGGGCGCGGCCAGCGCAAAGAGTGTTTCGTCCACCTGATACGGGGCGAATACTTTTTCGCGCACGGCGGATTCGCCTTCCTGGCCCATGCTGGCCCAGACATCCGTGTAGACGGCTTGCGCGCCCGAGATGGCGTCTTCGGGCGCGCGCATGATCTCGATTTTGCCGCGCGTTTCCTTCGCGACGCGCTTCGATTCCGCTACGATCTGCGGGTCAGGCTCGTAGCCGGCCGGCGTGGCGATGCGGACGTGCGCACCGGCGCGCGCGCCGATGGTCATCAGCGAATGGGCCATATTGTTGCCGTCGCCCACATAGGCGAATTTCAGGCCGCGCAAGTTGCCGAAACGCTCCTCGAGCGTGAAAAAATCGGCGAGAGCCTGGCACGGATGAAATCGGTCGGAAAGGGCGTTAATGACCGGGACATTCGCGTTCGCCGCGAGCTCATCAAGCGTTTCCTGCGCGAAGACTCTCGCGACGATTCCCTGCACCCAGCGCTCGAGGTTGCGGGCGATGTCGCGGACCGGCTCGCGCTCGCTGAGTTTCGCCCCGGTATGGTCGAGAAAAGTCGATGAGCCTCCCATCGACGCGATACCCGTTTCGAACGTTACGCGCGTGCGCAGCGAAGGCTTCTCGAAGATCATCACGAACATGCTGCCTGCCAGCGCGGTCTGGTAGCTTTTGGGATGGGCTTTGATCTCGGCCGACAGACGGAAGAATTCACGGAGTTGCGCGGGGCTCCACTCCGTGCCGGTCAGGAGGTCTCGTTTGAGCGAAAGTGTGGTTGCCGTGGCAGTCATGTTGATTCCTATCTAGCCACTGCCAGAGCGAGGGGCTGCGATGTGGATTCCGATTTCACGGCAGCGGGGGTCGCGGCAGCGGATTTCGCAGCAGCTTTCGAGACGCGCGTCAAAACCGTCTCAAATTTTTGCAGGAATTCGGCCACGTCCCGCTGCCTGATGATGAACGGCGGGAGCAGCCGGATGATGCGATCGTGAGTGCAATTGATCAACAGACCCTGGCGCAGGGCTTCGGCAATAAACGGAGCGCCATCGATTGAAAGATCGATGCCGATGATCAGCCCTTCGCCCCGAATTTCCCGGATGAAATTGAAGCGGTGCGCGAGCACTTCCAATCCCATGCGCAATTCGGCTCCGCGAGCGCGAACATTGTCGAGAAGATGTTCCTCCTCGACGATCGTGAGGAATTCGAGTGCCGCGGCGCAGACGAGCGGGCCGCCGCCGAATGTCGATCCGTGGAGGCCGGGTGTGAATGCGGATGCAAATTCTTCGTTGGCGATGAACGCTCCGAGCGGCAAGCCGCCGGCCAGCGGCTTGGCCACTGTGACGATATCGGGCACGGTGGCGAATTTCTGATAGCCGAAGCGCCGGCCGGTCCGCCCCAGCCCGCACTGAATTTCATCGGCGATCAACGCTGCGCCATGATCCAGCGTCAGCGCACGAGCACGGCTCCAAAAGTCCTCGCTGACCGCGTTCACGCCGCCTTCGCCCTGAATCGGTTCGATGATGACGGCGCAGACAGTGTCGTCGAACCGGGCGTCCAGGTCTGCGAGATCGTTGAAGCGGACGAATTCGACGCCGGGAATCAGCGGCTCAAACGGCGCGCGATACTTGGCCGTGGACGTGATCGAAAGCGCGCCCATGGTGCGCCCGTGGAACGAGCCCTCCAGCGCCAGGAAGCGAGTTTTCAGCCGCGCGCCCGTGTTGGCTTTTGCGTTCGCCGAGGCGCGGGCGAGCTTCAGCGCGCCTTCGATTGCTTCGCTGCCGCTATTGGCGAAAAACACCCGATCGAGGCCGGACCACTGCGCCAGCTTGCGTGCCAGCGGTGCCTGATAGGGGTTGTGGAACAGATTCGAAACATGCGTGGCGCGCCCGGCTTCGCGGCGAATCACGCGGACCATCCGCGGATGCGCGTAGCCGGTCGCGTTCACCGCGATTCCCGCCAGGAAATCGAGGTATTCCCGTCCGCCCGAATCGTACAGACGGCAGCCGCGCCCATGCGTGAACACTTCCGGCGGCCGGCGGTAGGTCTTCATCATGTAGCGGCCTTCGTCGGCGCGGATTTTCGACGGCGAAACGCGCTGGGCCGGCGACCTTTTCCTTTTCTTCGGCATGGCTATTGCGCGGCTCCATGTGCGGCTTTGGCATTCACGCGAATCACGGGCAGGACCCGGGTTCCGGCACCGCGGCCCGTGCTGGCGGATGTGAGCAGCGCGCGTGGCTTGGATCCGCCGATGATGCGCACTTCGGTCACCCCGCCTGCCAACGCGCGTTTGGCTGCTTCGAGCTTGAGGATCATGCCGCCTGAAACCTTGTGCAAACGGATCAGGTCCTCGATATCGGTGCCCTTGAGCACGTTGACCACCTTTTCACCGTCGAGAACGCCGGCGACGTCCGTGAGAAAAATCAATCGCTCAGCCTGGATAAACTCCGCAGCCGCAGCCGCCATGTGGTCGGCGTTGATGTTGTAAAGCTCGCCGTCGGCGCCCAGGCCGAGACACGAAGCCACGGGAACAATCCCTTCGCGCCAAAGCGAGCGCAGAAAGTCGACGTTCACTTCCGTCAGGTAGCCGACAAATCCCAGGCTTCCTTCGCGATCTTCGACCTGCATCGGCTCGGCCAGAAAGCAGGCCGCGTCCGCCGCGCTGATCCCCACGGCCGGTTGGCCGGCCAGGGAAATTGCACCCGCGAGCCTTTTATTCAGCAGCCCGGCGAAGACCATCACGGCCGCGTCGCGTGTCTCGCGATCGGTGACGCGCAGTCCGTTGAGGAAGCGGCTTTCGATGCCCATGCGCGCGAGCGTCGCCGTAAAAATCCGGCCGCCGCCGTGAACGACGAGCAGCTCATGGCCGGCTCGAGCCAGCTCCGTGATCTGACGCGCCAGAAGCTGCACGTCTTCATCGCGCTCCAGCAGCGCACCGGCAATCTTGATCACCATCCTCATAGCAAACCTGCCGTTTCGGGATAACCGCGCATCCCATTGAGATTTTGAAGCGCCTGCCCTGCCGCACCTTTGCCGAGATTGTCGAGGCACGAAACCACCACCAGACGCTCGCCGGAAGGATCGAGCGCAAAACCTATATCGCAGAAATTTGTGTGCGTTACGTGCTGCAACTCGGGCAGCTGCCCCGCCGGCATCACGCGAACCATCGGTTTCCCCGCGTAGAATCTGCGGTAAAGCGCTTCGATTTCGTCCAGCTTGCGCGCCGGAGAGAGCCAGGCGTACAACGTCGAAAGAATGCCGCGATCGACCGGCAGCAGATGAGTCGTGAACACGAAATTTCCGGGCGCGAGATCCAGATGTTCGGAGACTTCGGGCGTATGCCGGTGTGTGAAGAGACCGTAGGCTCGGAAATTTTCGTTCACTTCGACGAAATGCGTATCCCGCCTGGGCTCTTTGCCGGCGCCAGTGACTCCGGACTTGCAATCGGCCACGATACCGCGCGCCCTGTTGATCCAGTCCGCTTCGATCAGCGGCTTCAGGCCCAGAATCACGGACGTGGGATAGCAACCCGGATTTCCGACCACGCGCGCTTTCGGCAGCTTGTCGGCGTACACCTCCGGCAGGCCGTAAACGGTTTGCGCCAAAACGTCGGCATCCGGCGCAGGGAGCTTGTACCACTTTGAAAAGGTTTCGGGCTTGCGGAACCGGAACGCGCCGCTCAGATCCACGATCCGCAGCGAAGGATTCGCAGCCAGAAGCGCGGGGACAAGCTCGAGCGAAGCTTCGTGCGGAGTCGAAAGGAAGGCTACTTCCGCGCCGCTGGACGCAATCGCTTCCACGGAAATCGGTTTGCAAGGCGCATCGCCCCAGCCGCGCAGCTGCGGGAAAAGATCGGCGAGGCAATGCACTTCCGCGTGCGATTCGCGGAGGTAGAACGTCGGTTTTTCGACGTGTGGGTGCCGCAGCAGGAGCCGGGCCAGCTCGTATCCTGCGTAGCCCGTGACCCCGACGACGGCGACCCTTGACGGGTCGATCATCGGAGCATTTCCTCCACGCGTTTCTGCACGGCGCTGCAGCCGGAGCGCGAAGAACAGATCACGAGCACGGTATCGTCACCCGCGAGTGTCCCGGCGACTTCTTTCCAATGTTCGGCGTCAACGGCGGCCGCCAGAGGCTGGGCGCCGCTGGGCGGGGTCTTCAGGATCAGCATGTTTTGTGCCGGGCGCAGGTCGAGCAGAAAATCCTTCAGGGCGCGCGCGAGAGTGGGCATCGGCGAGGCTTCTTCGGCTGCGGCGGAGGCCAGCGGCCGGTAGCCGGCGGAGGTCTTCACCAGGCGCAATTCGCGCAAGTCGCGCGACAGCGTCGCCTGCGTCACGCGCACGCCGAGATGGCCGAGCTGACGGCGCAGTTCATCCTGGCTCGCCACGGGCTGCCCCGTGAGGACCTTCAGAATCTGCCCCTGTCGAAATCGCTTCTGTACGCCCATATGCTCCGACATGCTTGATTATGCATGCCACTGCATAATCATACACCCTCATACGCGCGCTCTGTCAATAAATAATGCGCCACGCAGGTAAAAGTTTATGAATGCGAATTGAGGATGGAAAAACGCGCCTGAAGAATCGACAGCGACTTAAAACCAGCCGCTGCGATACGCAAGCCACCAGCTGAATGCCACAACCGGGATGGTGGCGAAAAGCGCCCACCACAGCGGCAGGAACAGATCGCAGGCAAGACCGAGTACGACGAAGCTGGCCCAGAAAATCTTTCTTTCCATACGCCTATTTTAACTCGTCGCGCCGGTGGCAACGAATCGGCGCCGTCACGCGTTTCGGAAGTGACATCGCGAAAATACTGATCGGAATCGGCCGAATCACTCTCGGATGCCTGCGTTGTGAATCGAGCCAGGCTCGCGCGATAATGGTACGCATGAACTCAACTACAGCATTCGCCCGGGATTCATTTCCGCAGACGCCTGAATTTGCACGAAAGCTCGATCGTTTGGCCGAGATCGCGGTCCGCGCCGGCCTCGGGCTAGGTTCGGGACAAGAGCTGCTCGTCACCGCCACGCTCGATGCGGTCCCGCTCGCGCGGTTGATCACAGAGCACGCCTACCATGCGGGCGCTTCCCTGGTCACCACCTTGTTTTCGGACGAGCAATCCGCCTTGGTTCGATTTCGCAACGGCAAAGAGTCCAGCTTCGACACCGCACCTTCATGGCTTTACGAAGGCATGGCCAAGGCCTACCAGAGCGGCGCGGCCCGGTTGGCGATCGCCGGCAATGATCCTTCGCTTTTGTCAGCGGAGAATCCTGAACACGTCAGCCGCGCGAATCGAGCGACCTCCAAAGCCTATCGCCCGGCTCTGGATCTGATTGCGGGCCACGCGATCAACTGGACCATCGTCGCCAACGCAACCCCTGCGTGGGCCGCCGCCGTGTTTCCCGACCTGCCGCCAGACGAAGCGCTGGCAAGGCTCTGGGATGCCATCTTCGCGGCGTCGCGCGCGGACCAGGCGGACCCGCTGGCCGCGTGGAAAGCGCACGACGCGATATTGCACGCCCGCGCCGACCGCATGAACGCCAAGCGGTACGCAGCCCTGCATTTCCGCGGACCGGGTACCGACCTTCGCGTGGGCCTCGCCGACGACCATCTGTGGCTCGGCGGGGGCACCACCGCCAGGAACGGAAACTATTGCATTCCGAATATTCCCACCGAAGAGATTTTCACCACCCCGCACAAAGATCGCGTGGAGGGTTATGTAACCAGCACCAAGCCTCTCTCGCATCAGGGCACGCTGATCGAAGGCATTTCCGTGCGATTCGAAGGCGGCCAGATTGCGGAGGCGCACGCCGCGCGGGGCGAGCAGGTCCTGCAACGTATGATCGAGACGGACGAAGGAGCGCGCCGGCTGGGCGAAGTGGCTCTGGTGCCGCACTCATCGCCGATTGCATCGAGCGGCCTGCTTTTCATGAACACGCTGTTTGACGAGAACGCCGCCTGCCATATCGCGCTGGGACAGGCGTACAGCACATGCGTAAAAAACGGCGACAACCTGAAGCCGGCGGAGCTGGCTACGCGAGGCGCAAACACGAGCTTGATTCACGTCGACTGGATGATCGGATCGAGTCGCATCGACGTGGACGGCGTAAGCGCCGCAGGCAGCCTCGATCCGGTGATGCGCGCGGGAGAGTGGGTCTAGCAGAGAAATGGGGGTGTCGGGGCCCGAGCCGCAGATCTCCATTCTGTGCTCACGGCCGGACTTTGGAAATCGCGGCAGCGAGCTCCGGGTTGGTAATTACAACTGTCTGTTCGGCGTCATTCCCGTAAGCTGCACGCCCCCCTGGACAGCGCCTTGAAGTCCGACGGATGTTCCCAGGTATCGCGGACCAGCTTTCTCAAAACTTCCTTCGTCATCACGGGACCCGTCGCCGATGGTCACGTTTGATTCCTCGCGCCGGAGTATGACCGGAACAACACGACGCAAAGAGATCGCCTGCGATACACTTCCCACACGCCGGTTTGCGAAGCGGCGCATCGATGGCATCCGGTCAAATTCAACACGTATTCGTTCTCATGTTGGAGAATCGCTCCTTCGATCACTTGTTGGGGTTCTCCGCTATCAGCGGAAGTGACGCCGTAACAGGAGCACCCACGAAAGTAGACGGCTTGACCGGATCGGAGTCAAATATCTTCAACGGGCGGCCGTTTTCTGTCTCAGCGGGAGCGCCTGACCGGATGCCTGCTGATCCCGAGCACGAGTTCTCAAACGTGCTCTTGCAACTATGCGGTTCAGGAGTTTCCTATCCTCGGGGCGGACCGTACCCCCGAATCAATCAGAGCGGCTTTGTAGCCTCCTATGTCGAAAGCGGTGGAGGGAGCGGTCCCGGCGTGGTGATGAATTGCTATTCACCGACCCAGCTTCCGGTGCTGCACGCACTCGCTGCCGAGTTTGTTGTCTGCGACAACTGGCATGCTTCGATGCCCGGACCGACCTGGCCAAACCGCATGTTTGTCCACGCCGCATCTTCCAATGGCCTCGATCACAGTCCGAGCATTGCGGAAATCGCCGGATGGGAAGCCCTTTCAGGCTTCTCCTTTCAGAATGGCACGATCTTCGATGCGCTGGTAAAAAAGGGGATCAAATATCGGCTCTACGGAGGCGATGATTTCCCCATGGTTTCCGCCCTGAAGGGCATCCACCTCGACGATATTCGCCACTACAGTCAGTTTGCCGGCGACCTTCAGCAAAGTTCTTTTCCCTTCAGTTACGTTTTCATCGAACCGAGCTACGACGTGGCCAACGATTACAGGAACGGCACCTCTCAACACCCGCTGGCCGATGTGAACAGCGGTGAAGCTCTAATCAAGGCCACGTATGAGACGATCCGGAACTCGGGGTTTTGGGAAAGCAGTTTGCTCATTATCACGTGGGACGAACATGGTGGGTTCTACGATCATGCGATTCCTCTTGATGCCGTAGCCCCCAGCGTTTCGGACCTAAATTCTGATCACAACCAAAACGGCTTTACATTCGAAAAATACGGACCTCGCGTGCCGGCCGTGGTTATCTCGCCGTCGATCGCCAGAAATCTAATCGATCATCGCCCATATGATCATGCTTCCATTCCCGCGACGCTCGAGTCACTGTTCGGATTGAGTCCCCTGACCAAGCGAGATGCGGCGGCAAACGGTTTGATACCGCTTCTCACTCTGGCGAGCCCAAGACAAGATGCGCCGACAGTTCTCCCTCCGGTGCTGTTTTCCGAGGCCACGCCGCTGGCGGCGACCGCCGAAAGCGTTCCCGATCTCGCTTCTGTATCTCGCCCAGACGATTCGGCTGACGATGGCAATCTGCCCGGAATCGTTCAGGGGGCGCTCCGTCAGGACCTGGCATTGTCGCCCCCGGCAGAGCGTCCCGCCATCGTTGCGCGAGTGGGCTCGATCAAGAAACGAAGCGAAGCCGTCCGGTATTTGAACGAGGTCCGCTTGAAGATCGCGCCGGTTCGTGCTGGCTTGCATTGAGCCCGACGGAAGGCTCGCCTCCCAGGTTTCATACGCTCGAACAGCCCGAAAGGCACATTGCCGACGCCAGGAATGCTTTCCGTCGGGAAGGTCATCGCGTGCGGGGAGCAAGAAGATCCCTTCGTCACTCATTTGCACCCGTCTCACCGACCCGCGAATACCGTCGCCCGCGATCCAGAAGTTGGCGGGACACGCCTCAATAACTATGAAGAGCCGGATTACCAATCCCGCCGACGAGCGCCTCGTCGACCTGTTTGGTCGGCGTTCGGGCACTCCAAACGCGTGCTGGAAAGTTTGGCGCGGTCATCGGTCTGCCAGAGGGTGCGCGGATTTGGATCGCTGCCGGGTTGACGGAGCTGTCACCAACACATCCATCTCAGGCCATGGGACGAAAATCATCACGCCAACCGCACTCGCGAAGATTCCAATGGCAACAGAGACCGTCATCATTGACCTGGATCCCTCGATACCGCATCACTCCGGTTTCGGCTTAGGCTTGGGCGCAGCCTTTTGGGCCGGATGTTGAGTCGGTTTTGCAGCAGGTGACGGGCTGACCGGCCTCCGTGTCTCGCGATTCGCGGCGGGTGGATGCGCGACGGGTTGCGACGGTTGAGCGCGTTGTTCCTCAGGCGCAGTGGGGGCAGGTCTCGCAGCCGGTTTAGCGGCGGGCGGATGCGCGACGGGTTGCGACGGTTGAGCGCGTCGTTCCTCAGGCGCAGCGGGGGCAGGTCTCGCAGACGATTTGGCTGCGGGCGGTGCCGGCTCAACCGTCTTCCTCATTGGCTCAGTCGGCCTGGCCGGGGCCGGTTGGGAACGATTCGGTTGCGCGTTCGGCGCCACCGCTCGCATGGCCGCAGCTGGCCGAGCGGGAATCACCGGACCGATCGGTTTACCCGCCTGGATCGGCTTCGTCTCTACAAAAACGGCCGGACGCCCGTGATTGACAGAGGCAAACTGCTGTCGGTTCTGCGCCGCCGTACGCTGCGACTGGATCTGCGTTGTCATTGGAGGAATGCGCTGGTCCCGCGTGGCGGCGATTTCAGCTGGCAGTGGCCGCCGAGTAATCCCTCCCGGACCGTTGTAGCTGACTCGGTTGATCGTCGTGTTGTTGATGGTGACGTTGTTTATAACTGTATTCGTCACCGTGCGGTTGTAGATGTGAGCGTTGGTAATGGTCACGTTGTTCACGGCGCGGTTATAAAAGAAATGATCTCCGCTCCAGTAACCGCCCTGATAGCCGACGCCTACATAGCCGAATCCATAGTTAATGCCGCCGTAAAAGCCGATATGCGGACCCCAATAACCGTAATGGTATCGATACCTACCGCCCACAAATCCCCAGTATCCCGGCGTCCAAAGAAAAGCTGTTTCAGGCGGCCGCGCCCACACTCCCGGCACCCAGTAGTATCCCTGCGGAGCATAGCTCCAATACCCAGGGGTCCACAGATAACCATCGCCAGGGCAATCCGGTTGCGAATATTCCGGCAGCGGCGGTGGCGGATCCGGTGCCTGGAGCACGGGCTGGCCGTAGGTATCATCGGAGCCGGAGTCGCCGGAGTTGTAATCATTATCGGCATAGTTCTGATTTTGGTCGTTTGTGTCGGTCGTCTGGGTGTCACTGGCGGGCGCGAGGTTAGCGGCAGCCGCCGGATCCTGCGACTGATCAGTCGCCGGTTGAGATGACTGATCGGTGGCCGGCGAACTCTGCATGCCGGTGCTCTGGGTGCCGTTGTTGCTGCATCCCCCGATTCCGAACACCAGAGCGGCCAAAGCGGCCGTGATGAGAGGATAAGTTCTGGTCGAAGGCATAAAGTTCTCCCCCGTGAAATCAAGATTGCAGGACGAATCAAACAACAGGAATGGGTCACCAACAAATTCGAGGACCCCGGCTGGTTGGGCAACAATAGCAAGATCGTTTCGAACTTTGCAATACAGCCGAATACCGATCGGTGTCGGTGTACCGCGAAAGGCCTAAAGTTCGCTACGGAAGTGCGGGAAGCGCGTGAACGGCAAAACCACAAAGCGGCAAACCAGGCCACTAAGTGAAATGGTAGGCCCGTGCGGGCTCGAACCGCAGACCTCCACCGTGTCAATTCCGAGGCGGAAGACGCATCGTCTCGCAACGCGGAGCACGAAACCGCACCGAAGCATAACACCTAATAAGCTTTAGGCTCCATGGGCTGTGCATGGGACTGCACTGGGCTGCCTATGCGCTTTCGTGCAAAGAAACCAGAGGTTACGACACAAAGCACGCCACAATCTATAGTCTACTGGAACCGCGAGCTGAACTCTGGAGGCCGTTGCCTTGAATGCTGCGGTCGAATCCGCTATCGGGGCGAAAGCCTATGCCTAAGTATCTTTCGCATTTCTGCGGGAGTTGGTATAGTCTTGCGAACTGGGAGCCCCTACTGACCCAAATGTCGCCGGTTAGTCAGCCCCTTCACGACCACGCCCGCCTGATGTCCAGGGGCAACAATTCGTGCTGTAAGTTGCGTTGTGCCGTTCCTCTACAAACTGTGTGTGACCACCGTGTCGAACAAGAAGAAAGACACCGAGAAATCATCCAAGGCGCACGATCTGTTTTGTAGCCCGAAGCGATTAGTAAGACAGAAGGACTCACGGAGTTCAGTAACGGGAATGCATAGCTCATCAGCTGCGACGGGTATAGCGCGCAAACCTAAAACGGCGCAGATAGACCGCTACGTTCCCCCTAGCGTGGTGCATACCACTACGATTGGGGAATTGATTCAGGGCATTCGAGAAATTCCAGAACAACATCAAGCCCGATTCGGTATCACTCCTGAAGGCGGCTCCGGCGTCAAAATCTGGTGGGCAGGCGATTCTTCACTTGTGAAGCTTCCATCGGTTGCTATCGTGGGCTCCCGTGAAGTTTCCTCCGAAGGTGTACTTCGGACGAGGCGGTTGGCGCGGGAACTATCCGCCGCGGGAGTGGTTGTTGTGTCAGGATTGGCAAAAGGCGTTGACACCGAAGCTCTGAATGCAGCAATTGAAGTGAAGGGTAAGACGATTGGAGTCATTGGCACTCCGATCGACCGAGCTTATCCGGCTGAAAACAAGCGGCTGCAAGAGAAGCTTTACAGAGATCATCTGCTAATTTCTCAGTTCGAACCCGGAAAGACCGTCTATCCCAGTAATTTCCCCGAGCGGAACAAGTTGATGGCCGCGCTCAGCGATGCGACAGTCATCATTGAGGCGACTGACAAATCCGGCAGCCTACATCAGGCTGCCGAATGTACGCGTCTCGGCCGCTGGTTATTCATCGCAAAATCGCTCGCGGAAAATCCGACCTTGCGTTGGCCGAAAGATTTTCTTCGTTACCCCACGACAAAGGTTCTTACCCATACCTCGGAGATAATTGAAGTCCTGCGGGTGCACTAGATGCCGCTCGCGGTGACGTGCTTCTGCGGATATTTTTGCAACTATAGCCTTCCATGGCGGAGCGAGGACTACGATTCATACAAGTGGGTGCAGGCCCTAAAAGGCCACAGCTTGAACAAATACGCCATCGTGCCGGTACGAGGCGAAACCAAACGTCTCTCAAATGAAAACTCCGAAGACGCCGCAAACTGGTTCGGAGTCTTCGTTGCTGACCATTTCACGAAGCGCAAGGTGGAAGGACCGTTTCTAGTTGTCCCGGTGCCCAACAGCGATTGCCTAGCAAGTTCAACCGTCAAGCCGCGCACTCGGAAGCTTGCGAAAGCTGTTTGTGACCAACTTAGAAACGGGAGCACCGTGGTGGATTGTTTGAGATGCAAGAAGGACTTGGGTTCGGCTAGCAAAGACGGCGGTCCAAGGGAAGCGGAAATCCTCTACGGAAATTTAGTCGTCCTGAAAGATGTGATTAAGGCCGCTCTGAAAGACGTAGAGAAGGGCACAAAAGTACTTCTCGTGGATGACGTGACAACGAGCGGCGGTCATCTTCGAGCTTGCGCGGCGAAGCTTGAGTCCGAAGGCATAGCAGTTGACCAAATCGTGTGTGGAGGCAAGACGGTCTACGACCAGAACAACAAAGCCTTTCACATCTACGAATACAAACTTGACGAATACGAGCCTTAGCGTCAGAAGTCCAGCGCTGAAGTGTCATCCTATAGCGGAACCAACTCAGCACGCCTACTGTTCGTCCGCGGTTTCTTCTCGCCCGGTTGCTTCGGCATGCCGCTCCATACCCTGCCATCAAGAACCCGCCCCGTTATATCCTTCCTCGGACCACCCCACTGTTTGAAGAAGAACGCGACTTCGGCCCTTGCACACTGCTCTCGAATTTCACGCACCCACTCAGGTTTCATTGGTCGACAATGCGGCCCGGATTCTCCGCCGACAACCACCCAACCAATGCCTTCTAACGGCAGAGACGACATGGGCGAGAGGAGCGGTTCGAGAGACAGGAATCTTACTGACGCGGGGATTGTTCGCAGCGATTCGATTCGCCGATAAAAACGCGGGTTTTCAACGGACACTCCCAACCAAACATTTCGGAAAGGCCATCCATCGGGCAGATGGTCATTTATGCGTTCAGGTCTTTTCGTCAGAATTTGGTAGGTGTGCTGTGGAGTGGCTCGGATGACCTCCCATGCTTCCGCTCGCCATGAATCCGCCTCCTGCACGAAGAAGTCAGACCATGAACAAGTGAAAATCATTTTCGGATTTTTCCATTTGTGTGGGGCGTCGAAGGACGTTTTGCTCCGAACAACAAGAGCTGGGTTTTGGCCGTATCGCCGCTTATCGCGGTACATGTAGCAGTGGGCGCAACCCGGCGAGACCTTGAGGCAGCCATGCCACGGATTCCAAGTTGATTCAGTCCATTCGATCCCAGAACTTGCTCCCATCGGCAATCCTCCGCGCTATTCGAAACCGAGCGACGTTTGCGACGTGCTGTATTTCAGGACGTCTTCCCAGTAGGTGTAAGCGAGCTTGTGTCGTGAAAACAGGGCTAGGTGGTAAAGCGGAAGATTTCTTACATCAGAACGAATCGCCTTCATCTGATGAAATTCCACGGGAAGATAGTTCAACGATGCCATTCGCTCGGCATATGTCTGCGACAGAAATCGAGGAAAAGTGACTCTGTCTCTCAGTAGTTGCTCCGTCCATTTGTCACGCCAATCAGACAATCCGAGGAAGTCGTCAATTTTGTGGTTCGCCGGGTCCAGGTAGTGTTGGAGATTCCGATTTCCGTCCATGCCGAAGGCAAGCAGAGTTAAGAAATCTACGAATCTTCCCGCTATCGTCTTGATCGTCGAAAACTTCACCGATAGGTCATATGGATCAACAAAACAGAATGACAACACCTTAGCGCTGAGAGAAGGCACTGGAATCCTGCTGCAAATCTCCTCCACCTTGTCGTTGCAGTCACCACAAACATAGCAGACGTTGGCCTTCGGAAAGAACTTTTGGACCCTGATCTTCAGCGCGTCGAGAGCAGAACTGTCTTTTTCGCAGAATATGTATTTGTCGAAAGGGTCTTTCATCTGAAGCGCAAGCAGAGGAGAACCCCACAAGAACTTCCCGGTTTCCCGTACGCGGACCATACCCGGTCCCGAATAGATGTCGATATAGACTCGTGTGTCCCACTTCCGTTTCATTCCCGTCGAAAAAAGGGTCTCGTACAACGACACAAGTCGATGCTTGTCTTCAACCCAAGGTCCGACGCTCTCCCCGACATAGAGGCCGTCATCCCGAGCATCGAATAAGGGTGTCGTCTTCACGAGTCAGTTGTAGGCCCTACCCGAACAAATCCCACCACGGCGACTTAGCACCTTTAGACCTGTTCCGCTTCTTTTCGACAACTCGAAGGTTGTCTGCGGTATGGCTACCGCCGCGCGCGAATGGAATTCCGTGGTCTAGCTCGTACTTCCGCGAATTGAATTTCTTTCCCGTCCGTAGTTCGTGCTCGGCTATTTTTCTTCTTCGCACCGACGCAGGAATGTGTCTGCTCCTGGCGGGTATCATTCTGTCGGTGAGCAATGCTGCCAGAAGACCACTCAGCAACGATACTGGTACAGTGAAGTTCAGACGAATCAGGACAAGGACCGCACCGAAGTAGACAGCCTCAACAATAATGATGCGGCGCAATCTGTGACGAATCGCTTCTCTCCGGCGGCGGATGGAAAGCAAGCCGAGAAGAATGAAAAAGACGGCAATGGGTCCGAGCATCCACCAAACAACGGGTAGATTTAAGAAGTTCTCCACCGCGGAAGCTTACCAATTTGGATAGTGGTGCGCTAATGATATCGTGGCGTCGCGGGTAAGTCTCTCCATGATAGGGCACGTAGGTTGGATCAAATCGCTCGGCAGCCATAGGCCTAGACCGTAACGTCATCGCGCGATATCCTTCGTTGTTCAATTTCACGGAGGAACCATGGTAATAGGCGACAGGTTAAAAACACTGAGGGAGGCAAAAGACTTCTCACAAGGCGACATTGAGAAGCGAACGGGCCTTCTTCGGTGCTATATCTCGCGTGTCGAGAACGGTCACACCGTTCCCGCTATTGAGACACTTGAGAAATTCGCCCGGGCATTGGAAGTGCCCATGTACGAGCTGTTTTACGACGGCGAAGAACCTCCCAAGATGCCAAACCTTCCTAAGCGTAAGGCTGCGGATGATGTCGCGTGGGGCAGTTCCGGAAGGGATTGGAAAGTGCTTCAGCAATTTCGTCGGCTGCTCAGCAAAACCGACGAGAAAGACCGACGCACCCTGCTGTTCATGGCTCAGAAGATGGCGGGGGCGCAGCGCGCGAAGGCTTGACGGGCGCGTAGACGAATCGCCGCGAGGTGTCTCCGCAAGTTGGAATCGCGATGACAAACGATTTAACGAACGAGAATCTTCGGGCGCGGGTGTTCATCAGTTGCGGTCAAAGCAAAGGCACGGTAGAACCCGTACTTGCGGCAGACATAAAAAACCGACTGATAGACCTTGGCTTCGATCCCTATGTCGCCGTTGGCGAGCAGTCACTCCGCGGTTTGAAGGAAAATCTCTTCGAGCAGTTGAACAGGTCCGAGTACTTCCTCTTTGTCGATTTCAAGCGCGAAAGATTGAACGGCGAAGACCTGCACCGCGGGTCGCTGTTCTCTCACCAAGAGCTTGCAGTCGCGTCTTTCTTGAATATTGATGTGCTCGCCTTTCAGGAACAGGGAGTCAAGCAAAACGACGGAATCTTAGGTTTCATTCAAGGCAACGCGATTGCTTTCTCGGACAGACCTAAGTTGCCTGAATTGGTCGCCGGGCACGTGAGAGAACGAGTAAACGAAGGCAAGTGGAATCCAAAATGGAGAAATGAGCTGGCGTTTGAAGATTCAATCCAAGCGACAGACATAACGAATCAGCAAACGCAAAAGAAGAACCGATATTTCCACCTGAGCGTCCGCAATCAGCACCACAGCAAAGCCGCAATGAACTGTTGTGCATATCTACAGAGAGCGGTCCGGCTCGAGTCGGCCGAAGAAATCCAGTGCAAAACCTTCGAATTGAAGTGGGAAGGATATTTATTGCCGAACGCGCACATCCTTCCTAAAACAACGAGAAATTTCGATGCGTTCAACATCCAACACGACGAACCATGTAGGCTTCAGTTTCACGGGCTCCGCGATTCTACGTACTATCTGCCTAAAATTGAGAAGCCGGGTTCGTACAAGTTGACCTACCTAGTGGTAGCTGACAATTTCCCGCCAATCAGCAAGACTTTCAGACTTGCTTTGCAGGCTCCTTACGATTCGGTCACTTTGGTCACTTAATTCAGACATTTAAGAGTGGAGTTCGGAAGTCCGGAAAGGGCCGAATACGGAATCCCAGCCAGTTGCGGCCCGTCAAAAATCTGTTGCAAGTGTTGCAGATGAGTCCCTTTTTCGGCATCCTTCGGGCTCACTTCTGCGCAACGATCTGGCCGGGCTCGGTGGCAGCAATCTCTGGAGTCCCACGATAGCTTGTGATCTTGCCCGTCACGCACACGTTGCTGTCGCGATATTCCGTCTCAGGTGTACCAAACTTCGAGCGGTCGTCACCCCAAATCAAGATTGTGAATATCTCTTTGGGATATGGCTGGTCGAGGTTCAGGAACGTCGGCTGGCCTTTACTTCCGGTCGCGTAGCGCGCGCTAACGACCTTACCGCAAACTGTTTGGGTCTCGCCGACGTGGGTTTTGGCTTCTTGGGCGGTGAGATGAGTTTTTTGCGCCGAAGCAAACACTGGAGCAATCAAGAGAACCGCAATAGTCCATTTCCGCACTGTGGCTCCTTTCTAATCCGCCAGTTCGCCGAGCCCGTTGCTGTCGGTTGCGGACAGGGCGTGTATGAATTTGCTATGGAGTTTGGTGGGCCAGTGGAAAAACCCGCCGCACTTTTCCCGAACGCCACAATTGTGGCATTCCTCGACGTAAGCATTCTTCCAGTCAGAAATTGATTTCCGAGCGAATTTCCAGAGTGATTTTCGGAGCACGCACAATTGGTGATTGTAGATCGAGACGTTCATCCCTCGGGTCGAGAGGATTTCGACGGCTGATTCGAGTTGATCCTGGTAGTCGTGCGGATCGATCCACAGCGTATCCATGTTTCTCGGCGCGTATCCGATATGTTCAAGGCCCATCAGCGCGACGTGCTCCGCAAACGTCAGGTTCCTATAGATGTACTCGGCAAGCTCCGTGAGCCGAGGGATCGTCACCGCGTGCAAAACGACGCGTATCTCAACTCGCATGCCGTGTCTGGCAAGTTGGTGCAGTCCTAGAACCGTTTGCTCGAAGGCATCCTTGGCCTGCACCACATAGTCGTGAACTGCGGGATCGTCCGAATAAAGAGGAATCCCGAGCACAAAGTTGGGGTGTTTTAGTTCCGCGATCCGGGAAGTGAATGCCGACCATGCAAAGATGCGACCGTTCGTCAGCATGTGTAGATAGGTTTCGGGAAACTTGTCCCGAACGGCCGCGACAATGCTGAACAGCCGCTCACCTAGCAAAGTCGGCTCGCCCCCGGTGATGACCAGCCGCTTGGGTGGATCGTCAATCAGCCGGATCAATTCAAGGTTTCGCCGGGCTGACGCATCAGCGTCGTCACGATCCTGCGGCGGTTGAGAACACATCAGGCAATTGCTGTTGCACCGTTGAGTCGTGAATATAACGTTGTGATTAGAGTCTGGCCGGTAAAGCGTCCGAACAAAACCGTTTCTCGGCTCTATCGCAACGATGTCACCCGTTCGGAGGTGGTCGATTTCTCCCATCGAGGAAACGGTTGGGACTGCTTCCGGGGAAGCCTCCAGTTTGGCGGAAGTCAGGAATCCCGCGTATCCCGTGAGATCAGCCGTGACTTTGTGGGTTACTAAGACCCAGTCGGCGCGATCATGTTTCGGCAGCGGCTCGCGGCAAACCTTTGCGACGGTTCCCTTTCTAAGCGCGCTGTTCGGTATGCCGGAAGTTGTAAGTCTCATTGCGGCCCCATCTTGGAGATCGCCGACAGACCGGTATTCTGAATCCAAGCCCAAAATGTCCGCATCGTTTGATGATCATTCTGCCCGATTAACTCAAAGAGGTGCTTAATCACTACCATGTTTCGGCGGCAAAAGTCGCTCGTCGGTCGATGACCGAACACATCGCCTTGCGTCGCGTAGTTGAAAACAGGATCGGACCCACAGTACGTTTGGAGCGCGCAATCCGAGCATCCGGCCAACGACTGGTTGCAAGACGCTGATGCGAGGTTCAAAAATGAATCTCCTGTATAGATGTCTCTGTGCGTGTCGGTGCGAACACTTCCCAGGCGAAACGTGTGGTCGCCCATTTCAGCCAGCATGCGGGATTCGTCTGTGGCATACACGTCGCCGTCGTAGTTGTAAACCAGAACGCTTATACCGGCCCCAGCAGGCGATTGCAGGTCGACAAAACCCGTGCCATACGGCGTGAGGATTTTCGTGAGCAGAATCTTTGCGTAGACTTCCGCTAGATCATACCCGCTCTTGTTTATTTCCAAAATGTGAGCAAGACCGGTGCGATAGAAGTCGAGAAAAGCATCCAACTGATACCCGGTCTTTTGCTTCGTTTTGACGGCGAATCCATACGGACTAATCGGTCGCAAGAAAATTGAATGAAATCCCTGACGAACATACTCGTCGATAATTTCGGTCGGATACTGCAACGAGAGCTGAGTCGTGGTCATTAAAGCGGCGACCCTGCTAGTTCCGAGAATCTTACGCGCTCGCTCGATATTTCGAATCGTAAGCTCGTAGCTGTTGTTACCGCGGCGAGGCCGGTTAACGTTGTGGATGAAGGCTGGACCGTCCAGTGAGGTGGACACCTTGATGTCTTCATCCCGCAGATAAAACAACATGTCGTCAGTCGCGTTTGCAAGATTTGTTGTGACCACGATGTCCAGACCCTTGCCCAGTTGTTGAGCGCGTTTCTTGGCAAGCGGGACGACATGGCGAATAACATCGAAAGCCAGAAGTGGTTCACCGCCTTGAAGTTCGAGAGTGACATGTCGAGCAGGACTCTTCATCATCAGCTCGACCGATTTCTCGGCGGTCTCGAAGCTCATGTCGTACTTGCTCTTGTCCATGGTCTGCCGCGAAACTTGACAGTAGTGGCAAGAATGATCGCAGCGGAGAGTGACGACGAAGATATGAAGCTTGGTAAAGCCGTCTATGAAAGCGTACTTCGTCCTGTATTTCGTGGCTAGCACGTCGAGCAGTGGAGAAGAACTATCCTCCGTTAGAAACTGCTTCGCTTTGAGCGTTGAATATAGATCGGAACCCCGCGTCAATTGCCTGCGTACGAGGCTCTGTGCCGTTCCGAGCGGTGAGATTACAAACTCCCCGACTTCGTTCACCAACAATTCGTTACTGGCATCCAATTTCAAGAAGCGAAAGGGCAACAGACGATATCCCAGCTCGGTGGTTGAGTAGCTCTCGACTGGATAGAACGCCCTTGCCATTTGGAAACGCCTACCGCTATTTAGGAGAGGAAGGTGCCGGATTCATTATCTGCACCAACGAACTCGGCTGCGTACTCTCAACAGGATCAGCGATGCTTCCGGGCGGATCGCCTTCCAATACGCCCGATTCAGAGAAGGCCTTCGCGAGAATTAGCTGGCGAACGGGTGCCGTTTCGGATTCGATCTGCCGCCGCAGCTCAAAATCCAACAAGGAATTGCAGAACTCCGAGATGAGCTGGCGGACGGGACTCGGATTGGGATTTGCCAGTGTCGGAGCCGTCTGCTTCATTTCGACGCGCACGACTAGTCGATCTTCAGGAGACTCCGGTATGCGAATGTAGGCGACATCTGTAAACCAGTAGCACGCGCGAAGAATGGCTTCTCTACTGTAGACGCGCGGATTCAGGTGGATCGCTGCGGATGTTTCCGAATCTACTTCGAACCCAAATCCGTCCGCACTGTTCACTAGAACCCGCCAGAGGTGTGTGACGAGTGCGAGGAATGGGAATCGTGCGACGAATGCGAATCGTGAGACGAATGCGAATCGTGAGAGGAGTGCGAGTCGTGTTGCGCAATCGTCATATAGCCGTCTCCGGCTGACTTTAGGACAAGTTTGGGTGGCAATTTCCCGCTAGGGGTCGCGACCGTTGGAGTTCCCGAAGAGACGCTGGGTGCCACAGGAGTAGCGTTCAGCGTCGGAGAGCCGTTCAGGACTGCCAAACCGCTGCTTATCAGAAGTGCGAGCTTTCCGGAAAGTCCTGACAGGACGCCTTGGTTCTTGGGTGTATTTTCATCCATAGAGGCAACCTCGCATCCTTCGCTATAGACTGTGATGAGCCCTAAAACTAACGAGAGCGTAGTATTTATCAGTGACTATGTCAATATGTGACACTTCATCGGTCGTCTTGTAGTCACACGGGACAAGTAGGATGAGCGTGGACGCAGAACGTGCACAATCTAGGGAACGACAGCTTGATAAGCCCGCGCCCTTGGTTCGACGCTTTGCCGCGAAGATCGCCGAAGCTTCCGGCGGGTTACCCATCTTAGACGTTGCTTGTGGTTCTGGCCGCAATGCCATTCCTCTCCTCAAGCTCGGTTGCACTGTAATCTGCATCGACCAGGACTTAAGCCGTCTACCGACGCGACCCCAACCGATTCCTGACAACTTGTCTGGGCCAGCTACGCCAGAACTAATCTTCCGGCAGATGGACCTGCTAAAGGATAGCTGGCCGTTCGGCGAGTCGTCCATCGGAGGGATCATTAACATCCACTTCTTTTCTCCCTCGCTGGTTCCTGCCTTTGAGCGTTCGTTGGCACCGGGGGGTTATCTCCTACTTGAAACGGTTCCGGGATGCGGAGGTAACTATCTTGAACTGCCCAAAGCAGGAGCGGTGAGGAATGCCTTTGGAACAGGTCATGAATTCGAGTTCTACAACGAACATAGAGTCGGGCCGAACGGATTCGATGCGGTTACCGTTCGTATGCTTGCCCGCAGGCGAAGCTGAAGTGTGCTTCAAACCGTAAGGTACGGCGATTTCTCGACCGCCAGCGGAACCTCAAGAATCACGTCCATGTCACGTTTCATGATGGCTTCATACTATCCCACCTCCTCGTTCGCCTTGGCTTTGCGAACTCGCCCGAACGGGTAGCACGGCCCCATAAGTCTCCGTGTCGCCGGCACCGTAATTATTCCCGCGCTCCCTGCTTGATGACACGGCGGTTCGACGTTCCGAACAATAGCTTGATTCTGTTGTTCGTCCCCTTCGGACTCTTCACCACAACTATGTTGACATCGAACCTGACCAGTGTAATCCTACAACGGGAGTATGACTTCCTATAGAAGGAGTATTTGAAAGGAGCAGTAAAGCAATGCCACCGACTGAGAAGGTTCTTTACACGAAGCGCGAGGCAGCTCAATTGCTGTCGATTTCGCTCCGCAGTCTCGACTATCTAATTTTCAGCCAGCAGCTACCTGCGCGCAGAATCGGTCGCCGGGTGCTGGTTCATCGCGATTCGATTGAGCAGTTTGCTCGCCTTGATCACGCGTCGATTCGCGCATTGGAAAGCGTGAGCGCGTAGCATCCGTAATTCGGTGCCTTCGGCACCGGGATTGTTTTTGACACGTCACCCCTAGAAGGGTGCTGCACAGAAACCGTAGGTTCGCATACGCGAACTACTTAGTTTCGTGGAACCTAGAAGGCAAACAGCGACCACGAGCCTCGGCAGCGGTTTCCGACGGATAACCCACTGAAATTGCTGGAGACCAAGACAGTCATTTGGACCGTTAGGGGAAGACAAGATGAGGACGCCGACCCGAACATGCTCGATAGGAACCAAAGTGACAGAGGAAGAATACACGCGGGTAGAGGCATGTGCCTTCGGACAGGGCATTTCGATCAGCGAGTGGTGCCGCTCGGTGCTCCTGCAGAGCGCCCAGGGCGACCGGCCTACCGAAGCTGAGAAGACCTTGCTCGCCGAGGTCTTGGCCTTGCGAATGATCCTTCTGAATCTCCTCTTCACCGTAGCTAGAGGTGAAACGATGACCACTGATGACATGCAGACGATCATCGACCGGGCCGACGGTGCTAAGGCCAGCAAGGCAGCATCGCGACTTTCATCTCCGAACAGAGAGGTTGTAAGCGAGGTGCAGTAATGAGGCAAAAGTGGGGGCGAGCGAGATATGCAGGCGCATGGCCGAGTAGGAAGCCTTGGTGGACTATCGCGGCCCTGCTGATAGCGGTCCTAAGCGGCTGCTTAATTGACCACTGGTCCCTTGGGCGGAACTGGACACCACTTCAAAGATACTACGCGCCGATGTACGCCGAGACCGGGGATTTGCAAACGGCGCGAAGCCTTCGTACTTACACCATCTTGGCTCTTGTGACACGTGTGGGAACTCGTTTGGCGCAGGATACCGACGTTATCGAGACTGGGGAGTCATCCTTCAGCCTAGCTAGGGAACCCGCAGCAACAGGAGCAGTGCGACTCGAATGGCAGCGCAAGGAGTATGAAAACGCCACCCTGCACGGGTTGTTGCGTCATTGGATTTACCGTGACCAGCCCTTGGATTCCTTCACGACACTAGCATTTTGGGGAGGATTTTGTGTCCTTGTAGTCGGCCTCTGGATAGCGGTTCCAAGGGATTTGGCGCGGGCGAGAGAGCGGAGAACCGGACGCCGGTTAAAAGGGCCAGAGCTGGTGGGCGCGGCCCGGTTCAATCGAAGGAGTCGAGCGGACGGAGTAGGCTTTTTGCAACTGCAAAGCTTCGCGGACAAATTTAGTGGCAAAAGACGCTGGGTCCGGCTCCCTCGCACAATCGAATCGAGCCATGTCCTTATCATGGGCGACACTGGAACTGGCAAGAGCGCGCTAATACGCCAGATCCTGTTGGAAATTGAAGACCGTGGCGAGACGGCCATCGTTTACGATCCGGCGCTTGAATACACGCCACAATTCTTGAACCCCTCACGCGGCGATCTAGTGCTGAACCCACTGGACCAGCGAACGCCTTACTGGACTCCAGGCGACGAACTGCGGCATGACGCCGAAGCATTGACGTTGGCGGCATCGCTGTTTCCTGATCGCCACAATGAAAACCCCTTCTTCATTGAGGGTCCCCGGAAGATTTTCGCGCATCTACTAACATTTCGCCCGACGCCTGAGGAGTTGGTCTGGTGGATGTCGCATCCAGAGGAGATCGACCAGCGGGTAAAAGGGACGGAATACGAGGCTATCATCGATGCGCAGTCCCCTCCTCAACGGAACGGAGTGCTCGGTTCCCTCAACATGGTCGCAGACGCACTTAAACTCCTTCCGTGGGAAACAGAAACGACGCAACGCTGGAGCGCGCTTCAGTGGTCCAAAGACCGACGCGGATGGCTCTTCCTAACGTCCACGCCTGAGACGAGGAAAAGACTCCTGCCCTTGGTCAGTTTGTGGCTCGACACATTGGTCCTCCGGCTTATGAACCAGGTGCAAGCAGGCGTGCGCCCCGTGTGGCTTGTTCTCGACGAACTGGCCAGCTTGCAACGCTTGCCACAACTGCATACAGCAATTACCGAGAATCGAAAATCGAACAACCCGGTTGTGCTCGGCTTCCAAGGACGCAGTCAACTGGAGACTCGATATGGGCACGAAGCCGAAGCGATGCTTTCTCAGCCGGCCACGAAAATTTTTCTGAGGACAAGTGAGTCCCGCGCAGCTAAATGGATTAGTGACACTATCGGCGAGGTCGAAACCGAGCGGTTGAGGGAGAGTCGATCAACCTCGCGTAATCCGCGGTATTCAATCTCGAAGAGCTATAGCTTGGAGCGACAAGTTGAACCTCTGATCTTGCCGAGCGAAATCACAGGATTGGAATCGCTACACGGGTATCTGAAATGCGGAAATATGGTCGTGCCCATGAGTTTTCCCTTTATCGAACTACCACAGAAACAACCGAAATTTCTCGAGCGACCCGCAAAGACGGATTCAAACGCAGAACCACAAGAACCTAGCGAGCGGCTGAGCGGGAATGCGTCGAAGACCGCACCTCAGGAAGTAGGAAGGGCGCATCGAGAGCAGTTTGCCGGGACTAAGCGCGGCCAGGGGCACTTTTTTGAGTAGACCACCATGTTGACGATCTCCAAGCCTCTGAGCGCAGGACAGGCGCGAACTTACCATGCGGAAGAATTCGCAAACGCCAAAGACAACTACTATACCGAAGGAAAGCGAGTCGCAGGTGAATGGCATGGACGATTGGCCGACCAGTGGGGACTCAAGGGAGAAGTTCGAGAGGAACACTTCCATCGCCTTAGTGAGGGCCAACATCCTGTTTCAGGCGAACAATTGGTGCGCCACCAGACCGCCCGAGAATATCTGAATGAACAAGGCGAGAAAATCAAGACGATGGAGCACCGCGCCGCCTGGGATGCTACGTTCTCCGCACCGAAGAGTGCCTCTTTAACTGCGTTAGTTGGCGGTGATGATCGCGTGCGCGAAGCACATCGGCAGAGCGTCGCTATCGCCCTTGGAGAGATGGAGCAATACGTTCAGGCCCGCCTGGGAAGCAATCTTCCTGCCGAGACTACCGGCAAGTGGGTAGCAGCTAAGTTTGAGCATGACAGCGCCCGCCCCGTCGATGGGTATGCCGCACCGCAGCTGCATACGCACGTGGTTTTCTTTAACCTTACAGAAACTGCGAATGGGGACATCCGCCCGCTACAACCGAGAGAGCTATACAAGACGCAGCAGTATGCAACGGCAGTCTATCGCTCGGAGTTGGCCGTCCGGCTTAAGCAAATGGGCTATCAGATCGAGCGCGGCGAAAGCGGTCAGCCCGAAACCAAAGGATACAGCAAAGACTATTTGAAGGCATCGAGTCCCCGCCGCCAACAGATCGAAGCAGCGCTGACAAACGCAAATCAGCGGGGCGCAGGTGCGGCGCAGATTGCAGCCCATCAGACACGCGAAGGAAAACTCGACATTTCTCATGACGAAATGCGCAAACTACACCGGGCTTTGGCAGCACAGTTCGATCATCAGCCGGAGAAGGTTGTTGAAGCGGCGCTGTCCCGAGGAAAACACGGACCCGAGGAACGTGTTATTGAGGTTGTCGGTCAAGCGGTCTCCTATTCGCGGGAAAGGAATTTAGAGCGCGAGGCTGTCGCGGAAGAGCGCGACTTGTTGCGCGATGCGCTGAAGCGTTCGATGGGCGAGGCGACGCTCGGAGAGGTGAAGGTCGAATTCAAAAAGCACGTGCAGTCCGGTGAATTCATCAGAACCAGCAGCCGCACTCCAGGTCGCGCGTTCACTACCAGCGAAATGATCAACTACGAACGCCAGACAATCGAGGCCATGCGTAAGGGACAAAAGCAACACGCACCAATCGCGGCTTCGGACGTAAGAAAGGAAATCGAAAAAGGACATCGACGTCTGAACGGAGTTCAGCGGCAAGCAGTACAACAAATCCTATCGAGTCGCGACAAGATTATGGCTCTGGAAGGAGTTGCTGGCACGGGGAAAACTACTTCTTTGGCCGCGATCCGCCAAATCGCAGAGCAGATGGGCTACAAAGTCGAGGGGTTTGCGCCGACCTCGCGGGCCGCACAAAAGCTCAACGAGGCGGGCATTGAGTCGCGCACATTGCAGCGGCATTTGACGTCCGTCAAAGAAAGAGACAGTTCGTTGAAGCGGCTGTACGTTCTCGATGAGTCCAGCTTGGCCGGCACTAGGCAAATGAATGATTTTTTCAATCGCCTTGAAAGCAGTGACCGCGTGCTGCTGGTCGGCGACACTCGGCAACATCAAGCAGTTGAAGCGGGTCGCCCATACCAACAGCTGCGCGAGGCGGGAATAGAAACGGCCAAGTTGGATGAAATCGTGCGACAGAAGGACCCGGCGCTGAAAGAAGTCGTTCAGCAGCTGTCTCGTGGGTCGGTGAAGGAAGCCATGGAAAGGTTGACTGCGCAGGGCAGGATACATGAAATCGTAGACAGCGATGAACGCCTGGGCCAAATTGCACGCGAGTACGCAAAGCAACCCGAGGGGACTCTAGTGGTGTCGCCGGACAATCAATCCCGCAGGCGGATCAATGACGTGATCCATCGAATCATGCAAGACACGGGTTACGTGGACACTAAGGAGCAAAAACAAAACGTTTTGGTGGCAAGGCAGGAGATTACGAGTGCAGATCGGCGATGGGCGGCCCAATACGAAGCTGGCGACGTGGTGCGCTACACAAAGGGTAGCAAGCTGCACGGAATCGCGCCCGGAGAATACACTCGAGTTGAACGCGTGAACGAAAAAGAAAATTTGTTGACGGTGAAACGCCGAAATGGCCAGCAGGTGAGCTATGACCCTCGCCGACTGCAGGGTGTAATGCTGTACCGGGAGGTGGAGCGCAGCTTCAGTAAGGGTGACCGCGTGCAGTTCACGGCTCCGTCCAGTGAGCTTCACATTGCCAATCGCGAAATGGGCACTATTGAGAAGATCGACGGCGCTGGAGACCTACAATTGCGTCTCGACTCAGGGCGGGCAATCACATTTAACATTAAACAGAACCCACATCTTGACTATGGGTATGCTGTAACAAGTCACAGCAGCCAGGGGCAAACTGCCCACCGTGTGCTTGTTCACGTGGACACCGGGCAGGCAGGCGAGAAACTAGTGAACCAGCGATTGGCTTACGTGGCAATCTCGCGTGGCCGCTACGATGCGCAGATCTATACGAATGACGCGTCGAAACTTGGCGAGGCTCTAAGCAGGAATGTTGCAAAGACAGCTGCACTAGAAGTTGACGCGACACTCAATCACGGAGGAGGGCACCAATCTGTCGAGAGGCAGATCGCGAATTCAAACCCAGTGCGGCGACCAGAAGCGGGACGTGCCCAGGCAGCGGCGCACAATATCGGGGCGTCGCAGTCCTAATCCTAACGTCGGTACATTGAGGGCGCGAATTACTCTCCGCGCCGTTTGCGATACTCACGGATGATTACGTCGTCGCCTGTTTTCATGTCCGAGAAATCGATAGTGTCCGTGAAGATTTCGGCATGGCACGAGACACAGAAATTGTTCCCATCCGTAAACCTGACGTTGAAGTAGGATAGACCTTCTTCATGCCAGTACGAAATCCAGTCCACCTTTTTGCCGTGAACTTCGGGATACCGTCCCCGCAATGTTTCGTAGTGTTTCTTGGTTTTCTTGTCTAAGCGCTTGCGATCTGCAGCGCTGACCGGAACCACAGGCGTTCCACCCACCAATACGGCTGTTGGATTCTTCACGTCAATCTTTCTGGCTCTCATGGCATTATCTCCACACCAAAGCCTTTCGCAAGTCGGCCTGCCTCGACACACTCCTTCACTTTCAGTCGTGCTGCGTCGAAAATTGCGTCGCGTATTGAGTCTTCAATCTTCTTGGTGAATTGCTGCCGACTCCTCTGAGCGCTTCTCTCAGTCTTATACTTGAAGTAAATCTTGAGCTGATATTCTGTATGCGTAATTCTCATCGACGGCTCCTGTTAGCGCAGCTGCTTCGGTCGGACGTATTCTTTGAGCACTTCTTGGTCCCCCGCTTTCTCGTTGTAAAGCGCGGCGTGATAGAGAATTACCCCCGAAATGACCGAAAAGCTCAGTTTAGTCTTGTCGTCGAAGCAAACATGGATATAGATGAAGTCTTCTTCATAGGTGGTTTCAACGTATTCGATGGTCTTTCCTTCGACACCGGCGTATCGCGTACTCTTAAATGACATACATCTACCCCTCCTTGAGGTACGAATACCCTTTTTCATGTCTCTGGCGTCGAAAATAAGGCGGGTGGTCGGTTTTCAGACCGCATCTTCATAATCCCCACCGATTGCAGTGGTTAGGCTGGCTCGTAGGTCCAACTACGAGATGCTTGGTGGTCGGATCTGCGGGCAGTTCGCTGCCCAAAAGAGTTCTACTTCGAATCAGCGTCCAGGCGTAGTTAAGTAAGAAGGTTCAGAGGTGTTCGACGACATCGTTCTTGCGTATCTGTAGCCCAATCCGATGAGAACTTGCGAATTTAAGAGAAATCGTCATTTCATCCGTCCCAATTGTTCCAAATAGCGTTCTGGTGAAAGCTCAAGATATCGATCCATCGCGTCAAACTGGATGCGGCCCATGTAAGTTGCGAGCATCGGAACCATTTTCCCCAGGTCGCGCTTTTCGCGAATCCACTTCGCTATCGAATGAACTGCGAATGTGTGCTTGAGATCCTGGATGCGCGGCTGATAGGAACTGTTTGCGCGCTTGATTCCTACAAGCTTCCGAAGTTGCCGAAACGCGTGGCAAACGACGGCGTAGCGCAATGGATGTCCCGCATTGGACGCAAACACTACATCGCATCCGTCCGCTACTTGCCGGTTCCTGTTACGCAGATGCTTCACGAGCAAGTCGGCCACTTCTGTTCCCAGAGGAACACTCCGACTTAGGTAAGGCGCACTTGCTCGAATTCGTAGTGTCCGGGTTGTGAAATCAATGTCTGATGTCGTTAACCTCAACACATCACCGATTCCGATTCCTGTCCCGTATAGGAAAAGGATTAGGGTCCTGAATGTTGGGGCATCCAGAATACAACGATTAAACCGCTGATTCGCGCTTGTCGCCGCCAGCAACCGACGAATCTCAGCACGCGTGTAAACATAGGGGAAAAACATTCCTAATGTGGCCGGTCGCTGTTCAGGCTCTAGCATCTGCCTCATTTGCCTGCGGGCAAACCAGTACACAAAGAATCTATGAAGATGCGACCGATAGTAGCGCCAAGTGTTATTAGAGATTGACCCACGGGTAAGAAAGTCCGACACGTCGGAATTTCTGAGGCGGGAGATTTCGATATTGCCAACGAAATTGGCGAATCTTCGTAGTACCTTCGCAGTGCCCGTGTATGCATATCCGAGCTTCTGATTGCGTTCAACGTACAACTCAACGCACGCCGCCACTTTCACTGAACACCGCGCAGGGTGAATTCGGCAATCGGTCGGAGGTCGTCCACGCTGTATCGAACATAGTCTCTAAGGGACCGCGTCCGTTTGTGTCCCAGGAAAGCCGCTATTTCGCCCACTGACGATCCTTGTCGCAGTAGGCGGTCGGCGCAGGCATGACGGAGTGCATGTGGCCCCTTTCGTACCGACTCGATTGAATTGTTCTTGAACAACTGATTCGTACAACAATAGATAGTTCCTCGCGAAAGCTGACGATAAAACGGAACGTGAGTAACGAAGAGCGCTGGGCAATCGGACCTTGGCCGCGCGCAATTGAGATACCTCTTGATGGCGATAGAAGTTTCGCGATTCAAGGGGAATCTTTGCGCCAGACGCGTCTTTCCCCGTCTTACGAGCAAAACGCGATTATCGAAGTCCACGTCGTCCAACCGCAATTGTCGGACTTCGCTACATCGGAGTCCGTAGAGAGCCATCAGCAGTACCATCGCACGGGTCCTAATTTCCGACGGACCATCTCCATAGGTCGACGCAAGAATTCTGCGGACATCAGTCCAAGTAGGCCCCTTCGCCACGAAGTAAAATTTCGGTAAGGCAAATTTCGGAACAGCCTGATAGAGACCAGGTCTTATTATGTGTTCTTCCTCCGCGTGCCGCAGAAACATTCGCAATGATGAGGCTCCAAGCATTTGGGTTTTTAGAGCCCATCCATCTCGTCTTTTGTGCTCAAGATAACGTTCGACGTGCGGCAACGAGACATAACAAAGCTTGACTCTGTGTTGTGCTAGCCATACGAGAAAATACGAGACGTGCCTAGTGCGTGTTTCGATTGTGGCCGGAGCGAGTCCTAGGTTGTTCCGAAGTTTCGACTCGAATAGACGTAGTCGTTCTTCAGAAAGCCTTGTCTTTTTTGGCTCGACGAGACAAGCCTGATGCCGAAGCCAACCCCTTGCAAGGCGTGCGAAGAGTTCGTAGCTGTAAGTTCCCGCTGGACGCTTTCGAAAAGGCCCGCTGTCGCTCACCCATCGTGCTCCGGCCTGTCGGAGTTCGTCGGGTGTCACCGGGTGCATTTTCTTTGTGAAACCAAGTGTCCGATTGATCTGCAGAACATGAGTTGCGGCCTGTAAAACGTTAACCGGCTTCCTACCTTTGCGGAGCAGATCAGACAAGAATCTGGCGCGCTCGGCCGCAAACGGCGCCTGATTGTGGCGGTCTCTCGCGCGCTTCGTTTTGTATAGTTTGTCGAAGATCGTCATAGAGGGGGCGTAATCTACCACTTCCGGTACCGATCGCAAAGGACTGCCCAACATTGCGCTCGCGCCGGAGGCCAATTTCTTGTAGCAGCCAAACTCCCTCAGTTACAGCGTTCACGACGGTCCAAATAGCCCCCACTTGACAGTCACCTTCATTAGTAATATGATGTCCTTAAACAGGAGGGGCGACAGATCCATTATGGCAAGTCTCATCCAAGATATTGGTCAGCGAATTCGGGATTTTAGGACTAGTTATGGGGGCGGCACGGGAATTTCTCAAGACGCCCTAGCCAAAGCTTTGGGCGTTGCGAGCAACACAGTCTCTCGTTGGGAAACCGGGACCTACCAGCCGAGCCTTGAGGATATTGACAGGCTTGCGAAATTTTTTGGCAAATCCATTTACGACTTCTTTCCGCAGGGAGAGATCGGCAGCGAGCGTGACCAAAAAATCGATGCTCTCTTGCGGACCGCCAAGCAGCTTAGCGACGAAGACGTTGAGGAATTGAGGCGATACGCGGAATATCGACGCGCCAGGCACGTTTACACGAAGCGCCCTCCAGGTCGCAAAGCAAAGAAGTGAAAGAAGTGGAAGAAGTGAGAGACACAGGCTACTACTACGACATGCGGGAGTTGGCACTGGAGGTGCGGGCACGGCACGGAATCGAGGGACCATATGTTTCGATGCGCGATATGTGGCGAATCTATCGCACCGAGGGTATCGAGCAATTGGATTTCCGGCGCGGTTTCAAGAACTTGAGAGGCGCGTACTTCAACGATGATTGCGGAGTTACTGTCGTGCTGGCAGGAGGATTGCCCGACGAGCCCACAATATTCACTATGGCCCATGAGCTAAAACATCATCTGGTCGATTCCAAGACAGGGGCTCTCTTGTGCGGGACGAATGAACAAACACGGCGCGTTGAGATCGGTGCAGAAGTGTTTGCCGCCGAGTTGATTTACCCCGAAAAAGATTTCGTATACGACCTCTTTCGACTGTTGCGCGGAATGCCACAGAAAATCACGCGCGAGTCGCTCGTGGAGTTGAAACGCAGGACGCACACAACCTTGAGTTACACCGCTCTTGCGAAACGCGCGGTGTTACTTCGACTGGCTGACGAAGGAGCTTTCCGAGGCGTTCGCCGGTGAGCGTTGGAACATAGCGCAGCACAAGAGGCCCGTGAGGATCACAAGAGTTACTCGTTGAGTGAGAAAAGCTGTGAGCCTGTTCAAGCGAAACAAAATTTGGTGGACTGATTTTTCCGTGAACGGCGTGCGTTACCGCCAGTCCCTCGATACAACGGACTGGCGCGAAGCGCAGGCTTCTGAGAAGAATCTCATTGCCGACGCCAGCACTGGCAAATTAGCTCCGGCCAGCAAGCAATTTTCTCGCCTCGCGTTCTGTGAAGCGGCTGATCGCTATTTAGAGAGTCGATGCTTGGAGCTATCCCCCCGGAGCCTCAAAAAAGAGCAGCAACTTCTAGTTGCGCCGCGCCGCTTTTTCGCCGCTAACCCGGTGATGCGAATCAGCTCGGAAAACCTACTTGCATACCGGGAGGTGCGAGCTAAGAAGGGAGCCGGTCCTTCCTACATCAACATGGAAATGGGGGCCATTAGGCGAATTCTGAAACGAGCCAAGCGATGGCACCTAGTCGCCGAAGATCTCAAGCCCCTAAAGGAACGTCGCTCGGTTGGTCGGGTCCTAACCCAGGAGCAAAAGGTGCGACTTCTAAAGATGGCGGAGAGCAAACCAGAATGGCTTGGTGTACGGCTTGCTCAGACCATCGCACTAAACACCACGATGCGAGGGTGTGAGATCAAGGGGCTTCGTTGGCGAGATGTTGATCTGATTGGCCGATTCCTAACCATTCGACGAGAGACGACCAAGACTGACGCAGGCGAGCGCGTGATTCCTTTGAATACCAACGCCATGGCCGCCATCGTCGAGTTATATCGCCGGGCACACGATCTCGGCGCAGTAAACCCCAGCCATTATTTGTTTCCCGCCTGCGAAAACAGCAAGATTGACCCAACGCGGCCCCAAACGACTTGGCGCACAGCCTGGCGTCGTCTGACGCGGGCGATTCAATGTCCGGCATGTGCCCTACAACAAGACGCCGGCGATACCTGCCAGAACGAAATGTGCAAGGCCGACATTCGTGAAGTGAAGAGCCCGACCGCCGGACTTCGCTTTCACGATTTGCGCCACCACGCAATCACCGAGCTTGCTGAGTCCCAGGCCAGCGATCAAACAGTGATGGCTATAGCAGGCCATGTCTCGCCGAAGATGCTGGCCCACTACTCTCACGTTCGCATGGAGGCTAAGCGCAAGGCGCTGGAAGCACTATCGGACGCCAATTCGGAAAGAGGTTATGGCACAAACAGCGACACAAATACCGCGCCGAATATGATTCCTCATCCGCAAGTGATTGAAATGAATGGTAGGCCCGTGCGGGCTCGAACCGCAGACCTCCACCGTGTCAAGGTGGCGCTCTAGCCAACTGAGCTACGGGCCTACCGCGCGACAACTGGAGCAATTCTAGCACGCAGGGCGCGTGCGGAATAAAATACAAGCGTCGCCGCGAAAGCAAAGCCGAACATCGGCCAAACAAAGAATGGCGCTCCAGAGAGCGCATTCCCACAGGAAACGCTAGCTCACGATTGCCGTCGTATTCGTCACGCACATCCTGTGCACGTCGGCCGCGCTGAATCCTGCGTCCAGCATTTTCTGCGCGAACATGGCGAAGCCCTCGGCGACCGGCGGGTTAATCGTCTGCCCCAAGTCAGTCGAAAGCACCACGCGTTCGGGGCCTACCTTGCGGACGCTGTCGAAATAACCGTCCCACGGTGCCTTGTTCGTGTACATCGTCGTGAAGCAGTGCTCGATCATTGCACCGAGATCGGCCACTTCCACTTGCTCCTGCGCCGTCATGTTCTGCGACGGGAATTCCGCATGAGTCACCACCACGCGCTTCAGCCCCACCTCTTTCTTCGCCACCTTCACCAGCGCATGAATTTCTTTTTTGCTCAGATGCCCGGTGGCCAGGATCATGTCGTGCTTGCCGATCAGTTCGAGGCACCGCCGTGCCTGGTCTGTCACTTTGCCGCTCGCGTCCAGCACGCTGATGGGCGCCGGCGAAATCCCGGTCGCCGAAAGCTCGCGTTGAATCTTCGCCCAGAAAGGCAGTTTGTCCGTGGGGCCGTCGCTGCGCCCGGCGGTTTCGTTCGCCGCGTCCACGGTGGGAAACCAGCAGATTTTATTTCCGGAGCGCCCAGCGATTTCCAGCGCTACGGGATTCAGGCCGCCGACGCTGTGATTCAGCGTGATCGCGCCGTAGGCGGTGATTCCGGGGCTCGCCTTCGTTACTACCTTGGCGCGTTCATAGGTCGGCGCGTAGTGCGATTTCAGGACGAAGCCCTTCAGCCCATGCGCGCGAAATTCCTTGGCGAGATCGAGGTCGTCGATGCGCCGCGCGATCACGTCCGGCGCCACGTGTACCTGGATATCGTAACCGCCTTCGATGGCCTTCCAGGCAGCATCGGTAATTTGGATCGGTGCGGTAACAGTTTCGGTTGTCATGGCGATATTTTACCTAGATTTGGGTTTTGAACGCTCGTGCCAATTACAGCGGCTGGCCTGCGAGCCATGTATCTCCGCGCTTGTAAAGCCCTTCGACCTCAGGCCCGGTAAGTCCGGGCATGTCCATCTTGATTTTGTAGCCGATTTGCGTTTGAAGGTAGGCCAAGTGCCGGTAGCCTTCGCGGAACGACATCAACAACTTCTGGTCAAGCGTGAGCTTCGCCGCGGGATCGACCGGATCCATGCGGTCTTTTTCGTAGATCGGTTGGCGAAGCACCAAGCCCCAGCGTCCCGAGCGTTTTTCCCAGAAATCGACGAAACGGCCCGTGCAGACGACGTCGCAAACCACGTCGTGCACCGCCGCACGCTGAGAAATGCTCATTTTCGTCTGCGACAGGGCGCGATGGCCCTTCACCTCGATCGAACTCCCGCCCAGAAAATGCAGGATGCGCACGCCCTTGGCGAAACCCTGTTTGCTCATTTCGATGAACTGGTCGGCCGTGCCTTGGGTCCAGGTGGCCATCATCACGCCGTCGTCATGCCACAGCGCCCGGAATTTGTCCCACATCAGGGCGTCGCGCCACACCACCCAGTTTTCAACCATTTCACGAATCGTCAGTCGCTCGGTCATCTCTTCGGTCATTTGTATCTCCCGCATCCGATTCAAAGTACGAGAGATTCTACACCGCCAGGCTCGCTCGCCAAACGCCGCCGACAAAGACACCCGTCTCTGGATCGGTTTCGGACGGTTATGAGAAGATGACGCCCGCCCGTGTGATCGAATGCGCGGGGGCCCCGAAAATCGACCGTGACCACCACAACAGACGAGCGTCGCTTGAATCCGTGGTACGCGAGTCTCTGGGTGTACGTGTTGCTGGGCATGCTCGCCGGGATCCTGCTCGGGAAATTCGATCCGCGCCTCGGTGTCAAAATGCAGCCCTTCGGCGACGCGTTCATCAAGCTCATCCGCATGCTGATCGCTCCGATTATTTTCTGCACGGTCGTGCATGGCATCGCGCGCATGGCCGATATTGCGAGGGTCGGACGTGTGGCTCTGAAAGCGATCGTATATTTCGAATTGCTCACCACCGTCGCACTCATCATCGGCCTCGTCGCTGTGAATCTGTGGCATCCGGGCCGCGGGATGAATGTGGATCTGGCGCACGTGGACACCTCGGCAGTCGAAATCTACGTGGCCCACCCGGAGGCCGTCACCGTCACTTCGTTTCTGATGAACATCATTCCTTCCACTTTCATGGGCGCCTTCGCGGATGGCGGCGTGCTGCCGGTGCTTTTCATTTCCGTACTCTGCGCATTCGCGCTCACGCAGGTGGGCGCCGCCGGCAAGCCGGTGGTGGATTTCATCGAAGCGGCGTCGCGGATGCTTTTCGCTGTGGTCGGAATCGTAATGTGGGCGGCACCGATTGGCGCGTTCGGAGCGATTGCGTTCACGGTAGGAAAATTCGGCGCCGGTTCACTGGTCTCGCTGGGGAAACTGCTCGGCGGATTTTACGTCACCTGCCTGATTTTCGTTTTCGGCGTGTTGTGGCCCGTGGCCGCCTGGTGCGGTTTCAATATTTTCAGGTTCATTCGCTACATTCGCGAGGAGCTTCTGATCGTTTTTGCGACGACTTCGTCCGAGACCGTCTTGCCCCAGCTCATGCGCAAGCTCGAAACGCTTGGCTGCGAAGAAAGCATCGTGGGCCTGGTGATTCCCACGGGCTATTCATTCAATCTGGACGGGACTTGCCTCTATCTGGCGACGACAACCGTCTTCCTGGCGCAGGCGACGAATACGCACGTGTCGATTTTGCAGCAACTTGGACTGCTCGCGGTGCTGCTTCTGTCGTCAAAAGGAGCTGCGGGCGTGGCGGGAGCGGCGTTCGTCGTGTTGGCAGCGACGATTGCAACGAGCGGAACGATCCCGGTCGCAAGCGTCGCACTCGTGCTCGGGATTCACCGGTTGATGTCAGAGGGATTGACGCCGACCAACGTGGTCGGCAACGCGGTCGCCACGATCGTCGTCTCGAAATGGGAACATGCACTCGACGAGAAGCGCCTCCAGTCTGAACTGGGGCGCCTGTCTTAGCGCACCTACCAGCGCAGACCTAGTGGGCCGAGGCTGCCGCCGACCGATTCAAGATCTGCTCCAGCCGGTCGAGCACCTGCATCGCGGTGTAGCACTGCTGGACGCTCGCGTTCGGCTCCCGCTTTTCCTCGATCGCCGAGATAAACTCACGGTCCTGCAGCTCGATGCCATTCATCGACACGGCCACGTGCGACAGATCGATTTTCTTGTCCTCGCCGTCGATCAGGTCGTCGTAGTAGGCCTGGAATGTCCCGTTGTCGCAGATGTATCGAAAGTGCGTGCCCAGGGGCCCTTTATTATTGAACGAAAGCGAAAGCGTGCAGATCGCACCCGACGGCACCTTCATTACGATGCCCATGTCCATGGCGATCTTCAGCTCCGGATGCATGGGACCCTGGACCGCGTAGCAGTCGGAAACCAACTGGCCCGTCTGATACTGAAAAAGATCGACCGTGTGACATGCGTGATGCCACAGCAAGTGATCGGTCCAGCTGCGCGGCTGTCCGGCCGCGTTCATGTTCGTGCGGCGGAAAAAATAGGTCTGCACGTTCATCTGCAGCACTCTCAGTTCGCCGGCCTCGATCTTCTTGTGGACGTATTGATGACTGGGATTGAATCGGCGCGTGTGGCCGCCCATGCAGACCACACCGGTCTCTTTCTGCGTGTCCACGAGCCGTTTCGCGTCCGCGAGGGTATCCGCGATCGGAATTTCCACTTGCACGTGCTTCCCGGCGCGCATGCACTGTACCCCCTGGTTCGCATGCATGCCCGTCGGCGTCGCCAGGATCATGGCCTGCAGTCCGGGCTGCTTGAGACTCTCAGCCAGATCGCCTGTGAAATGCGGAATCCTGAATCTCTTGGCGACCTCTTCGGTCGATTTCTGATTCCCGCCTGTCAGGGTGATCACTTCGGTGCCTGGAATCGCCTGCAGCGCTTCCAGATGCTTCACGCCGAACGCGCCTTGTCCTGCAACGCCGACTTTCATAGCTTTACCCTCGTTTGAAATCGAATAACCTCGACGGAATTCGAGCGGATGTGCAGCCCCGGCGAAACGGAACCTGCGGCGCCCCCAGACGCCGCAGGTCAAAGTGGAATACAACCAGTTTAGTGCGACGCGGCGCTCGGCTGCCCCATTTCATTCTTGGCAGCACGCAGCTTGCGCAGCTCGGAATGGATTCGGATTACAGCCATCCACATGCCCAGGGGATGCGCCCCCGCCGTCACCAGCGGATGCACCTGCCCATCGCGGAATTTCTCTATGTCGTCATCCTGAAGCGTTTCAAGCACCTTCGCTTCGTCCGGCGTCATGCCGTATTCCTTCGCTACGGAGGGAAGGTCGTGGATCAGCCGCAGCCGCAGATCCCGCTTGAACCGGCTGTCGTAGAGCACTTTGTTGAGCTTGTAGGCCGACGGAGACGGATGCTTGTAGAACTCATACCCGCCCTTGAATTCGTACTTCTTCGAGGCTTCCTGCCCTTCCTTGGATGGCCCCGTTCCCTTCAGGGGCATGAAGCGCAACACGGCATGGCCGTGGTGCCAGGTCGGCTGGTAGGTGACCAGCTCACCCTTCTGATTGCCGATTGCGCCAAACATAATCATCCATGAAAGCAGCTCGGTGTTGCCGACTTCATCCAGCTGTTCGTTCGTTAGTTTAATTAGCGAGTCAAGATTGCCCTTTTCGATCTCAGAGATCGCCCAGTAGTCAAAGTCGAAATCCGGCTTCGGGTATTTCCACGTTCCGGGAAAGTGGGACATGCCGCCGCTGGCCACGATGGCCACGTTTTCCGGGCGGTTGGCGATCACCTTGGCGATCGCGCGGCCGAGCTCCGCGCAGCGCTGGGCCGTGGGCAGTGGCGGAAGATAGGCGTTCACGAAAATCGGCACGACTGGAATCTTACGCCCTTCAATCACCCATTCGTAGACGGCCGCAAACGCGTGCCCCAGCACGGCGTCCTGCGAGTAGCCCAGGTCGAAGCCCATTTTCATGAGCTTATCGAGCAGATCTTCGGTGAGCGCTTCGTGGATCTTCAGCTCGTACTTCCGGCCGGCGAATTCGGCGTGCGAATATTCGCCCGACAGGATGGCGAAGGTCGGCACAGAGCTCAAAAAGAAAGTCTCCAGGTGATCGCTGCCGATCACGATGATGGCGTCCGGCTTGGTTTCCTCGAGCTCCTTGCCGATCTGGCGCATCGCGGCGATGTCGGCGTCGAGCTGCTTGGGGTCTTCGCTCGGCGGACGGTCAAAAAGCTGCGGAGCGTGCACGGTGGCGTACGCTGCAACAATCTTTCCCATGGCTGTTACCTCGTTTCGGTCTGCGGGAGGGCGTACCTCAACCACCCCCCAAGGCCCCCGAACCCTCGGGTTCGAGAAGCCACTTCCAGCGCGTGCTTCTAAGGGGATTCTGGCGAAAACGAGCGGATTTCGTCAAGCGAAACCGTCCGCTCGCCGCTCGATTGAAAAACCGCGTTTCACGATGTGAACGGGTCGGGTTTTGAGACGTCGATTTCGAGATCCTTGATCGCTTTCTGCACCAAGGAGGCCTGGATCTTACCCTCGCGGAGCAGCTCGTGCAGCGTCGCGAGCGTGATGAATCGCGCATCGACCTCGAAGAAGTTGCGGAGCGATTCCCGGCTCTCGCTGCGCCCGAATCCGTCTGTGCCGAGCGATGCGAGCCGTCGCGGCATCCAGGAGCTGACGAGGTTCGGCAGCGCCTTCAGATAATCCGTGGCCGCCACCAGCACCCCGGGCGCCTCCGCCAAACACTGCGTGACGTAAGGCACGCGCGGCTTGTCCGACGGATGCAGCAAATTCCAGCGCTCTGTCTCGATGCCATCGCTATAGAGCGCCTTATAGCTCGTCACGCTCCAGACATCCGCAGCAACGTGATATTTTTCCGCCAGAATCCCCTGCGCCTTCAGCACTTCCCGCAGGATCGAGCCGCTGCCGAACAGCTGCGCACGCAGTTTCGATTTGGAGTCGGCGGCAGGTTTGTAACGATACAGGCCCTTCAAAATTCCTTCGCGCGAACCTCCCGGCATCGGCGGCATAGCGTACGGCTCATTCATCACCGTGATGTAGTAGAAGATGCTTTCGCCCTTGCGATACATCCGGTCGATGCCGTCTTCGATGATTACCGCGATCTCGTACGCAAACGCCGGGTCATACGCTTGCAGCGTCGGAATCGGCAGCGCCAGCACGTGGCTATTGCCATCCTGATGCTGCAAACCTTCACCGGCCAGCGTCGTGCGTCCCGCCGTGCCGCCCAGCATGAATCCGCGACAACGCGTATCCGCCGCTGCCCAGATCAAATCGTTCACCCGCTGAAAACCGAACATCGAATAGAAAATGAAGAACGGAATCGTGTTGATCCCGTGCGTGGCGTACGCCGAGCCCGCTGCGATGAAAGACGACATCGATCCCGCTTCCGTAATGCCCTCTTCCAGGATCTGGCCGTCTTTGCACTCCTTGTAATAAAGAAGCGTGTTCATATCGACAGGCTCGTAGAGCTGTCCCTGGCTGCTATAGATGCCGACGAGTCTGAACAGCGACTCCATACCGAACGTCCGCGCTTCGTCGGGCACGATCGGAACCACCAGTTTGCCAATCTCAGGATCGCGCAGCATTTTGCGCAACATGCCGACGAAAGCCATCGTTGTCGACACATCGCGTCCTTCGCTTCCGGTGTGAAATTCATCGAACAGGGAGGTGTCTTTCAGCTCGAGCGGCTTCGAGCGAACCTTTCGCTGCGGCATGTAGCCGCCCAGTTTCGTGCGGCATTCCCGCAGGTACTTGATTTCCGGGCTGTCGTCCGGCGGACGATAGAAGGGCACTTCGGCGAATTGCTCTTCGGTGAAGGAAAGCCCGAACCGCTCGCCGAAATGGCGCAAAGTTTCCTCGTCCACTTTCTTCTGCTGGTGCGTGACGTTGCGCCCCTCGCCCGCCTCGCCCAGTCCGTAGCCTTTGATGGTGCGCGCCAGGATCACCGTCGGAGTTCCCGTATGATCCACCGCTGCCTTGTAGGCCGCGTATACCTTCTTCGGATCGTGCCCGCCCTGGCGCAAGGCGTGCAGTTTTTCGTCGGGAATGTCCTCCACCATCTTGAGCAGACGCGGATCGCCGCCAAACACATGCTCGCGGATGTAGGCGCCCGATTCAACGATCAGCTTTTGATACTCGCCGTCGACCATTTCGCCCAGCCGCTTCGCCAGCAGTCCGTCCACGTCTTTTTCAAACAGGGGATCCCAGTCCGAGCCCCACAGCACCTTGATCACATTCCAGCCTGCGCCACGGAACGCCGCTTCGAGCTCCTGGACGATGCTGCCGTTGCCGCGTACCGGCCCGTCCAGCCGCTGCAAATTGCAATTGATTACGAAAATCAGGTTGTCGAGGTGCTCGCGCGACGCCAGCGTAATCGCGCCCAGCGTTTCCGGCTCGTCGGTTTCGCCGTCGCCCAAAAACGCCCATACTTTCGCGTCGGTTTTCGGCTTCAGACCGCGATCCTCCAGATACCGGTTAAATCGAGCCTGGTAAATCGCCATGATCGGGCTCAGGCCCATCGACACGCTCGGAAATTCCCAGAAATCCGGCATCAGCCACGGATGCGGATAAGAGGAAAGGCCGCCGCCCTTTTTCAGTTCGCGGCGGAAGTTCTCCAGCTTCGCCGCCGACAGGCGCCCTTCCACGAACGCGCGTGCGTAAACGCCCGGCGCGGCATGGCCCTGGAAATAGACTGTGTCGCCCTCATATTCCGGGGTGCGCGCGCGAAAAAAATGATCGAATCCGACCTCGAACAGCGTCGCCACCGATCCATAGGTTGAGATGTGCCCGCCGATGTTGTGCTCTTCCCGGTTCGCGCGCACCACCATCGCCAGGGCGTTCCAGCGCACCAGGCTCTTGATCTTGCGCTCGATTTCCTGATCGCCGGGCAAAGGCGGCTGCTGGCTCACGTGAATTGTGTTCACATAGGGCGTATTCGCGGTAAACGGTACTTGCACTCCGCAGGCCAATGCACGATTTCGGATTTCCTGAAGGATTCGTGAGGCCAAGCCGGGCTTGCCGTTTTCTACCACTGAATCGAAGGACTCAATCCACTCCCAGATCTCTTCGAGCTCGTCTACATCCGGGGGACGTACGATGGGGGATACCGCCATGGTCTAAGCCTTCCCAAACGGAAAGGTAGCGTTCCTTTCGAAATGTTTGATCACCTCTATTATATACCTCCTCCGCGCGAGGGAATCCGCGAATGCCCATCCTGTTCGACGATGGGAATGATTCGATTTTGCAATAACGCGATCGGCTATCCGGATCCTGCGCATAAGGGCCGTTTAGTGTGACGGGCCCGGCGGGTCGTTCGTTACGGTGAATGTCTGGCCATCGTGCAGATACAGCCGGGCGGCCTCTTCGCGGTTCAGCGGGCGTGCGCCGCGGCGTCCGAAAACTGCGAGTTGGTTGCCGCTCTCGTCGACCGCGCGATCCCGATCGACTCCCTTGGAGATTGCCAGCGCCGGGGCGCCCGTGCGATAGCTCGCGATCAATTTGGGAGTGGGCCGCGGGCTGAAGCCGTATGAAGTCGGCGAATCCTCGGGCGAAAGGATTTGCAGCACGCGCATGCCGTTGCGGCCGTCAGCCAGAAACGCGAACGCGCTCGCATCCACCATTCCGATCTTCACGTCGCGCAGATCGTTGATTTTTCCGTCCGCAGAGAAGATCTGATCGAGCCGGGGCTGCTCCGGCCGCTCTACGCTCACGATCGCCAGGCCCTGTTTGCCCGCCGCGACGTACGCATACGTGCGCGCCACATACACATTGCGCGCGTCATCGAGCTTCACCAGCGCATTCGGCACCACGCGCGGACGGCCGAGTGTGGTCACGTCCAGCACTTTCAGCCCGTCGCGATCCACCACGAATCCGTAGCGGAACTGGATCGAAATGCCCTGCGGATCGTTCAGTTGGGGTGTGCCGATCTGCGCCACCACGCGCGGCGCGAGCGGCTTATCCAGATCAACCACCACGAGCCCGCGATCGCACAGCATGTAGGCGTATGTGCCCGCGATCGTAATCCGCCGCGCCCCGTTCAGAATTCCGTCCGGATTGAACGCCAGCGCCCGTTTCAGAAAATTGTTTCGGGGATCCCCATCAAGCAAGGTGCTCACACCCGGCGTTTTGCTCTGGGGATTCGAATCGCCGATCACCACCAGTCCTTCGTACTTGTCTGCGACGTACAGGTACGCGTACATCGCGTGGATCGGCCCTTCTTCGTTTTCCGGATCGTGCGTGCGTGCCGGATCGATCGCCAACGTCGAAGGACTCGCAATCGCCGTGGCATATTTCGTACGCACGTAAAGCCGCTGGCCCAACGGCGAAACCGGCGCGGTCGTCTGCCGCTCGGAAAAACCTTTGTTATCGACGTTCGCCACGTCGTACGCGCGGAACCCGCCTTTGCCCAGCGCCGCATAGAGATACTCGCCGCGCAGCTGCAAGTCGAGCACGTTGCCCGGATGATGGTAGGCTTCCTGCAATTCACGCCCGCGCGCCACGTGCTGCTTGTAATCGTCCGGATAGGCCAGCCGCTGCAGGTAGCTGCCGATAATCGCCGGCGGCTCGTCATGCTCGGCCACGGCTACGGCCTCGAATCCTTTCGCGCCGTCGGCCACATACGCGTACCGGCCCATGAAATTCAGCAGGTTCGTGCCCTGCAGGAGCACCTGCGCCATCCATGCGTTGTTGTCGTTGTGCGCGCTCACGTGGCAGTCGTCGCACTGCTTCGTCTCTTTCGCGCGCACCGTGTGCGGCACGAACGTGCTGAACGCCGTCCCTGCAAATCCTTCCGAGGAAACCGTCTGCTGCATGTAGTAGAGCCATTCGCGGTTCTGGTTCTGCGAGCTGACCGTAATCGCGCACGACGACCGCGCCGGCGCCACGCGATGGCCGGTCACCGTGCCGTCGATCGCGAGCATGAAGCCGTCATCGCGCAGCACCTGAAAATTGTAGGACGTGTAGTTCCGCGTGATCAGCCCCTCGTTGTGCAGCATCGGCATGCGCTGGTTCGCGGTCATCGACAAATGACAGCCGAAGCAGTTTGGTGTCCACGATGTGTGGCACGCGTAGCAGGTCATGCGGCTGTTTGCGTGCGCCAGCTCGGATTCATCCGACGGCAGCGTGCCCCACGTGGTGCCGTCGACGCGCACCGTTTTCGCCCAGCGCGATTTTTCGCTGTAGTGCGCATTGCCGGGTGTGATCGTGTCAAGCGTCTGCACCACTTCCCATTCCTTGTCCGGCTCGACCATGGAGTGCTGGATCAGCGTGCCTCCGCGCCATTCGAATCGCCGCTGGTTTGATGGCGTGCGCAGCGCGTCCAGATGCGTGCCGCCGTCGGGTGCCGCGGGGCCGGACGTGATCAGCGTCGCGCGCTTTTCCACTGTGCCGTGGCAATCGGTGCAATCGAGCTCGATGGCCGCACGCGGTTCGGCATAGAGCTTTCCGTTGCCGTGCACGTCCTGCTGAAAATGGCAATCCACGCACTGCATCCCTTTTTCCAGGTGAATGTCGGCCAGGTGCACGGCCTTCGAGAACTTCGCCGGATCGTCAGGTGCCACGACCTTGTTGTCGGCATCGAGCAGATTTCCCGCGCGATCGCGCTTGTAAACCGCCCGGAAGACCCAGCCGTGGCTGTGGAAGTCGGCAAACTGGCTTTGCTTCAGCTGCGCGTTGAATTCTGGGCTGCCCAGTTTCTCCAGGAATTTTGTATCGGCCCAGAGCCCTTTCGGCGCCGCGCCCTCCGGATTTCTCTGCGCGACTTCGAATTTCTCTTCCGCCGTCGGATTGCGCTGCTTCGCTGGATACATCGACTCGCCATCGGCTTCGTTGTCCCACCAGGTGTAGCCAAAATACGTCGTTTCCATATTCGTGCCGGGATGGATGTGGCAGACCATGCATTGGCTGGAAGGAATCGATCGCGTGAACGTGTGCCGGATCGGATGCCCGGGTTCGCCCTTCGCAATCGTCGGATCACTTGACGCGCTTTCGCCCAGATGCCCGTAGGGCGCCCAGGGCCCGGAATGCTCCGGCGACCGGTCGTTGGCATACACCACGTGGCACGCGGTGCAGCCGCTGCCGCGATAGTCGCCCGGCTGGTCGTTCGTTCCCGGCAATGACATCAACGGATCGAACAGCCGCGTCTTCTGCAGTCCCAGAAAAACCGGATCCGTGCGCAGCAAGGTGCCGAATCCCCGCTCGCCGAGCTGATCATCCGGCTTTCCATCGTCTTCGGCGGGCTTCGGATTACCGATCTCGCCCTTTTTCTCACCGCCGCGCTCGAATACGCGAAGTACGTTGCCCGGTTGCGAGATTTCCCAGCGTTCCAACGGTGTCAGCTCCGGCACCACGCCCTTCGTTCGCGTTTCTTCGGTCGTCGGTGGCGGTACGGTCTGCATCATCTGCGGCTCGCCGTTCGCGGAGTAGCTTTCGCCAAAGCGCGCATTTTTCAGCGGAAACGATCCGTTGTTGTAGAGTGCCGCGCCCCAGAGCATCCCGCCGTGCGTCATCATGCTGGTGCTCACGTTACGGACTTCCGACGTGTGACAGCCGAGGGATCCGCAGGTCTCGCGCGCCACGCGCAGATCGCCGGGATTCGCGAACCGAACGTAGGCGTAGTTCTCGCGCAGCCAGGCGGTGTAAGCGCGTTGCGCCTTGGCCAGCCCGTGCGCGAATATCGGATCGCGCGACTCGATGTGGGCCTTTAATTTCACCTGAGTATAGTTCGCGGAATCTTTCGCCGTGCCTGGCGCGATCGTGGCCGCTTGATCGCCGCCGTGGCAGTCGGTGCAGCCCAACCGCACCGTGCGCGTGGGATGCATGGTCGGCTCATCGACATTCACATGGCAACTGACGCAGCCTGCGCTCTTCCGATCGGCCTCGGCCTGCGTCTGCGTGATCAAGCTTCGCCGCGCCGTCGGCGCAACCCCCGGGGAAGCGGACGCAGAGGATCCGGACTGAGAAGCAGGCTGGGTGTGCGTGTGCGCCTGGGCCGACGGCAATCCATGCTCGAGCGCAAACGAGAAAAAGGCAAGCAGGGCAACGCTGCCAAACCAACGCTGCACCCCCGCCATCGCCGATGGTTTTTGTTTCTGCACTTGCCCGTTCGCTCCCGCCTTGCGCTAAAACTGAAACTTGATGTCGGAGAACAGCGAAAACATCATTTTGCCCGTATAAATGTCACGCAGCCCCTGCCCGGGTACCAGCGCCGCGGCCCCGGCGGTAATCGAAATGTTTTCCGTCAGCGGCGGCCGGTAGCGCACGCCGATGCTTGAATCGACACCGATCGAATGATGTATCGGCGACTGGAACAGCAGCAGCTCCAGCGGCTCTGTGCGCATGAATCGCAAGTAGTTCACGTTCACGAAACCGCGCAGCTTTGGCGTTAAATCAAAATCGGTACCCAGATTCGCGAGAAAAATTCCCGGATTCACGAAATTGGCCTGGCCTTCGTCCTTGTCCGAACGCAAGCTCGGCAGCAGGCTGTCGGGCGACGTCAGGCCCACGTCCGTGCCGGTCAGCCGTATCCCCTCGCGATTCCACAGGCTGAAAATTCCGCCCGCGAATTCCGGAAAATCCTCGATCGCATCAAAACCGCGCGCGTGCCCGCTCTCCGGATTCGCCGAGCCCGACGCGTAAAACAGCGAGCCCTTGAACCGGATCCAATCCTTGTCCACCGAAGCCTCCACCGCGGCCATCTGTGCGTTGATCGTCACCGGCCGCCCCGCCAGTGGATTGAAACTGTCCGTGCCGAGCGCCTGATAAAACGCGTTCGTCAGATTGATCCGCCCGATGTGCCCGTCGCCCGTCCAACCGAGATACGCCGCGTGAATGTCGTGCGTCTTGATCTGGTTGTCGAAAATCACGCGCCCGATCGGCGAAGGCCGCACCAGAAATCCGTTGTCGTCGTAATGAATCCCACCCTGATCGTCGTTGTAGCTGATGCTGAATTGGGCCGTGTATCCTTGAAAGAAGAAATCCTGCCGGTACAAATTGGCGATGATCACCTGCTGTTTCCGCCGCTCGAACGTGTTCAACCCGCTGTTCGTGTTTTTCTCGAGCAGATTGAAATACGCCAGGTTGTATTGCCAGCGATTCGAATCCAGATTCCCGAAAAATCGTACACCGGGCTGCTCGTCCACGAACAAAAACCCGCGAAAATCGGCGTTGAACTCCTGAATTCCCGCGCGTACGGAAACGAAATCGAAATTCGGCCCGATATCGTGCAGCTTCAGCTCGCCGAACAGCTCTTGAAATCCCAGGTGCCCGTCAAGCCGCGTGGTGCCGTCGCGCACGTTCACGGCCACGATGCCCAGCTCGCGCACCGCCAGGTAATTCGTGCTCACCGCCGGCGTGATTCGAATCCGCCAGTCTACCGGACGAAACGCCGCGTCGCCGTGAAAGAGGTCGAACGAAAAAATAAAGAGCTGATCCAGAAAAATCTGCTCGCCCTTGCCAAAGAATCCGGGCGTTCCGGGCTGCGCCGTGCTTACGCCGCTCGGGACCGGCAGCCGCCGCCCGTCGAAAAACGTGTCGCTGATCCCCGTGAAATTGAAAAAGATCTGCTGCCCGATCACCGGCACGTCACCCTTCCATTTGTTCTTGTCGAACGGATCCCACTTGCTCCCGTGCACGTAGGGATGCTCGCCGCCGGTGCCGTAGCGATTCCATTCCGGCATCGTCACGCGCCAGCGGTTCGGCTCAGCCTGAAAAACTTCGCCGTCGGGAGGAAATGTCGCGGACGCCGTGTTCGGCGGCGCGCCCGGCTGAAGATCGGGGCTCTGCTTCGCCCCGGAATATCCCGGCGCAGTCGATTCCGTTGCGGTAGCCGAAGGAGTCGAAGGCGGAAGCTGTTCGCCTCCGGCTGGCGCAGGCGGCGTCGCCCCGGCCGCAGCCACCAGCTTGATCTCGCGCGTCAGCAACCCACCGGCCGCGATCGTCACATTCGCTTCGACCAAAGTCTCGTAGCCCGCCCCCGCAATACCCAGCTCATACTCCCCGGCCGGCACGTCGACCAGCCGGAAAACTCCCTCGGCATTCGCAGTCGCTTTGCGAATCTCGCCCGTCGCCAGATTCCGCAGCGTCGCTGTTGCGCCTCCGACCGGCCGCCCGTTCGCGTCGCGCACCCTGCCCTCTACCGCGCCTGTCTTCTGGGGCACTTTGCCGGGCAGCTGTTGCTGCTGCCGAACCAGGGCGGCGATTCTCATAGCGGCGAACGAAGGTGAGGAGACAAGCAAGATCAGCAGGACGACTCGGGGGAGGGCGTTGGATGCAGCAAGCATCCTCAATATCCTGAAAATCGTCGGTGGTCCGGGAAAAAATTCGTGCGCGTCTAGGTAACACCGTTACTCAGCGCCGGGCAAGTCTTTTTGAAGCCTTCCGGTGCGATTCGATCAGCGGCAGCCGCCGGGGCGGGCCGATTGAGTCCACACCCCATCTGTGCTACCAATAACGTGCAATCGCATGCATCGCGCCGCGCATCGATCTTCCTCTGCGTCGATTCTCTGTCCGCTTGCGCTCTGTATCGCGATGAGCGTGGTGCTATCGGCCTGTGGTGGCTCGAGTGGCGTTGAAAATGGCGGCGGGTCGAACCCTCCTCCGCCCCCGCCGTCGGAATCCTCACAAACGCTGACGAGCGGGGACGTCGACGCCCTGGTCCAGGCCGCCGCTGCGGCCGCGCAATCCGACACGATGGCCATCGCCGTCGTCGACCGGCTCGGCAGGGTTCTGGCCATCTACAAAGGGTCCTCCGCGCCGGCGTTGGTCACTGGAAACTTCGGCAGCATGGTCCCGCCCGACGAGCTTGCCGTCTCCGTCGCGCGCACCGGCGCGTTTTTCAGCAGCGACCAATCGCCCCTCTCGTCACGCACCGTTCGATTCATCAGCGGAATTCATTTCCCGCCCGGCGTGATGAACGCGCCCAACGCCGCGCTCTATGGCATTGAAAACACGAATCGCGGCTGCACCCTGTCACCCGGCCTCTCCGCCTCTGTTCCTCCCGCCGGCCTGATCGACGGGACTCTGCCGGGCCTCGGCGTCGCCACCGGCAAAGCCGACGTTTCCGACAGCGACCCGACAGCCGTGAATCCCGGCGGCGTCCCTATTTTCAAGAACGGCATCATGGTCGGAGGCATCGGAGTCGCAGGAGTCGATCCGCTCACGGCCGAATACGCCGCCTTCATCGCCACGCAGATCAATTTCGACGGTGTCTTCGACAACGTGGCCGCCCTGCCGCCTCCGGGCGAAGTGATCATCGACGGAATCGCGCTCCCCTTCGTCAACCAAACGACCCCGCCGGCCGGCACCGTCGCCGGCACCTTCCACTCCGCGAACTACACCAAGACTCCCATCGACAGCCCCGGTCAACCGCCGGAGGGCTACTTGATCCCGGCGACCAACGGAGTCGGCGGTCTCACCGCCGCGCAAGTCACCACCATCATCACGAACGCCGTGAACACAGCGATGGTGACGCGCGCCCTGATCCGGCTCCCCGTCGGAGTCCGCGCGGAGATGAGCATTGCCGTCAGCGATCTGGATGGAAACATCATCGGCCTCTACCGCATGCCCGACGGCACTGTCTTCAGCATTGACGTCGCCGCCTCGAAAGCCCGCAATGTTGTCTACTTTTCCAGTGCCGCGCGCCAACCGCAGGACCTCAGCGACGTCCCCATCGGCACCGCCGTCACCAACCGCACCATCGGTTTCGGTGCCCAGCCGTTCTTCCCGCCGGGCATCAACGGCACGTCCCCTGGCCCCTTCTTCAACCTCTACACGCAGGACGTCGCCAGCCCCTGCACGCAGGGATATCAAACGCCGAGCGCCTCCTGGCCCGCCATCAGTCAGAGCGGCATCGTATTCTTCCCGGGATCGGAACCACTTTACGTGAATGGACAGCTGGTGGGAGGCCTCGGCGTTAGCGGCGACGGAGTGGATCAGGACGATTACGTAACGGCGGGCGGCGGGGTCGGCTACGAGGCCCCTCTGTCGATCCAGGCAGACGAAATCATGATCGGAGGCGTCCGCCTCCCCTACCTGCACTTCCCCCGCAACCCCACGCAATAGCGTCCCGGAAATCCTTGAAGCGGCAACTTGGTTTTTCTGGTCCTACCCCTGCCGCAACTTGTGCCCGGTCAAATTCCCCAAACCGTCATACGCCGCGTACTTATACATCTCCGAAAGCGTGGGATAATTGAAAACGAAATCAATAAAAAGATTGATCGACCCGCCTGACTCCAAAACCATCATTCCCAGATGAATCAACTCCGTCGCGGTCTCTCCAATAATGTGCACTCCCAGCAGAAGATGATCCTCACGCCGGAAAATCAATTTCAACAATCCGGCCGGATCACCTGCAATCAACCCCCGCGCATTATTGGCATACCGCGCTCGCCCCACCTCATAGTCGATTTTCTTCTCGCGGCAGCTTTCTTCCGATTCTCCGACCGCCGAAATCTCCGGAATGGTGTACACCCCCATCGGCAGCATCGACGCCAGCCTCTGCTTGTACTCGAATCCAAACGCATGGCAAGCCGCCACGCGCCCCTGCTCCATCGAAGTCGAAGCGAGCGCTGGAAATCCAATCACGTCCCCGGCTGCATACACCGACGGCACGGCCGTCTGATAGGAAGAATTGACCTCGATGTACCCGCGCTTATTTACCTCTAGGCCGGCTTTCTCCAGCCGTAACCCGTCCACCGCTCCGCGCCGCCCCGCTGCAAACAGCGCCGCTTCCGTCTCGATCGTCGCACCCGATGGCATCGAGATCTTCACGCCCTGCTTGGTGCGCTCGATCGGACCCATCCGCTCGCCCAGATAGAACTTCACCCCCAGCCCCGCCAGCCGCTCGGCGAGCGCCGCCGAAATCTCCGCGTCCAGAAATGGCAGCACGCGGTCGCGCCCGTCCACCAGCGCCACCTCTACGCCCAGCGCCGTGAAAATCGATGCGTATTCGCACCCGATTACCCCGCCGCCGACCACCACCAGGCTCCGCGGAATCCGACCCATCTTCAAAATCGAGTCCGAATCGAAGATCACCTCATCGTCGAAGGGGATCTCCGCCGGCCGGTGCGGCCGCGAACCGGTGGCAATCAAGATCGCCTCGCCCCGCAGTCGCTCCCCGTCACCTGCAGAGCGCGTTACCGACACGGTGTGTGGGTCTTCAAACGAAGCCGTCCCGGATACCAGGTCGATCCCGTGCGCCGCCAGGTTCGCGCGGATCTTCTCGCGCTCCATGCCCACCAGCACGTCCTTGCGATGCGTGAAGCTCTGCACCGTCAATCCCTCGCGCAGCGAATAATCGATCCCGTAGAGCCCGCGCTGCTTCAGTCCTGAAAAATAAAGCGCCGATTCGCGCAGGATTTTGCTCGGCAGCGTTCCCGTGTTGATCGAGGCCCCGCCCAGCTCCCGGACGCACTCAACCAGCGCCACGCGCTTGCCGAAATACGCCGCCTGTGCCGCGCCTTTCTCGCCGGCCGGGCCCGAGCCGATCACCACCAGATCAAATTGCCGCACGATTCACCTCAGGAGGGCATTCACCTGCTGCATCTGTCGCGAAAAATTCCGCGGATCGTAGGAAGAAGGAGTCTGGAGCTGCTGAAACAGCGCGCTGATCGCCGCGCGGATGTCGGCCGAGTTCGGCACTTTCGCGTCGCGGTCGTAGGCCACGAAAAGCGACTGGATCGCCATCGCCGCCTGCGCCGCCGATTGCTCGCCCTCCCCGGAAATTTCGTCCGCATCGGCGCAAATCTTCCGCAGCAACCGCCGCGTCGCCGCCGGATCGTACGCCGCGCCCTCTACACTCGCCACCACCGCGTCTGCCGTGCGCGACACGTTCGCCGCCGCCGTCGCGACCGCCTCGCGGTCCGGATTCAGCGCGCTCATCAGCGCCGTCACCTGCGTGACCTGGTCCTCCAACGGGTGAGCCGCTGTCCCGCCCAGCTCCTGCACCACGTCGCGAAACACCGCATACCGCGACCCGTTCCACGGTGGATCGCCCGGCCGCCGCCCCGGATACCCGCGCGCCTGCCGCCAGCTCTGTTCCGGCGGCGTCAGGCTGTGATGGCAGGCGTAGCACTGCATCTCGGAAAACTCCGGCCAGTTTTTCCCCTTCGTGCGCCCCGCCAGCCGCAGCATCGACTCGCGCAGCTCGACCGCCTGTCCCGTGGTCAGCTCCCGCACGTCGTACCACGGATCGCTACGCGTCGGTTCGCCCGGCTCGCCGGGCACCTTCCAGTGCCGCGGCATCGCCGCCGAAAACGAAGCCAGCTCGAAAAACAGATCCGGATGCCCCGCCGCGATCATTTCGTGATCCACGAATTTTTCCTCGCTGCCCAGGTGGCAGCTCAGGCATTTCTCTGTGCGCTTCACGATGTCGCGCACATCCACCATCCCCGCCGCCACCGATTGCGCGTGCGTCCAGTTCCGCTCCGTGTGCGGGCCCAGCCATCCCGACGCCGGCCCGTGGCAGCTCTCGCAGCTCACGCCTTCGCTCACGTCAAACGTCCGTGATCGCAGGTCTGCCGGAGGATTCAGCGCATGGCAGGCCAGGCATTTCGGCGCCGCCTCCGCCTTGCCCACGCCCAGAATCCCCGCCATCCGCTCGCCAATCGCACCCGTCAGCGCGTTGTACGCTCGCGCATGTTTATCCTGCACGATCCAGACGCTGTACTCGTTCTGCAGCACCTCGTTGATGTCTTGCGGCGTGATCGCGCCGTGGCAAGCCGTGGAAGCGCAAGAGCCCGGTCCGGTATATTTTCCGGCTCCCGGGGATGCAGCGGCACCTGATTGCGCGACACTGATCGAGGGCCCAACCGCAGCTAGCAGAAGGGCTGCGGCACACAGCAGTAACGAGCAACAGGGCGTGGGCTGGGGCAAAGTGATCATGTCCCGTTCGGCAGCCATACTCTACCCCAATTTTCCCGCTGCCAATCGCCGATCTGGATTCGACCGATACAATCCGTAAAGGTTCCCGGGCGGCGGCATCCCATCCGGCCGGCGCCATCGCAAATTCATTCTTCGCGCTGGTTTTTTCGGCTCGGCTCATTTCCTATGTTTCTCTGCGGCGGGAACCTCTTCCGTCCCAGCCGTTTACTTGCCCAACCATCTCTGCTATATCCTGTTGCGTCACCATCTCCACCACCGCGATTGATTCCGCCGCGGAATTGAACGACCCTCTGTCTGGGAGAGTCACGTTGATCTTCGACGGGTTGCGGGAGATCCAGCACCGTTTCGGTTACCTGCCCACCGAAGAACTAAAGATCCTCGCCGCAAAAATCGACGTTCCACTCTATCGTCTGCACGGCGTCGCCAGCTTTTATCCGCATTTCCGCCTCAGCCCGCCGCCGAAAGCCGATGTCGCCGTCTGCCAGGACATGTCCTGCCACCGGCGCGGCGCCGACGGTCTCCGCGCGCGCCTCGAAGATCGCTTACAGAATCTCAGCAGCACGGAGGTCACCATCCGTGGTATTTCCTGCCTCGGCCGCTGTGACACGGCTCCTGCCATCGCCGTCAACGACCGCATCTACACGCGCCTCACCGAATCGCAGATCGAGGAAATGGTTCGCGACGTGGTCACGCAGGGTTCACAGCCTGAGCCCGCGGAGTCGCCCCGCGGCGTTCGGTGCGCTTCCGATCCATATAACGCTCCCAACGAGCGTTACGCCGTCGTCCGCCGCTTGGTCCAATCGCGCGCCTGGGACGCGGCGTTCGCGCAGCTGAAAGCCTCGGGGCTTCGCGGCCTTGGCGGGGCCGGTTTCCCTACGGAATCCAAATGGCAGCTGGTTCGCCAGCAACCCGGTCCCGAGAAATACATCGTCTGCAACGCGGACGAAAGCGAGCCCGGCACGATCAAGGATCGCTTCATCCTCACCCACGTTCCGCACCTCGTGATCGAAGGGATGATTCTCGCCGGCCTGCTGACCGGGGCGAATAAGGGCATCCTCTACATCCGGCACGAATACGACGAGCAGGAAAAAATCCTGCAGGAGGAAATCGTGCGCTGCAAACGCGAAGGCCTGATCGGCCCAAGCGTTCTCGGCAGCGAATTCGCCTTCGATCTCGAGCTCTTCGTCAGTCCCGGCGGCTACATCTGTGGTGAAGAAAGCGCGTTGCTCGAAGCCATCGAAGGCAAGCGCGCCGAGCCGCGCAACAAGCCTCCCTTTCCCGTGGCGCAGGGCCTGTGGAACAAGCCGACGGTCATCAATAATGTCGAAACATTCGCCAACGTCCCGCCGATCCTCGTCCGCGGCGTCGAATGGTACAAAGCGCAGGGCGTGGGCGGTTGCGCTGGGCTGAAATTCGTCGGGATCAGCGGGGATATCGCCAAACCCGGAGTCTACGAAGTCCCCATGGGCACCACGATTTCCGATCTGATCCACAGCTACGCCGGCGGCATCCCCGGCGGCAAGAAACTGAAAGGCTTCGCGCCGTCGGGTCCGTCTTCGGGTTACCTGCCCGCGTCGATGGCGGACGTGAGACTCGATTTCAAGGCGCTTGCCGACGCAGGCTCGATGCTCGGCTCCGGTGCCGTGGTAGTCTGCGACGAAAACACCTGCATGCTTGACATGGCGCTGAACTCGACCAAATTTTTCCGCAACGAGTCCTGCGGAAAATGCGTGCCGTGCCGGGTCGGCTCGCAAAAAATGGTCGACCTGCTGGCCGGCTGGACGCAGGGCAGCGCCGGCTCCGGCGATCGCGCTCTGATCGACGAACTTTCCGACGCGCTGCGGCTTACTTCGATCTGCGGCCTCGGCCAGGTCGTTCCCGCGCCCATCGCGTCCGTGATGAAGCACTTCCCCGACGAAATCGAAGCGCACATCTCGCGCCGCGAGTGTTCCTCCGGCGTCTGCTTTCGGGGTGCTCCAACGGCTGCAGAAGTGGTCGCCGCCACGAGGCGGGCATGAGCGCCGCCCTGGTCGAGCTGACCATCGACGGCAAGAAGGTAGCCGTTCCCAAGGACACCACCGTTTTCGACGCCGCGCGCCTGAACGGCATCGCCATCCCCACGCTTTGCCATCAGCAGAACGAAACGCCGGTCGGTGTCTGTCGGCTCTGTGTTGTGGACGTCAACGCGCGCGTTTTCACCGCGTCCTGCGTGCGTCCCGTCGAGCCGAACATGGTCGTCACGACCTCGTCGGAGAAGGTGCAGCGCGCGCGACACACGCTGATCGAGATGCTGATGGCCGACCATCCGTCGCCCTGCGCCCGCCAGCAGCATTCCGGCGACTGCGAGCTCGAAGGGCTCGCGCGCCAGGAAAAAATCACGCAGCCGCGCTTCTCGCACCGTACGACCGGCCGCAGCAAAGACGATTCCTCGATGAGCATCGCCGTCGATTTCGACGCCTGCATCCTGTGCGACCGCTGCATCCGCGGCTGCAGCGAAATCCGCGAAAATTTCGTACTCGGCCGCATGGGCAAAGGCTCGCATGCCGGCATCGCCTTTGACGACAACGAGCCGATGGGCGAATCCAGCTGTGTTTCCTGCGGCGAGTGCATGGTTTCCTGCCCCACCGGCGCGCTGACCAACAAAGGCGTCACGCGCACTGCCCTCGGCAGCGGTCCGGCGTTCGAAACCGTTTCGCCCGATGAGCTTCAATCGCTGCCCGTGTTCAAGGGTGTCAGCGGAACGTTCCTGAGCCTGAATCGCGGCGCCGTGGTGAAGCGCCGTTTCCGCAAGGGCGACATCATCTGCCGCGAGGGCGAATACGGCTCGACGGCCTTCTACATCCTGGAAGGCCAAGCGCAGGTTTCCATCTCCACGCCGATGGCGCACGTGAAAACGCAGAGCGGCCTGAAGAAATTCATCGGCAAGCTTTCCAGTTCGCTCGCCCAGCGCAGCCGCGACCGCCGCGACGAGGAGGCCGACCAGCGCTGGATTCCCATCGACGCGCCGATGGACCTGAGTTACGACAACCCGGTCGCCGAGCTCGGCCCCGGCGATCTTTTCGGCGAAATGACCTGCATGAGTCTCTATCCGCGCTCGGCCACCGTGCGCGCGGAAACTGATTGCTCCATGCTCGAAATGCTGCGCAACGTACTCGATATCATGCAGCGCAACAAGAATTTCCGCGCCCAGCTTGACAAGTCCTATCGCCAGCGCGCACTCGATAGCCATCTGCGTTCTGTGCCTGTCTTCGCGGAGCTGACCGACGAATTCATCGGCAGCCTGCGCGAATCAGTCGAGCTGGTCCGTTACGCGCCGGGGCAAGTGATCTGCCGCCAGGGCGATCCGGCCGACAGCTTTTATCTGGTGCGCATCGGCTTCGTGAAAGTTTCGCAAACGCATCCCGGCGGCGACATGGTTCTCGCCTATCTTTCGCGCGGCGATTATTTCGGCGAGACGGGCCTGCTCGCCGGAGACATCCGCACGGCCATGTGCACTGCGCTCGACCATGTGGAACTTGTGCGTATCGGCGCGGACGACTTCAATCGCATGATCGCGCAGTTCCCCGCGGTGCGGCAGAAACTGGAAACCGTGGAGCACGCGCGCGCGCAGATGAATCGCGAGCGCCTCTCCGTGGTGCAGAGCGTGCCTCTGGATAATTTCCTGACACAGGGGCTGATGGAGGCGCAAAGCCTGCTCCTGCTCGACCTGAACAGCTGCACGCGCTGCGACGCCTGCGTGCGCGCCTGCGCCGATTCGCACGACGGCATCACGCGCCTGGTCCGGGAAGGTCTGCGCTTTGATCACTATCTGGTGGCCACGTCGTGCCGGCAGTGCCTCGACCCGCTGTGCATGGTCGGCTGCCCGGTCGGCTCGATCCGCCGCCGCAACTCGCTCGAAGTGATCATCGAGGACTGGTGCATCGGCTGTGGCTTGTGCGCAGAAAATTGCCCGTACGGCAACATCAACCTGCACCCGTTCAATGTGGACGTGGACGATCCGATGCATCCGGGCCGCAGGATCGCCGCGGTGAAACAGAAAGCCACCTCCTGCGATCTTTGCACTCATCTGAGCGAGCCGAGTTGCGTCTACGCCTGCCCGCACGACGCGGCGCACCGGGTCGACCCGCGAAAATTCTTCGCCGGCCTGCTCGGCCAAACGCCGGGCATCGCGCAAAAGCCCTAGCTCACGACCAACTGTGCGCATCGACTACACACACAGGAAATGGCTCGGCGCCTCACTCATCATCCTCGGCGCGTCGACCGCCATGTACGTTCCCTATGCCGTGCGCGCGCCCTCCGGACCGAGCGGCGGCAGCCCGCTCGGACTCACATTCGGTATTCTCGGCTCCGCATTCATGATTTTCGCCGGGTTGCTGGCCGGACGAAAAAAGGTTCCGATCTGGCGGCTCGGCCGCGCCCAGAGCTGGATGCGCGGCCACCTCTGGCTCGGCCTGTTGAGCCTGCCGATCATTTTGTTCCACGCAGGTTTCCATTTCGGCGGGCCGCTCACAACGGTGCTGATGGTTCTGCTGATCATCGTGGTTGCCAGCGGCATTTTCGGTGCCCTCTTGCAGCACTACATGCCGAATATGATGACGACGCAGGTTCCGTCGGAAACTATCTTCGAGCAGATCGATCATGTTCGCGAGCAGTTGATCGCTGGAGCGGATGAAACGATTGCTACGGCCGAATCCGCCTCGACCGCAGGAGGGAATGCAGCGCCGCTCGTCGATTTCTACCGCCGCGAGATGCGGCCGTTCCTGGAAAGCCGCGGGAAAAAACATCAGCTGCTGTCGAACCCGGATCGCTCGCGGAGCACGTTCGAGGGACTGCGGATGCTGCTGCCGCTCGGACTGCAGGACGCGGCGAAGCGGCTCGAACAGGTTTGCGATGAGGAACGCCAGCTTCGCCGCCAGTCACTGCTGCATCACTGGCTGCACGGCTGGCTGATGCTGCACATCCCGCTGTCGTTCGCGCTGCTCCTGCTGGGCGTGGTGCACGCGATCACAGCGTTGCGGTATTAGGGGAGCGTCCCGAAAGATCATGGCCGGCGCGGAGCGACCGACAAAACGACGCGCGCAGCGCATCGACATGAACTATTTCAAGCGCCCGCATCCGTTCCGCCGTTGGCGTTTGTGGCTGTCGATTGCCGCGCCGGTCCTGGCGGTCGCCTGGATCGCGTGGCACGCCGTGCGCGGGAACCAGCGCGTCTATAGCGCCGGGCAAATGTCGTCGGCGCACGCCGTGCTGGCCGCGAAATGCGACGCGTGTCATTTCACGATGGCAGGTTTTTTCAATCAAAAGACCAGCGACCGAGCCTGCCTCGCTTGCCACGATGGGCCAGTCCATCACGCCGACCAGCCGTTTACGCCGCACTGCTCGAGCTGCCACGAAGAGCATCGCGGGCTTCCTCAACTTGCGAAGACCTCCGACGCGGCCTGCACGCAGTGTCACGCGGACCTTCGATCCACCGGCGGCGCGGTGAACTTCGTGCGCGACATCGAGAATTTCGGCTCGGGCCATCCTGAGTTTCTGGCGCGGCGGCCCGGAGCGGTCGATCCCGGCACGATCAAGCTGAATCACGCCGTGCACATGAAGAAAAACCTCGCCGGGCCGAACGGGCCGGTCGAGTTGGATTGCGACGATTGCCACCGGCCTCCGGATTCGACCGACCCCTGGCGTTTTGCCGCGCCTGCGACCCGGGTATCGATGAAGGTGTCGACGACCGCAACGAACGGGATGACTTCCGCTTCCTTGTTGGCGATGCCGCCGAGCATGGAGAAATCCGATCGGGCGGCGATGGTGCTGGCGCGGGCACTGATGGCGCCGCCGACGTACGCCAACACCTGCGCGGCCTGCCACGGATTGCAATTCGACAAGAGGTTTGCCGAAGGCGCGCCGCACGAACCGCCAGAAGTGATTCACGCGTTCCTGCTGCAGAAGTTCACACAGTACATCGCGGCGCACCCGGCGGAGGTGCGCGAGCGCGTTCCGGTGCCCGGTTTGCCGCAGAAGCTGCAGCCGGCGGCGGTGCGCGTTCTGACGCCAGAGCAGTGGGTGGCCGAGCGCGTGGCGGAATCCGAGCAGCTGCTCTACGGCAAGACGTGCCGGCAGTGCCACCAGATCGATTTCGCTCCCGCGGCGGCGCTTCCCGTGGTGGCGAAATCGAATATCACGCCGCGCTGGATGCCGCACGCGAATTTCAATCACGACCGGCACCAGATGGTCGCGTGCACGGAATGCCATGCGGCGCTCACCAGCCGCGAGACGTCCGATATTCTGATGCCCGGCATCGCGACCTGCGAGAAGTGCCATCATTCCGGTAAGGACGCAGTCGAGGCGCGCTGCTTCGAGTGCCACACCTATCACGATTGGACCAAAGCGAAACAGATGAAGGGGAAGCTGACGCTTTCCGGGCTTGGGCAATAGCGAAAGAATGAGGGCCTGAAGGTCGCCGCCCAAAAGGCCCTCCCTACTTCGATTTCATTACATAGACCCCGTCCCAGTCTGATTCCGGGGCGTTCTCCAAATACTCCAGGGCGCGTTGCAGGAAGACCCGGGTGGGGCCATCGTCGGGGTGGATGCCGAGGAGTTCGCCGAATTGGGCCGCGGCTTCGCGCCAATTTTGGTTGCGGTAGAAGTGCATGGCGCGGTCGAAACCGGCCAGCAGCCCTTCGAATTTCGGACGTTCGCTGGCTACGCCCAGCAGCTCGTAAATCGTCACAGGGTGGTTCTTGCCTTTTACTTTTATTTTGTCGAGTTCACGGCAGACAAATTTTCCGGCGACGTCGTGGTAGGTACTTTCGCTGATCACGATTTGAATCTGGTATTGCTTGGTGATTCCTTCGAGCCGTGAAGCGAGATTCACGTTGTCGCCCATGACGGTCCAGGCTAGGCGCTTTTCCGAGCCCATGTTGCCGACGTTGACTTCCCCGGTGTTCAGGCCGATCCCGATGGCGATGGGCGGACGGGCTTCCTGCTTCCATTTCTCGTTGAGCTTCACGAGCGCACGCGACATTTCGAGCGCGCAATGACAACCGGATTCGGCGTGGTCGCTCTGCGGGTAGGGCGAGCCCCAGAAAGCCATGATGGCGTCGCCGATGTATTTATCGAGGGTACCGAGATTGGCGAAGAGAATGTCGGTCATGGCGCTGAGATATTCATTGAGCAGACGGACGAGCTCGTCGGCCGAGAGTCCTTCGGAAATGGTTGTGAATCCACGAATATCGCTGAACATCACGGTGAGGTCTTTCGTTTCGCCGCCGGGATGGATGTATTTCTGCGGATCCTTTTCGATCAAGCCGATGACACCGGGCGAAAGATACTGCGCGAAGCTCTTGCGGATTTTGCGCTTCTCGCCCTCTTCGAAAATCATGCGAAAGCTGGTGATGGCGGCGTAGTTTGCGGCGAGTGTGCCTGCGGGAAGCACGAAGCCGAGCCAGCGGCCCTCGCGCGCAAAGGCGAAATAGACAAACCACCCGAACCCGGCGAGCGCGAGCAGCACGGTGATCGTCGACCACAGCGGTTTCATGCTGCTGAAGAGATAACCGAAGCCGAGGCCGAACAGCAGGATGAAGCCGAGGTCGGTGATTTCCTCGCGGAAGCCACGGGTGAGGAAAGTGCGGCCCTTTTCGTTGCTGTGCAGAAGATTGTCGATGATGTTGGCGTGGACCTCGACTCCCATATAGGCCTCGCCCCCGCCCTCAAACGGAGTGTTGCGAAGGTCGCCGATGGCCAACGCCGTGGCGCCGACCAGAACGATTTTGCCCTGGAAAGTGTCGGCGGGAACGGCGCCGCTCATCACGTCCCACATGGAGTAGTGCGCGTAGGTGCCGTAGGGGCCGGTGTAGTTGATCAGCGCGCTGCCGTCGCGGGCCTGCCGCATGGTATGGCTGCCGAACTGGATGCGCTCGAGGCCGTCGGAGGCGATGTAAGCGGCAATTTGCTGGTCCGGAATGTCCTCGTATTCGCGCACGACCTGCATGGCGAGAGACGGGAAATAGTCCTGGTCGCGATAGCGCTTGATGAGCAGGGCGTGGCGCAGCGTGCCGTCGGGATCGGGATTGATGTCGATGAAACCGTAGGAAGAGGCGGCCTCGGCGAGAATTTTGATATTGGCCTGAGCCCCCGCGGCGACCCGGCCGCCATTCTGCACCCAGGCCTGGCTCATATCGAAATCGCGGCCGTCCTTCGATTTCACTTTGTAAACCTGCGGGAAATTCTTGGCCCACACGATGTTGAAGTAATCGTCTTCAAGCTTGGGATCGGCGTGCTTGGCGGCTTCGGCATCGAGGAAAAGATGGCCGAGGATCACGTTTCCGGCGCGCTTCATGGAATCGGCGAAAACGGCATCGGGGTCGCCGGAGGCCTCAAGCTCCTGAATTTTTTTCTTCACGCCGGCGGGCGCAGAAGGGCCGAGTTCGGCTTGCAGGCGTTCGAGCGCGTCCCTTCCTCCGTTGGTTTCCGGCGTAGGAAACGTGGCGTCGAAAGCGATGACTTTGGCGCCGCCGGCGCTGAGGCGGTCGACGAGCGTGGCGTAGGATTTGCGCGGCAGGGGGAACGAGCCGACTTCCTGAAGCGTCCGCTCGTCGATGCCGACGACGACGATGCGATCATCGTGCGGACGCTGGCCGCGCATGCCGAAGCGCATGTCGAGCGAGCTTTGTTCGATACTCTGCAGGAAGGCGATTCCGGCGCGGGTGTCGGCGCCATAGCCGAAGTAGGCGAAGAGCCAGACGCCCGCTAGGGTGACGAGGATCGCGAGGGCGAGGTCGATTTTGAAAACGGAGATGCGCAGCCACGCCGGCCAGCGTGAGGGTGTGTTTTGCCGCGGGCTCATAGAGATGGAGGGAAGCGCGAATTGCCAGGGGGCCAGTGCCCCTTTTCGTTTGAGTGAATCAATGTCGCAGGCGAACCCGCGACCCACAAATCTTCAAGACCAAAACGAAAGCCTGTCACGGGACGGACCCTTTTCGGTGGCCCTGAAGCCCCACGCTTTCACCTGACAGGCCAATCTCCGGTAGTCGCGCACCTGGCGGCATGCTAGCCGACGAATCGCGGCCGCGAAATTACCTGCAGTTACCCGATGAGGGCGTGCAACCCTTGGGGCCACCCGGACCCAGGCCGACGCCCAAGCCTACGCCGATTCCGGTCGCAATCGCGCCGCCGATAATGATCGTCTTCAGGCCGCCTCCGGCATTGACGCCTCGGGGACCTCTGCCCGGAGGCGGCAGATTTCCGTTGTCGGGAACGTCGGTGGCGAGCAGCCCGGCCTGCGATTCATCGGGCGGTGTGCTCGAGGGTTGAAACCCCGCGGTCGGGATGGCATTGGTGATTACGACCATCTGACCGTCGGTTAGCGTGACAGAATTGTCGGACGAACTTTGCGAGCCGGTATTTTTTGCGATCTTGCCGAGAGGTGTGACCTTTACGCGGCCCTTGATGCACATCACCGTTGTTCGATTGCTTTTGTAGAGCGCGATGAAATCGGTGCCGATGACGCCGATGACGGCGTTGGGAGTCTTGAGCTCGTATTTGCCGCCTGCTTTCGTGATGGCAGTGACCTGGTTGCGGACTTTGCCGTAGTCGAGTTCGAGTGAGGTCTGCTGCGAAGTGGCGTCGTGCTGGACGACGCGGAGCTCGCTGTCGGACCCCACGCTCAAGATCGAGCCGTCCGTCAGGCCTGCGCGGACGCGGCCGGAGTGCGCGGTTTTCAGCAGATCGTTCCAGTCAATTTCGTCCTGGGTCTTGGTGGGCTGGGCGTTGCGCGTAGCGGCCGGTATCAGAGCCTGGATTTGTCCGGCGCGCTGCGTGCCGGATTGCGGCGACGCCAGCTCTGCCAGAGGCGAGATCAGGAAGCACACGAGGATCGCCGTGGCTCGGCGGAAGTGGTTCATGGATGCACCCCTCTCAATGAGAATTGCTCGACCAATCTTGACAGAGGGCATCGGGGAGTCAACGGCGCGGGTGGTGCTGCGTTTCAATATGGTTACGCGCGGGACGCGATCGCCGGGGCCGGCGACGGCCGGCGAAAAGCGGACCCCCGATGCTGCCGACGATGCGGTGGCCGCCCGTGTTTTCGGCTCATTCAGCCCCCGCACCCCACAGGGTGCGCGGCGGATGCCCCGACGGAACCGTGCTGGAGATGGCGCGGTCAGGGAACAAATCGGTATCCGATACCGCGGACCGTCAGCAGGTGACGCGGGGCGCTGGGATCTTCTTCGATGTAGCGGCGGAGACGCACGATGAAGTTGTCAATCGCGCGGGTGTCGGTGTCTTCGCGCAAGCCCCAGACGTCTTCGAGGATGGATTTGCGCGAGACGGTCTCGCCGTTGCTGCGAACCAGGTGGCGCAGGAGTTTGGCTTCCATGAGCGTGAGCTGGATGGTGCCGTCCTTGGCGCGGAGCTCGAGGTTGGCGAAGTCGATGGTGCGGCCGTCGAAGGAGAATTTGTCTTTGTCGCCGGCGCGTTGGGCGCGGGCGGTGGCTTTGGCTGCCGATGTTGACACAGACGCGTGCGACGTGGGGGCGCCGGCGGCGGGCTTTTCGCTCGCCTGATCGGTGAGCCATGCCGTGCGGCGAAGCAGGCCCTGGAGGCGGGCAAGGAAAATCGGAAGCTCGAATGGTTTGGGAAGGTAATCGTCGGTTCCGGCGGCGAATCCTGCGAGAACATCCTCGGGGCGGCCACGCGCCGTGAGCATCAGCACGGGAACGTAATTTCTCGCTTTGCGCAGAGCAGTGGCGACAGCGAAGCCGTCCATGCCGGGCAGCATCACGTCGAGCACGACCGCGTCGAATTTTTCGCCAGGGCCGAGAAGGCGCCCGATGGCGTCTTCACCGTCGCCCAGGACTTCGACCGAGTGTCCTTCGGCCTCGAGGTTGAAGCGCAGGCCGTCGGCGAGATGCGCCTCATCCTCGACGACCAGGACGCGGCTCATGCGGCGCTCCTCGGGAGCTCGAGGGTGACGGTGGTGCCGCGGGCTGCTCCGGCGCTTTCGGCGAAGACTTTTCCTCCGTGCGCGCGCGCAATGGCGCGAACGATGAACAGGCCGAGGCCGGTCCCTTTGGCGTGGGAACTCGAGCGGCTTCTGGGCACGCGGTAGAAGCGTTTGAAGATTCGCTTCAGCTCACCGGCCGGGATTCCGACTCCACGGTCGCGCACGCGCAGGACGACACGCTGGGGATCGGGAGTGTCGATGCCGACCGAGACGTCAACCTCCGCGCCGGAGTACTTGATGGCGTTGTCGAGGATGTTGGCGATGGCGGTGCGCAGTTCGTCGGCGTCACCGAGTACTTTGATTGCGGCGCCCCCGCCGTGGCCATTCTGCGGAGGGGTGTCCTGCCAGTAAAGCGCGGCGGGCTGTAGATGGTGACGCGTGCGCGCCAGCTCCATGCATTCGCCGACGATGACGGGGAAATCGACTTCGACGGGATTGCGTGCGGCCGTGCGGCGGAAGCGGACTTCGCCGGCTTTCAGCACTTGATCGACGGTGCCGCGGAGGCGGTCGGTGTCGTCGAGCATCAGCTGATAGAAATGCTGGCGCTGCGTTTCGTCCACATCGCGGCGCTGAAGCGTTTCAAGGTAAAGGCGGATGGAAGTGATCGGCGTTTTCAGCTCGTGCGTGACGGCGTTGATGAAGCTGTCGTGCTGTTCGTTGAGGCGGATTTCGCGGACCAGGAAGCCGGTGTTGAGAATCAGACCCAGGATGATCGCGGCAAAAAAGAGCACGCCCACAAACAGCAGCAGGCCCTGACGCCAGTGGAGGATGATCCAGCTGACGTTGAGTGCCACGGCCAGGACCACCAGGCAGACGCCCAGCACCACGAAGAATACGATTTTCCTTCTGCGACCGGTGATCAGCATGGCGACTGAAGAGGATTGTACAGCGGCGCGCGGGCGGATTCCCGCGGAGAAATTGTGCGCGGGACGAGACGGTGAAAGCGGCCGGCTGGGAGACGATTACGCCGAGACCAAATCCTGCTCGGGTTTCGGCGCGCGCGCGGCTACGGCGACCGACTCGGGGATCACTTCGTTGTCGCGACGCTTCTCTGGCAGCTTGATGCGGTAGACGTCTTTTGCGAGGCCGAGAGTGCGCAGCACGCAAATTCCGTACCAGTTGAAATCAACCTCATACCATGCAAGGCCGTGGCGCGCAGAAGTCGGATGCGCGTGATGATTGTTGTGCCAGCCTTCGCCGAAGGAAAGCAGGGCGACCCACCAGCTGTTGGTGGAAAGATCGCGGGTTTGGTAGCGACGCGAGCCCCAAGAATGCGTGGCCGAATTCACGAGCCAAGTCGAGTGCAGGCCGACGACGGTGCGCAGGAAAACTCCCCAGAGCAGAAACGGAAGGCCGCCGATGGCCAGAAGGACGACGCCGAGCACGATCATGGGAACGTAATGATATTTCGTGATCCAGACGTGGAATCTATCTTTGGCCAAGTCGGGGACGTAGCGCGAGAGCGTCGTTGTGTCGTGGTGCATGGACTTGCCCATCAGGATCCAGCCCATGTGCGCCCACCACTTGCCGTCGATCGGGGAATGCGGATCGCCTTCTTTATCGGAGTGCTGGTGGTGAATGCGGTGCGTGGCTACCCAGAAAATCGGGCCGCCTTCCAGAGCGAGCGTGGCGCAGGTAGTAAGAAAATATTCAACCCACCTCGGCGTCTTGTAGCCGCGGTGCGTGAGCAAGCGGTGATAGCCCATGCCGATTCCCAAGCTGCCGGAAATCCAGTTCAGAAAGATCGCGACGAACAGCGCTTTCCAGGTGAAGAAAAAGAGCGCGGCGACTGCGCCGATATGAAACGCCACCATGAAGCTGGCGGTCACCCAATTGATTTCGTTGTCTGCGGCGGACTTCTTCGCTAGGTCGGCAATGGTCATGGGATTCTATGTGTACCCTGAGGCGATGATTTTTTCCTTGCTCGAAGTCAGACTATCAGAGGAGCGGATTCTCATTTGTAATAGTTCTGTAATAGCGGGATTTGCGGCGAAACGGTAAGCCGTCCGGAAGTACAGGTGTTTTCCACTACGAAAATAGCTTGAAAGCGCGAAGGACGCGGCAGAGCGGGCGTCTCACGATGAGATGATCGGCGCGCGGGCGGCACTACACGGCTTGTCAACTTTGGGGGTTTCCCGGATAATCGAATCTCTCCGTTGTTTTGCTCCGGCGCTATGGTGCAACGGTTAGCACGCGGCCCTTTCAAGGCTGAAATACGGGTTCGATTCCCGTTAGCGCTACCAAACCTTTCTTCGTGCCGAGTTTTGTCACCCACTCAAAGAAAATCAAAACCGCACCGGACCGTACCGCGCCGCGTGCAAGTGCTTTGCTCGGGCAATGAATCCTTCGCCTCCCGCACATTCGCGTGAGGCGCTGGCAGGTTCAGCCGTTCTGGCCGAAACCGGTGAGGCCGGATCCGGAAGCTGGGCGATGAAGTCGACTTCTCGACTAGACGTACCTTCCGACCTACCTCAGCAACGACCGGAGATTGTCGACCATCTCTTTGACATCATCCACGTAGCGCCATTGCTCGCACGAACAGTCGACCGGCATTGTCGCGGGCCGATCCCAACTGCATCGTTGCGCTGAAATGCAATCAATGCCGCTGCAGGCGCATGGCTCGAGCTGTAGTAGGCTGTTGCCGCAATGATGGCTGAGTCACTTCGTAATCTGCGCGATTTGGTCACCCAGGCCCGCTGGGATACGGCCATCGAACTCCTCCGCCGCCACAAGCCGGATGAGGCGGCCGATGCGGTACGGGCTCTGCCGTTCGACCAGCAGCGGCTGTTATTTCGTCGTCTGCCGTCGGAACTGGCAGCCGGCCTCGCCGGATGTTTCCCGTATTTCCACACGTACGTTCTTCTCTATTCGCTGGCGCCCCCGGAGATCGCAGCGATTGTCGGCACGATGAATCCCACCGAACGCGAAGAATTCCTGGAAGCTCTTCCCGAGGAATCCTGGCAGAGTCTCATGAAGACGCTCGAGGAAGCAGGCCCCGGGGCGCCCTCCCCGCCGAGGGTGGCAGAGAGCGGCGCAGGAGGGGCACCCGCTCCTGAGTCGGCCGATCTGCAACCCATCATCCAGGCGCGGCAGATCGCCAAGGCGTACCAGCAACCCGAAGGCAAGGCGATTCAAGTCGTCGCGCCCATCGATCTGTCAATTGAACCGAACACGATTCTCGCGCTCCTGGGGCCTTCGGGTTCGGGTAAGTCCACGATTTTGAGGATGCTTTCCGGGCTCGTCGCTCCGTCCAGCGGAGAGATTCTGTGGCACGGCAAACCTCTGCCGGGTTCGCGGCCGAACGTCGCGATTGTGTTTCAGAGCTTCGCCCTATTCCCATGGCTCAGCGTTCTGGAGAATGTGGAGGCGCCGCTTCTGGCACAGGGCATGGCGCATCCCGAGCGGCACCGCCGGGCGCTGAAGGCGCTGGACGCCGTCGGATTGCGGGGATTCGAAATCGCCTACCCGAAGGAACTGTCCGGCGGAATGAAGCAACGAGTGGGGTTCGCCCGGGCGCTCGCCGTGGAGCCGGAAATACTTTTCATGGATGAGCCGTTTTCGGCGCTGGATGTGCTGACGGCGGAGAATCTGCGGAAAGAGCTGATGGAGCTCTGGACCACTCAGAAGATTTCAACGCGCAGCATTTTTCTGGTGACACACAACATCGAGGAAGCGGTTCTGCTGGCCGACCGAATCGTCGTTCTGGGGAGCAATCCGGCGACGATCCGCGCGGACTTTCGAATCCCGCTGGAGCAGCCGAGGGACCGCAAGTCGGCGACGTTTCTTCTGTACGTGGACTACATTTACAAGGTGATGACTCAGCCGCGCCTGGAACTTGCACCGCCGCGGCCCGGAGAGGCTGTAGCGAAACCACCATGGCAGATGTTGCCGCATACGCGGCCCGGCAGCATCGCCGGATTGCTCGAGCTGCTCATCGATCACGGCGGCGAGGAGGATCTCTACCATGTGGCCGAGGAGCTTCGTCTCGAAGTCGATGACCTGCTTCCGATTCTGGAGGGTGCCGCGCTACTCGGGTTCGCTACCGTGCGCGAAGGCGATGTGAAGACGACGCCGGAGGGCAGAGCCTTTGCCGAAGCCGAAATCGCCGCGCGCAAATCGCTGTTTTGTGATGCGGCGCTCGCCCGGGTCGCCCTGCTTCAGAAAATGAAGTCCGCGCTCGAAAGCAGATCCGACCACGTGATGCCGCTCGAATTCTTTCATGACATTCTGGATGAGCACTTCACCGAGCCCGAAGTCGAGAAGCAAATCGAGACGGCGTTAAGCTGGGGCCGTTACGCCGGGATTTTCAGCTACGACGCGGAAAGCGACAATCTGCGGCTCCATCAGGCCAACAAACCCCTAGACGAAGACATGCAGGACCACGGATGAGGTCGCGGCATCCGCAACGGGATCCCGCCGGTCGGCGGCTCTGGGGAAGTTTCCCCGAAAACGTTCCGTCGCTGCTCAGGGATCTGCCGATCTTCTTGGCCGCCTTTTCCGTGTTCTACGCTTTTCTGGCAACAGCGCGGTACTGGTTCACACCGGTCAGCTCGCAAACCGAAATCGACTTGCGCCCCGGCGCCCTCGTGGAATACGCAATGTTTTCCGTGATGCGCATTGCGATCGCGTACGGCATCAGTCTGGTTTTCAGCATCGTCTATGGATACGTCGCAGCGTACAACGCGAAGGCCGAGCGCCTGATGATTCCGCTGCTCGACACGCTGCAATCCATTCCGGTGCTGAGCTTTTTGCCCGGCGTGATGCTGGCCATGGTCGCACTGTTCCCGAGCCGGCAGTTCGGAATCGAGCTCGGATCCATTCTGCTGATTTTTTCCGGACAGGCGTGGAATATGGCGTTCAGTTTTTATTCGTCGCTGAAATCGATTCCGCGCGAAATGCACGAGGCTGCCGAAATCTATCGTTGGAGCGCGTGGCAGAAACTGGTTCAGATGGAACTACCGTTTGCAGCCATTGGACTTGTCTGGAATTCGATGATCTCCGTGGCAGCCGCTTGGTTTTACCTGATCGCGTGCGAGATGTTCGTATTGAAAAACCGGGACTTTCGCCTTCCCGGACTGGGCTCCTACCTTCAGACGGCGGCGAACGCCTCGAATACCCGGGCGATTATCTGGGGCTTGGTTGCCATGATTGCAGTGATCGTAGCGATGGACCAGCTCATCTGGCGTCCCATCATCGCCTGGGCGGAGAAATTCAAGTTCGAGCAAGTCGAGAGCGCGCACGCCCAGCATTCCCCCGTCCTCGATCTGCTCAGAAGCTCGCGGCTCGTCCCGCGTTTGGGCCGCATGGTCATCGCTCCAGCGCGGGAGCGACTCGATTTACACTTCGCACGGAAGGACGTCGGCCGACCGGAGAATCGCAACGCGGGCACAAAGGCCCGGTGGCTGTCTTACGCGATGGGGATGGGTGTCCTGCTTGGTATCGCATATGGCGCCGTTAAGATTGCAGGGCTGGCCTCGCTGGTGACAGGTTTGGAATTGCGCGGCATCTTCGTCGGGGGCGGTGCCACGTTCCTGCGCGTCGAACTGACTCTGATTCTCGCGGCTTCGTGGACCATCCCGGCCGGGGTGGCCATCGGCTTGAATGCCAGGCTGTCAGCCGCGCTGCAGCCCATTGTCCAGATCGCGGCATCCGTTCCTGCCACGGCGCTGTTCCCGATCATCATTCTCCTACTCACGCGGGTCGGTGGAGGACTCGCCGTCGGGTCGATCATCCTGATGCTTTTGGGAACGCAGTGGTACATCCTGTTTAACGTGATCGCCGGCGCAATCGCCCTGCCCACGGACTTGAAAGAAGTTTGCGGCGTCTTTCGCTTCGGCAAGTGGGAACGCTGGCGAGAACTCTTCTTGCCTGGCATCTTCCCTTATTTGATCACGGGCTTTGTCACGGCATCGGGCGGAGCCTGGAATGCGAGCATCCTTGCCGAATACTTTCATTTGAACGGGCGGACTTTTTCAACAACCGGTTTGGGCGCCGTGGTCAGCGAGGCTGCCGACAAGGGAAATTATCCAGTTCTTCTCGTCGCCACGATGTTGATGGCTCTCATCGTTCTAACGGTCAATCGCCTGTTATGGCGTCGCCTCTATACGCTGGCGTCGACCCGGTACAGACTCGATTCATGAAGCCTGCTTCCGGAGTATTGGCCAACTCCTGACCGGCCGGATCGCCGGACAACGGAGCGTTCGCACCCCGGGTTTTGCCCTTGGTAGCTCGGGTGGCTCCGGCCTGCGCCACGCACAGGACCCTGACTGCTGAGGACGAATCCGGATCCGCTTCCCGCACCCCCGGCTTCAGAGAATCCAAGCGGCTGCACGAGACGGCAGGCACACTATATGCCTTGACACGCATATACTCTGCGACGTATACCAAGGGGGTGGAATCCGTGTTTGAAATCCTTGCGGAGCCGAACCGCCGCGCAATCTTGAGCCTCCTGATCTCGTCCCAACGGTCGGTTGGAGAGATCGAGCGGCAGCTTCGTCTGCCGCAGCCGACCGTGTCAAAGCACCTGCGAGTGCTGCGAGAGGCCGGTTTCGTGGAATCCGCGGTGGACGCACAGCGGCGTCTCTACCGGCTGAGACCGGAACCGCTCGAGGAGCTCGCTGCCTGGCTGGCTCCATTCCGCCGGTTCTGGTCGGCTCATGCAGATGCTCTCGAACGGCACCTCGATCGCATGGAGCAGTCAACACCTGGGAAATGGAAGACAAGGAGAAGACCACGCGGCCCGAACCGCGAACGTGAGAAAGGAGAAACGAAATGAAAATCAAAGTGACCAGCCTGTACGTGGACGACCAGGAGAAGGCGCTGCGCTTCTATACGGACGTACTCGGCTTTGCGAAGAAGACCGATTTCAGTCAGGGTCCCTATCGCTGGCTGACCGTGGCCTCGCCCGAGGATCCCGACGGCACCGAGCTGCAGCTGGCGCTGAACAACAACCCCGCGGCGAAAGCGTATCAGCAGGCGATGTTTCAACAGGGCCAGCCTGGGTCCATGTTCTTCACCGACGACCTGCAGGGCGATTACGAGCGGATCAAGGCCCGCGGCGCCGAGTTCACCATGCTGCCGACCGACGTGACCGGCTCGACCATTGCGATGCTGAAGGACACCTGTGGCAATCTGATTCAGCTTACGCAGCTTGCACGCCGTTCACGTTGAGGATCGGAAAGTGACCGATCGCGAGCGGTACACACCGGGTCCGGCCAGCGGGGCGCAGACACGAAAGGACGGAGAGAAGTGGACGCTCATTCTCACCAGAGAACTGCGCCACCCGCCGGAAAAGGTCTGGCAGGCTCTGACCGACCCGGTGCATCTGCGCGAATGGGCGCCGTTTGACGCCGACAGGAGCCTCGCTACCGCCGGAGTCACGGTGAAGCTCACCACTGTGGGAGCGCCCGCGCCGCCGCGCATCACCGAAACGCGAGTGGCGCGAGCCGACGCTCCCGAGGCGCTTGAGTACAATTGGGGTCACTTCAATATCCGGTGGGAACTCAAAGCCTCTGGCGGCGGCACGCGCCTGACGCTGTGGATCAATATCGGTCGCCCGTTCATCTCCATGGGTGCTGCCGGGTGGCACATTTGCTTCGATGTTCTGGATCACCATCTCAACGGAACTCCCATCGGCCGCATCGCCGGTGGCGAGGCAATGAAGTTCAACGGGTGGCAGCGGCTGAACGCGGAGTACGCACGGCAATTCGGCATCGAAGCTTCGAAGAGATCACCCAGAGATTCCCAATCCTGAGCGGAGGAAAACATGGCAGAGAAAGCTAAGAAACCAGCAAGAAACAGGAGCTCAGGAGCGAAGCCAGCGCTCTTGATGAAAAAGAGCGGTTCCCGAAGAGTCGAATCTCCATCCCGACGGATAGACGCGAGGATCCAGGAGCTGGGCGACTGGCGTGGTGAGACGCTCTCCCGGATCCGCTCCCTGATCCAACAAGCCGTCCCAGGGGTTACTGAAGAATGGAAGTGGAGAGGCGTTCCGGTGTGGTATCAGGATGGGATGATCTGCACGGGCGAGACCTACAAGAGCGTGGTCAAGGTCACATTCGCCAAGGGGGCCCAGCTGAAGGATCCTTCGAAGCTGTTCAACTCCAGCCTCGAAGGCAACGTCAGGCGTGCCATCGACCTGCACGAAGGCGACAAAGTAAACGACTCCGCCTTCAAGGCTCTCATCCGGGAAGCCGTCGCATTGAACGGCTCAGCGAGCCGAGGCTAGTTCGAAGAACAGGGGACGCAAGAGTTTCAATCGCCGATTCTGACCCAATCGACCCGACAGCGCCGCCCTACGCGACCGCGCCGCAAAGCAGCGCGAACAGGCCCAGCCACAGGACATCGAGGAAATGCCAATAGAGAGCGATTGTTCCGAGCGCCGACTGGGTTCGCGCGCTCGCATGCGTTCCGCCGATCCGCGCACCAATGCTGCCAAGAAATGCGAGCCCCACGATCAGCAAAGCGCCATGCGCGCCCGTGATTAGGTAGAAGAAAAAGCTGCCGGGATTGGCCGCCGCCCGCGACCCTTCTCGAACGAGCTGCTGCCATGCGAAAAATTGTCCGGCGAGGAATGCCACACCGAGCATCGCTGTGGCAAGAATCGACCGGGACGCACGCCCCACCTTGCCCGCGCGCAGCGAACGCCGCGCAAACTCCATGGCCACGCTGCTGCCGAGCAGAACCAGCGAGTTGCTGTAAAGCGCGGCCGGAAGCGGAACCGCCAACCAGTCCTCCGCGTGTACCCAGCGGGATTTCATCGTCAGCGCGATCGTGCCAAAGAGCGCCACGATCCAGAACATCGCGAAACAGGTGAATAGGCGAGCTGCGCTGACCGGCGTGGCCGAGCGGTCCGGATCAAGCTCCGAGGTTGCCCGCGGTGGATCGGTCGGAGCGGCTGGACCTCCGTTGCCGATCCGCTGGTTGTGCTCATCGGAAAGAGAGATTTCCAGTTCCATCGCAGCTCGGGGATTGGAAAGAATTGGCAGTTTCATATCCGTCCCTCCGGTGGGAAGCCGGCCGGAAACCAGCCTGATATTCACCGAGTATATCTCACATCGTCAGCACGACGCGGAATTCGGCCTTCCCGCTCATCATGCGGGCAAAGGCCTCGGCCGCTTTTTCGAGCGGAAATTTTTCGATCATAGGGCGCACGCCGGTCATTTCCGCGAAGCGCAGTGTGTCTTCAGAATCGGTAGGGATGCCGGAGGCCCAGCCTTTCAGGCTGCGCACACCGAAAATCAATTGAATCGGAGTGACTTCGATGGGGTCCATGGTCGCTCCCACAACCATCATGCGACCGTTGGCTCCGAGGCCGTTGACCAGTGCAGACATAGCTTTCGAACTGGGTGCCGTAGCCAGGATCACGCGCGCGCCGCCGAGTTTCTGCAGTTCCGCCGCCGCATCCGTCGCGGCGCTATCGATGTAAACGTGTGCGCCCAGTTTCTTTGCGAGCGCCCCGTTTTCGGGGCCGCGCCCGATGGCGGCGACCCGGTAGCCGAATTTCGCGGCGAACTGAACTCCCAAGTGGCCGAGCCCGCCGATTCCCTGAACGGCGACGAGGTCGCTCGGCAACGCCCCGCTGTGGCGCAGGGAGTTGAATGTAGTCACCCCGGCACAGAGCAGCGGGCCCGCTTCGGCGGCGTCGAGCGATTCGGGCATCGAGGCGAGCGCTTCGATCGGCGCTACCATGTATTCGGCGTAGCCGCCGTCGTAGTGGATGCCGGTCACTTTGTAATTCACGCAGTTTGTGAAATCTCCGCGGCGACATGGAAGGCAGGTGTTGTCCTGTCCGCCGTGCCAGCCCACGCCCACGCGTTGGCCCTTTTTCCACGTGGTGACGCGTTCGCCCACCTCGTCGATCACGCCGGCGATCTCGTGTCCCGGCACGCGCGGATAGGTGAGGCCCGGCCAGCCGCCCTGTTTCGTCAGCACATCACTGTGACAGACGCCGCAGGCCTCGACCTTGATGCGGACTTGCCCAGGGCCGGGCTGCGGGATGTCCCGCTCGACGATTTCAAAATCGGCTCCCGCCTTCGATACGATCGCTGCTTTCATTTTCGCCATGAGTGAAATTCCTTTCGGTGAGGTTCCGGGCGCGTCAAGCCGCGCGGACAAAATTGGATGCGCCCGCGCGTTCGCGGGATTGTGAATTTGACATAACACTCGGCGCCCGTTTTCTTTCGATGCCCTACAAGCCCAGGGCGGTCAACCCCGGGTGATTGTCCGGCCGGCGGCCCAGAGGCCAGCGAAAGAGCCGGTCTTCTTCGCGGATGTCTACGTCGTTGATACTCGCGTGGCGGATTTTCGAAAGGCCCGCCTGGTCGAATTCCCAATTCTCGTTGCCATAGGCGCGATGCCATTGGCCAGCGGCGTCGTGCGACTCGTAGGCGAATCGGACCGCGATGCGGTTTCCGCCGAACGCCCAGATCTCCTTGATCAGGCGATACTCCAGTTCCTGCGACCACTTCCGCTTCAAAAATTCGGTAACGGCCTCGCGGCCATCGATAAATTCGGAGCGATTGCGCCAACGGCAATCGGTGGTGTAGCCGCGCGCGACCCTTTCCGGATCCCGTGAATTCCAGTTGTCTTCCACGGCGCGAACTTTCAGGATCGCCGTTTCCAACGTGAAGGGAGGCACGTTCTTCGGGGCCGGTTGGGATGGTGCGCTCATGATCCTTTCCTCCTCTACCTCGCGAAGCCGTTTTGCGCGCCGGCATTGACACCGGCGGCAATCACGGCTTTCGCGATTCTTCAGACCGTTTGGTGCTTGGTCCTGCTGAGCCGGTCGAGCTCGCCGAAGGTCGCGTCGTCCAGCTCGAGCAGTGCCGCAGCGGTATTGCCCTCCAAATGCTTTACCTGTGACGTGCCCGGGATCGGCAGCGTAACGGGCGATTTTTTCAGCAGCCACGCCAGCGCCACTTGCCCCGGCTCCACACCCTGCCGCTCTGCGATCCGATCGAGCGCACTGCCGGATTTGGCCAAGGTGCCCGTTGCCAGCGGGAACCAGGGGATGAAGCCGAGATGTTCGCGCGTGCAGTAACCGAGCACGTCTTCGTGCTTGCGGTCCGTGATGTTGTAAAGATTCTGAACCGAAACGATGGGTAGGACCTTGCGCGCTGCCGTGATGTCAGCGACGCTCACTTCCGAGAGTCCGGCGCACCGGATTTTGCCCTCGGATTGAAGGTCCTTGAGCAGGCCGAACTGCTCATCGGCGGGAACCTTGGGATCGATACGGTGCAGCTGGAAGAGGTCGATGCGATCGAGACCCAGGCGGCGCAGACTCATCTCGCACTCTTGGCGCAAATATTCGGGTCTGCCGACCGGCGCCCAGGCGTTGGGCCCGGTGCGCACCAACCCGGCCTTCGTTGCGATCACCACTCCCCTGGGATAGGGATGCAGCGCCTCGCGGATCAGATCCTCGGCGACGTAGGGCCCGTAGGAGTCCGCCGTGTCGATCAGATTGATTCCCAGCTCTACCGCGCGCCGCAGCACGGCGATGGCCTCAGCCCGATTCGCAGGCGGGCCCCAAATGCCCGGCCCGGTGAGCCGCATGGTCCCGAAGCCGAGGCGATTCACGGTGAGCTCACCGCTAAGTGAAAATGTGCCGCTCTTTGCGGCTGGATGCGCCGACCCTGTATCTTTCGCCGTCCCGTGTTCGCTCATTGCAAGGGTCCCTCCGACGAATCTCGTTCCTCCGCGCCCGCAAATTCCGGCTGCTCGGAATGAGAGTCGGAATGATTCAAGTTCACGGAATCCTCCCGCCCAGCGTCTGGGACTTCATCGGATGCTCGAATGGTCGATTCGTCGCAGGATCTAGCTGTCGCGGTGGCGCCCGTTTACTTCGTCGCCTGAAATCGCGAAATCGCACGTCGACGTTGCCAGCGCATCGGACCCCCGGTAAAAGCAGTCGACGAAACGTCCACCGGCGCTTCCATGTGGCACGAGACGCAAGTGCCCTGAAGCGGAGATGTTGCGCGGGTTTTTCGATCCGGATCGCTTCACCCGTGGACCCCCAAACCATCTTGAAACTCATGCGCGCCCCGGTCGCCACCGAAGCGGGCGCCGGCCAGCGCGGCTGATCGACCGCGGGAACATCCTTCATTTCAGGCGTCATAGTGTTCCCGTCCTGTCCGGTCGTCAAGCCATCCCCATCCCTGTGAAGGTCCTCGACCAGACGACGCGTCTCTTGAAATGGTAGATGTGCGCCGGCTCGCGCGCCGGCTGGGGGCTGAATGAGGCTGCCGTTCTCGCCCAGCCACGGAACCGGGTAGCGATCGGAGTCGCCGGTCGCCGTCATCGGCGAAGAATTCTGTCAAGCGCGGCTCGCCAGCGGAACTCTCGGCGGAAGCAGGGCGGGTGCGCCCGATTGCAGGATTCTGCGGCGACTCCACGGCATGCGCGATTGCGAAATTCATTTCATCGATCGACCTCACGATTGGAAAGAGCTTGCTCGCTTGTCGAATGGCCGGTTGCGGCCGGATCCATTTACGGTGATTCGGAGATGCGGCCCCAGTTCGGCAAATCGCGGCGGCCGAGCATTGCTTCGGCAGCCCAATGCCCCAGGTAGCTTGAGAGCGCGACGCCGTGCCCCGCGAACGCCCCGAGCACGATGCCGTCGCGGCTTTCCGGATGGTGGGAGAAAACCGGCGTCCAATTGTCGCGGAAAAGAATCGGGCCGCCCCACAGGTGCGTGAAGGTGAGATCGTCGAAGCCGGGCCGCAGGTGGCGGATGCGGCGCTCGAGCGACGCAAACATGCGCGCGGATTCGCCGGCGGCGATGTCGATGTCCTCGACGCTGCCATCTTCCGGAGGCGTGACCAGTCCCGCGCCCCACACGATCGAATTGTCAGGGCAGACGCGTCCCCACAGGTAGGGGAAATCGACTGTGTAAAACGGCTTGCGTTCGGCGAGACCCAGACTTTCAATTCGTTCTTCCGCGATTGGCGCGGTCATGGCTGCGAGTGTCAGCTTTGGATGCGCGCGGCGGTGCATGTTGGAGACTTCCATTGAAAACGCATTCGTGGCGATCAGGATTTTGCGCGCGCGAAGCTTTCCGCCTGCGAAACGCATCTCGCCGCCGCGTTCGCTCCACAGCACGTGATCGACGCGGGCGTTTTCGACGACGATTGCGCCGAGTTGTTCGGCCGCGCGCGCGAGACTTGCCACCATTTTTCCGGGATTGAGCGTGCCGCCGGGAACGTGCCCGGCGACGCGCAGCGTACCGGAATCGTCCCACTCGATCGGTGAATCTGCACGGGCTTTTTTCCGCGCGATTTCCCAGGCCCCGGGGAGCGAGAGTTCCGCGCCCTCCGCGATGGGCACGCCACCTGCACGCGAGAGCTCACCGAGAATTCGGTGAAGGCCGGCCAGAACATCGCCAAGTCCCGGCAGATCACCCGCGGCGGATTCGGCAAGGACCATTCCGCCGGTTCGGCCGCTGGCGCCGTGGCCGATGCGTCCAGCTTCGAGCACGACGACGGATTTTTCCGGCGCGTGGAGCCGAAGCGATGCCGCAGCCGCTAGACCGGTAAAACCCGCACCGACGACCGCGAAATCGGCCAGGTGCGGAAGAGATCGCCGTGCGGGCCTGAAATCAATTGCCCATGGCGGCTGGCCCCAACGGTCGAGTTTGGCTTGCGGGGAGGACATCGGGCAAAGGCCCCGGTTCAGAGTCGAGCGTTTAGAGTCGAAAACAAGTAGGCCCGAGCAACACCGGCGCGTCGCTTTTGAAGGTCCGTGCTTTCGACGCGATTTAGAACAGCGGCTCGGTCCAGTTTTCGAGCGTGTGCTTCACGTGACCCATGAATTGATGAGCGATGGCGCCATCGACGGCGCGGTGATCGTAGGACAGCGTGAGGTACACCATCGAACGAATGGCGATGGCGTCGTCGACCACGACCGGTCGCTTTTCGATCGCGCCGAGGCCGAGAATCGCGACGTTGGGCTGGTTGATCACCGGAAGTCCGAAGAGGCCACCGAAAACGCCGGGGTTCGTGATCGAGAAGGTGCTTTCGGCTACTTCCTCGGGCTTGAGCTTTTTCGACCGGGCGCGCTCGGCCAGATCGGTGACGGCGCGCGCAAGGCCGAAGAAATTTTTCTCCTCGGCGTTCTTGATCACCGGAACGATCAAGCCCCAATCCAGTGCGACGGCGATGCCGATATTGCATTCCTTGTGCAGCACAACGTTTGTGCCGTCGACGGAGGAGTTGACGGTCGGATACGCGCGGAGGGCTTCGACGGCGGCGCGGATGAAAAAGGGCATGAAGGTGAGCTTCGTGCCGGATTCCTGTTCGAATTTCGCCTTGGATTTGGCGCGCAGCGCGGCGATGGCATTCACGTTCACTTCTTCGATTGAGTAAACGTGCGGAGAAGTGCGCTTCGACATCACCATGTGCTCGGCGATTTTCTGCCGCATGGTGGACATGGGCTGCACAACGTAATTGCCGAAGTACATTTTCTCGCGCGGGAAACCACCTTCCGCGGTGCCGCCGGTGGTTGGCGGAGGCATGGTCGGCCGCGCTCCCGGAGCG
>JBAVUW010000101.1:0-13574 GCA_049696975.1 Candidatus Acidiferrales bacterium | reverse complement strand
CCGTACGCCTGCTCGGCCGGCAGGATCGCGTCCACGAACGCCAGTTCGGCGGTGCCGGAATTCTGAAGCGTATAAACGGAGCGCACATCGAGCGTCGGAGGCGGGCCGGGAACGAAGCGCACTTCGCGCGATTCTTTGACGATTCGATACCCCGGGGCCAGCGGCACGGCACACGCAGAAGCGCAAAGCGTGAGCAGCGCGATTACAGCACAGGCGAGCAGGCGGCGCGGAGCGTGGCGTTTCAAGGCAGGAAGATTCTACCGAGCCACGCAGGTCGGCGAAAGGTGGAAATCGAAGCGCCGCGAAAACCCGAGCGCGGGGAAAATGACGCTCTAGAATCCGCCGGCGGGGAGCGAGGCGAAGTGGCTGATGATCTGCGCGTCGGTAGCGCCGTGGCGGCGAAACGCCAGAATCGCCGAGGCCTGGGAATCGGGAACTCCGCGACGCGCAAGCTCCAGCAGCGTCAACTCGCGAAGGCCCGCATTCTTTAGGTTGGCCAGCGACGCGCCGGCGAGCACGGGCTGATTCGCCGCGCGGTGCCGCGCGACCTCGAGCAGAATCGCGTCGGAAAGGCCGGCCAGGCGCATGGCTTCGAGTTCGCCGGAACTGAGGCCGAGTTGATTCATTTTCGCCAGCTCGATGATGGTCTGATCGCTCACCCGTGCGCGCAGAAGCCCTGCGATGTCATCCCCAGCGTCGAACGCCTGACCGCGGCCGCGATACAGGTTCATCACCGCCAGGCAGCTCGCGTCCGAAAAGCCACTGGCGCGCGCGACAGAAAGCTGCGCGACCTCCGGCGCGGTGACCTTCAGCGCCTTCAACTGCGAGATCGTGTCATAGGTCATGCCGGCGCCGTCGAGCGGCTTCGTATCGAGCGGCTGCATTGACTTGCAGCCGCCGGTGCCAAGCGCGATCGCAAGCGCGGCGCATGCGAAAAGCGCGGCCCAGCAATGCGAATCGCGCGTCGCTCGCTGCGCTGGCGCCGCCAGCCGGCCCGGAATCATACATTTTCCCATGAGTCGATTGTACGCGGGTCCGCGGGCCAGGGAGCAGGGTGTCGCGCAACGATTACCGGTGAAGGCGAGGCGAACTGGCCGGCTAGACGTTGTAGACTCGCTCGATATCGAAGACGCCGGGGATGCGCTTGATCGCGCCGATGATGCCTTCGAGCTGCTTCCGGTCGCGGACGTCGAGCGCCACTTCGATGCGCGCGCGCGTGTTGTCGTCGCCACCGCTTTCAAAGCTGCGAATATTCGCGCCCGTCCCGCTGATGATGTTCGAGATTCCGGCAATCATCCCGGGCCGATCCTCGGTGATGATGCGCAAGCGGACCGGAAATTCCGCCTGGGTCGACTCCGCCCATTCAACGGCGATACGCCGATCGGCTTCATAGAGGAGATTTTCGACGTTGGGGCAATTCTTGCTGTGGACGGCGATGCCGCGGCCGCGCGTGACATAGCCGATGATGTCGTCGCCGAGAATCGGGTTACAGCACTTCGAGCGGTAGACCATCAAATCATCCTGGCCGCGCACGACGATGGCCGCGTCGTCCATGCCGAGCATGCGCTTCACGGTTGAGGCAAGCTTCGGCTGCTGCTCCTCCTCTGAAGGCGCCGGCCCGAGCGGCTTCCCGCTGACCTTCGCGATCACCTGACGCGCCGACCATTTGCCGTAGCCGAGATCGGCGTAGAGATCTTCGACGCGCCCGGCGCCGTATCCGGCAGCAACGCGCAGCCAGTCTTCCTCGGAAATCTTTTTCAGGCTCACGCCAGCCTGCCGCGCCTCCTTTTCAAGCAGCTTGCGGCCGACTTCCGTGGCCTCCTCGCGCTCGTGGAGGTGGATCCACTGGCGAATCTTGCTGCGCGCGCGCGACGTGTGGATGAACGACAACCAGTCGCGCGACGGGGCGTGACCCTTTTGGGTGATGATTTCGACCACGTCGCCATTGGCCAGCGCGTGGCGCAGCGGGACCATTTCGCCATTCACTTTCGCGCCCGAACACTGGTGACCGACTTCGGTGTGAACCGCGTACGCGAAATCGATGGGAGTCGCCCCGCGTGGCAGGACCACGACGCGGCCTTTCGGAGTGAACGTGTAAACCTCTTCGGGATACAGATCGACGCGCAGGGTGGAAAGAAATTCGCTCGGCTCCTGCATTTCCTGCACCCACTCGATCAAGTGGCGCATCCAGACGATGCGCTGATCGTCGGCGGAGGACGCAACTTCGGAGCCACCCTTGTACTTCCAGTGCGCGGCTACGCCCTGTTCGGCGATGCGGTGCATTTCCTGCGTGCGAATCTGCACTTCGAACGGTTGGCCGGAATGAATCACCGCCGTATGCAGCGACTGATAGAGATTCGGCCGCGGCATGGCGATGTAGTCCTTGAACCGCCCGGGAACCGGCCGCCAGATCTGGTGGATCACGCCGAGCGCGGCGTAGCAATTCTTTACCGTATCGGTAATCACGCGCACGGCGAGCAGGTCGTAGATCTGGTCCAGATTGCGCTGCTGTTTCTGGATTTTCATGTGCACGGAGTAGAGCCGCTTGATGCGCGCCTGCACTTCAGCTGGAATTCCGTTTTCGACCATCTTTTCGCGGATGGTGTGCTGCACTTCCGCGAGGAACTTGTCGAACGTGTTCTGTTTGTTGGCGACTTTTTTTTGAAGCTCGAGGAATGCGTCGGATTCCAGATAGCGGAAGGCGAGGTCCTCGAGCTCGCCGCGAATCAAGCCCATGCCGAGCCGGTTGGCGACCGGCGCGTAGATATCGAGCGTCTCCCGGGCAATCCGCAACTGCCGTTCGGATGATAGATACTCGAGCGTGCGCATGTTGTGGAGGCGATCGGCAAGCTTCACCATCACCACGCGAACGTCGTTGACCATGGCAAGAAGCATTTTGCGGACGTTTTCCGCCTGGCGATCCTCGGGAGCCAGCAAATCGAGCTTGCTGATTTTCGTGACGCCTTCCACCAGCCGCGCGACGTCGGCGCCGAACAGCTCCGTGATTTTTTCGATGGGCTGTTTGGTGTCTTCGATGACGTCGTGAAGAAGGGCGGAGGCGATCGAGGTGGCGTCGAGCTTCATGTCCGCGAGCAGGTGCGCGACTTCGACCGGATGCGAAAGGTAGGGTTCGCCGGACAGGCGCGTCTGCGACTTATGCTGTTCGGCGGCGAAATCGTAGGCGCGGCGGAGAAGATCGAGATCGTCTCCGGGGCGGTTCTTGCGGACCTTGTCCAGCAGCTCAGAAAAACGGACATCAACGGTGCGGCGCGCCGCGATGTTGAGGGTCGATTTGCTAGCCGGCTCCATTTCCGACGCTATTGTAAGCCCGGGCGCACCGCGCACGCGAGCGTTGGGCCCACGCGATCGTGAGCGAAGGGAGTATCCGAACTGAGCGAAAAACCGATCGATCAACGATCTTGCGACTTGCGTTTGTGTGTCACTTGGCGGAGAACGCTCCCTGGTGTGCCGGTTTGTTTGGGGTGACGATGAGCGATGCGCGCCGGCGATCCTGTAGGATGCGGGGCGGGCTTGGGTTTTGTATGATAAGCGGCAACCGGAAGGCCGGGTGTGAAAATCCAGAGAAGGGGGAATGAAATGAAGAAAGCGGCTGGAATCTTGTTGTGCGGCATCGCGATTGCATTGCTGACGGCTGCGGCGGCCACGCAACCGACCGAAAGCAGCTATGGCGAGGACCGGGCGCAGATCGAGGATTTGCAGGCGCGTTACATGTTCGCGCTGGATTTTCGGGATGCGGACACCTACGCATCGACATTCACCGAGGATGGCGTGCTGGATTACGGTCCGGTGGTGAAAGGGCGCGACGCGATCCGGAAAATGATTGAGGGCATGGCGAAGAGCGACGCGGACCGGGCAGCGAAAGACACGTCGGGACTGCGCCCCGCGGCCGGGCGCCATAATATTTCGAACATCGTGATCAAGATCGACGGCGACAAGGCGACCGGGCGGGCCTACTGGTTTCATTATTCGAATAACAATGCGAGTCGAACGGGGCAGCTCGATTCGTTCGGCAATTACGAAGACGAGCTCGTGAAAGTGAACGGCAAGTGGCTTTTCAGCAAGCGCAAGATTTACAACGAGCAGGTAAAGGACTGGGTTTACAAAGGGCCGAATCCGGCCTGGTAGACAGGCGGGGTCACGATTGATCTGCGACGGGATTCCGTCAAGACATGCTTCGGCCAAAAGGGGGGCGCGCCGATTTCGCGATGGCGGCAGGAGGGGGCGGGCGGAGGCTGACGATCGAGTATGGCGATGGCTTCCGGCCGCCGCGCAGGAAACCAACTAGTATTCAGGGCGCCTCGCCGGTCGCATCATTTTTCCCGTCCAGGCTCAGTGTCGCCTTGCTGCGCTCGAATCTGTCTTTACTGCTCCAGACATTTTCATCCCAGTTGTCGCCAATGCGCGTAAACAGCGCCCGCGCGGTCTCGCTGTCACCCTGCCGCACGGCCATGAAAGCAAACGCGTTCAACTGCTCATTGGTGCTGCCATAGAGCTTCTCGAGCGCCGCGAAGCCCTGCTTCACGCGATCCCACGAAAGATTCGGCATCTGCGCCGTCCGACGGCAGCAGTTCAAACCCATCGCGGCCTGAAAATAAACGAAGTCGCCCTCGGCTCCCCCGATTCGGTCCGAAGTCGATTTCAGAAAATCCTCTGAGTCTCCGGGCTGGCCGTGCCATTTCGGCAGCAAATAGTTCATGTATTGAATGTAGTTGTAGAAGTAGCCGGGTTCGACGCTGCTCGCATCCGCCGCCACTTTTTCCGCCGTGTCGCGGCCGCATTCCTTCGCCAGCGCGACCGTTTCCATTTCCCAATACCACTGCGGATCGGCCGCGGATATCGACTTTGCATCGTTCAGCGTATCGCAGGCCTTCTCGAGCCGCTCCGACAAAAGCTTCCAGCCCTCGGGGGTGACCGTGCGGGCCGCCCCGTTGCCCCGGGCTTTCCAAGCAAAGCGTATGTAGGATCCCGCGAGCGCCACTCGGGGCGCGCTCGAACTAGGACTCGCCGCGATCCAGCGCCCGAGCCGCTCGATGTGTGCATTCCACACGTCGTCGGTGGAGGTGAGCGAGCCCGGGCCGCGCAAGGCGTTGTAAAAAGCCTTCAACTTCCATCCCCCGCCGAGGAAGCGCCGCTTTTGCGACCGCGCGGCTTCCGCGATCTCATCGAGTTGGCTGAAATTTTCCTGATTGAAGAGCGTGCGGACCTGAATCTGGAAACTTCGCGCCGGCTGCGAATCCGGGTCGGATTCCGTGGCGAGACTCGAAGACTGCGCCCAGCTGGACGCCGAAACCATCGCGCCCAAAACCAAACTGCCGAATGCGAATTTCAGCCAAGCCATGTGATCGCTCCTGGCCATCGGAAGCCCAAAACGATATCACATCCGTTACTTCACTGCACTGCTTCACCGTCACGGCTCGGGGGAGTCGTTGAACCGGCCCGTTGCTCCCGGTAGCCTCCTTTCAAATATCGAGGCAGCTGGACGAGCGCGGAATTCCTTCGAGTGGCCTCGGGGCTTCCGCACGGGGCCAGGCGGCGCCCTGCGGAGGATACCGTTTGCGGCCAGGCTGCCTAGCGGCCGCGCAGCAACCTTTGGGACGGCGCCGGGTTTCCGATGGGAAGGGTTTCGGCGGATATTCGCCCGTTACTGTTTGGGTCCTCGGCGGCGCGGTGCGAAATTGACAGCGGTGACGCGCGAACCTAGCATCGGAATCGGGGTCAGCGCATGGCGACGAGGCAGTGCCCGCACTGCGGGAAAGAAGTGTTCGACCAACTGGCGCAGTGCCCCTATTGCCGCGAGGCCATGGGAGCGGTGCCGCAGATTCGCGGCGATCGCGTCCGCCAGGCCGCGGGCGCCTTGAAGATCCGGAACGGGCTGCTGTGCATTCTGCTGGCGGCGGTGGTGCATTATTTCGCGGGAGGTTATAGCGCGATGCAACTCCCCTTTCCGATTCAGCCGATCGTGACGATTTATCTTTCGCCTTTGCTTTTTCTCAGCGGGCTTGGGCTCGTATTCTTTGGGTTTTACCTAAAACAGACGGCGTAGGACCTCGCGGCATTCCCGCCGAACTTCCCTCCGAACCTCCCTCAAAGGGAAAATGCGCCCGCCGGAAGGCGGCCGCCACATGGCGATCTCAAACGGGCTTGATCGCGGCAGGAATCCGCGGCGGGAGTTGTCCGCCGCAGCCGGTGACCATAGGAATGAAAAGGACGGCCGAGGGGTGAAAACCTGTCGACTTTGCGCATCGATTCGCGGGGTTGAGAACCCGGATTCCGCCTGAAAAACAAGACGGCGGGTTTTTGGCCCGCCGTCAGAGGCTTTCACGCTGCGTAGCAAGACGTGAGCTAGGAAGTCGGCGAAATATTCGCTTTCTTCTGCTTGATGGCCTTTACCTTGTCGACGAGCTCGTCGGCCTGCTTCAAATCTTCGTCGCGGGCCGAGGCAGCCGTTTCCGTATCGGCCTTCTGGCGAAAGAGCAGGTTCAGATAGGCCATGGCGTCGTCGTAGTCGGGACGCTTCTCGATGGCGGTCTGAAGGTTCTGGATGCCCTCGTCGATGGTCATGCCGTATTTGCCGGCGAACTGCGTGGCCAGAGCCGGCGGCATGGGATCGCTTTCCTTCACCGGTTTCTTCGAGGTCTTGTTGTAGTTGTCGCGCATGTCCTTATTGGCGCGATAGGCCAGCGACCAATCGATCACGCCGACCCAGTAATACGGCTCGGGATCGTCGGGTTTCAGCGCAATGTGCTTTTCGTGGTAGGACTTCGATTCCTGGAGCTTCTGCTCGTCAAACGGCGTGCCGCCCATGTTGTAGAGGATCGAACCGATACCGTCGATGGCCGAAACGTTGTCGGGCTGGCCGTCGAGAATGTTTTTGAACTCCGCGACAGCCTGTTCGCCGTTCTTGACGTTCTCCGGCGAGGGCGCGCCGGGAATGTACTGCGTGGCGTAGGCCGTGGCGAGGTAGAGCTGGGCGTTGGTGAGCGAGGGATCGTATTCCTTGGCGGCCTGGAAGTCCGCGATGGCCTCGTCAAACTGCGCGTTCTTGTACGCGTTCACGCCCTTGTTGAGCTTGTCACGGGCGCGAAGCTTGTCGCATCCGACTCCGGCAGCAACCGAGGCCGTGAGGACGGCCACAATGAGTACGTGGGGCTTCCGCTGCATCCCTGCTCTCCTTCAATCCCGGCTGCGCCCGCTGCGGCAAACCGCAGGGGCCGAAAGATTCGTGAAATTTACGGCTTAGAGCTTCGGGCTACTGACCCGCTTCGATCTTCGCGGTGATCAAGCCGACGTGATCGATGCCCGAGCCGCGCATGATGTCGATGGCTCGCGCGACCTGCGCGAACTCAACGTCGTCATCACCCTTGACGAACGCGATCTTGTCGGCGCGTTCCTTGAAGATATCGAACAGACGCGGACCAAGGTCATTCCAGTTGCTGTCGTCCTGATTGATTTTCAGCTTTCCGCCGGGCATGACCTGAACGACGATGGTGCGATTGTCGGGCTCGGTCTGCTTCTGGTTCGGCGGCGGAGGCTGCGGAACGATGGTCGCCAGACCGGTCGGGGTGCGCGGCGTGATCACCATGAAGATGATGATCAGCACCAGAAGCACGTCGATCAGCGGGACGATATTCGGCTCCGAAACCGGCCCGCCCTGACTTCCACCAACGGACATTCCCATGGCAAGACTCCTTAGTTTTCAGCTGCTGCCGACGCGACTACTGGCCGGGAGGAGGTGGCGGCGCGTTCTTGCCCTGCGGCTTCTCGGTGAGGAGCCCGAGATTTTCCACGCCAGCAGAGCGGATTTCGTCAACGGCCTTCACCACGTCGCCATATTTCGCACGAGCGTCGGAGCGAACGTACACCGTCTTATCGAGACGGTTTGAAAGCTGGTCTTTCACTTCGCCGGTGATTTCGTTGAGTTCGATCTCCCGGCTGCCGAGAAAGAGGTGGCCATCGCGGGTGACGGCGACGATGATCGCGTCGTCGCGGTCCGCGTTGGGCATCTTTTCCGCGTTTTCGGCCTTGGCCATGTTCACGGGAAGCCCCTTTTGCAGCATGGGGGTGATAACCATGAAAATGATGAGCAAGACCAGCATGATATCCGCCATCGGGATGACGTTCGGTGCTGCCATCACCGGCGGCGCTTTAGGCTTGTAGGCCATGGCTTACTTCTTTCCGCCCCGCCGAGTGATGAAGTAGTTGATCAACTCCATCGACGAGTTGTCCATCTCGACGTCAAAGGCTTCCACGCGGTTGGTGAAGTAGTTGAAAGTCCACACGGCGGGGACGGCGACGAGCAAGCCGAGAGCGGTGGTGACGAGCGCTTCAGCGATACCGCCGGCGACGGCCGAAAGACCGGTGACCTTCTGGTTCGAGATGCCTTTGAACGCGTTGATAATGCCCATGACCGTTCCGAACAGACCCACGAACGGGGCGGTCGAGCCGATGGTGGCGAGACCGGACAGGCCGCGCTTCATTTCCGCGTGCACGATGGCTACGGAGCGCTCGAGACCGCGCTTGGCGGCTTCGATCACTTCTTCATCGCTGACCTGCGAGGATGCGGCCTGGAACTCCGAGAGTCCGGTGGCGACAACCTTGGCGATGTGGCTCTTCTTGTTGCGCTCGGCGATGGAGATGGCTTCGTCGAGCTTGTTGTCCTTGAGCGCGCCGGCGACCTGCTGCACGAATACGCGGGACTGCTTCCGGGCGGCGCTATACATCAGAGCGCGGTCAATCATGATGCCCACCGACCACGCCGACATGATAAAGAGAATTCCGACAACCGTCTTCGCCGGGTAGCCCATGTTGTGCCACATGGTGATCAGATCCCAGCCGACCTCCTGCTCCTGCAACATCGCCAACAGTGCATAGGCAAACATAACGTTCGATCCTCCTCCGTCACCTCAAGTCGATCGCGGCAGGATATTCTGCCGGTCGGAACTCCCCTCCCCAGCGAACCGGACCCGCGAGCGGGACCCGATCTTTCTAGCCACCGCCCAGCGAAAATACAACGTCAATCGTCGTATCTACTTCGACAGGCTCGCCATTGAGCATGGTGGGCTGATACTTCCATTCATGCACGGCATCCATGGCCGCCCGCATCAGCAAGGCCGGCCCGGATACGTACTGCAGTTCCTGAATCGAGCCATCTTTCGAGATGATGGCGTGCAGGCGGACCGTACCGGAAACGTGAGCGGTCTTGGCGATGGCCGGATAGGTCGGCAAAACCTGATGCGTCAATTTCGCCGCTGCCACCTGGCCGCCTACTTTGATGCGGGTTTGGGTCGGTTTGGGTGGCGGAGGCGGCGCCGTATTCATAATTCCGCCGCCGAGCGCATCGCCGGTACCACCCGCGACACCGAAGCCGTTGCCGTTCGCACCGACATCCGGCGCCTCGTCCTTGATCATCTCGACCTTCTTCGGGATCACGGTGGGCGCAGTCATCGTCTGCGGCTGCACGATGCGCGGCCGAACGACCTTGACGGGAGCAGCGGGAGGGGGCGGAGGAGGAGGGGGCGCCGGAGCCACCAGAAAAGTGTTCAGCATGCCCTTGGGCAGTGCTTCGGTATAGATCAGCGGGATCAGGATCATGACGCCCACGATGATGAGCTGCACGCCGAACGAAGTGACCACGGTCCAGCGCTTGTGAGTCCCTTCCTGTTGTCCCGAGACGACCAGCTGATTGAACATAGCCTAGCTCCTTGCGACTGCCGGCCCGCGTTTACCGGCTGCAGATCCGGCGCGGACGGTTGCTGCCTGACCACCGTGATATTTGTTCCAGAGCACCACGATGGGCGCTGCGATGCCAAAACTGGAGTACGTTCCTACCACAACTCCGACTACCATAGCAAAAGAGAACGCGCGAAGAACCTCACCACCCAGCAGGTAAAGCACGAGCACGGTAAGGAACGTCAATCCGCTGGTGAGGATCGTCCGCGAAAGAGTCTGATTGATCGATTTGTTCACGATTTCCGCCAAGGGCTCACGCCTCATGAGCCGCAGATTCTCGCGCACGCGATCGAAAATAACAATTGTATCGTTCATCGAATAGCCGACGAGAGTGAGCAATGCCGCAATCACCGTCAGCGAAATTTCGTAGTGAAACAGGGAAAAGAAACCCAGCGTGATCAGCACGTCGTGGAAGACGGCGATGACAGCCGCGGCCCCGTACACCCACTCAAAACGGAACGCAATATACACCAACATGCCGCCCAGGGCATAGATGGTTGCCCAGAAAGCCTGATGGCGGAGCTGGGCTCCCACCTTCGGTCCGACGATCTCGGCGTCGCGTATCGCGAACGTGCCGAGAGAATAGTTACTGGAAAGCGTCGCAAGAACCGCGGGCGTAACGCCGGACGCGTTCTTCAGCTGGTCGAAACTTGTGACGATTCCGCCGTGATCGGTGTCGCGCGCCGAGGTAAGCGCAGCGGCCAGTTGCGTGTATTTATCTCCCGCGCTGGTGCCGAGCGAGAGGGGATCCTTTTGCGTGAGGCCGGCGGCAAGAGCGGCGGGGGTGATGGAATTAAAATCGGGATTGCCGGGGTTGGTTGCACCGAACGTCTTGCTCAGAACGTCGAGAATTTTCTGTTTCCCCGCGTCGAGTGAATCGTCGCCCTGGGTCTGTTCGAGTCCGATCATCACGTCGTTCTGCGAGCCGACCGATTGGTTGTCACTGATTCCCTGGATCGTGCTGTTCGGCAGGCCGGCCTGTTCGAGGCCCTTGCGAATTTCATCGATGGGCGGCTTGCCCGCGAAACGGACGTAGACTAGCGTGCCGCCGCGGAAATCGATGCCGTACATCACCGAGGGGTTTTTCGAGACGCGGGTGAAGATAGAGATCCAGCCGATGACCAGCAGAATGGCGGAAAGGGCGGCGAAGTACTTCGCCTTTCCCATCCAGTCGACATTGACACCGTGGAAGAATTCCATGCCTAGTCCCGCCCCATTGCTTTGACACCAACCCGGCCCGGTTTGTGCCCGCCAATGCCGTCGATCCAGGCCGTTCCAGTACTCAAGCAAACCCTCTATATACTCAGATGATCCTGCCTGTCCATGCGGGACAGATGGAAATCGAAGATGGCCCGCGACACATAGATCGAAGTAAAGACGTTAGCGAGCAAGCCGATCACCAACGTAATCGCAAAGCCTCGTACCGGGGTGCCCGACCCGAAAACGAATAGAAACACGGCAGATACGATGGTCGTCACGTGCGTGTCAATAATTGTCAGGAAGGCCCGGTCGAACCCCGTATCCACCGCAGGGGCAGGCACTTTCCCATTTCGCAGTTCCTCGCGGATGCGTTCAAACACCAGAACGTTGGAATCGACGCCCATGCCAATGGTCAAAATCACGCCCGCGATGCCGGGGAGTGTCAGGACGGCTCCGGCAACGGCCATGAACGCCACCAGAATGACGAGGTTCATAATCAGGGCCACCACCGCATTGACACCGCTCAGCCGGTAATAAAACACGAGAAAAATCATCACGACGACGATGCTGCCGATCGAAGCGCGAACGCCTTCGCGAATCGAGTCCGCGCCCAGCGAAGGACCCACCTCGCGCTCCTCAAGATATTTGATCGAAGCCGGCAGCGCGCCGGCCCGCAGGACGTGCGCCAGGTCCTGCGCCGTTTCCTGGCTGAAGTTTCCTTCAATTACGCCGCTGTCCTCGATCCTGCTGTTGATAACCGGGGCGGTGTACACCTTGTTGTCGAGAACGATGGCCATGGGATGGCCGACGTTGGCTTCGGTGAAAGGGCCGAATCGCGCGGCCGCGGAATTGGTGAGATGAAAAGCCACGTCGTACTGCCCGGGATTCTTGGTGCTGGGCTCGGGCGTGGGATCGACGAGATCCTCGCCGGTGACGATGGGGTTGCGCGCGACGATGTAATACGCCTGTTGATTCTGATCCGCCGTAGAGCTGTCCAACCGTCCGGGCAGGATCATCGAGCCGACCGGGAGCACGCCGCCGTTGGCTGCCAGGGCGGCGGCCTCGGAAGGATACGGCTGCGGGCTGGTTACCAGAGTCAACTCCAGCTGGCCGCTGGCTTGAATCACGGCTTTGGCGCGTGTGGGGTCGCCCTCGCCCGGAAGCTGAACCAAAATCTCGTCATCGCCGTGCCCGGTGAAGGCGATGGTCGGCTCTTTCAATCCGATTTCGTTGATGCGCCGCTGGATCACTTCGAGCGATTGATCCATCGCGGATTTGCGGATGTCCTCCACGACGCTCGGCTTCATGGTGAGCAGGTAGCCGTTCACTTCGCCCGCCGCCGAAGTCATCGTCCAATCGGGATATTGGTTGTTGACGAGATCGCGGAAGGTGCTCGAAGCTGCCGGATCGATGCCGCGTATGAGAATGTGCGTGTCGTCCACGCGTCTAATTTCGGTGAAGCCGATGTTCTTGGTGTGAAGATCTTTGTTCAGACCGTCCAAAGCGGAATCGCAGCGGTGGCCGATGGCCTCCTGCAGCTGCACCTGCAGAACCAGGTGACTGCCGCCCTTGAGGTCAAGTCCGAGCTGAATGTTGTCCGACAGGTTGCTTTTCAGCTGCTCACCCGACGTGGGGAACTGCGGGCGGCCGATGATGACGTAGATACAGACCAGCAGAACAGCCGCGATAAACGCAAACTTCCAGTTGAGCTGGGAACTCATGCCGGGCGCTAGCTCTCCTTGCTTTCAAGCTGGAGTCCAGCGATGGCGCTGCGCGAGACTTTGATTTTGACTTGCTCGGCGACGCGCAGCTGGACCGCGTCGTCTTCCAGGCCGACGATCGTGCCGTGAATCCCGCCGCTGGTGATGACCTTGTCGCCGTTCTTCAAATTCTTCAGCATCTCGTTGACTTTTTTCTGGCGCTTCTGCGCGGGCATGATCATCAGGAAATAAAAAACCACCATGATGAGGATCAGCGGGAGAAACAGGGTGAGCCCGCCCGACGGCGACTGGGCCTGCGCGAGCAAACCCGGGTCCGTCGGAACCACCGTACTGAGATTGAAAATCATTTCGCCTTTTCCACCCTGGCGGGCAATTCTGCCTCGGCCGGCAGGCCACGAATTTCAGATTCCGAAGATGCGTCCCCGCCCTCGCCGCGCCCAGCGCCCTCTTGTATTTGCCTACGTAAGGCGAGACTGAAGGTCAGAGCGGAAACTTTCCAGCTTCCCAAACTCGATAGCCTTACGAATTTGGCGCATGATGTCAAGGTAAAAGTAGAGATTGTGGTGGGTGTTCAGGATGATCGAGAGAAATTCTCCGGTGGCGTAAAGATGACGCAGGTATGCACGGGAGTACCTGCGACAGACGGCGCATGCGCAGGCCTCATCGATCGGCCCCGGATCCGTTGCATATTGCGCGTTGCGAATCAACAGGCGGCCCTGCGAAGTATAGAGACAGCCGTGGCGCGCGCTGCGCGTCGGCAGCACGCAGTCCATCATGTCGACGCCGAGCGCGACGTAATCGGGAATCTGTTCCGGCTTGCCCACCCCCATCAAATAGCGCGGGCGATCGGCCGGCAACCGCGAAGCCGCGGCCGCGGTCATGGCGCATGTCGCCGCGTGCGGT
>JBAVUW010000100.1:0-13630 GCA_049696975.1 Candidatus Acidiferrales bacterium | reverse complement strand
AGCCCCAATGCTGCGGTGGCGAAAAAAATGGTCGTTGCGGCGATCGTGTAAGGCAGCGTCTGGTGAAAAATCTCCGGAAAAGTCTCACGGTAGAACCGGAGGATGCCGGCGGGCTTCGAGCGGCGTCCCATGTAGATCAGGTTGTGCGCACGGCCGAGCAATTGATTCAGATAGTGCGCCAGGTTGCGGCTCGATGCGTCTTCGCGGATCGTTGCCAGGTCGGAAGCGGTCTGGCGATATAATAGCGCCAATTCCTGGAGCTCGGTGTGAGTGAGGGCGCCTACGCCGTCGCGTCCGGAGCGCGCAAGAAGCTCGTCGATGCGCGCCCAGTACGGGCGCCTTTTTTGCAGCCAGCTCGTGGAGACCACGATGTCCTCTGTCGACAAGCTTACCATTGAAACTCCCGAGCAAACTTTGCTCGAGTTTCCGCTTGCCGGAATTGGCAGCCGGTTTCTGGCGATCGCCCTGGATACTTTGCTGCAGTTCGCCGCTTACATCGCGCTCGGTCTGATTGTCGCGTTGCTTTCGACGGAGGGATTTCTTCCCACGCTCGGAAAGCAGTGGGGCGTCGCGATCGTGATTTTTCTGATCTTCGTGGTCCAATTCGGCTACTACACCACGTTTGAGGCTCTGTGGAACGGCCAAACCCCCGGCAAGCGCTGGACGCATCTGCGGGTGATACAGGATTCCGGGAGGCCCATCAGCGCCTACGACGCCATCTTGCGCAATCTTCTGCGCATCGTCGATTCTCTTCCGACGCTCTACGGTGTCGGCATCGTGACGATTCTGCTGAGCCGAGAGAACAAGCGCGTGGGTGACTATGCCGCCGGCACCGTTGTGGTCCACGAGAAACCGCTTGAAGGAGTGGGCTCGATCTGGAGCGCGGCGGCAGCTCCGGCGACCACTTCGCCCCAGATTTCGGCCGTTTCAATGAGTGTCGATGAGCTACGGCTGGTGGAGACATTTTTCGAGCGACGCGCGAGTCTCGATCCCGACGTGCGCCGATCGATGGCGCGCCAGATTGCCCAGCGCCTGGGCGAGCGCATGAATGTGGCTATGGAAGTGCGGCCAGACGCGGAGAAATTTCTGGAGGCGCTCGCGGAACAGCGGCGCAGCTCGGCGCGTTTCCATTAGCACGTGACGCGCGCTAGCCGCCGTAATCGGGATCGCGGCCTCGTATCAGTTCGGAATTGCGGGGCAGCGGGCGGTCCGTGTGGAAATATTTCTGATAGGCGGAAATCCAGTTGGTGGCGATTTCGCGCTGCGCGGTCGCTAGATCGATCTTGCCCGTGCAGACCTCAGCGTGCAGATAGTCTTCCAGTTCGTCCTTCACATGCGCATTCCACTCCGATGAATAGGGTTCCGGCCAGAGGTTCCGGATGTCGTCGCTGCCGCCGAGCGCAGGCGTGATGAGGTGATCGACCTCGTAGGCGGTTGGCGGAGCTCCGTCCATGCCGTATTCGTGAAACACGGCCCGTTGGAGCGAGCTTGGCGGACGATCCTCACGGGGGCCGCCCCCGGTACAAACCTGGGACGCACTGAGCGCACGAACCGCCCCGGGCGTTAACTTTGCATCCGGCACGAGCGGTCCGGCGGTGGCGAAATCCGACGGCGTGTCGCGCGGTTGGACCCTTTCGTAGGTAACCCGGATTCCGATCGCGGCGACCAAAATCGCCATAACGGCGGCCGCCCAGCTGCGGCTTGAAAGCCCCAACCATCCCCGTTCCGGCTGCGAGCGTTGCGCTTCCGCTAACCTCGCTCTGAACCTTGCGCGCGAAATATTGTGAGACTGTTTCGAGATTTCCGCAGCTTCCCGATACGCCCGCGCGAATTTGACGACAGCTGCGGCCATGACGTCAAAACGTTCGCGGCAGGATACGCAGGTGGCAAGGTGACGCTCGGCGGCGGGCGACTCCGCCGGGCTCAGCTCGCGGTCGGCGGCGCGTACGAGCTGCTCGTCCGTCAGATGTTGTGTTTCGGCTCGCATTGCGCTATCGGCCATCCACACGCATAAGCCGCTCCATCGATCGCGCCAGAGACTTCGCGACCGCCCCCAAAGACATATCCAGCACATCGGCAATCTCGCGATAGTGGAGACCCTCTGCTCGCAGACGCAGACAGAGTTGATCCGGCTCGGAAAGCGCGGCGACTGCGAGCAGCAAGTGCCTCTGCTGCTGGCTCTTCGTCAATTGCTCTTCGGGATTCGCTGCCGGATCGACGTGATTTTCGAGTGCTTCTTCCGCGGCGACGCCGTTGGCCTGCCGGCGCTGCGCGCGCTGCCGGTGCTTCAGCGCGAGATTGTGGGCCACACGAAAGACCCAGCCACGCAGATTCGCGCGCGACCGGCCCAGCCGCAGATGCCGGAAAAGAGACAGGAAAACTTCCTGAATCACGTCCTCGGCGTCGTGCGCGCCGAGCCCGAGCGATACGACGTAGCGCAACAGACCGTCGCGAAGATGATCGAATAGCTGGATGATTTCGTCTTCGATCGCGCGCGGTGGGGCCGGAAGCGCCGCGTCGATCGCGCTGAGAAGAACGAGCCGTGCAGCCGCATTGGGCGCGTCGCTGGCCATCCAGACAGGATTTTACCTCCCCCTGCGAATCTACCGTCAAGCCAATTGACGTGCCATGGGAGACTCCGGATACGAAATAAACCGTGAACAAAGCAAGGCCGCCCGGAATACTCGTATGGTGTTCGTCTGCCTCGCATCTAAGTCGAGGTCGGCCACAGGAGACCGCCCGGCGTGAAAAGCCTTCTCGCCTTACTGCTGGTCATCGCGTTCGCAGCACCGCCAGCATTCGCACAAGCCAACAATGGCGAATTGCGCCTGAGCGTCGTCGATCCCTCCGGCCTGGGGATCAAGGCGACCGTGCAGATCACCAGCGAAGCAAATCAATACCACAACGTTCTTGCGACCGACAATCAGGGCCACGCTGTCGCGCAGCGGCTGCCTTTCGGCAAGTATGAGCTCGCCGTCAGCCGGCCGGGATTCGCCGAATTATCGCAATCGGTCGAAATTCGCTCGTCGCTTCCGGCCGAGCTCACGATCCAGCTCAAGCTGACTACGGTAAATCAATCCGTAGTTGTCAACGCAGCGGACACGCTGATCGATCCAGACCAGGCCGGCTCCGTCAGCCAGGTCGGTTCGGGCTCCATTCAAAACCGAGTCGGCTCGATTCCCGGCCGCTCGATCCAGGACCTAGTGAACTCGCAGCCCGGATGGTTGTACGAAGGCAATGCCGTTTTGCATCCCCGCGGCTCCGAATATCAAACTCAATTTGTCGTCGACGGTATTCCTCTCACCGACAACCGCTCGCCCAGCTTCGGTCCTGAGATCGCAGCCGACGACGTGCAGTCGTTGAGCATTTACACCGGCGGCATTCCCGCCGAGTACGGCCGCAAGATGGGCGGCGTGGTGGAAGTGAATACGATGGAGGATTCCCAGCAGGGTTTCCACGGGCAAGCCGTGCTTTCCGGCGGCAGTTTTGACACGGCGGGCGCTTTCGTCGAAGGTCAATACGTCTGGGGCTTGAACACTTTTGGTATCAGCGCCAGCGGCGACATGACGGGTCACTACCTGAACCCGGTCGTGATCCAGAATTACACCAACCACGGTACGGTCGGGGATTTTTCCGCGCACTATCAGCGAGACCTGACGCCCAAGGACCGCTTGAGCCTGATCGTGCGGCACGAACTTTCGCGCTACCAGCTGCCGAACGAGCAGATTCAACAAGCGGCCGGACAGCTGCAGACAGCCGACAATTTCGAAACGATGGGCATCCTCTCCTACGAGCACACGTTTTCTTCAAACGTGGTGGCCGATTTCCGCGGCATGGTCCGCGACAATTCGAACGACTTCTACTCCAATCCGGAATCCACACCGGTCGAACTCACCCAGCACAACTGGTTCCGCGAGGGATATTTCAAGGGCAGCGTCACCATCAACCATGGGCGTCACGAAATCAAGGCCGGCGTGGAATCGGACAACATCTTCCTGAACGAGCAATTTCACTACAACATTACCGACGACAGTCAGTTCGACCCGAGCACGCCGCTCATTTTCAATTTCGCGGCGAATCGCCCCGATCTAGAGCAGGCCGCTTACGTCGAGGACTTGATCCGGTTGGGCAATTGGACGATCAATGCCGGCCTTCGGTGGGACCACTATCAGTTGTTGCTGAACAACCAGGCAGTCAGCCCGCGCTTCGCTGTGTCGCGGTATTTCCCGTCCGCCGGCGTTGTGGTGCATTTCTCATACGATCGTGTTTTCCAGACGCCGTCGTTTGAAAACATGCTTCTTTCGAGTTCCACGGCCGCGGCAGGCCTCGACACGATTTCACTTCAACTACCCGTCGAGCCGTCGGTCGGAAATTATTACGAAGTCGGGTTTACCAAGGCTTTCGCCGGCAAGGTGAAGCTGGACGCGAACTATTTTCGACGGCTGGTGAACAACTACGCCGACGACGATCAGATCGACAACACCACCATCAGCTACCCGATTGCATTCCGCAAGTCGATCATTTATGGAGCCGAAAGCAAGCTCGAGCTGACGCCTACACATGGCTTCTCCGGATTTCTGAGCTATTCCTGGGAGGTCGGCAACGCCTGGTTTCCGGTTACGGGCGGGCTGTTTCTGGGCGATGACGCCGTAATCCCGACGAGCGGCCATTTCCCCGATTCGCAGGATCAACGCAATACGCTTCGCGGACGCGTTCGCTACCAGGTAACGCCCCGCCTGTGGATTGCGGCGGGCATCCAGTACGACACGGGCCTGCCGTTCGATTTCCAGTGCGATCCCAGCCTGACGCTCCAGCAGTGCATTCAGGGCGAAATTGACACCTACGGCCAGAAGGTAATCGATCGAATCAACTTCAACCGAGGCCGAATCCTTCCGTCGTTCCAGGTAAACGCATCGGCGGGAGCCGACATCTATAAATCCGATCGAGTAAACATGAGGTTTCAGATCGACGGCGAGAATCTGACGAACGTCGTGGACGTAATTGACTTTGGGGGTCTGTTTTCGGGCAATGCCATCGGTCCCTCACGCAGCTTCGCCCTTCGATTGACGACCAGTTTTTGAGGCGCCCTTTTCAGGACCCAGCGGCCGCCTTGCCTCGAAGCAGGTCCACCATGGCCTGAGCGGCGGCGCTCAGTTGCCGGTCGCGCCGGAACACCAGATGGAGTTTCCGCGAGACGCGCATCTGTCGGATCCGCAACTCGCGGAGGTCGCCTGCAGCGAGCTCGCGTTCCGCGCACATGCGCGGGACGATCGCTACTCCCTTCTTCCTTTCCACGAAAAGCTTGATGCTTTCAATCGTCGGCAGCTCCACGTCCATTCGCAGCGGCACGCGGTGCCGGGCGAACATCTGCACCACACGCTGGCGGTAGGGTGATTCGACAATGTGAGCCACGAAGGTTTCCTGGCCCAGGTCGGTGATATCCACCTCGCGGCGCTTGGCCAGCCGGTGCCCGGGCCAGACGACCAAGATCAGCGAATCGCGGTGAAACTCAACCGCCTCCAGTTCGCGCTCCTCCGGCAAATACGAAATCACGCCGATATCGAGATGATGATTCATCACTTCGCGCGGCACGTCGCGTGAAAACACGCGATGGACCTGCATATGAATCCCGGGGTGACGCTCGTGGTAGCGCTCCAGGGCCGGCAGCAGCGCGTGAATCGAGCTTTCGTTGACGCCGATGGAGACCTGGCCGCGCTCGAGGCCCCGCAGCTCTTTCATGCCCTTGCGAATTTCCTCGCGCAGATTCAGCATTCGGTCGGCGTATTCGACCAGCAGCGTGCCGGCATCCGTCAACATCTGCGCGCCCGAGCCGCGCAGGAACAACGGCTGCCCCACCCACTCCTCAAGCTTGCGGATGGAAATACTGACGGCCGGCTGGGTGCGATAGAGCTTCTCGGCCGCTCGGGAGAAGCTGCGCTCCCGAACGACGGCCTGAAAAACCTGCAATGACGCTAAATCCAAGCTTCCCCCCTTGATAACCGCAGCTTCGTATATAAGAGAGATTTATTCAGGTTGCAACCATTATAAATTGGACTCCTTGCGCCATTCGCGGTTCACTGGCACTATGAAGGGAGCTGCCATGGACCTGCTGCAGATATTCGACACCACCCTGCGCGACGGCGAACAGTCCCCCGGTTTTTCGATGAACCGCGAGGAAAAGCTCCAGCTGGCGCGCCAGATCGAGCAGCTCGGCGCGGACATCATTGAAGCGGGCTTTCCCATCGCCTCACCAGGCGATCTCGATGCCACGCGAGCAGTCGCGGCGGAACTCAAGCACTCGCGTGTGGCGGCGCTCGCCCGCGCCCGCCAGGAAGACGTAGAAGCGGCGCTGCGCGGCCTCGAGCCCGCTGTAAAACCCCGCCTGCACGTTTTTCTCGCCACTTCGGACCTGCACCTGAAATACAAACTCCGCATCACACGCGAACAGGCGCTCGATCAGATCGCGAAAATGATCCGCTTCGGGAAACAGAACTGCGAAGAAGTCGAGTTCTCCGCCGAAGACGCCAGCCGCACGGATATCGATTACCTTGGCCAGGTTGTTCTGGCTGCGGTTGAGTCCGGTGCGACGATCATCAACTTGCCGGACACGGTCGGCTATTCCACTCCGGACGATTACGGCGAAATGTTTCGTAAGGTTCGCGCCAAACTGGGTGCGCATCCGAACGTGGTTTTCAGCGCGCACTGCCACGACGATCTTGGCTTGGCGCTTCCGAATTCGCTCGCGGCGATCGATGCGGGGGTTCGCCAGATCGAGTGCACGATCAACGGAATCGGCGAGCGCGCCGGCAATGCGTCGCTTGAGGAGCTGGCCGTAGCGCTCCACGTTCGCCAGGACCGCTACAAGGTGACCACGAACCTGAAGCTTGAAATGCTGTATCCCTCGAGCCGCATGCTTTCGAAAATCACCAACGTTTCGGTGCCGCCGAATAAAGCCGTGGTGGGAGCGAATGCTTTCGCTCACGAGGCCGGCATCCATCAGGACGGAATCCTCAAGAATCCCCTGACGTATGAAATCATCGATCCGGGAAAAGTCGGCGTGCCCGCGCGCCGGCTGGTGCTGGGAAAGCACTCCGGCCGGAACGCCTACCGTTCGCGCCTGGCCGATCTCGGCTACGAGATCACGGACGCGGAGCTTGCCGAATGCTACCGCCTCGCGATCGACCAGGCCGATGCGGAAAAAGAAATCACCGACCGCGATCTGATCAGCATCATCCATAAGGTGCGCCGGACGCCTACGCCCGCCTCCGCGCCGACCATCGCCAACGCTCGCTGAGAAAGACGGGAACCGAAGATGCCGGGAGTCCGAAAAACCATCGCTGTATTGCCGGGAGACGGCATCGGCCCGGAAGTGACGCGCGCCGCGATTGGGCTGCTGGAGGATTGCGCCACGGCATTTGGCCATCAATTCGAATTTCGCGATTACCCTTTCGGCGGCAACGCCATCGATCTCCACGGCGTGCCGCTGCCGCCCCAGACGCTTGCGGGCTGCCGCGCATCCGACGCGGTTCTGCTCGGCGCCATCGGCGGGCCGAAATGGGAGTCCCTGCCTTTCGGCACGCGCCCGGAAGCAGGCCTGCTCGGAATCCGCAAGGAAATGGGGCTCTACATCAATCTTCGGCCGATAAAACTGCGCCCCGCGCTGCGCGGGATTTCGCCGCTGCGCCCCGAGCGGTTGGGCGAATCGGATTTCGAAATCGTGCGCGAACTGGCTGGCGACATCTATTTCGGCGAGCACAAAATCACGAAGGAAAAAGCCAGCGATCTGGCGGAGTACTCGGTGCTGGAAATCGAGCGCGTGGCCCGCTATGCATTCGAACGCGCAGCCGCGCGCGGAAAGCATCTAACCAGCGTCGACAAAGCCAACGTGCTCGCGAGCTCCACCCTCTGGCGCGATACCGTGACGTCGATGGCCCGCGAATATCCGTCGATCCGCGTCGATCATCTCTACGTGGACAACGCGGCGATGCAAATCCTGCTGCGGCCGACGCAATTCGACGTGATCCTCACCGGAAACATGTTCGGCGATATTTTGAGCGACGAAGCCGCTGCGCTTGCGGGATCGATCGGCTTGATTCCGTCCCTCAGCCGCGGCCGCGTGGATCAGCCGGCGCTCTATGAGCCGATCCACGGCTCCGCCCCTACGCTTGCCGGCAAGGACGTCGCCTGCCCGCTTGGCGCGGTTTTCTCGGCCACGCTCATGTTGAGGGAATCGTTCGGCCTGCGCGCCGAATCGGACTGGATTGAGTCGGCGGTCGACCGAACGCTTCAGAAGGGATATCGCACCGCGGACATCGCCGGCCCGGGGGACGGTGTCGTCGGCGGTTCCGAGTTTACAAAAGCGATCCGCACGGAACTGCAGGCCGCCACGGCCGAAAAAGCGTCGCGCCGCTTGGGCGCCTAGTTCGCGTCCGCCTGGTAGCTCTTCCTGACCACCAGGCACCCTGCGAGGATGTCGTGAAACGCCTGCTTCTTGTCGGTAAATCCGGCCATCAGGAATCCGATCCCGAACATCAGCAGTGAAATGTTTTTTGCGAAATGCCGCCCCGTCGCGCGCGCGAAGCTGATGCGCCGGCCATACAGATCCGTCACTTCAATGCCGAACAGTTTCTTGCCGAGTGTGGCCCTCCATGGCGAGCTTTCGAGCACCGCCCAATAGACCCAGGCGACGAAACCAAATAGAAGTTGAATCGCGATGACCTGCCGCGTGTGTCCGCCGGTAAGCGAATAAAAATCTTCCGGCGATATGCCGTTGCGCGCGATCAGCGGCTCGAGGATGAACGGATCAAGGAGCAGGCCCAACAACAACACATCGAAGACGTACGCCGCCGCCCGCCGCCAAAATCCGCCATAGACGACCTGCGAAACCGGAGCTGCGGCGGCACGCGGCGTCGCCGAACGCCCCGACGGATCAGGAGAGGGTTCTCCGCATTGCGGGCAGAACTCCGCACCGCCCGTAATGTCTGACCCGCATTGGGGGCAAATCACTTCGGTCTCTTTCGTGGAATACGCTGGGGTGCGGCTAGTTGTTCCGCAGAACCAGGCAGCCGGCGATCATATCGTGCAGAGCCTGCTTGCGCTCCGTAAACCCTGCCACGATGCAATCCACCAGAAAATATAACCCGCCGATCGAGGGAACATAGGAGATTCCTCGTCCAGCGAAATAGCGCCCGCTCGCTCGTCCAAAGCTTGGGCGGTTTCCCGAGAGATCGGTCACATAGAGCCCAAGGGCTTTCTTCCCCAGTGTCGCCTGCCAGGTCGAGCTTTCCATTAAACCCCAGTAGATCCAGCCGCCGACCACAGCCAGGACGATAAGCAAGAAAATCCGCGGAAGTATGGCGGCAACGAACACCATCGCCGCCCGCGGATCCTGCGGGTTCGATTGGGCGGTGTGCATGAGGGTCGGAATCATGCTCGCGATCGACATGAACACCAGAATCGCGATGGGAATGCCCAGCACCAGGCCGTCGATGATGGAGGCCACGAATCGCAACCAGAATCCCGCGTAAGCGGTCGCGCCCGCCTGCGCGACGCCGCTCATGACGACGCTTCCGCCACCCGCGGCGGCGCCCGCATAGGCGGGCGTGGCCGACGCAGTTGACCCGCCGCCGACGTTATAGCCGACGACCGGCCTGCCGCAGGAGCCGCAGAATGCCGACGTGTCCGACGTCTGTTTTCCGCAGGATGAACAAAACATGGTCCTCCTCCAAGACCGCTGAGATCCAAGACGTTCGCGCCTACTTCGGGGCGGGTGTTGCCGTCCGGTAGCGCTCCGCCGCCAGCTCTTTTTGGAAATCAGCCTCTGTATCCAAAATATACGCCTGATAACCCCACGGATCGATGAACGGATTCTGCGCTGGTTTCTTCTCCATTACCCCGCGCTTGTCCACCAGCGAATAAAACGATCCGTGACCGGCGAGAAACACGTCGCAAGCGAGCGATCGCAGCACCTGGAATGTTTTTTCATAGTCCTGCGCAATCCCGGGATACGAGGCGGGAGCGCCGGGGTTGTCAATCAGCCGGTACATCGGCAGCACGGACGCGCTGCCGACGAACACCACATGGCAAATTCGTGTTCCGTCGCGCACGGTCGTCGTCCAAGTCGTACAGCCGCGTGTGTGTCCGGCCGTCAGGTGCGCGGTCATCACCTCGGTGCCGATCTTCACGGTGTCGCCGTCGTGGATCACGCGATCCGGCTTGGCCGCCGGAAAGGAAGTCCCCGCCGTCAGGCCCGCAACCTCCTGCTCCAGGGCGACAAATTTCGCGCCCGTAACGCGCTGCAGTTCCGAAATTCCGCCGGCGTGGTCCAGGTGTTCATGGCTGCTCAAGATGTATTTCACATCCGAGAGCTTGCATCCGAGCTTTCGAATGTTCGCTTCGATCATCGGAGCGGTTTCGACGAATCCGCCGTCGATGAGAATGTCTCCCGCCGGCGTGACGATTAGATAGGACGTGATGTCGGAGGCACCTACGTAATAGATGTTGCCGATGATGTGGAACGGCTCGACCGGCCGGTTCATGTTTCTGCTCGAATCATTCGCCTGAGCCCGAGCCACTGCGGGAATCGCCCAGGCGACCGTCCAGGCAATGAAAATCGCACGCATGAATCCGCCGGCGGCCCGATGCCGCTGCCCTGCGAGTGGGCGCCTCACTTCGTTCCACCGGAGGTCGAAGCAGGCGGCACAGCCTTCAGCAGATTTTGATAGGTCGCCTCGCCACGCTCCACAAACGCCTTGCATCCGGCCGGATCGATGAACGGATTCGGATCGGGATTCTTCAGCATCGCGTCGTGTTTTTTCGCCATGTCGTAAAATGATCCGTTCGAGGCGAGGAAAACCTCACATTTCAGCGTCGGCAGTACCTGCATCGTTTTCGCCCAATCCGCGCCGACCTTCGGATAAGCGGGCGTGCCGGCGAGCAGCGTATTCGGAAACGGCGTCACGATGCCGAAAAACACGGTGGCATATGATTTGCCACCCTCCTGCGCCACCATGGTCCAGGTCGTGTTTCCCGGCGTATGCCCCGGGGTGCGATGCGCGGTGAGCTCCGTGCCGCCGAGCTTGAGTTTGTCTCCGTCGTGAATCACGCGATCGACGTGCACCGGAGGAAAGGTGCTGCGATCGCCGAAAAGCACGTCGTTGTGCCCGCCATTTTCGAAATAGGGGGCGTCTTCGGCCATGGCCACCAGTTGCGCGCCTGTATCCATTTTTAGCTGCCTCATTCCACCGCCGTGATCGATGTGCGCGTGGCTGTTAATCAGAATTTTGACGTCGGAGAGCTGGAATCCCAACTGCCGGATGCTGTCCTCGATCTCTGAGGCCATGTCCGGATAACCGCTATCGAGCAGGATCTCGCCCTTCGGGGTCTTCAGGAGGTAACACGCCAGACCCGCCGAACCGACGTAGTAGATGTTGCCGATGATGTGAAACGGCGCATAAGGCGCCTTCATCGGGCTCGGCGCGTTTTGAGCGCTCCCCACCGGTGCTTCTGGAGCGGGCGCTTGGGCGCGTGCCGCGCCCGAATCGAGGATCAAAGTCGCCAGGACAAGAATCACCGCCCGAATCAAACCTGGGTTTCCCGGTTTCATGTCTCCCACCCGTGTCACACCCGCTGAACTCAATGCCGAAACGCTTGCGATTCTTCCCCGCGCAGCAAGCTATCAGAAGACCATACGCCCGGCAATGTCGGTCGCCACAGAGGGCGCGCAAAGGTTCATATCCATTGCCGCCGTCGGCGCCCTACAGGGAGCTCGGTATGGAATGGAAATGCACGCCGATTAGAATCGAAAGCGGAGGGACACATGATTCGAAAAACGAGGGAAGGCTACAAGGTTGTGTCAGAGAAGGGAAAAAATCTCGGCGGTCCGTACAAAAGCAAGGCAGAAGCGGAGAAACGTCTCCGGCAGGTCGAGTTCTTCAAACATCGCAAGGGATAGCGTCGAAACGCCGAAGCTAAGACTCGATCTCGACCAGGCCATCGTCGCCGCTCGACCGGCGAGCCCCGCCCGTCCAGCGAGCCGGCTTGTGAGTGGACGATTTGAGCCGGTTCGCCAATAAACCGACTTTCACCGAAGACCCGATGAAGTGTCCGACCTTCAGTCCTCCCGCCACTTTCACACCGCGCACCCAGTGCATGCCCATGCTCGCCGCGCAGCCGCATTGCGAGCAGTCCGGCGTTCCGCCGAAAACGCACGGCTCGACCCGGCTGGTGAGGTCGGCTGAATAATTCGCAGACATCTTCGCAAACACGCAATCGTCGGGATTCTTCGGCGGCTGCACGAAGGCTCGTGCAAGTCCCTCGTTGAACAGCAGCTTGGGATAACGCGCCGCAAGTACCGGCAACTCCCGCGCCACCGTTTCGCGATCCGTCACGCCGAGCATTTCCGCACTTTGCTCGCCGACCTGCGGCGTGTAGACGCTCACCCAGATGCGGTTCACCTCTTCCCGCCCGCTCCAGAAAGCGATGTACTCCTCCAGATAGCCGGCGCGCTCCAGCATCGGCCGCGTGATCACCCAGTGAACGTTTACTTCGCGGCCCGCGATATTCTTCAGGATCTTTTCATACGTCGCCGGCTTGCGCCGGATGTCGTGATGCTCCGGCAATCCGTCGACCGAAATCGCCACGCGCAGCCGCGAGATGCTCATCCACTCGGGCGGAACCGGTATCACGCCGCTGGTCACCACCAGTGTGAACACGCCCATCGCGCTCAGTTGCGGCAAAATCCGGCTCAGCTCGCGGTGACGAACCATCGGCTCGCCGCCCACCAGCGACACATGCATCGGCTTGTGTTTCCGCACTAGATCGACAACGCCATGGACCAATTGCTCGCCGCGATAGTCGCTGAGTTCGCTGAGCGTGACGCCTCCGCCCAGGTGCGAATCTCCGTAGGCATAGCATCCAGGGCAGCTGAGCGGACATTCCCGCGTGATTTCGATCGAGAGCATCGGTACGTTGCCGTTCAGGATTCGTCCCCACGCGGCAAGAACCTCTCGGGCTGTCAGGCTGGGACTAGGGGCTGTGGCGGTCATGACCATAAGATGCCATGATTTTACGGAAGGGTGCTGGCAAATTTGTTATGCCAATTAACGACATCTTGAATCATGCAATGTCGCGTGGTGGAACAAGTTAGGTGGGATTGCCAACCACAACCGACCAAGCCCGGACTTCCCAGCGTTTGACGAGCCCGTTCATCACGTAGGGGTCGCGTTTCGCGAAGTTTTCAGCGACACTGCGGTCGTCGGCGTCAAATATCAGCAGCGCCTTGTCGGGAGGATCGGCGAACGCTCCGGCGAGCACGATTTTGCCCCGCGATTTCAGGTCATTCGCCAACTTCAGATGCTGCTCGCGGAACTGCGACCGCCGTGTCAGGTAATCATCGACCAGCTCATACATCAGTGCAAAGTAGGCCATAGCGCGCTCCCGCGTTCTGTTCCCTCACCAATGTAGCGCGGCGGCCTTCGGCACGGCAAGCCTGCACCGCCTGCGGTGTCTTGGCTCCATAATTTTGTCACCCCCTAACGGCAACGTGAAAATGTCACCCCATGAGCCAGGAGACATTTCGCGTGAGCCAGAAGGAATTGCAACGAGTGGCGGTCATCGCATCGTGTGTGAA
>JBAVUW010000099.1:0-26494 GCA_049696975.1 Candidatus Acidiferrales bacterium | reverse complement strand
TTCGAGGTCTTCGCGGGAATGCGCGGCCGATAATTGCACGCGGATGCGGGCCTTGCCTTTCGGTACCACGGGGAACGAAAAGCCGATCGCGTAGACCCCCAGTTCCAGCAGCCGGTCGGCCATTTTGGTGGCCAGCTCGGCGTCGCCGAACATCACGGGAGCGATGGGATGCTCGCCGGCGAGAATGGGAAACCCGAGCGCGGTCATTTTTTCGCGAAAGAACCGCGTGTTGGAGAACAGACGCTCGCGGAGGTCTTTCGTTCCTTTTACGAGGTCGAGCACTTTCAGCGACGCGGCCACAATGGGCGGTGCGACGCTGTTCGAGAAAAGATAGGGGCGCGACCGCTGGCGCAGCAAATCCACGATTCCCTTCCAGGAACTCACGTAGCCGCCACTTGCTCCACCGAGCGCCTTGCCCAGCGTCCCCGTGAGGATATCGACGCGCCCCATGACGCGAAGATGTTCGTGCGTGCCACGGCCGTTTTCGCCCATGAAGCCGACCGCATGCGAATCATCGACCATCACCATGGCGCGATATTTGTCCGCCAAATCGCAGATCTCCGGCAGCTTCGCGATGTATCCGTCCATGGAAAAAACGCCGTCGGTCGCGATCAGAATCCGCCGCGCACCGGAGGCTTCCTTCAGGCTGCGCTCGAGGTCCTCCATATCGCCATTCCGGTAGCGAAAGCGCTGCGCTTTCGACAGGCGAATGCCGTCGATGATGCTGGCATGGTTCAATTCGTCGGAAACGATCGCGTCCTCGGCGTCGAGCAGCGTTTCAAACAGCCCGCCATTTGCATCGAAGCAGGAGCTGTAGAGAATCGTGTCCTCCATGCCCAGAAATTCGCTCAGCCGGCGCTCGAGCTCCTTGTGGATTTCCTGGGTGCCGCAGATAAACCGCACCGACGACAATCCGTAACCCCAGCGATCCAGCGCTTCGTGGGCCGCGGCGATCACCGCCGGATGATCGGCCAGGCCCAGATAATTATTGGCGCACATGTTCAGCACGGATTTCCCGCCGGGCAGTTCCACGTGCGCGTTCTGCGGGCTCGCGAGGATGCGTTCCGATTTGTAGAGGCCCGCGCCGCGAATTTCGCGGAGCTGGGATTCGATCTGCTCGCGTGCGATCTCAAACATCTGCGTTTGCTCCCGGAGGCCGGCTAGCGCAGGTCGCGCCAGTCGAGAATAACTTTTCCCGAATCGCCGGCTTTCATGGCGGCGAATCCCTTCTCGAATTCATTCCATCTGTAACGGTGCGTGATCACCGGCTTGATATCGAGTCCAGATTCGAGCATCACACTCATTTTGTACCAGGTTTCATACATCTCGCGGCCGTAGATGCCCTTGAGCGTCAGCATGTTGAAGATGACATGTTTCCAGTCGATCGCAATCTCACCCGAGGGAATCCCGAGCATCGCAATCTTCGCGCCGTGACTCATATTCGCCAGCATTTCGCGAAACGCCACGGCGTTGCCGGACATTTCAAGGCCCACGTCGAAGCCTTCGTGCATGCCCAGCTTTTTCTGCACATCGGCAATACGCGTTTCGGCCGTATTGACCGCGAGCGTTACGCCCAGCTTTTCGGCCAGTTCAAGCCTCTTGGGTTTGACGTCGGTGATCACGACATGGCGCGCCGCGGCGTGGCGCACCACAGCGGCGGCCATAATTCCAATCGGCCCCGCGCCGGTGATCAATACGTCTTCGCCCAGGACCGGGAAGGACAGCGCGGTGTGGACGGCGTTGCCGAACGGGTCGAAGATCGCCGCCACCTCCAGATCGACATTCGGGTCGTGCTTCCAGATGTTCGTCATCGGCAGCACGATGAATTCCGCGAAGGCGCCCGGGCTATTTACTCCGACACCCACCGTGTGCGCGCAAAGATGCCGCCGACCGGCGAGACAGTTGCGGCAGCGCCCGCACACTACGTGTCCTTCCCCGCTGACGATGTCCCCGGGCTCAAAGTCGTTCACATTCGAGCCGACTTCGGCGACCTCTCCGACGAACTCGTGGCCGATAATCAACGGCACGGGAATCGTCGACTGCGCCCAGCTGTCCCATTCGTAGATGTGCAGGTCGGTGCCGCAAATTCCGGTGATCAGCACGCGGATCTTCACATCGTTGATACCCGGCTGGGGTGCAGGGACGTCTTCCAGCCACAAGCCCGGTTTTCGTTGGCTCTTGACCAGCGCTTTCATCTGACGCCTGGCTCCTTGAATTCTTAACAACTGGAGTCTACAAGATATTTACCAGAGCTAATGTATCGCAGGTACCACATTCGAGCGGGATAAAGAGAAGATAAACCCGGCATACGCGGCGCGGGGGGCGCGCAGCGGTTCGGCTCTATAATCATCGCGTGTTCTACAGCCGAGGAAATCGACGACGACCTCGGCAAACGGCTTCCTTGCTCTTCATTGCGCTTGCCTGCGTCGGCGCCTGCGCGACTTCGACCGCCGGGGCCACGCTGGCCGCAGCGCAAGCCCAGGAAAATGTTTCGCTTGGGAAAATCAAGAAGGCGACTTCCGCCGCGATCAACTGCAGCGATTGCCCGAGGTCGCTTGCAAACGCCCCCAAGGCCGCCAAGCAGGCCCTAGCCACCTGGGGTCGCAACCGGCTGGTCGACGATCCGAAGCAGGCCGACATTCTTTTTATCCTTTCCGGCAATTCGTACGTTGGCGACTACCTGACGCGCAAGGGACCTAACGAGCGTCGGGTGAAAATCGACAGCACTTTCGTTACCGTCATCGATCCGCGCACGGGCGAGGAATTGTGGAGCGACTCCCGGAACTGGGGTAGCTGGCGGGTGTCTGGCGCGACGAGGGCCCTCATTGACGAGCTGCGCGGCGACTTGGAAGCCGAGACCAAGAAATGGGCTTTGGACGACATCTTTCGGTGCAGCACCAGTCAGGCCGATCAATTGTTGGCGTTCCTGACTCGCGACGCAGCGTTGGCGAAACCCGGGTCGGGCGTTCGGACGATCGACGATGTGCCGAATCGATTGACCGTCAACTCCCCCGATGCTCCCGATTTTTGTCGATGGGCTCAACTCGTCATCGGCACCGATAACAGGATCACTCAATTCGAAGTGCTGGCCCTGCCATCGGACGCTTTGGAGGTAGCCGACGTACTGGAGCAAGCAGACCATTTCGATTTTACGAGCGGAAAAGATCCGCGAACTCAAAAGGTGTATTTCACGGCGCGCAGTAAGAATGGCAAGGTGCTGATTCAATTCGACATCGAAGGACGCCAGGCCATCTTGTCCCGAGTCAGTTATTTCTACTGAGGTTGAGCACTGCCAGCGCCCCGCACCCAGACGCCGATCTAGTGAATGCAGACGAAGCGGCCAAGCGCGCGATCCTTCCGAACGTTTCCGATAGGGAAAGCCTGATTGTGACTGACGATGTAAATTCCCGGGGCGAGTAGTCGCAGCGCGAGCAGGCTTTCTGTCAGATTCTGCAACGCGTCGCTTTTCTCGAAGCCGAGAGGCGCCATCGCTCCTGTCAGCACGATCGGGCTTTCCAGCCTCGGCAGCGCCCGCTGCAAGTACAAACCCGTGTCGACCATCGTGTCCGTCCCGTGCGTAATCAGAATGGGCGCCCTCTCCGGCAGCAAGCCGGAGACGGCGCGCAGGATCACCGCCCGGTCATCGTCCGTCATGTTCAGGCTGTCAATATTCATTAGCGGTACGACCCGAATATCGGCGTCGGGAAGCCTCAACAACCCGAGATACCGATCGATCTTGCTATCGAGGTTGCGAACCTCGCCGGTCTGCTCGGAATAGACCTTTTCGATCGTTCCACCTGTAGTCAGGACATAGAAAACCTTCATCTTTGAAAATCCTCGTCTGCGCAGAGCGCGTCAGCGACTGGAACTCGCGGCTTGCGGAAGCGCCGGATGATTGGCGAAGATGTCGCGCTCTTTCTTGGCTTCGTTGTAGGGCTTGTAAAGCGTCGAAGGCTCGTCCGGCTGCGCGGCCAGTACCCCCCGGACCGTGCCGTGGTCGGGCGCCTGCGCCCAACTCGTCTCGTACCGGTTGCGAAACACAGGCACGAGATTCGAATGGGCGATCCTCCAGTGCCCGTCTTCCTTCACGTAGTCCACATAAAATGGCCCCCAGATCCACGAAGCCGAACGGTCCGTGCCCGCTGCACCGGGCGACAGCCAGTGGCTCCTCGCGGAGAGCCCGTCGGCGGAAATCTCGATCACCGGATTGACGGTCATGTGCAAGATGAAAAACCCCGGAATCGTTTTCGTCACCTCGAAGGATTTGTAGAGCGCACGCACGCTTTCAAGGCCCCGGTAGACGCCGCTATCGGAGAACTCCACAGACATATCCGGCAGATTCCGTGCGAAGCACTCATCCACGATCCGGTCGAATCGCTGCTTGAAGAGATAATGAATGTACTTTGACTGCAGTTGCTGGATCTCGAGCATATCTTCCAAGCGCTCGACACGCGCCATCAAGTCCCGCACCAAACGGATCGTATCGTCGTTGTTCGGCGTCACAGAAAACCTCCCCGTCCTGCCTATCCTGTTCGCAGCAAATCGCTATTTGCCATTTGGCCGTGCTTTCTTCAAACGCCCGATCGCCGGCGAATGCGAAACAGAAGCTGGTTGCAGCGACGGGAATGAACCTCTCCCCCGTGACGTTAAGTCCCGTATAACGTCGGTGTTGCACCCTTACCGGCGTGACGATTATCGCCGAGTTTGAGCATCCGAGCCACTTCCCGAGGAATTCCGAGCAGGTCTCGCGACCGAGCACCCTACCGCGCGGGGACACGTGGGAACAAACTCGGCTTGTCGTGGCGAAAGGCGGAGTGTACTTCGAGAAATTTACTCCACGGGAATCTCGTCTTAGGAGAAGAAGGCATCGCGCCGTCGAAAGAACCAGACGCGCGACGCTTGTTGACGTTTTTCGGTTGTGGTAAATAGACCAGCAGCCGCCTAAAAGGATCAGCCCATGAGTCGACCACGCTTCGCATGGTATCCAGCCTTCGAAGCCGCCGTTTTCGAGACTGATTTTTCCAGACTCCATGAGCGCATCGACGCCGCGCTGAACGCAATCGAGAAACGGCTCGACCGTCTCGCGAAACTGGAGGTAGAGGAATTCAGCGAACTTCAATCGGCCCTGAGATCGCTCCAAGCGCTCAGTGCTGAATCCCAATCCGCTTAGGGTCGCGGGGTTGTTCCGCGCGCTTTCATAAACAGTCCATAAACGCCTTATCTGTGCCGCGTTTGTAGCGTTCCCTACACTGAACACCTGATCGCTCTCTGTTGCAGTGAGTGCTAACACTAGCGGAAGCCAAGGTCATTTCACCCCCACCGCTTGGCAGAGTTTGAAATGGCCAAGGCTATCCTCATCGCGGACGACAATCCGGAAATTCGCGAACAGATCTGCCGCCTGTTCGAGTCAGAGGAACACTACGAAGTTTGTGCCCAAGCAGGTGACGGTCAGGAAGCGATTGATCGCGCTCTCAAGCATCGTCCCGATTTGATTGTTCTCGACCTGTCGATGCCGCTACGGAACGGATTCGAGGTTGCGCGGGAACTAAAGAGGCTAATGCCCGACGTTCCAATCATCCTGTTTACCCAGCATGCTGACCTCGGAAAACACCTGTTGGGCTCCATCGCCTCCGTGGATCGGGTTGTATCAAAAAGCGAACCGCTTGAACTCATGAAAAACGTGAGGGCGCTTCTTCCAATCTAGGCTGTTGACGTTGCTTCCGCGCGCGGCGGTGGCCATTCGTAGTTATGCTTCTAATTTCCCCAACGCCTGCAACTGATGCATTGCCTCGATCATTTTATTCGCTTTGGTGGTTTCCTTTTCATCGTCCTTGCGTGGGAATTTCACAATCGCGAGATGACCGTCCTTCTCGATGACCGAGGCTTTCGGCCGCGCGCCGCCGAGCGATGATCCCGGCGCCATCCATGCAGGTGACACTGCCGGTCTGGCTCTGCATTGATGCGCAGATCACTTTGTGTCTGATTTTGGCTTAGTTGGTGCAGGTGGAGCAGCAGCGGGCGGAACAGCAGATGCGACAGGAGCAGCAATTGGAGCAGCAGGCGCTGCGGCTTTGGGCTTTGGCGGAGCCATCAGGTCTGCGTGGTTCTTCGTCAACCAGGCTTCAGCGGCCCGGCGCAGTTCTTTTACCACAGTCAGCAATTCCTGAACAGTCTTTGGATCGAGATTGGCGACAGAATCGTAAGTAACTTGCTGACGCTGCTTCCGCGCTGATTGCAACTTCGAGACGATGCGACTTCTTGTATCAACGGTGAAGGTGAGAGCTTCGAGCAGTAAGTGATGGCCGCCCTGAGCGTCTTGGCCGATCCTGTAACCTGATGCAGCGAGAACGGCTTTCGCACACGGTAAAGCGGCCTCGAAAACGTTTGCGAAACACGTATCCGCGGAAATGCTGGACTTCAGCATCGTCTCGCAGTCGGTCAGACGACTGTCGGCGAGCGTTAGCAGACCGGTGACTTCCGCGTAGCTGCTCTTATGCTCAGTGAGCTTCTTCGACGTTGCCCAATCTTTGAACTGCACCAGCATCTCCGATCACAAAGAGCTTTTCGTCATCCATGACAGTATTCAAGAAATGGTTTCCATCGATCAACCTTGCTCGAAATTCCGGCTCGGAATAGATCGTAGGATTGATCTCTCGATGGAGCTTTGCTTCGGCCTTCGCCAAACGGGGCACAACCTCGTCAAACGTGGTGTCGCCCACGATCATCACGTCGATATCACTTTCTGGTTTCGCTTGGTGACGTGCGACAGAGCCATAGACAAACGCCGTTCGAATTTTCGGCTTGAGCGCTCGTAGCGCCTTCTTCATCACATTGGGCACTGTTTCAAGCGACGTCTTGAGCATGATCGATTGAAGGTCAAGGAACAGGCTATTTTCAGTGTTCGCCTGGTAGAAGCGGCGGTTGCCCTTGCGCTCCATGCGCACTAGCTTGAGCTTGGTCAGATTTCCGAGTTCGCGTTGAACCACGCCCGATCCCATGCCGACTGACCGGACAAGCTCGCGCACATGGAAAGACTCTTTTGGCTTGTTGTAGATAGTAGAAAGCAGCGCGCTCCTCGCTCGGCTTCCAAATAGCATCTCTGCGGTCTTCATCTCTCTATCTCCACAACGGATCGTACCCCCAATGGGTACGTTTGTCAAGGCCGTACTGTATCCCGCCTTGATTCAGTTACATCGGCTCCTATTTGTGGGGCCAGTGATGACAATTGTGATAGAAAGAGGCGGCCTGCGAGAGCCGTCCTTTCGATTCAGTGACTGGTTACTTCTGTTTCTTCGTCAAGCGTTGAAGCATTCCGCCCTTCGGCTTACCTTTCACTTCTCTGCGTCGGCGCGATTTGGCTGACGACAGGCTCCGAGATGACTGAAGCACAAATTACGACGATCATCGGTGTCGCTTCTTTGGCGGTCGCTATTACCTCGCTGTGGGTCGCGGCGGCTTCGCTCAAGGCCGCAGAGACCGCCAGCCGTACCGCAGATGATACCTTGCGACAAGCAAAGGAAGTTGCCGACCGCGATCTCGCGGATTGGCGGCAGTCGAAATGGCATGATCTCTGCGTCCGAGCGCGCGACATGGGCACCGCACTAGAGTATTTCCAAACCAAGTACAAAGGAACGCTGCTCGATCCCCGAAAAGATCATGAAATGAACAAGGACTACAACGATTTCATGGCCTTCAATAGGCAATGCATGACGCTGGCCGTCGTTTTTCCGAAGAACGATGTCATTGAGAACCTCGCGGGGGCTGCGGCAGCATTTCGTGACTGGAAAGAAGCTCTTTCACATCTGACCGCCTGAAGCTCATCGAAGACTCGATTGAAGAGATTCGCACGCTAGCCCTGCTTCGTCCTGAAGTGTTGCTACCGCCAGAGATGCAAGAACAGATCAAAAAGATGATGACAGGAAAATTCGACAGAGTCGCCGCACCGAAGCCTGACGGGCAATAATTCACGAAAGCCCGTAGACAGAATCCTCGCCCGCGCTCTCCGCCTGCACTGCGATGATCTGACGAAGCTCGTTTACGGACAGCCCCATGATCGACGCGATGTAGTCCTCATCCACCCGAAGTCGGCCTTCCTTCGGCGGGAAACACTCGTCGCACCATGAAAACGAATCGTGCTCTGGTCCAAATGCCGGAGACAGCGCGTTAGGCCACACCAGCATTTGGCCGTTTCTGTTGCGGATACCCTCAAGGAACTCGGTCGAGCCTTCCTTGCAGGCCACATCGAAGCGATGGAGTTTGCCCGCGGTCTTGTAGCAGCCGTGGCGATTAATTAGGGCATGGTGACGAACGATCCAATCGATCCAGGGTCTCTCCGGTTTAATGCTAGCGACCGGACGCAGAATCGATTCGGTATATTCATCGACCGTAAAGATCGCAAAGCCTCTATCGAAGAGCGTTGTGATCGGCTCTTTAATGTCGGCACAATATGCCTGCCACAGATCAAAATCGGTGGGCGAGATCACATCCCAATCGCAAAACACCTGATCCCACAATTCTTCGATGTTGGCAGAGTTCGCATCTAATTGAGTCAAGATGACTTTCGAAAACAGTTCAGACCTATGGGCTGTTTCCACCGACAAAAACTGCCGATAACTCGTCACCAGTTCCGCGCGCAGAAACCGGTGCTCGGGTATGAGCCTCACCGTTTGCATATCTGCGAGTCCCACGTCGAAGGCTCCAGCGATAGCCTGTAGAGTCTCGGGGCCTTTCCTCTCATCCTTCTCGGCTCGCTGAATCGTGCGGACCTCCAATAGAGTCGCTTCCGCAAGGTGTTCCTGCGTCCAGCCGCGCGCCCGCCTTAGCTCTACGATTTTCTTGCCATAACGAATTTCTTGTCGCACTTTGCCCTTCCTTTCACGGGCACTCTAGCCGGAGCCGGTGGTTGTCACCACGACAGAGACCCGACAGATAGCAAAGAGCAGGCGGCGCTGGATCGATAGGAAGCAACGATTGTACTTTACTAGGAGCTTGGAAACCGAGGACACGATCTACCGTCAGAGCGGCGAACCTCTGACCGCACTCTGTCCGTAAAAGCCAACGGTGATCGACGGATCGCCTGTTACGGCACAGGTACGATATGAGGGGCTGTTTTCGCAAACCCCCACCAAAATTTAAAGTACGAACATCCTGAAAAAGGTGGGAACATTTGGGAACAATTAGCCCCGAAAATCGCCTAAAATCGTGATACACGATGCGCGAAAGTGCTAGACGAGACAACTACTTAGCTTTTTTGAGTTTACCTTGGGCGCAGCGTGCCAGGCTGAATCGGTTCAGCCTGTTGCCCCATCGCGAATGACTCAGTACTACGTCACTTCGACGGCGGGATATTCCTCGACATATTCTTCGTCGTCGCTGCCATGGTACCTGCACGTTCGTGCTTTGAAATCCACGTCGTACCGGACAACTCCGGCACGCCACGATACCGAAACAAACTCGGGGAATGTACTTTTTCCGGCTTGGTCCGCTGTCAACGCCGCAATTAGTCCATCACGATCAAACTTCGGAACGTCTACGGTGCCGGTCACGAGAGGCGTCCCTTGAGTGACTACAGCTCCATCATCCATCAGGTACAAGCTCTGACACGATGGTAAAAACCAGAGACTCCGTTTCACACCCGCTTGCCGCAATACCTCGGCTAGATATGGGAAACCGCCGACCTTCGGCCTAATTGCCATCGCTCGTTGCTGCGCCGCCTGTAGTTTCTCTACCGCCTTGCTCATCGGTCCTCCGCAACATCACTGTGTAGCCCGTCTCGCAGAAAAGAATTCTACTGTTGAATCCTGCGGCAGGCCAGCATTTGACGTTCTTGCCCAAGTCCAGAAGATATTGACGCTTATTGAGCCTGCACCTACGGAACATGAGACGGAGGGCCTTCGTTTGAAGATTCCTGAAATTGTCAGGGGTTGAAGCTCGCTGGTATTTCCGCTGATATCTCAACCGGTCCATCCGATATAGAATAAAGTCCTCAATTCCTTTTTGCTTGTAGTCCAGGAGAGACCGTGGGAGATGCCTTGGCGGTCGACCGTCTACACTTTGCCTTCACCATAACGTTCCATTACATTTTTCCACAACTCACGATGGGGCTGGCGCTCCTTATCCTGATTCTCAAGACAATCGCGCTTCGCACGGGCGACGAGCTGTATGATCGTGCCGCGCGTTTCTGGGGAAAAATCTTCGGCCTGAGCTTCGCGGTAGGAGTTGTAACCGGCATTCCAATGGAATTTCAGTTCGGTACGAACTGGTCGGAATTCTCGAAAGCTGCCGGGGGCGTGATCGGTCAAACCCTCGCGATGGAGGGCGTCTTTTCGTTTTTTCTCGAATCGTCTTTCCTCGGAGCATTTCTCCTTGGTGAAAAAAGGTTGGGCAAATTTGGCCACTGGCTTTCCTCGCTGCTGATGTTCATTGGATCCTGGCTTTCCGGATATTTCATAGTTGCGACGGACGCGTGGATGCAGCATCCAGTGGGATATGCGATAGGGGCGAATGGATCATTTGAGTTGCGAAGCTTTTGGGCGCTGCTTCTAAATCCTTGGGGCCTCTGGCAGTATGCACACACGATGATCGGCGCGGTGCAGACGGGCTCTTTCGCGATGGCGGCGGTGGGAGCGTACTACCTTCTCTCGCACCTACACGAGGAGTACGGACAAATTTGTGTGCGCACAGGCGTGATCGTCGGAGTGATCGCGGCATGTCTGCAGTTGTTTCCCACGGGCGATGGCCAGGGCGTGATGATCGCGAAAAATCAGCCTGTGACCCTCGCTGCGATGGAAGGGCTGTTCCACACCGAGAATGGCGCTCCACTGATGCTAATCGGACAGCCGGACGTGCCCAATCAGCGGATGGAGAATCCCATTCAGATTCCCCGAATGTTGAGCTTCCTCACTTACAAGGCGTGGACGGCTCGCGTGCAGGGGCTCGATCAGTTTCCCCAGCACGATTGGCCGGACAATATCGAACTGGTCTATTTCAGCTACCACATCATGGTCGGCTTGGGAACTATTTTCATCGCCATTCTCCTGCTCTCGGCCTGGCAACTGTATCGAGGAAGGCTTTTCCAATCGAAGATCATGCTCTGGATACTTATGCTCTCGCTCCCATTCCCTTTCATAGCAAACACGGCCGGCTGGATCACGGCGGAAGTCGGACGCCAACCGTGGCTCATCTATGGACTGATGCGCACGCGCGCGGGCAATTCGCCTCTGGTGTCCGCGGGAAGCGCGTGGTTCACGCTGATCGGCTTTGCCGGAATCGACACGGTTCTCGCAATTCTCTTTTTGTTTCTGGTCTATCGAGAGATTGAACGCGGCCCCGGAGCCGACGATCGCGCTCACGCTGCCGCCACTGTCTCCGGCGCGCACTAAGAAGAAGAACCAATGGGCAGCATATGGTTTTGTCTGGTGGCCGTAATCCTTGCGGGTTATGTCGTGCTGGACGGTTTTGACATCGGTGCTGGCATCCTGCATCTCTGGATCGCCCGCGACGAGGCGGAGCGCCAGGTCGTCGTGCGTACGATCGGCCCGGTATGGAACGGGAATGAAGTGTGGCTTATTGCAGGCGGGGGCACGCTGTATTTTGCGTTCCCGAGGCTCTATGCTACCAGTTTCAGTGGTTTTTATCTGCCGCTGACGATGGTGCTATGGCTTCTCGTGATTCGCGGAGTCGCACTTGAATTTCGAGGGCATCTCACCGGGCCGATTTGGCCCGTCTTGTGGGACGCCTGCTTTGCAGTATCGAGTCTGTTGCTGGCCGTGTTTTACGGGGCTGCTTTGGGCAACGTCGTACGCGGTGTTCCGCTCGATATTGCCGGCCGCTTCTTCGAGCCTCTTTGGACGAACTTTGTGCCGATAGGTCAGACCGGCATCCTGGATTGGTATACGGTTTTAGTAGCAGCTGTCGCAACCGCTACGCTCACGCTGCACGGCGCTGCGTGGCTCGCTTACAAAACGGAAGCCGAATTGAATGATCGCGCTTTGCGCTGCGCTTCAGCCGTCTGGTGGATTGTCGCTCTGCTGATTGTCGGCATCACGTTCACGAGTTTTCGCCTGGTTCCGATGTTGATCCTCGATTTTCGCCTGCATTCGTGGGGATTTATCTTCCCCGTCATTGCGATTGCGGGCCTTCTAGGTATTAAGTGGTTCCTGCGGGTGAGGCAAGAGGGCGCCGCGTTTCTCGCGTCGTGTGTTTTTATCGCAGGGATGCTTGGCAGCGTGGCCTTCAGTCTTTACCCTGATGTTCTTCCCTCAACCAATACGCCCCTCTACAGTTTGACTGTTTCCAATGCGAAGGCTGCGGATTACGGGCTCCGAACCGGGCTCATCTGGTGGCCGATTGGCATGGCCATGGCTGCCGCGTATACAATTTACGTTTTCAGGAGTTTTAGCGGCAAGGTCCGTAGGTCCGAAACAGAAACGCATGCCGGATACTGATTGCGTTCTCGCTGATCAGCCTTACACGCTCCCAGCCACGTCCGCCACAAGTTTCAGTTTCGCCGACTACCCGTCTTCGGTCAAAAGGTTTCCCTCCGCGGTTGAAACCGCATTGAGGAATTAGCGCGTATCTCGTCGGTCGATGGTTAATCCAGGGCGGTCGTCGCGACCGGATTGTTTTGGCGACGAAGGTGTACGATCCATCGAGGCGGCTCGAACGACCGCTTGGTGCAGACAAAGAGAAGTCAACGTAGGCAATGGCTGCACTAGAGTCGGCGGTCACGCATGCAAGGCCGGGGTACGAGCACTCTAATTCGCGAATCTCAATCTCGTGTTGGCGTGCTATCCGCGCCGACGGTTTAATTCGTCGCCAACCGAAAATATCTTAAAGCTGCCTTTTACTGCCTCGTCTTGTCGATAAATCCTGTGTAGTCCGAGAGATGGTTGGTAGGGGCGGTGGGGATCGAACCCACGACCTTCGGCTTAAAAGGCCGCTGCTCTACCACTGAGCTACGCCCCTAAAGTGGTTAGTTTACAGATACTTGAACGGGGGTCTGCGAAACCGCCATTTGTTCGGTGTCCGTTGTGGTGTCAGTTGCTTTTAGAAGTGACACCACCTCATGCAGTCGGTTCGGTCCCAAATGCGCGTAACGCCTGGTCATCGTCAAGCTCTTGTGTCCGAGAAGATCCGCAATATCTTCAAGCGGAGCCCCTTTCATTCGCAGCCGACTGGCAAACGTATGCCGAAGATCGTGCCAATGAAAGTTCTTGAGCTTGGCGTCAACGAGCGCGTCATCAAACCAATGCCTCGCATTTTCGAGCGGTTCGCCCGTCTTGCGAGACCGAAAAACGCGCCCTCGGCCACTGCCACGCTCGAAGACTGTTTTCAAGGCCGCGAGCGCCGCATCGTTTAGCGGCACATGTAGAGCCTCGTCATTCTTCGTCCGTGAAATGTTCAGCATCCGAGATTTCCAGTCTACCATGTCCCAAGTCAGGTCGTATTGGCTTCCCTTCCGTAAACCGGTATTGATTGCGAGATCGAATTCGGCAACGTGCGAGGGCCACTTGGTTTCGATGGCCTTTCGGAGCTTCTTTTCCTCTTCTTCCGTAAGAAACCGCACTCGGTTGTTGTCCTCGCGGCGATGTGTGACAGACCGGGCAGGATTCGTCGTTGCCTTGCGATTAAGAATGCCGAGCCGATAGGTGAGCGACATGAGCGATCGATAGTGATTGAATGTTGAAGCAGCCCATTTCTCGTCTGCCGCTACGCTCGCGAGCTGGTTCTCAATTTCCCTCGGAGTGATCTGGTCCGCCACAGAGCTTCCGAACCATTTCTTTAGGCGAGCAAAACGTGGAACATCGGTCCGGTAGGACCGCTTGTTGCGCTTTGAATATGCCAATGCATCGGCCGAAATCTGTGCAAAGGTGATGAGCGGTTGGCGGAGCTTTTCAGGCAGCTTCTTCCCTTCCAAAGCCTGTTGCTTCCGCTTTCCATATAGCTTGATGGCAGCGCTCTTGGTTCCAGCTTTTTCGCGATGCTTCTTGCCAAATTGATCGTAGTAACGAATCCACCAGACCTTCGATCCGGGCTCTCTTTCGTAGACTCCCCGATGCTTCATTGGGTCTCCTTCCTAGAGCCCGGCAAACCACGAGTCTTCCCGGCCTTTGCCCTGGCAGGATCACCCTCGGTTTTATGTTTTCGTGGTCTCCCGGCTCCGGATTCTTTCGACCATTTACGCAGAGTTGCCGTGTCGTACTTCTTGGCCCGAGATTTCCCACCCTTTCTTCCGATCTTCTTCAGGAAGTCCAAGACCTCTTTGGGTGGCCGGGCGCCCTTCGTCACGCCAGGTAGCTTATAATCTAGCTGCTAGATTATCAAGCGGCTTGTGTGGGATGGTCTCTGCGAAGGAGGTCCTGAAGAACAGTGCGGGGTATCAAGACTCGCCTTCCTAGCCGCCGGACCGGAAGTTGTTTCAGGGCAATCAACCTATCGATCGTCCGGAGACTAACACCCAGAACTTGTGCGGCTTCACTCTTGCTAAGCGCCATCGCTTCCGTCGTGCGGTCCATTAACTGAGTTTGGGTCGCCATTCTTGCGTCACCTCTCCTGCGAGTCGGCAGCGGCCCCCCAACAAACTCTGCTGAAGACGGGAGCCGTACGCTTCCAACTCTAGCCTTCCCCCATGAATACCCTCACATTGAGAGGCTAATCCCGATTCGCGGGAAGTGTCTAATACTTCTCAATCCTTTAATGATAGCCGGCAGGTATCGACCCTTCCCGTTGGGCTGGATTGCCTCCATATGCGATCTAATTTCTATTTCCTGGAGCGAGAAGATAAGCTCGATGTCCGCGCAAGCGGATTCTAGTCCTGACGAACCGGCCGAGAACTTGGTCTTTGCGCACGCATGAGATGGGGAAAACTTTGTTATGACTTACGATGTCGATTCCAGGCGAGAGGATGCGAAGCGCTAGAAGGCTCTCGGTCAAATTCTGTAAGCCGTCGCTGCCTTCGAACCCGAGTGGTGCGACAGCTCAAGACCCCACCACATAGTTTGCCAGAGAGGTTTCTTTTGTCCCCGACATGAGCTTCGATTCAGTAAGGCGGTCTGGAAGGCGGCGCCTCTGCCATTCTGCTCCACCGTCTACCGGCTCAGTTGGTCGGCGCATGGCTTTGATTCTGCTCCCGAAGGTTGCGCAGCCCGCGCCAGCGAGCGTACTGCCTGCTTTTGGCAGGATCGGGATCTTCCTCGTCTTTGAGCCAAAAGCGAAACCAATCAACCGTACCGCCCTGCGAAATCATCCGGTCCCCTGGATTGGTCATAACATGCTCACTGCCTGGAATAATAATCAAGTCAACGGGTTTCTGAAGGAACCGCAAGGCGGCGTACGGCTCCCACATACCCATAAGACTCTGATGATTGTCCAGTGCCACTACTTGTAATGGAGTTTCTACCCTGTCCATCTTAAATCCCGACGACTGCTTGAGCCACCGCGTCAGCCCTCCTCCAAACGGCGGCGCACCAATGATTGTGTCAGACTCACTAGCGAACAGGTTGCCTTGATCGAGATCTAGAGACAGCAAATATTGAAAGTAGCCATAGTTGACGCCGTCGGTTATGGCAGCGGCCTCTAAGTGCAGGGTGCCAGCGGTCAGTTCTTCCAACACGTAATAACATGTTCGGCTAAAACCGATCATGCCAAGCTTGTCAGGATCCGCCATGCCAGCTTTCACCAACTCTTTGGCCGCAGCTTCATAGTTGGCCACAGCGCACGGTGCTTCCTGGGGAGTGCCAGTAACGCCGCCGCAAGCATCGCCCCTAACTTGCAAGACCAGCATCCCGTCGGCAGCGAGTTCTTGAGCAGCGAAAGCTGTAGGGTACGCGCCGCTTGGGATAAATTGGTCTTCTATAAATCCATGGGTCTGGATGACGAGAGGATAGCGCTGACCAGGAACATAATCCGGCGGCTTGAACAAGCCTCCGATATCATCGTGCCCGCTCTGGTCCTTCCACCTGAAGACGGAAACCTCGCCAAGAGCTACATCTCGCAGTTGGGGATTTGGATCCCAGATTACGCGCGAAACTCCCGTGCTATCGTCAGTTGCCAACAGCACGGGAGGATCATTGAGGCCCTGCTTAATGGATACACCAAACGGCTCTCGCCCATCCTGGTCAGTGCCGGGAGTATCTTGCTTCCAATTGCCGTTAGATCCCCGCGTGTACGTGTCCGACCGATATTGGTCTCCCGGCCAAAGAGAATCGACGGTTACATGGGTGCCACTGTCAGGGGCAAAACGAACCCTGGTAATTATGTGCCACTTAAGCTTGTCATCTCCGGCGGCACCGTAGATAGGTTCGAGGCAAGTGGACTTGAGGGATTCTATTTCGATCACCGCAGCACATGGACGCCCTATAGAATTGTTCTCCGGTGAGGCCGCACGAGCAAACACTCCGGAAACCGCTACTGATTTACCATCCGAAGACCAATCCGCGCTTGGCCATGCCCACCACGATGCACTCGTTGCCGTAGGTGCGCCAACCAAGCTTTGGATTTTTCCACTGCGGAGATCAATGAGGACGTATTCTTCGACAAGACCAAAGCCTTGCGCGTCCTCCAAGTCCTGCCGTCCGCCACGAACTTTCAAGCTTCCCCAGGGCAGAGGTGGTGGAGGGTAAAGTTTCTCCCACTCCGCCGGGACCGTGTCGACTGGGAGCACGGTCACAACTGACTGGCCATCTGGTGACATAGAAACGTCCTTCGGATAAATGGTCAGCGTGCGACCTGACGCCGGGTTCTTCAGCTTGAACCGGCGGCCACTGATGACGGCCCAGAGCTCGCTTCGATCGGAGTCTTGTGGATTGTGCGAACTATCGGGAAACATCAGGCTGAAGAGATCTTTTCCGGTCCCAACGATCGCGGACGGTCCAAAGCTGGGCACTTGTTTATGCGGTTGAGCGAGAGCAGTGTAGACAAAATTGGCCTGAGTTCTGATGTCAAATCTTGTGACGTACTGATCACCGTCGGTAAGCTGGTGAATGGTCCTTGTTCGGAGATCAGCTAGGAGCAATTGATTGTTGCCCGAGGCCGTTTTCGCCAAAAACGCAACTCCGCTGGAGTCTCGCAGCCAACGGACCCGAGTGACAATCGGCCCGTGTCTATACGTTGACTTGCGAATTTCCCACACGGGGGAAGGTTCTCTCGTGCCTTGCCGCTCCTTCAGGATGCTAAGAATGTCTTCAGTCCGGTAAACGCGCAAGATAGACTCGGGACGGTTAAGATCGAGTCGGCCGTGTTCTGTGTAGACCGCCAAGAATCGATGGTCCGGAGAAAAGACAAATGGGTCGTCATCAAAGCTTGTGCGGCTGCCGAAGTGGGATAGCGCAACATCATCAGCGACAGTGAAGGGTCTCTTTGCATCCCGCCGCGGAGCTCCTGAACTAACGAAGGCCCCAAGCAGGCAAATCATGGCCATAATCGATGGCCGGCATACCGATTCAGAGGTGAGTCTTCGCATCAGCAACCCAATCGACACGTTCATTTTCATCCCACCTCAGAAAATTAGTTTCAGCGATAGCTGGATCGATCGCGGACCGCCGATTTGATACAGAGGATTGAAGGCTCCGCCACCCGAATTCGAGAAACCCGTTGTCCCGCCATCCAGACTCTGTCCTAGCATCTGAGTTGAAAGCCCGAAAAAGCTAGATCCGAATTGCCCGTTCGGGGGCCCGAAGTTGGGATGATTCAGAACATTGAAAACTTCCGCTCGGAACTCGAGTTTTAGACTCTCGTGAATCGGAAGGATGCGGTGAACTGCAAAATCCCATTCAGTCGCGCCAAATCCGCGCAGAGCATTCCGTGGGACATCTCCTTGACGAAGGGGGAGCCCGGTGGTCGGATCCACTGGTGGGTTCGTAAAGGCCGCAGGATTAAAAGCTTTGCCACCAGGATACTGTGACCCGTACAGGTAAACAGGTACTCCTGGAACAAAATCTGGCCGGACATCTGCGGCTATACCCCCAGTGAACTCGTAGAGAGTCGAGTCAGACACGTCAACCGGAGGCGCGGAACGAGCCTGAATAACGCTCTCGAGCGACCAGCCTCCGAGAACTTCCTTCGCGAGAGTATTAACATTGGGTGCTGGCATGTCCCAGGTTATTCCCGTCGAAAATGCATTGCGGATGTCAAAATCAGAAGAACCTCTATTTGCGTTGGCGGCAGATGGAACGAGCTCATTGGATGAGAGCGCGTTCGAACCCGCAGAACCCGTGTCGATGGAATGTGACCAAGTGTAAGAGGCGAGTGCTTGGATGCCCTGCGACAAACGTCGTTGAAACTGAATCTCGAGTGCATTGTAATCAGAAGTACCTTGGTTGGTTAGCAATGATGCCCCGCTAAGACTAGGGTTAGGAGCGTAAACGAAGGCGGTTTGAAGGAGTCGCCTTCCCAGCGCGGCAACGTAGGAGGCTGAGATGCTCTGTTCCTTTCCTAAGGCTTGCTCTAGAGCGACGTTCCATTCGATCGTGTACGGCAGCCTGAGGTGAGGATCAATAGCGAGCACTTCGCCAGGGTTTGTCGCAGTTGGCGGCGCGATTGGAGGTGCAGGCGGAAGCGGATTTAATGGGAATGTACCGCCGCCAAAGGCGAAGGCGCCGAAAGGGTAGACTCCTTGGGCAACGCTGTTCCCAGCCTCTGAACTCGCTAGGTCGTAGAAGATCCCGCCTCCGCCGCGAACGACAGTCTGCCACTCTTGACTCTGAGAGAGTTGGTAGGCCAGCCCGAGACGAGGCGCGACGTTGCCGTACGTCGTCTTGTATGGCGTTGTGCCTGAAGGTGCCAAAGACAAACTCGCCAAGTTTTGTAAGTCAAAACCGGTGACTGCAGGAAAGTTTGGGCCGCTGAGCGTTTGGGGAACAAAGTCTAAGTCCCATCGAATACCGTAGGTCAGAGTAAGGCGTGGAACGACTCTCCAAGTATCTTGGGCATAGAAACCAAGATTTCGGAATAGAAATACGGGAGTCAGATTGCTTGCCGCCGAGTAAAATTCTAAGGTTCCAGTTGCGGCGGATGGCACATCGCTAAAATATACGGATTGTTCGTAGCTTGCAGGACGATAGCCCGGCGTCAATCTGCGATAGTCAAACCCGAACTTTAGGGTGTGTGATTTCTCTTGTACAGACAGATTGTCGATAATATTGATTTGACGCTGCAGGTTTTGGTCATTCTGGCCAACGTTTAAGGTGCCTTGCGGCAACAATGAAAATGGTTCGAAAGTAAAATGCGAATTGCTTAGTGAAAACGGACTGGGCAATGGCAACGCATTCAGGGGCATGGCGCCTCCGAAGTCATCTAAGTAGGACTCGCCTTCCGCATCGACGTGACTGTAGTTGAATCGAAGGTCATTCGCGATCCGTTGCGACAGAGACCACGTGGCGCCCAGTGTTGCTGTCTGCGTCGTAATACGAGTTGCGGAAACTGTACTCAGAGTGCTGTCCCCGCCCCCACGTGCGTCAATTTCTGAAGGAGAATAGTTGTAGCGCCCAAACAAAACCAGGGCGTCGCTGAACCTATGATCGATTCGGAGACTGTAGGCGTCGAGAGAGCCGGGGTTGGAATAGCTGGCGTTGAAAGCGGCGTATCCGGTCGCTTTCTCTCCGGAAGCCGGACAAGTGGGATCAGTTGTAGGAGAACATGGCACGAAGATTTCGGGGCTGGTGGGGTTTGGTAGCGGATAGGCATTCAAATACGGCTGCAAGCCTGGTAGAGCGTTTTGGCGAGAGTTTGTCGTGCCCCCCGGCGTAAAACTCGCGTCGGGGACGAACGAGAGAGTAGTCTGGGGCAGCCGGAGCCGCAGTCCCTCATAAGAGAAGAAGAAGAATGTTCGGTTCTTCAGAATCGGACCGCTAAACGTTCCTCCGAAGTCGTTTTGCCGTTCCTTCGCCTTAGGTAGAGGGGGATTGTTAGTATAGCCATCAAACCAATTCTTCGCGTCGAAAATATCATTTCTCACGTAATCAAAGGCAGTACCGTGAAATTGGTTCGCGCCTGAGCGCGTGACGATCGAAATTTGCCCTCCTGGTGTGCGACCGAATTCCGGTGCATACGTCGATGTCTGGATTCGGAACTCCTGCATGGCATCAACAGAAACCAGGCTGTTGGTTCCCCCCAATGCGCTAAACGAGCCGGTCGTACCCGCCAGGGAGCTACCGGGAGTACCAATTGCATTCACGCCGGTCCCTATATTTCCGCTGACGCCGTCCACCATCCAGTAATTCGACGCGGCACGCTGGCCGTTAACGCTGAATTGCCCGTTGTCGTTAAAATTACTCGGGACAACGACTACCCCGGGTGTAAGTTGAATCAAGGTCTGAAAGCTTCTGCCATTCAACGGTAGATTCTCAGCAAATTGTCGGTCAACGACGGTACTTACCGTCGCATTCTGCGTATTAACTAAGGGCGTGCCTGCTTCAACCGTAATGGTCTCGGAGACAGATCCAAGCTGGAGGGCGAAGTTGATGGACACTTGGTCCTGGACATGGAGCTCGATGTCCGGTTTTACGATGCTCTTGAATCCATCCTTTGTGACATTCGCTCGATAAATGCCCGGCTGTAAGGTGGGAAGGCTATAGATCCCTTCTGCATTCGTCTGGGTCGTGTATGGCACGCTCGTGTTGATATTCGTGAACACGACCGCTGCGCCCGGAACGAGTCTTCCGGACTGATCGGTTATCTGCCCCGTGATGGTGGCACTTGTGCTCTGCGCGTAATTCCGTGCACAGAAGAACACCGTAGCGGCGAGCAAAAGAACCGCTACACGCCCGACCAGTCCTAATTTCATAATTCCTCCGATTAAAGCCTTCATACAAGGTATTTGCTCGGAGTTCAGAATTCTTCTCAGGGAGAAGTGCGAGAGTGCCCTGAAAGAACGAATCGCTTGTAACGGAATTTTGGATAGGCCGTCCATGTCTCGATTCTTCCGCGTATTTGACCGTATGAATTGGCCATATGGAGACGGCGTTGAGGCTAATCACGCCCGGTAACATTCGGGAGCAAAACGTGCCCTGAGGCCATACCGCCGAGGTGAGCACGGAATGGCGTGCACTGCATAGTCCCGTGGGTGGTTTCAAATCGACGAGGTTTTCCGCTCGTTGTCACCTGCACTTACGGGTGGTTCGGCGGGCTTACCAGGTTGGCATACAGCAACCGTCGACCTCGCGGCGATGGGCTGCCATCGGGCGGTTCAAGCGTCACGTAAACGGCATCGATTCGTTCGAGCACGCGCGGATTGCTGACCTTTAAAACCCAGCGATTCAGCGACGAGTCATCCAAATTAAAGAGCCCCAAGCTCTCTGGCTTGTTCTGGTTCGCTTCGCGATACCCCCAGGCCTGGAATCCCGCCGCGGCGCGATTGTGCTTCTTGTCCTGTAGGTCAAAGGCGTAAAAGATCAGCAGCTTTTTCTCGACGTAGTAAACGCGTCCGTAAGTGCGCTGCGTATTGCCATTGGTGTCCACGTCGAAGACATCAACGATATGCAAGTCGCGAGCTCCAAAGAGTTCTTTGGCATCCGCGTCATTGAAGCCCTGGCTCTCCGGGGTAGGCGGAGTCTGCCCTACCACCTGGAGCTTTGCTTGCAAGCTATCCGCTACTCGACGCTCCTCTTCCGTCCGGGCAACAGCATTTTCCACTCTCGATTGCAATTCCGTTATCTGCTTACTCTCTTCGTCCGCGTTGGTCCTTTCGGCCGCCAATTCCTGGTCCTTCTCGCCGGATTGCGCTTGGGCATCTGAAAGTTTGGATTCAAGGGCCTTTTCCTGTCCTTCCAATTCCGTGTACTTCACCTGTGCCTCGGAAAGTTCCTTTTCCAAACTCTCGCGTTCGGACTTCGACTCCGCTAGTTGATCCGATGTTGATTTCTGCTGTGCTTCGCTTGTCTCCGCCGAACTCTTCCACTCTGCCAGTTCTGAACTCAGGCCTCTGAGCGTCGGCGCAAACTGGGCTTCCCTGAATCGATAAGCGCCGACCGCCGCTCCGATACACACGACCAAAGCGACTGCTCCGTAGGTCAGTGCCGGACGCTGAAACCACACGAGTAGTTGGAGGCGTTTGTCCCGCAGGCCCGACCTCTCGAGGACAGATGATTGTCGCGCAGGCATGGCATCTTGCGCTGCCCGCTCCCGGTTCGCCCGATCAAGCAGGCCAGACAGTAACTTTTCTTCGTCGAAGGAGCCCGGCTCCTCATCGTAGTGATCGCTTCGCTTGGACGCCGCGACCAACCCAAGATCATGTGCGGAGATGCGCCGGAAGTCGGCGTAGAGTTGGCTGCAGTCATTGCATTCCGCTAAGTGCCGCTGTAACTCCTCGAACTCAGACGGCGAGACTTCTCCTATAGCGGCAAGAGCGCAAAGCTCTTGGTACCACTCGTTATTTTGATGACTGGGGCTCACAGGGCGCATCATTCCTTTCCAAAACCAATTTCTCCTTCTTTTTTTTCGAGGCCGTCTGCGCGCCTAAAAAATCCCGCAGGACTTGAAGGCCTCTATAATAGTAATTTCTCGTACTGCCCAAAGTTTCTCTCTGAATTTCGGCTGCCTCCTGCAATGTGTAACCCTCAAAGTGGACCAGTTCGATGATTCGGCGATGCTTGGGACCGAGGGTAGCAATACCCGTTTCCACATAGCACGTCCACTCCGGCGGAGTCATACCAAGCAGATCCGAGGGCAGATTGGCTCGCGTATCTCTGATTTCTGATATCTCCTCTTGCTTGTAGTAATTGCGGACCCGCAGATACCTGCGACGCAACAACGCTTTAAAGTAAGCAAATTGCAAAATCCATGTCTTGACCGATCCAAGTGTGGGATCAAAGCGCTCATGCTGCAAATAGATTGAGAGGAAAACATCCTGGAGAACGTCTTCGGTCTCCGCCTTATCGCGCAGAATCCTGAATGAAACAGAATAGACCTGGCGGCAGTACCGACGGAAAAGGAGGGCGAAACAATCGGCGCATCCCTGTCCCACGTTGCGCAGCAGCGCGTCGTCTGCGAGCGGTTCGAGATGCTCGTGGGAAGGCATCGCGGTGCCGAATTATAGGCACGCGTGTACCAAGCAAACAAGAGGTTACGAGCCTAATTATTTTCAAAGACGCTGATATAAATCGCCCGTCTCAAGCAAATGCCATAGGTGGGACCCAAAGCTCTCAGTTTCCAGTTCCGATGAGAATATTTCGCGGTTTTAGACAAGTTATATATTGGGGAATTGGCGTTGTTACTTACCGCGTGGACCCTGGAGTATTCGGAGCGGAAATGAGGTCCCATGTACCCTGGCGTCGAACTGCGACTCTTACGGTACGTCATAGCCGTTGCCGAGGAACTTAATTTCACTCGAGCTTCGGCACGTTTGCATGTTGCTCAGCCGCCATTGAGCAAGCAAATCCGACAATTGGAACAGTACCTCGGCGTGGAGCTTTTCGAGCGTACCAAGCGAGAAGTGAAACTGACGTCGGCGGGGCATGCTTTCCTGCGCGATGCGCGAAAAGCGATCTTTCACGCTCAGCGTGCCGTGGAGGTCGCGCGCGCCGCCAAAGATGAGTTGAGCGGTTTATTCGCAGTTTCTTATTCACCGTTAATAGACCTACGCATTGTCTCCAAGGTAAGGCAATATTTCTCCACATCTCATCCGACTGCCGAAGTCACGCTCCTGAGTGCGCATTCGAGCGAGCAATCGGATAGACTCCTTCATGGAACGCTACTAGCCGGCTTGGTCATCCTGCCTGTCATGACGCCAGAACTAGCTTTTGAGAGTCTCGTCAGAGAGCCACTCCTGCTTGCGTTGCCGGAGAACCATGAACTCGCAAGGCGAGACTTGCTGACCGCCATCGATTTGGACAACACCTCGCTCGTCAAAATACGCGGGGACATTGAGCCGCGATTCAGAGAAGCACTGAGTCAAATACTCAAAGACTTACGCGTCAGGCCCCGCATCATCCATGAAGCAACAACGCAAGCCGAAGCGATCGAGCTCGCCTTGGAAGGCGGTTTCGCGGCGTTGACAATGCAGTCGGCGCGTACGCTTGCGCGTGAAGGAATTATCTTCCGCGAACTTGTGGAGAGCTTTCTGACCGCCGAGACGGGGATTGCGTATCTTCCTGGGAACGGCTCGCCAATCTTACGGTCTTTGAGGCTTTTCCTCACAAACACCTTCAAACCATTGTCTGGAACTGATCCCAATGACGTGGGAAGCCATAGGAAGCGGCAGATGAAATTGTTTTGACCAACGGGCGTCGCCCGGACGGTTTCGCCGCGCGTCGAATGTAAAGTCTTCGTGACCGGAGGTACTCGGATCTTCTGCAGCACGGTAGCGCCTAGTCATGGCCAGCAACAGCTTTACTGTTGGCACCGTAGCGCTGTTCCAGACGGTACTCGTCTTTCTGGAGATCGTAGCCTCGAACAGACAGTGCTTCGGAAACGCGGCGCATCCCAGAACGCCTTTCGAGTTGAACAACAAGGTCAACCGAGTCTGCAATGTTGCTCTTGATCGCCTTATAGGGCAGGTCGATCCCGCTCTGGAGTACACAGTTTGCAAGCCGAGCTAGAGCCTGTTGTGCGGAATTCGCGTGAATGGTCGAGAGCGTTCCCGAGTGACCCGTGTTGAGGAGTTGCAGAAGGTCGAACGCTTCTCCGCCTCGGATCTCGCCTAGAATGATTCGGTCGGGCCGATGACGGAGCGTCGCTTTCAACAATTCGCGCACTGTCACTCCCGGCGCACCCGGCTGAGGCTGACGCGCCTCGAAGCGAACTAGGTTTCGTTTGTTCAAATGAATCTCAGCGGTGTCCTCAATCAGCACGATACGATCTTCATCGGGAATCTCGCTGCCGAGAATTCCGAGCATCGTCGACTTGCCAACCCCCGTCCCACCGCTAATTAGGATGTTGCGCCGCTCAAGCAGCTGTTCTCTCAGAAGAACCGCTAGTCCAGCATCGAGCGTTCCTATCTGCACAAGGTCTTTCATCTTGAAGTCTCGAGAGACGAATTTGCGGATCGTGAGGGTGACGCCTCCAAGACTGCACGGTGGAACAACAGCGGCGATTCGGCTCCCATCGGGTAACCGGGAGTCAAGAATCGGTCTTGTTTCAGAAATGTCGTCTCCCAAGCGTCGCGCAATATTCCTGACAGCAACGAGTAAGGACTTTTCTTCGATATGTGCTTCCGGCACTTCACTTAATTCCCCGCTACGCTCGATGAAGACCTGGCGTCCGCCGTTCACCATGATTTCGCTAATAGTTGGGTCCAAGATTAAATGCTCGATGGGCTTCAAGAACGGCAGAATCATTTCAAAGCCGGCGAGTGCGGTCATCACAGCTCCCCACTGGCGAGTTGGCGAAAATAGGATTTATTGACTTCGTTGTAGTACGGCTTAAGGAAGCAAAACATAGGCGGCATGGGGTTAAGCCCGTCATAGGCGATCACAACCGCCTGTGCATTCCTCAATTCCGTAAAGGTCTTCATATCGAAACGAAAGTCGGTATGGGTGTTGTAGCTCTTCGAGGTCGTAACGTTCGCGCGGTTCGAGAGAGCTTTGCCGGTCAGCAGGCTCACACTGGCATTGTGGCCGCTTTCCGAGATGTTGTAGCTCGGTTTGAGCTGATCCTCTCGCCCGCACAGTTCGCTCGCTGTCTTGGCCGAAAAATCATCCGAGAGTGCGAGGATGATTTTGGTTCGAAACGTCTGTAGCAGCGTTCGCCACGTCTCCCCTGGGAGCGACGACTTGAGCGAACTGATGCTCTGGGTCGCAACGATGGGGATGCATTTCGACTGTCGGGACAAATTTAGGAACTTCTCGTCACCTATGGGTTCGTTTTCGCCTGCCGTCGCAAAGTGCTGATACTCGTCGCAAATGAACGCAACCTGACGGAAGTGTTTGTCACGCCGCGCTTCCATTTCTGGTACGCGATTTAGCACTGCCCGCTCGAAATCCAGTTTCATCATTACGCCCAGTGCCCGTGCGAGGCCTGGATTCATGCTGATCGGGAAGTTCAGCGCGCATACGGCTCCACTCTCGATCAACCACGAGAAAGAAGGCAGCGGTTTACCGTGGCGATGGTCTCGATTCTTCTCCGCGTCATAGCATTCCGCAGGCGGACAGAACGTCCGCTTCACGGCGGGATTGTCATCAAAGAGCGACAAGAAGACCGAGATGCCCTCGACGATGGATGTTCGCAGCTTGGGCTCGATTCTTTTCCAGTCGTGGTCAAACCACCTGCGAACAGCCTGGACCTGTTGAATCTTGTCGGCGTCGCTTGCCAAGACTGCCGCAGAAGCGGCTTCTTTCCACGGTATTGCTTGGGCCGCGAGAGTTTCGAGCAACGCTTTCGACTTCTCTGTTCGGTACAGGTTGCTCGCGGTATCCAACGTGAAATGAAACGGATCGAGGTCGTTCCGGAACTGCATCAGCGTTTCAAATGTGACGGTGGCGTATTCGGTCGTGGAGTAACGCAGCTCGGCATCTTTCAGCCTTTTTTCCAGAAGCTCGGGGTTTATCGTGCATTCATAGAT
>JBAVUW010000098.1:0-125766 GCA_049696975.1 Candidatus Acidiferrales bacterium | reverse complement strand
GCCGTGGGTGCTGTACCAGATCTGGCTTTTTGTCGCGCCGGGTCTTTACCGGCACGAACGCCGCGCCACGGCGAGCTTCATCTTCTCAGCGATGTTTCTGTTTCTGTGCGGCATCGCCGTCGGCTATTTCGGTCTGCTGCCGCTGGTGCTTACAAAGGTCATCGGGTTCTCCGCCGGCGGGCCGATCAGTCCGTGGATCAGCGTGAACGACTATTTCGACACCATTCTGGTGGTGCTCGTGGGCCTCGGTGTGATATTCGAAATGCCGGTCGTCGTTTTCATCCTCTCGATTTTCAACATCGTCACGCCAAAATTCCTGCTCAAGAATTTCCGCTACGCGATGCTCGTCATCACCGTACTCGCGGCCATCGTCACTCCCTCGCCCGACGCAACCACCATGCTCATCTTCATGGCGCCGATGATCGTGCTGTACTTCATCAGCGTGCTGGTATCGTATGGGGTCATCCGTAAGAAACGCAGGCAGGCGCTGATCGACGGGGGACAGTCGAGTTGATAGCTTCTCAAAGGAAGGTTCCGGCGTCGTTTGGGCCCGTGATGGCTCTGTTCGTCGCATTTCTTGCCGTAAGCTGTAACCATGGCGCGGCCGAGCCGGTTGCTTCCGTTGATGCTTCAACCGGCGCGGCACAATCGACACCGGCTCACATCGCTATCCCCGCGTCTGACGTCGCGCCCCCCGCATCGCAAACCGGCGGCTTTGACGGCGCGAGAGCCTACCAGCAGGTCGCGAAGCTCGTCTCGTTCGGCCCGCATCCCTCCGGCTCCGCCGCGATCACCAAAGTGCAGGATTATCTGCACGCGGAGCTCGCCAGCTACGGTTGCACGGCAGAGGAGCAGGCGTTCAAGGCGCCTTCGCCGATCGGTGACCTCGCGATGAAGAACGTTGTTGTGAAAATTCCCGGCAGTGGTCCCGGAATCCTCCTGCTGATGACGCATTTTGATACCAAGCGCCTGGATAATTTCGTGGGAGCGGAAGACGCCGGCTCTTCCACGGGCGTGATGCTGGAGGTCGCCCGCGATCTCTGCGGCAAACCGAAGCAGCCGAATTCCGTCTGGATCGCTTTCCTCGATGGCGAGGAGACCCAGGCCACGTTCGATTGGGTGACTCCCGACAGCGTCTATGGCAGCCGCGAGCTGGCCGCGCGCATGGCCTTGTCGGGCGACTTGAAGAGCGTTCGCGCGGTGATCCTGGCCGACATGGTCGGGCAGTACAACCTTCACATTCAACGCGACTATGATGCGCCGAAGTGGCTCAATGACACGATCTGGAACACCGCCGCGCGGCTCGGCTATCGGTCGATCTTCGTCGCCCAGACGACACGCACCGAAGACGACAATCTGCCGTTCCTCGACCGCAAGGTTCCCACCATCGACTTGATCGACCTTACCGATTACACAAACCTCGGCTACTGGCACACCACGCAGGACACGCTCGACAAAATCAGCCCGCGCAACCTCGCCATCGTTGGCCATGTGATCCTGGAATCGGTCAACGAGCTGCAGAAACGATGAAATGCGGGCAGCCGCGAAAACCTCTGTACGCACTACTCATCTGTCTGGTCGCCGCATCGGCGACCAGCGCGCAGAGGCGCATGGTGCTGATCGATCAGGACGGCTCCGGTCCCGGCGGCTCGAATCAAATGACCATGATGGTGCTGCTGCGGTCGCCGCAGGCGCGGGTACTGGGCATTACCATCGTCACCGGTAATGCCTGGCGCGACGACGAAGTCCAGCATACGCAGCGGATGCTCGAGCTGATCGGCCGCACGGACGTACCGGTGGTTCCAGGCGCAGTGTTCCCGCTCATCCGCACGCAGGAGGAGACGCGGCTGGCCGCGCAACTGGACGGCAAAGTCACCTGGCTCGGTTCCTGGGTACAGGGTCCTGTGAACCCGGTGCAAACTCCTCATGGTGTCGTTGGTGTTGCGCCCGAGCGCCCGGATCTTCATGGCCCGTGGGACGTCCCGGCGCCGCCGGAGGGCGCGCCGCACACGAAGCCCCTCGAGGAAGACGCCGCGCACTTCCTGATCCGTCAGATTCGCGCGCATCCGCATCAGGTGACGGTTGATGCCGCCGGGCCACTGACGAATATCGCGCTCGCGATCGATCCGCACCTGGCCGAGCTGGCGCAGGGGATCGTCATCATGGGGGGGGCAGGCTGAACCCGCGCACCGACGATCCCGAATTTGCCAACAACGCGCGCCACGAATTCAATCTCTGGTTCGACCCTGAAGCCGCGCACATCGTACTGCGCGCGCATTGGCCGCGGATCGATCTCGCGACCGTGGACATTTCGATCAAGGCGATGTTCACCCAGGAAATGTTCGACGCCATCTCGAAATCGCAGTATCCCGCCGCACGCTATATCGCGAGCTGGTCGCAGGATCGCTACTACTGATGGGACGAGCTGGCCGCCGCTGCCTGGCTCGATCCCACGATCATCACCAGAACCCGCGACGTGTATATGGATATCGACCTGAGCCATGGCCCGAGCTACGGCGACACGCTGGCGTGGACGCCGGAGGGGAAGCCACCCATCGACCTGCAGCTGGTCCATGCGCAGCTGGATCTGGATGGGCCGAAATTCACAAAAAATGTTCGTGGATCTGATGTCTGCCCCAGTGGCGAAGCCCTGAGCCCTGGTAGGCCGGCGTCCCGACCGGGTTTTCTACCGACCCGGCGCACCCGAGGTTCGGGGCGATGTACGCGATGTGCGTGACCCTGTTTCGGATTTGATCGGCCGCGCCGAGGCTCTCCGGCTACGCGCCTGCACGCCCGACGCACATCAGGCCCGCCGCGGACCTCGCAACACCCTCACCGGTAGGAAAATAGCGGCCCGCACCAGTTCGAGCGCCCCGTCCACCGCGATCCCCACAATCCGAAACGGCAGCAACAGCAACCAAATGATTGGATAGAGCACCAAGGCGAGCAAGGCCAGCGGCCAGCAAAAGAAAAGCAGGAAGCACCAGAGAATAAACGTGATCATTGTCGCCATCCGCCTCTGCAAATCAGTACGTGACTGCTCGTCGAAGTGTTTCGCGCACCGCGCATATGCTACATTTTCAATCCAGGCATGCCGACCGTTCAAGTCAGAAGCTCCGCCGGATCCTATCGGGTGATTTCGGCACCCGGTTCGCTGGCGCAGGCCTCCCAGCTGATCGCCGGCCTCGGCGAATCGACGGGCATATTCTTCGTTTCGTCTCCGAAAGTCTGGCGCCACTGGGGCCGAGCCGTTGCAAAAGCGATTCCATCCGCGGGAAATGGGCGCCGCCCGATCCTTTTTGATGACGCCGAATCGAAGAAACGCCTCGCGACCGTCGAAGATATCGCGCGCCAGCTCGTGCGGGCGGGCGCCGACCGCCGCGCAACCATCGTTGCCGTCGGTGGCGGCGTAGTCGGTGATGTCGCGGGCTTCGCGGCCGCGACGTATCTCCGGGGCGTTCGGCTGGTTCACGTTCCGACGACGTTGGTAGCGCAGGTCGACAGCGCCGTGGGCGGTAAGACGGCAGTCGATCTGCCGGAGGGCAAGAATCTTGTAGGCGCGTTTTACCCGCCGAAGCTCGTCATCGTCGATCCGCACACGCTCCGCACGCTTCCGCACCGGGAGTTCCGGTCCGGGCTGTACGAGATCGTGAAATACGGGGTGATCGCCGACCCGAAGCTGTTCGCATTTCTCGCCAAGCGCATGGACACGGTGCTGCGCCGCGATCCGAAAGCGCTCGACTACATCATTTCGCGCTCGATCGCGATCAAAGCCGACGTTGTCAGCAAAGACGAGCGCGAATCCAGCGTGCGGCAGATTCTGAATTTCGGTCACACGCTCGGCCACGCGCTCGAAACCGCCACGAACTATCGCCGCTTTCTTCACGGCGAGGCCGTCGGTTGGGGCATGCTCGCTGTAACGAGCATGGCGCTTCAATTGAAAGAACTGGCGCGGGCTGATGCTATCCGTATCCTGGAACTGATCGTGAGCGTCGGGCCCCTGCCGCGGCTCGGAAATCTGAGTCCGTCGCTGCTTCGGCGCATCATGGCTTCCGACAAGAAAGCGCGCGCCGGCCGTGTTCTGTGGGTGCTGCCGCGGCGCATCGGCAAAACCGAGTGGGGCAGAGACGTGCCGTGGCCGGTGGTGGCACGCACCATTCACGACTTGCCGGTTCTTGGTAACGAGCTTTTCAAATAGGCCTTCTGTCGAATGACACCGGCGCAAAAACAGCCAACTCTTCCGGGAACGCGTCCGCGCGGCATCGCGGATGAGCGCGAAGCCTCCGCGCACGTTCGCGAGATGTTCACGCGGATCGCGCCGCGCTACGACTTGCTGAATCATCTACTGTCGTTCTCGCTGGACCGCATCTGGCGCCGCCGCACCGCGGCGCGGTTTCGCCACATCCTCGAACGCCCGCAAGCGCGTGTCCTGGATCTCTGCTGCGGCACGGGCGATCTCACGTTCGCGCTCGACCGCGTCCGCTCCGCGAGCTTGGGTGATATCGATCGCAACGACGGCTCACCGCGCCTCAGCAACTATCGTGAGCCGCTCGTCGGCAGCGACTTCGTCGAAGGGATGCTGGTCCGCGCCCGCAAAAAGGCCGGGGCCGGCGATTGCGACGCGATTTTCGCGGCCGCCGACGCGTTGAATCTGCCGTTCGCCGACCAGAGTTTCGATCTGGTCACCACAGCCTTCGGCTTCCGCAACCTGGCCAACTATGAGCTGGGCCTCGTGGAGTTCGCGCGCGTTTTGCGCAAGGGCGGGGAAGTCGGCATCCTGGAATTCACCGAGCCAGAAACCGGCCCGATGGCCGGAGCGTTCCGATTCTACTTCCAGAACGTTTTGCCGCGCATCGGCGGCGCCATCTCCGGCGACAAAGAAGCGTACTCCTACCTGCCCGGCTCGGTCTCGAAGTTCCCCTCTCCGCCGGAACTCGCGGCGCTGATGGTGAAGCATGGTTTCGCCGACATCGGCATCACCCCCTGGAATTTCGGCAGCGTCATCCTGCACACGGCCCGACGCACGTAGGTGTCACCGGTTTCTGGGCGAACTCGCCGTCTCAAAGGTACGGTTTCGCCTTGGCGGCTCTTCTGTGCAATCTCGCGAACCTCGGTGGTAAGCCTTTGACTTAGGTTTTCAGGCGTTTATGATATCGAAGTCATGTCCACAGCCGTCGCACCGCAATCGGTGATCGATCTTCGCAGCGACACGGTTACGCGCCCGACGCCGGCCATGCGCCGCGCCATGGCCGAAGCCGAGGTTGGCGACGATGTCTACGCGGAAGATCCGACGATCAACCGCCTGCAGGCCCGCTCCGCCGAAATCTTCGGCCGCGAAGCCGCCCTCTATTTCCCGTCGGGCTCAATGGCCAATCTCACGGCAATCAAGACCTGGACTCGTCCGGGCACGGAAGTGATCTGCGAAGCGCAGGCGCACATTTATCTCTACGAAATGGGGGCCATGTGCGCAATCGCCGGCTGCATGCCCAACACGGTTCCGGCCGAAGACGGCACGCTTACCTGGGATTTGATCGAGCCGCTGATCCGCCCGCACATCTACTACCGCGCGCAGACCGCTCTGATCGAACTCGAAAATACGCACAACATGCACGGCGGCACGGTCTATCCACCTGCGATTTCCGACGACATCTGCGACCGAGCCCACGCCGCGGGCCTGCCCGTGCATCTGGACGGCGCGCGAATTTTCAATGCCGCAACCGCTCTGGGAAAACCCGTCGCCGAGATCACCGATAAATTCGATTCGGTGATGTTCTGCCTCTCAAAAGGCCTCGGTGCGCCGGTCGGCTCGATGCTGGTGGGCTCGCGCGATTTCATCGACAAAGCCCGGATCACGCGCAAGCTGCTGGGTGGCGGAATGCGCCAGGCAGGCGTGCTCGCCGCCGCAGGCCTCGTCGCCCTTGAGGAAACGCCGAAGCGACTGCACATCGACCACGACAACGCCAAGCATCTGGCTGAGGGCCTCGCAAGAATCCCCGGCGTCTCGATCGATCCGAAGAAGGTTGTCACCAATATTCTAATTTTTGACGTAGCGCCATCCGGCAAAACCGCCGCCGAAGTTGTCGGCGAGCTCGGCAAACAGGGCGTTCTAAGCGGCTCGACAGGAAAGAGTGCGATCCGCATGGTCACGCACTTCGACGTAGACCGTGCCGCCATCGATCGCGCCCTGGCCGTCATCGCCACCGTAGTTTCTCCCCCACGGGCCTGAAGCAGCGGGTCCCTCGATGAACCCAGGCAGGCGGCTGCCTCGTTGACCGGCCTTGTCTTGGTCTTCGGGTATACTCCCGCGGGGCGGAGAAGGAGTCCCGTGCCGAGCCGATATCGTTTCACGCTTGCCGGTTCCTGTTTTTGCAGTCTGCTGATCGCAGCCCCGGCCATGACCGCGCCCGCCAATCACGATCGAGCCTCCGCCACGCCCACGCCCCCATCGCAGAACTCTCCAACCGTCTCAGACGCCATCAAATTCACCGATGCTGCCGAAAAGCGGCTGGTCGAGCTACGAAACAAGGCCTCGCGGGCCAATTGGGTCTACGAGACCTACATCACCGACGACACCGAACAGATGTCCGCAGACGCCGAGCGGGAATACGCCTCGGGCGTGGCCGAAATGGCGGAGCGGGCACACCGTTTCGAAGGCCTGAACCTGCCGCCCGAAGTCGCCCGTAAGCTCCGGCTGCTTAGGCTCTCCGTCTCGATCCCCGTCCCGCATGATCCGGCGCTGGCCGCCGAGCTCAGCAAGATCAACGCATCGATGTCGGGCGATTACGGCAAAGGCAAATGGTGCCCCGATGGCCCCTCTGCGAAATGCCTCGACATCAACGACGTGACGCGCGTGTTCGCGACCAGCCGCGATCCGGACGAGCTTCTGCGCGCCTGGAGGGGCTGGCACGCTGTGGGGGCGCCAATGCGGCAGCGCTACGGCCGCATGGTCGTGCTCGCCAATCAGGGCACGCGCGAACTGGGCTTTCCCGACACCGGTGCAATGTGGCGCTCGCGTTATGATATGCCGCCGGATCAATTCGCCGCCGAAGTAGACCGCCTGTGGCAGCAGGTCCGCCCGCTCTACGTCTCGCTCCACGCCTATGTTCGCTGGAAGCTCGCGGAGAAATACGGTTCGTCGGTGGTCCGCGAAGACGCGCCCATCCCCGCGCACCTGTTGGGAAACATCTGGGCGCAGGACTGGACAAACGTTTACCCGCTGGTCGCTCCGGAGAATTCCGATCCCGGTTACGACCTTACGAAGATTCTCGTCTCGCGCAACATTGGCTCCCAGGATATGGCGCGCTACGCCGAGCACTTCTTCACGTCTCTCGGGTTTGCTCCGCTCCCGCAGACCTTCTGGCAGCGTTCGATGTTCGTCAAGCCGCGCGACCGCGAAGTGGTGTGCCACGCGAGCGCCTGGGACGTCGACGACGTCGAAGATCTGCGTGTGAAAGTGTGCCTCGAACCCAACGCCGACGATTTCTCAACCATCCACCACGAGGAAGGCCACAACTTCTATCAGCGCGCCTATTCCATACAGCCGCCGCTATTCCGCGGCAGCGCCAACGATGGGTTCCACGAGGCCATCGGCGACACGATCGCGCTTTCGGTAACCCCGGAATACCTCCAACAGATCGGATTTCTAGAAACGGTCCCGCCCGCGTCGGCCGACACGGGCCTGCTTTTGAATCGCGCGCTCGAAAAGGTCGCGTTTCTTCCCTTCGGCCTGATGATCGACAAATGGCGCTGGGGAGTCTTCTCCGGAAAGATCCCGCCGTCTGAATACAACAAAGCATGGTGGGATTTGCGGCGCGAGTATGAGGGCGTGGCGCCACCGATCGAACGCACCGAGGCCGATTTCGATCCGGGTGCAAAGTTCCACATCCCCGCCAACGTACCGTACGCGCGCTATTTCCTCTCCTACGTCCTGCAATTCCAGTTTCATCGTGCCCTGTGCAGGGAAGCGGGCTACAGCGGCCCTCTGCATCGCTGCTCGATCTATGGCAACAGAGCGGCGGGTGAAAAATTGGCGCGCATGCTCGAAATGGGCGCCAGCCGCCCCTGGCCCGAGGCTCTGGAAGCCATGACCGGCGAGAAGGACATCGACGCCACTGCGTTGCTCGACTATTTTGCGCCTCTAAAGCAATGGCTCGACGTCCAGAACCAGGGTCACAAAGTCGGCTGGTGACCCCTTTCCCCTGACTTGCTAGAATATTTTTGTGTAGAGGAAAGGATTTGCCGCCCTTGAAATTTCGACCTGTGGTTCTGGTGCTCGCAATCGTACTGGCGGTAGCCGGTTGCAGTAAGAAAGCCTCCGAAGAATCCGCTGAGCCACCGCCCCCCACGGCGATCGTCGACCCATCCACGGCAGGCGCAATCACCGGCACGGTGACACTCGACGGACCTCCTCCCGTATTCAAGCCCATCGACATGTCCGCTGAAGCCGTCTGCGTACAGGCAAATCGAACTCCCTTAGTCCCGCCGATCGTCGTAACCGGCCCTCGCGGCGCGCTGGCCAATACCGTCGTCTACGTAAAATCCGGCCTCGGTAGCTACCGCTTCGACGCTCCGAGTGCGCCCGTCGTCCTGGACCAAAAAGGCTGCATGTATGTTCCCCGCGTCCTCGCTATGATGGTCCATCAACCCTTCGAAGTGAACAACCAGGACCAGACCATCCACAACGTTCACCCGATGCCGCGCGCCAACAAGGCCTGGAACCAATCCGAGCCTGTCGGGGACCCGCCGATTCAGGCCACGTTCACCAAGCCCGAGCTTGCCATCCCCATCGTCTGCAACATTCACCCCTGGATGCGCGCGTTCCTGTTCGTTTTCGCGCACCCGTATTTCGACATCACCACGAAGTCTGGCGAATTTGCGCTGAAAAATCTGCCGCCGGGCACCTACACCATCGAAGCCTGGCAAGAACGCTTCGGCGTCCAGGATCAGACCGTCACTATCGGCCCGAAGGAAACCAAATCAATCTCCTTCACTTTCGGCTCCGCGAAGCCGAACTAAAGGGCGGTCAGCTTCGACTCCGCCCGGAAATTCACACGTGCGCACAAAGGCGGCCGGGATGGCACCTTCTGCCGCACCGGCGTGCTGAGGGTCTGCGCCGCCCTGTGTCTGCGCCAAGAGAAGACGGCGACTCGCTGGTCGTCCATACGCCGATTTCGATCAGCGCAAAGCCATGATCACAGAGGATCCCGGCGTCTATTACATCAGGGACCACTGCCTGAAATATTCGTGGGCCCTGGTCCGCCTCTCTGGCGTCGAGCCGGACGCGCTGTGCCACCGGATCCAGAGCGCGCACCGTATCGCCAGCACCGCGGTACAAAGCCTTTATCCAAACCGAAGCAGGGTGTCAGCCGTTTGGAACGGCCCGGTCGGTGATCCGGCCTTCGTTTCAAGTTGTGAAATGCGCGTGACGGCCTTTCGCAGATCCCCGGCCGCAACACTCGACTCTCAAAATGGCACCGCGATAAAATTCGGCCGCTCCTAGGGGAGGGAATCTCAGCATGAAGAACGCTCGAGTTTTGTTCATCGCCGTGTGTGCCATCGCCGCGACGTTCCTTGTCGCGTCTCTCGCAGCCCGCACGCGCGCACAAGCGTCGGCGGCGCAGCGGAAAGTCCTCGATATGCAGAAAAAATTTCAGGAACTTACCGTCGCGGGTGACGCCGACGGAGTCGCCGCCCTCATGGCGGATGACGCCTTCTTCGTCCACGGCAACGGCGCCGCCCAGTCGAAATCTGAATTCGTCGGCGCCATCAAGGCCGGCCAGATGGCTTTCTCGTTGTACGACCTGAAGGACCCGAAGGTGGTCACGTTCAGTGGCGGCGCCATCGTCAGCGGCCTCGTCGATCTCGCGTTCAAATCCGCGCCGGGTGCCACCGCTCCGCCTCGCGTTCTGCACATGCGAGGCTCATCGGTCTGGCTCAGCACGTCGTCGGGATGGAAGCTCGTGCTCGACCAGGACACCACGCTCTCCGGGCCGCCCGCCGGCGTTCCTCCGGCTCCCGCGAGCCACTAACCAAATCTCAGGGAGACACCCATGATCGGCGTAACGGGAGCGAGCGGTCATCTCGGCCGGCTCGTAATTGAATCGTTGCTGCGGAAAGTGTCGGCGTCAGAGATTGTCGCCGTCGTCAGAAACCTGGAAAAGGCCGCTGATCTGGCGACCAAAGGCGTGGTGGTCCGCGCCGGCGACTACTCAAAGCCGGAAACTCTCGCTTCCGCATTTGCCGCCGTCGATAAACTCCTCCTGATTTCAGGCAACGAAGTCGGCAAGCGCGTCGCGCAGCACACCGCCGTTGCTACGGCTGCGAAGCGAGTGGGAGCAAAGCTGCTCGCATACACCAGCCTGCTGCACGCGGACCGCTCGCCGCTTCTGCTCGGAGAAGAGCATCGCCAAAGCGAAGCCGCCCTACAGGCGTCCGGAGTGCCCTTGGTGCTTTTGCGCAACAGCTGGTACAACGAAAATTACGCCAATGCAGTGAAGCAGTCCGTGAAGCTCGGTGTTCACTATGGCTGCGCGGCCCAGGGCCGAATCTCCGCCGCGGCCCGCGCTGACTACGCGGCAGCCTGCGCCGCCGTGCTCAGCGCAGAGGACGATCCCTCCGGCCGCACCTACGAACTTGCCGGAGACGAAGGCTTCACCCTCGCGCAATTCGCCGCTGAAATCGCGAAGCTTTCGGGCAAACCGGTGCGCTACGAAGATTTGTCGGCAACGGACTACCAAGCGGTGCTGGTAAAAGCGGGGCTTCCGGAGGCGGCCGCCGGGTTTTTCGCCAACACCGACACCGGCATTTCCAATGGCGCGCTCTACGACGACGGCCGCCAGCTCAGCGGGCTGATCGGTCGCTCCACCACACCAATCTCCGCCACGATCCAAGCCGCGCTCGCATAGCGGAGTCGAGCGGCACGGACACTCCGGTTTGCTCTTACGGGTGTCGCCCGGGAAATGACTCGACTCAGGGGCCGCCGAAACAACGTACCGGCACTAGCGCGTCATCTGATAATCGGAAAAACGGAACTGGACGGGCGCGCCGCCACCGAGCTCCTGGTCCCGAACACCCACCGTCTGCGGCAAATGGAATCCCTCCACCGTCTGATACGCAATCTCGACGTGCAATTCCACCTTGTCCGCTCCGGCGGCTTCGACGCTGCTGTCAATCACCACCGGCAGGAATCCTTTTTCGCCGCGCTGGAACTGAGGCCGCACGGACACCGTCGACTTCTGGGTCGCCACAATCATTTCCTCAAGCGCATGGTCCCTATTCATCGTCTCGACGATCCTCACCTCGTCCGACCCAAACGTAATCCGAAAATGGTCACCCTGGTTCTCCAGATGGTAGTCCCGGTCTGGCGGCAGAAGCGAGCCGAACAGAACCGACGACAATTCCTGCAGCACTCCGTTTAACGAGCGCTCGACGCCCGCGCTCGCCGCGCGAAGCCGGGCCGCCGTCTCGTCGCTCGGCGCCGCCCCGTCAAATCGAAGAGAAACACGGGGAGCGCCCATGGTTCCCAAGACGGCTTCGAAATGCGTCTGTCGAAGCAGCGGCCACAGCTCTCCGCTTCCCGCGGCATCCCCGTGCTGCGCGACAAGTCCCGCGCTCCAATCGACGCGCACATCGCACCGGAATTCACGCAGTCCCTGATCGCGCAAGTTGTAATAGACCGTCCGTGCGTCCTCGACGATTTGAGAGTCCGGCGACGCTTGCCCGAACGCGCAAGACACCGGTGAGCCGAGAAAACAGCACACCGCAGCGGCCACCAGCCGAATCCGGGAATTTTGCATTTCACCCCAATCGACCACGCGGGCTGGATGTAGAAAAGCCATCGTGCGGCGGGATTGTACACCGCTCCGGAGGCCTGGAGCCTTCGGGTCGGCGTTGGTTCACGCTCGTCTCCAAGACAGTTGGCTGCCAGCCAGGCTCGCATCCTGAGAACGGCCGGCAATCGCGTGCACGAGTTCGGCTATCGAGGCCTGGTCGGCAGGCCCGCTCGCTTCCACAGTTTTTCCCACCACCAAATCCCCGCCCACGCCTTCACCGGCAGCCGGTAACCAAGCTGGTGCGCCAGCATCGTAATCTGTCCTCGGTGATGCGCCTCGTGCGAGAAAATATAGGCAAACATCGCCGCACCCGCCGGCCACGTCTGCGACCAGGCCCCTCGCGAGAATTTCCTCACCCGGCGCTTCGCATGATCCGAAAGCGCCTCTCGCAGCATCAACAGGCACTGCGCCGCGCTCTTCTTGTGAGCGGCTGCGGCCTGCTTCATCGTGCAGCGGAACGGATCGAGGGGGGGCGGGCAATTCAAATGTGGCGCCGAATGCTTCAGCCAGACCAAACGGTTGTTATGCAGGTGAGCGAAGATCGCCGCAATCGTGCGCCCGGCTCTGTTTCCAGCGGGCAACGTCGCGCGCCAGGCCCTCGCATCGAGATTCGCAAGCAGCAGCTGGTTCATCGCATCGTTCACCGCGTACGTCTCAACCAACACATCCCTCATCTCTTCGAACCGCATCTTTTCTGGAGTCGAGTCCGGTTTCGCTGCCATAAGAACTCCCTGTCCATGCTCCGGCTAATTCGATTTCATACAGCCCACATGTCCTTATACCTTTTTTGTTCCTTCCGATGGTGCCTAGGAGTCCCGCTTCGTCCTATTCTGAAACGCCAGGAGAATCGATGTCCCCTCTAACCGCCAATAGGATGCGGGGCCACCCCCTGTATTCTGCCCAGCCTCTGACGGAACACTCGGCGCGACTTTCGGGTTAGGGCACAGAATCCTTTGCGTTTTCACCGGTCGCTCCGTACAATAAAAAGTCCCTTCGCGATTCTGATGTCTTCAGACCTGGCACAAACGTCTCGCGGCCCGTACCGCTTCGCGGTAGCCAGCGCCTGTTGCACGGTGTTGCTGATGATGGCGGGCGCGATGGTCACGAGCAACGGCGCTGCCGACTCGGTTCCCGATTGGCCTCTGGCGTATGGCAGGCTCATTCCACCGCTCATCGGCGGCATCCGCTTTGAGTATACGCACCGCGTTCTGGCGGCCATCGTCTCGACCATGACGCTCGTGCTCGCCATGTGGGTCACGTTTGCCGAACGCCGACCGTTGGCCAAAAAATTGGGCTGGACGGCGCTCGTTTTGGTGATCGCGCAAGCCGCGCTGGGCGGCTTCCGGGTTCTGGAGGGCTACCCGTCGATTTCAGCCACGGCCCACGCCACGCTCGCGCAGGTTTTCTTTATCACCCTGGTCGGTTTGTCGCTCTACCTAAGCTCGTGGTGGCAAGGCAACCTTACGCAACTGGACGATCACCGTTTTCCGCGCCTTCGCGTGCTCGCATCGCTGATGACCGCATCGATTCTGGTACAGCTCATCTTAGGCGCGGCCTTCCGCCACGGAGCTTTCGGCATCGCTCCGCATTTGATCGGAGCCGGCGTCGTTACCCTGTTCATCATCTGGGCCGGCGTTGCCGCCAAGAGGCGTTTCCGGGAGGTCCGTGACCTGCGCCGCGTGACGAAATTGCTGCACGCCTTCTTCGGCATTCAGCTTCTGCTCGGCGGCGCGGCGTATTGGGCCGTCGTACGCGCCTCCGACGAATCGCAGCCTACGGTCACCTACGCTACGCTCACCGTCGCCCACGTTCTGGGCGGCGCGCTGACCCTCGCGGCCTCGGTGCTTTTCACGCTCACCTGCTTCCGGCTGATTCCGTCCACCGCGCGCGTGGCGGCGGATTCGCACGCCGTGAAACATTCGCCCGAAAGGGCCGGTGCCTGACACCATGGGTGAGTCCCGAACCACCACGCTCTCGGCATTCGAAAGGCCGTGGGCGTACGTCGCGCTGACCAAGCCGGACGTCACTTTTCTCGTGGCCCTAACGACCGTAGCGGGGTTTTACCTCGGTTCGCCGGGCCCGCTCGAGTGGGCCCTGATGGTGCACACGCTGGGCGGCACTCTTCTCGTCGCCTCAGGCACCGCTGCTCTGAATCAGTACGTTGAGCGCGAAATGGATGCCCTGATGCGCCGCACAGCCGCGCGCCCGCTGCCTTCGGGAACGCTTCAGCCTCGCGAAGTCCTGATTTTCGGCGTCACATCGATCCTGCTGGGCACGTTCTGGCTGTTGCTCGCGGTGAACTGGCTTGCAGCACTGGTCGCGGTGATGACGGCGGTGCTCTATCTCGGGCTTTACACGCCGCTGAAGACTCGCACCACGCTTTCGACCGCCGTGGGTGCAATTCCGGGTGCGCTGCCTCCGCTGATTGGCTGGGCGGCCGCGCACCACTCACTGTCGCTCGGCGGGTGGGTGCTTTTCGGTATTTTGTTCTTCTGGCAGTTCCCGCATTTCATGGCGATCGCGTGGATGTACCGCGAAGATTACGCTCGCGCTGGAATTCAGATGCTCCCGGTTGTGGACAAAAAAGGTGACGCGACGTTCCGGCAGATTATCACCGCGTCGGCAATTTTGGTCTGGGTCAGCGCGCTCCCATCCGTGCTCGGCATGGCGGGGAAGGGCTACTTCTTCGGAGCGCTGCTGCTCGGCATGATCCTGCTTCAAGTCGGGCTTTGGGCCAACCGCTCGCGAACCAACGCCCGAGCCAAGTGGCTGATGCACGCCACCGTCGCGCACATCCCGATCCTGCTCGCGTGGCTGGTTCTGGATCGATTGATTGCGCGATGACCGCTGGCGCGCCGTTGGACTCCGGTCTCCCATGCATCTGATTCCGCTTACTTCACTCCCGGCCGTGAACGCATCGTTGAACGCCGCATGCACCCTCCTGCTGCTTGCCGGATTTGCATTTATCCGCAGCGGTAAAATCCGCTATCACCGGTTCTGCATGGTCGCGGCGTTCGTCTGCTCGGCGGTTTTTCTGTGCTTCTATCTCTACTTTCATTTCAACGCCGGGGTCATTCGCTTCGGCGGACACGGCGCAGCCCGCGGCGTCTATCTGACGATTCTCCTCACGCACACGACTCTCGCAGTCGTCATCGTGCCGCTGATTCTGCTCACGCTCTCGCGCGCGCTGCGCGAGCGATTTGCGGCCCACCGGGCGATTGCGAAGTGGATCCTGCCTCTGTGGCTCTACGTTTCTGTCACCGGCGTGATCGTCTACTGGATGCTTTACATCGCCTACACGCCGATCTGGCCCGCGGGATTTCGATCGTAGAAGAAAAGGCCCCCTTCTGCCAACGGCCGCCCGGAGCGCTTTCCAACTTACTGTTTATAGTTGACGACGGCTTGACCGTTTTCGATGTGAATGTCGCTGATGTCGTTCGGCAGCTTCAGTTTTTCTCGATTTTCCGGCGATTCCATCATTTTCTGAACTGCGGCATCGAGCGTCGACTGCGGAAGAGGCAGCGAACCAAGCTTCCCGGCGACGGGCACAAACTTCAGGTAGCCGTCCTGCGAGCCGAGATGTCCGTCGAGCTCGAGCGATAAATCCTTGCCGTGAAAATCAAACACGACGTAGGCCTTTACCAAATCGCCGTACATGTCGACCTTCACGTCCTTGACGGCGGACTGCACCTGATCCAGGGTTGCGGAGCCGTCCTCCGGCACGCCATTGGTCGAGAAGCCCCCGGGCTTCGCGTCCGTCGAACCACCGGCTGGCGGGACGTCTGATGCCGCCGGAGCGGTTGAACCCCCGGTCTGGAGATTCTGCTGGAGGTAGGAATTCAGCTCGGTGCGGTCGATCTCAACCTGCGCGGGCTGTCCGGCAGCGTTCGCCTGATCAGCGGCCGCGAGTTTCTGTTCGACGCGCGCGGATGCGTTCGGATCATAGGCGACGTTGGGAGGCGGAGATTTACGCAGAACCAGCACGATGACCGCCCCGAGCGCGACGAGCGCGCCCCATCGCAATACTCGGTAAACGGTTTTGAGGGTATCGGCGCCGGGCATGGGCACTCCTTCTCGATTCAAGTCTAGCGCCAGGGGCCAGAGCAGGGGGTCGGCGGGCTGCGCCGCGTTGTGTATGAACCACTGGCCGGACGTACAGGTACGCTGCCGATGAAACGCCTCGCCAAGCCGTCCTATTCCGTGAATAAAGTATAGGTAGTTCCACACCGCTATTGACGTACTGGAATAACGAGGACGTGCTCAAGTTGATTCTTCCCGCTGCGGAATCGAAACTCGATACAAGCCAAGGCATTTTCGGCAAGCTGGTACTCCAAACGACCCAATAGGCACGGCTACGGATGCTGTCGGTAACTCGCGGTGTGACGAAATGCGGCTGGTTGCGATGGTTGCTGCTGGCCCTGGCGATCGCGCCTGCGGCATTCGCACAGCAGGCTCAAACGCCCGCGGAGGAGCAGGCCCAGGGACCACAAGTCGGCCAGGTGGATCCGAATGCTCCCGACGGGTTCTTGCCGGCGGTGACCGGGGTGCCGATTTTTTCGATGGGCGTGGGGATGATCACGGCGTGGCAGGGCGGGCAGCCAAATCTCGAACCGCTGATTTCGCCAGTGGGGCTAATTCCTATCGGGCAGAAATGGCTGATCGAAGGGCGCGGCACGTTTGAATCGGATCTGGTACCTGACCCGAACGGACCGGGTTGGAAAGGGTCCCTTGAGAAGGAAGCCGATTACATTCAGGTCGATTACATCGCCAACAAGTACGTGACGTTTTCCTTCGGGCGGTACCTCACGCCGTTCGGAATATTCAACGAGCGCCTGTACCCGATCTGGATACGAAATCTGCAGAGCGACCCGCTGATCCTCCCGATATCGACGGGGCCGAGCGGTGCGGGCACGGGCGCGATGCTGCGCGGCGGATTTAACGTGACGCCAAAGGCGGAGTTGAACTACGTCACGTATTTTTCGACGAAGTTGACGACGAGCCCTTTCGATTCTGATCGCGATTGGGGCATGCGAGCGGGAATGTATCTGCCGGGACCGCGCTTCGAATTCGGGGGATCGTTTCAACATTTGCTCCAAGCCGGCCACTCGAATGCGTTCGGATTTCATTTCGCCTGGCAACCGCCGCCGCTGCCTCTGGACATTCGCGCGGAATACGCCCGGTCACGCAACGGCAGCGGATATTGGGTGGAGGGGGCGTATCGGCTGAGCCAGGTGACGGTCGGGCGGGACGAGTTCCGCCACGTGCAGGTGGTGGGCCGGATGCAGGAATACGATGTCGGGAAATTCGAGGACGAGGGCGACGATCTTCCCGTGGTGAACACGAAACTTTTCGAGTTCGGGTTGAATTACTACTTTCGCGACGACCTCCGGTTTGTGAGCAGCTACGGGCGGCAGTTTGCGGCCGGGGGTGGCAATGCCAACCTCTGGACGGTGGGCGTGACCTACCGGCTGGCGGTGCCGGTGGGAAATGGAGACCCGCGATGAGCGTCGAGCGGCGGCCGTCGATCGGAATTTTCGCACTGGCGAGCCTGGCGTTCCTTTTGGGCCGGGTGACGGCAGCACAACAGCCGGGCGGTAATGTGGGCGTGCAGGAGTCGGCGCAGCAGAAACTGTTGGATGAGGGCGAGAAGAGGTTTCACGCGAATTGCGGGCGATGCCATCAGTCGCCACACAAGTTCCCGCCTCGGATGGTAATGACCATCGAACGGCATATGCGGGTGCGCGCGACACGGACGGATGAGGATATGCGCGCCATCGTGGCGTATCTGACGCAGTGAGAGTCTGCGGCAGCACGGGAAGGGAAGCTGGCCGGAGATGAACGTGCTAGGTCAAGTTGCGTCGCCTATCGGGTTCATGATGGCGATGCTGGGCGGACAAGCGCCGGTCGTGCAAACGCCGCCCGCCGATCCACCAGCGGTGGTCGAAGTGCTGGCCGATCACGACAGCCGGTACAAGATTGCGGGCATGAAGGAGCCGGTGATCACGGTGCACGCCGGGCAGCAGGTCACACTGAAGATCACGGCGGTGAAGGCGAAGGATCACGCGCGTGACGGATCGATTCATGGATTTTCGTTGTTGCGGGCGAAAGACCGTTCGCATGTGCCCGGTTGGGATTTCCGGCTCAGGCCCGGAGTGCAAACTCTGATGCTGAAAGCGCCTGACGAGCCAGGCGAGTACGTAGTGGTTTGCACGGTGATTTGCAGCGCCGATCACGACGGCATGCACATGAAGTTCGTCGTGCTGCCGTGACGCACAGGCACCCGAGGCGGCAAAGCAGGCCCGGGGCAGGACATCGAGGATGCCAGGGAGGAACGATGTACGGATCTAAGAAGGTTCGAATTGCAGTGCTGATGATCTCGTTCGCGCTGTTCGCAGTTTTCATAACCGGGGCCGGCAAGGAGCGTGTTTTCAAGGGCGAGGTCGGGGACTCGCAGTGCGCGCTGAACGTACATTCGCTGAGCCGGTCGCATCGGGAAATGCTCGAGAGAAAGGCGATTGGCTCGACTTCGGCGGATTGCGCGCGGTACTGCGTGAAGAATCTGGGCGGGGTGTTCGTGCTGCAGGTGGGCGACAAGGTCTACAAGTTGGATAACCAGGACCTGGCGAATCAGAACGCGGGGAAGAAAGTAAAGATCACCGGCATGCTGGATACCGTGACGAACACGATCGCGGTGCACTCGATCGAGCCGCTGAACTGAGACAAAGGACTGCCACAGACACACTGAGGTTTGAAGAGTTTACCGAACTTTCTTGATTCAGATTTCAGGCGCCAGTCCTCTTTCGGCGATTTGCTGGCAAGCCGCAACGGGGAGACCGTCAGGGGGAAGAGGCATTCCATCGCCGCACGGGACCGCCGCTCTCTTTCGCCGTCTTCCCTTCACGGCTCTCCACCTCCCGAGGGACTCATTTCGCTCGCCGCCGTAGGGCTTCGATGCTTCTGTCTTGCATGGCACCAGAGGTGGATCGCCGCGTAGGCTCGCCAAGGTTGAAAATTCCGGAACCAACGCTGGAGTCGCTGAGACGAAACCGCCTTTCTCCGCGATTTAACAGCGAGGCGGATTCCGACATCGCTATGTGGAACTGCGTTCCGATCTCCGAGGCTGCGCATCGCGATCGAATCGCTTGTCACGGCTACGGTCGGCCTGACGGGAGAACACGGCGTCGAGCTCGATGTCAGAGACGCCGACCTGGAACTGCGCGAGGCTACTCAAAGGGATTCCTCGAATCGCTCAGGCGAGGCAGAATCGTCCAGGCAAGGTCGACGACAAAAAGCGCGATCACAAGCTCGTTTAAGGTTTGAGACGCGGCGTTTGCCGGCAACAATTCCACGACGCCCCAAAGCAGGAATGTGGCAGCGAGCAACAGGTTTTTCAACAGTTGGGACCGTCGCTGACGCGCCGTCGTCTGCACGACGAGAAACGAAATTCCAATCGCCAGCAACGGGAGGGCCGGGAGCGAAGCGGCCCAGGCCGGACGCGTGGCCGCGGGCACGGCATCACGGACTAACATCAGGACGCAGCACGCCAAGGCCAAAAGCGCCAAGCCCTTGGCCAGCCAGGACGAGAAGAGGTGTTCCTTCGGCGTAAACGTTTCCATGCGCGGCAGATTACCAGCTTCTAGTGTAACCAATGCTCGTGGTTGTGTACCACGGTGGCGAATTGCGCGTTCCCGAACATACCCAGAGAGGGATACGAGGGTCATAAGGAACGTCGGGATAAATTGCGATCAGGTCCGAAATTTGCCAAAGACACGAACGTGGGCGAAAGGCGCGGGTCGTCGGCGTGCGCCGAGGGTAATGGCCCAACGAAGCGCGTCGGCGGCGCTACGTTAGGGCGTGGATGACGGCTTCGGTGAATTCTTTTGTGGTGGCCGCGCCGCCTACGTCGCGGGTCAGGGATTTACCCTGGCGATAGACTCGGTGTAAGGCGGATTCGATCTGAGTCGCCGCTGTGTTCTCGCCCAGATGGCCGAGCATCAGGATGGCGCTCATGAGCAGGGCGGTGGGATTGGCGATTCCTTTGCCGGCGATATCGGGGGCGGTGCCGTGAACCGCTTCGAAGATCGCGACGTTTTCGCCGATATTGGCGCTGGGAACGACGCCAAGACCGCCGACCAAACCTGCCGCGAGGTCGCTCATGATATCGCCGTAAAGATTGGTGAGCAGCAGCATGTCGTATTGCGTGGGCTTGAGGACCATCTGCATGCAGGCGTTGTCGATGATGAGCTCTTTGTATTCGATGTCGGGATATTCGGCGGCTACTTTGCGGATCGAGGTAAGGAACAGGCCGTCCGACATTTTCATGATGTTGGCTTTGTGGATGCCGTGAATCTTCCTGCGCTTCCATTCACGCGCGTATTGGAAGGCGAAACGGGCGATGCGGGTGGAGGCCTTCTCGGTGATGATTTTCAGGCTTTCGACCACGCCGGGAACGACTTCGTGCTCCAGGCCAGCATAGAGGTCCTCGGTATTTTCGCGGATGAGCACCATGTCGACGTTTTCGAAGCGAGATGCGACTCCGGCGAGATTCTTAACCGGGCGTACGTTGGCGTAGAGATCCAGTGCCTTGCGGAGACCGACGTTGATGCTGGGAGGGCCGGAAACAACACCCGTGGCGAGCGGGCCTTTCAGCGCAACGCGCGTTTTCCGGATGGCTTCGACTACGCCGGAATGCATGAAATCGACGCCGCGGCGTTCGAGCTCGCCGCGCGCGGCGGTCGGCTCCCACTCGATTTCGACGCCCGCTGCCGCGATGATTTCCTGAACGGCTTGGGAAACTTCCGGGCCGATTCCGTCCCCAGGAATAAGCGTGACCAAGTGGTTCATGAGCCGAATCAGTTTAAGAGGTTTGCGGGCGCTTGTCTTGGAGCAGGGAGAGAAAGTTTCTTGTCCAGTAACCGGGTGACAAATCGGGAGTTCCTGGACGTTTGCGGGGGCATCAAATCTGGTATAATGGTTTTGCAATTCATGACGCGCTCGATGGGCGGATTGCGCGCAAACCTGGGAGGCTGTTATGTCGGTTCAACTGACGCCAGTGGCAGTTACGAAGGTAAAGGAAATTTTGTCGTCGCAGACGCCGACTCCGACGGGTCTGCGCGTGGCGGTGGTAGGAGGAGGATGCTCGGGCTTCAGCTACAAAATGGCCTTCGAGAACCAAGTGAACGAAGCCAGCGACAACGTGTATGAATTCGACGGATTGAAGGTGCTGGTTGACCAGATGAGCGAGATGTATCTGGACGGGATTTCGATCGATTACATCGAGACGCTTGAGGGCGCCGGGTTCAAATTCAACAACCCGAATGTCAAGAGCACGTGCGGTTGCGGCAGTTCGTTTACGGTTTAATTGTCGCCCCAGGCTTGACGAGTTCTGGCTCCCGGAGGTTTGGCCTTCGGGAGCTTTTTTTTCGCAGGAATCGAACAAGACCGGGTACATTCGCAGAGGTTACGTGGTCTTGATCGAACCAGCCTTGCCCCCTGGGCAGAGCTTGCGATGCCCCTCGGAATCCTTCCTGAATGCTGCCATGAGTGTAAGCATTGAAAACGCGCGGCGTGGACCGTATTCTATTCCGTCCTTATGAAGATAGCCCTGGCTCAGTTCAACCCGACCGTTGGTGATTTCGAAGGCAATCGCACGCGGATTCTCGAGATGGCTCGCGAGGCCAAGTCCGGCGGGGCGGAGATCGCTGTCTTTTCCGAGCTTTGCATTTGCGGCTATCCACCGCAGGATCTGATCGAGCGACCTTCGTTTGCCGAGCGCAACCAGCAGGAGCTGATCCGGCTGGCGCAGGAGATTTCGTTGCCCTCGCTGGTGGGCTTTGTCGGCAAGGCCCAGGACAACACCGGGAAGCCGGTGGCGAATTCGGCGGCGCTGATCGCGCACGGAAAGATACTGTTTGAGCAGCGCAAGATGCTGCTGCCAACGTACGACGTCTTTGACGAGACGCGGTACTTCCAGCCGGCCACGATTCAGCATGCGTTCACGTTCGGAGCGCACACTCTCGGGATCACGATTTGCGAAGACAGCTGGAACGACAAGGGCTTCTGGCCGGAACGCCTCTACGATCGCGATCCAGTGGCGGAACTGGTGTCGAAAGGCAGCAATCTGGTTCTGAATATATCCTCATCGCCCTACACGTTGGGCAAGCGCGGGTTGCGGCACGACATGCTGGCAGCGGTGGCTCAGCAGCGCGGTGTGCCGGTTGTTTACGTGAACCAGGTGGGCGGCAACGACAGCCTGATTTTCGACGGGTCGAGCGTGGCGTTCACTCCGGACGGGCGCGTTGGCGCGATGGCAAAGTCCTTCGACGAGGATTTGGTGTTTTTCGACAGCGTGACCGGGAAGGGCGATATCCGTGACGGGATGGAGGACGAGTACGAGGCGGCCTACAAGGCGCTGGTGGTCGGCACGCGGGATTACGTTCGGAAGTGCGGTTTCAAGAAGGTCGTGATCGGGCTGAGTGGCGGGATCGATTCGGCGCTGGTAGCGGCGATCGCCGTGGATGCGTTGGGCAAGGAGAATGTGCTGGGCGTGGCCATGCCGGGACCGTATTCCTCCGACGCGAGCCTGCGCGATGCCAAGGCCTTGGCTGGGAACCTTGCGATTGATCTGCGGGTGTTACCGATTTCCGAAACTTTCCAGTGCTATCGGGCGACTCTCCGCGAGCCTTTTGCCGGGCTGGCTGAAGACGCTACGGAGGAAAATTTGCAGGCGCGGATTCGTGGGAATTTGTTGATGGCGCTGTCGAATAAATTCGGCTCGCTGGTTTTGAGCACCGGGAACAAGTCGGAATTTGCGGTGGGTTATTGCACGCTGTACGGCGACATGGCCGGCGGGTTGTCGGTGATTTCCGACGTGCCGAAGACGATGGTGTATGACCTGGCGCGGTATGCGAACCGTGGGCAATGCCGGATTCCCGAGGAGATATTGGAGAGGCTGCCGACGGCCGAACTGCGCCCGAATCAAACCGATCAGGATACCTTGCCGCCTTATGAGGATTTGGACCGGATTTTGAAGGCGTACGTTGAGGATTTGCAGGATCCCGAACAGATTGCACAGGAGTGCTTGCTGCCGCTAGAGCTGGTGCGGGCGGTGGCGCTGCAGGTGGATCGAAGCGAGTACAAGCGAAAGCAGGCCCCCCCCGGTCTGAAGGTCACGTCCAAGGCGTTTAGCGTGGGGCGGAGGTTCCCGCTGGCACAGAAGTTTTCGGTCTAGGAAGCAGTCTGGCCGGTCACCACCAAGCGCCGGCGTTCGCGTCCCACTATACCCCCAGGAGTGTGACGAGCTCGCGGACCGACGCGGCGGATTTTTCCAGAGCGGCTTTGTCCTCCGGTGAAAGCTTTACTTCAATAATTTGTTCCACGCCCTTCGCTCCGAGTTTCACCGGGACACCTACGAACAGGCCTTTGATACCGTACTCGCCCTCCAGGTAAACGGCGCACGGCAGGATCTTCTTCTTGTCCTTCAGTATTGCTTCAACCATTTCTACCACGGCGGCAGAGGGGGCGTAGTAGGCCGAGCCGGTCTTGAGCAGGGCCACGATTTCGGCGCCGCCTTTTCGCGTCCGGTTGAAGATGGCTTCGAGTTTTTCTTTCGAGAGCAGTTGGGGGAGAGGGATCCCGGCGACTGTCGAATACTGAGCCAGCGGGACCATATCGTCGCCGTGGCCTCCGAGAACGAAGGAATGGACGTTTTCGACCGAGACGCTGAGCTCGGCGGCGATGAAGGTGCTCATGCGGGCAGAGTCGAGCACGCCGGCCATGCCGAGGACGCGACTCTTCGGGAAGCCGCTGATGCGGAAGGCGGCCTGCGCCATGGCGTCCAGTGGGTTGGTGACGATGATCAGGATGGCATTGGGCGAGAGCTTGGCGAGGGGCTCGACGACGGCCTTCATCACGTCGTAGTTCGTCTTCAGCAGGTCGTCGCGGCTCATGCCGGGTTTGCGGGCGATTCCCGCAGTGATGACGATCACATCGCTCTGAGCGGTGGCGCCGTAGTCGCCGTTCTTGGTCGAGATGCCGGTGGCACGCGAATCGGTGCCCAGGATCGGGCTCGACTCGGCCATGTCGAGCGCTTTGCCCGCGGGCATGTCTTCGACGAGATCGGTGATGACTACGTCGGCGAGACCGGCGTCATGTATTCGTTGAGCTGTCGTCGAGCCGACAAAACCGCCGCCTACAACCGTGACCTTCTTGCGCATTCAAGGATCTCCTGAGAGTTTTCTCCAAATTTGGCAAAGCGGTTAGTTCCAGCAAACCTTAACGGGCGACCGGCACGTTCATGTTGTCAATAATCGCCGTGGCGAAGTCAGCGGTGCCGAGCTTGGTGGCGCCGGGCATCAGGCGCTCGAGATCGTAGGTAACGCGTTTTTGCTGCACGGTGCGCCGAATGCCTTCTTCGAGCAGTTCCGCTACTTCGCTCCAACCCATGAAATCGAACATCATCGATCCGGACAGCATGACCGAGGCCGGGTTGATGACATCCTTATCGGCATATTTTGGCGCCGTTCCGTGCGTGGCCTCGAAGCAGCCGAAGCCGTCACCGATATTCGCGCCCGGAGCCATGCCCAGCCCTCCGATCTGCGCAGCGCAGGCGTCGGAAATGTAGTCGCCGTTCAGATTGGGCGTGGCGAAGACCTGATACTCGTCGGCCCGCGTGAGAACCTGCTGGAAGACGGAGTCGGCGATGCGATCGTTAATCAGGATTTTCTTCTTCCATTGGCCGTTGCCGTGAGTCGCGGAAATCGCGCCGAGCACGCCTTTCACTTCGGCGTAGATCTGCTGTTTGAACGATTCGGTGGCCTGATCGAGGCCGGGTTCGATCATCTCGGCGTTTTTCTCGACCGACAAGTTCGGATCTTTGTCTTTGTTACCAAGGATCCAGCTTTCGCGCTCCGTGACGATTTGCGACCGGAATTCATCCTTGGCCAGCTCGTAGCCCCAATCGCGGAAAGCTCCTTCGGTGAACTTCATGATGTTGCCCTTGTGCACGATGGTCACGACCGTGCGGCCTTTTTCGATGGCGTGCTGGATCGCCCGGCGGACTAGGCGCTTCGTGCCGCTCGGAGAGATCGGCTTGATGCCAACGCCTGAATCAAGACGCACCGATTTCTTGGTGCCTTTGAGCATGTCGTTGTTCAGGAAGTCGATGAGCTTTTCTACTTCGGGCGTACCCGCCCTCCACTCGATGCCGGCGTAGACGTCCTCGGTGTTCTCGCGGAACACCACGATGTTCATGCGCTCAGGATTGCGGACCGGAGAGGGAACGCCGTCGATATAACGCACGGGTCGAACGCAGGCGTAGAGATCGAGAAGCTGGCGAAGGGTGACGTTGAGAGAGCGGATGCCTCCCCCGACCGGCGTGGTGAGCGGGCCTTTGATCGCCACGCGGAAGTCGCGGATGGCGTCGACGGTGTCCTGGGGCAGCCAGTCCTGAAACCGATTGTAGGATTTTTCGCCGGCGAAGACCTCCAGCCAGGCGATTTTCTTTTTTCCGCCAAACGCCTTCTCCACGGCGGCATCGAATACGCGCCTCGAAGCTTTCCAGATGTCGCGCCCCGTGCCGTCGCCTTCGATGAACGGAATGATGGGCCGGTCGGGAACTCGGAATTCTCCTTCGACGTATTCGATCACCTGTCCGTGCGATGGAACCGGAACGCCGTTGTAGGACGTCTTCATGGAACGCCGTCACCCCCAGGAACTCGAACGCCGCCGGCGCGACTATACCCGCTTACGCATGAAACGGAACTCAATACATTAGCACACTCGTCGCCCGCCCGGAGAGCGGACCGCACCCCTTGGTTCGAGAAAATGCGTTTTCGGGGAATAAAACGGGCCACGCGGCAGTCTGGACAGGTGTGAAGAGACCGCGCAGCGCGAACCGATCAGCCGAAAGGAAGACGCATTCGATGGCAGACACGATCAAAGAGAATTTGGATGGGGACGGCATCGACCGCCGGGGATTCTTGAAGTGCATGGCCTGGGCGGGAACGGGAACGCTGTGCCTGATGCAGGGCGGAGTGCTGAAATCCTATGCATTCGGCCATGCGCATTCCGTGGTTTCCAGTGCCACGCAGGTCGATTTTGCGTTCGCACAGATCAGCGATTCGCACATCGGCTTTGACAAGGCGGCGAATCCGGATGTGACCGCGACGCTGCAACAGGCAATCGCGAAAATCAACAGCCTGGCGTCGGCTCCCGATTTCGTGCTCCATACGGGCGACCTCACGCAGCTATCGAAAGCTTCCGAGTTCGACACACTCGATCAATCACTCAAGAGCGCGCGCACCGACAGAATCTTCTTCGTGCCAGGGGAGCACGACGTCTTAAATGACAACGGCGAGCAATACCGTGCCCGCTACGGGAAGGGGACGATCGGCGACGGCTGGCAGAGCTTCGACCACAAGGGTGTGCACTTCATCGGGCTTGTGAATGTGATGAACCTGAAAGCAGGAGGACTCGGCAGTCTCGGCGCCACGCAACTCGCCTGGTTGAAGCAGGACTTGAAGCACAGGAAGCACAGCACGCCGATTGTGGTGTTTGCCCACGTCCCGCTCTGGTCGGTGTACCCGCAGTGGGGTTGGGGAACTGATGACAGCGAGCAGGCCTTGGCGCTGTTGAGGAAATTCGGCTCGGTTTCCGTATTGAACGGACACATCCACCAAGTCATGCAGAAAGTCGAGGGCCATGTAACGTTTCACACGGCGATGTCGACGGCTTTTCCGCAGCCCGCACCGGGACAGGCACCGTCGCCGGGACCCATGAAAGTTCCGGCCGACAAACTGCGACAAGTACTCGGCGTTTCAGAAATTCATTTTGTGCGGGGCCGGCACACGCTGGCAATTGTCGATACATCGCTTGCAGACAATCCGGAACAGTCGATGCCCTCAGCGAAGGAGATGAAGTCATGAGATTCTCGTTGATCAGAGTAGCGGCGGGGCTTGCCCTGCTGGTCGTCGCAATCGTTGCCTCGTCCGCACGTCCGTCCAACTTTGCGCGGGCTCAACAGGACCAGCCGGTCGCCAGAGTCGGCATCGACAACTTCAGCTTCCTGCCAAAGGAAATTACCGTTCCAAAGGGGACGAAAGTTACCTGGGTCAACCACGATGATGTCCCGCACACCGTCGTCAGCGGCGGCGCATTTCGCTCCCAGGCGCTCGACACGGACGATACATTTTCGTTCATCTTCACCGAGGCCGGTTCTTACAGCTACTTCTGTTCGGTGCATCCGATGATGGTCGGGAGAGTTATTGTGAAGTAGCGCTCGAAATTTGATGATCTTCAAAACCGCACAGTGCCGAAATTGCCATGTCGAACGCGAGTGTTTGAGCGTCTAATACCGCCATGCCGCGGGAACCCGGAGCGCCATCGCAAGCCGAGATCGAGCGCGTCGTGCTGCCGCATCTGGATGCGGCGTACAACCTGGCGCGCTGGCTCGTCGGGAACCCGCACGATGCCGAGGACGTCGTCCAGGAAGCTTGCCTACGAGCCATGCGGTTCATCGGAGGCTACCGCGAAGGCGATGCCCGGGCGTGGCTGCTGCGCATCGTGAGGAACACGGCTTACACGTTCTTAGAGAAACGCCGGCCTGCCGCGCTCTCCGAAGAATTTGATGAATCACTTCACGTGCCAGGGACCGCCAGAGCCAATGACGTGGAATCGGAGTTTGCGCGATCGACGGACAGTCAAATGCTTCAAGCGGCACTTGAGATGTTGCCCGTGCGGTTTCGAGAGGTCGTGGTCCTGCGCGAACTGGAGGGGTTGGCCTACAAAGAGATCGCAGAAGTGATGGAAATCCCCATGGGGACGGTGATGTCGAGTCTGGCGCGCGGACCGGAGCAGTTGCGCCAAGAATTGCTGAAGACGCAATCGAAGGAGGCCCACCGTGGCGTGCGAGAGTGACAAGCTGCTTCTGCATGCGTATTTCGACGGGGAACTCGATCTCATCGGGAGTCTCCAGATTGAGGAGCACGTGAAATCGTGTTTGGACTGCAGTCAGGACTTGCGGGAGCAGCGGACGTTGCGCACGGCGCTTCGCCGTCCCGGGCTTTATCAGCAGGCCCCGCGATCTCTGGGAGCGGAGATTCTGGCTGCGGCCGGGAGGGCGTCTGTCCGGGCATCGAGTTCGGCGCCCTTGAACAGAGCGGCGACGTTCGATGCGGCACGGCGACGGCCGGCGCTGCAATGGCTGGCCGTGGCGGCATCGATCGCCGTCGTGGTCTTTGTGGGCTTGAGGCTTGTTCCGAGGCTCAGGAATGAGCGGCAGACCGACCTATTCGCCCAGGAAATTGTCGCTAGCCATATTCGTTCGCTGCAACCGGGGCATCTCTACGATGTGGAGTCGACCGACCAGCACACGGTGAAGCCGTGGTTTGACGGGAAGCTGGATTTTTCACCTCCCGTGCGGGACATGGCGGAGCAAGGATTTCCGCTCGTCGGCGGACGGCTCGACTACATCGGTGACCGGGCTGTTGCCGCGCTGGTCTATCAGCGGCGAAAACACATCATCAACGTATTTGTGTGGCCGGAGAGCTCGGGTGATGTGGCAAGCGCGAAAGGATTCGAGAGGCAAGAAATTCGAAATGGCTACAACCTGATCGAATGGCAGGCGGGGGAGATGCATTTCGCGGCGGTGTCTGACGTGAACCCTGACGACCTAAAGCAGTTCATTCAGTTGCTGCAGAAGCCCTGACTTCATGCCGTGCCTATTCTTGTGTAGCGCCTGAAAGCGCTCCGGCCATTACTTTAGATTCGAATCCGGAATTTTGATCCCCGGGCAATTCAACTGTATCTCGAACTGTCGGCATGCCGACGGAAACGGCGCAGCGAATCACTTCGCGCGTTTCTTGAAGCCTTGGGCGATCATCTCAATCGTGTAAACCTGGGCCGCGTTGGCGACTTCATTTCCTGCTTGATCTTTTGCACCGCGGGCTAGGATGTAAAGTGTCTTCTTGTCTTTTCCGGAGAACGCCGCGCTGATAACGGGCCGGGGTGTCGGAATCAGGCCGAGGTATTTTCCATCGGGACCGAGTACTTGCACGCCCGGACTGGTGGTGACGTAGAGTCGGCCGGCGGCGTCAATCGTCGACCCATCGCCATATCCGCCGCCCTCCAGCTTGCCGAAATCGCGTCGGTTGGTCAGTGAGCCGTCGGGCTGGACGTCGAACGCAACGACAGTCGTATTATTTGTGACGTAGAGGGTTTTCTCGTCCGTGCTCAGGATGATGCCATTGGTATGCAGGTCAGAGCCGTACTTCGCGACCTGCCCGTCCGGGGCTGCGTAGTAGACGCTTCCCATCGTAAAGTAGGCGCCTCCTTTGCTGTCAGCAGAGAGATCGTTCAGCACTACGCCGATGCAGTCCCAGGGCTGGCCCTGGAATTGATCGGCCAGGGTTCTGTGGTCTGGCGCGAGTTCGACGATCGACGGATTCACGCCTCGTTCGTCGATAAAAAGAGCGCCTTTCGAGTTCATCGAAAGTGCACCGCCCGTGTTCGTGCCGGTATAAACCACCGTCGCGTGGCCCTTCTTGTCGAGCTTCACCACGGCACTGCTATCGTTCTGCGCAATCAGCAAACCGCCGTCGAGTGAGGCGATGATTCCATCACCATTGTTACCGAGCTGTTGCCAGACGAAGTTCCATTTCTGGCCTGCAGCGATGACGCCGGGGATTTCCGGGACGTTGTAGTCGCGAGGCCTGGGAGCGGCACCGGGAGGCGGCCCGGGAGGGCGCTGCGGCGCCGGCGGCGGGTTCTTGCAGGTCGCAAGGATCGCCGGCTCTTTTGGATCCGCCATCGATTGGAGCGAATGCATTGCGTCGGGGGGTAGAGGCGCAGCAGGCGGAGCTTGCGTCTGCGCGGATGCGAATGGAGATGCGAAAAAGAGCGTCGCGATCGACAGCATCACTTGAGTCTTCATGAATCCCCCCGGCAAGATACATTCGACGGGAGAATATAACTCCAATCCCATTCAAGTGTTCGTTGAAATTTGAGATCTGCGCGAAGCAGGGCCTATGCCCGGGCGTCAGGTGTAGGCAGGCTGTCGATGGACGAGTTTCGTGAAGCCCGCAATCACCACACCGAGCAGGAAACCACCGACGTGGGCCCACCAAGCCACACCTCCGGAGTTCAGGACGCCGAGGGAGCTCAGGCCGCTGAGGAAGTTCATCAAGAACCAGATGCCAATGAAAACCGCAGCGGGAATGCGTGCGGTGAAAAAAATGATGAGAAGGGGAATCAGCGTGAGGATTCTGGCGCGCGGAAAAAAGACAATGTAAGCACCGAGAACTCCGGAAATCGCGCCACTGGCCCCGAGCGACGGCACCTTCGATCCCCATGAGAAAGCCACCTCGGTGATGCCGGAACCGAGTCCGCAGAAAATGTAAAACAGCAGGTAGCCGATTGGGCCGAACTGATCCTCCACGTTGTCCCCGAAAATCCAGAGAAACCACATGTTCCCGATGATGTGCAGGAAGCCCCCGTGCAGAAACATGCAGGTGAAAAGCGGCAGAAACGCCTGAAGCGGCGTGTAGCGGTGGCCTTCCAGCGCCAATTTGATGTGCGACGGAGTGAGCGCCCAAGTTCTTACGAAGGCGTCCGCGGCAGCGGGCGGAAGCGTGATTTGGTAGACAAACACGATTACGTTGGCGAGGATCAGCAGAAGCGTGATGACGGGGAAGCCGCGGCGGGGATTGAGGTCCTTGAGCGGGATCATGTCTGTGGGCTAGTTGCTCGTGTCGTTGCCGCCTGCGTTGCGAGTTCAAGCGATTCTTTAGAGTAAGCAATCTCTGAACGATCAGCCGACTTGCGGAAAGCGGCAATTTCGTCGAGGCTGGCGATGTGGCCTCTGGCTCCGGGAGCCGTGCAGTTCAGCGCAGCAGCTGCGCAGCTGAAATCAAGTACCTCTTTCAATGTCCAGTTCTTGACCAATCCGTTTAAGAACGCACCGTGGAAAATGTCTCCGGCACCGGTCGTGTCGACTGCACGGACACGAAAGCCGGGAACCTGAAGAAAATTCTCACCGTCCCACGCCACCACACCGAGAGGTCCCAGCGTGGCAGCCGTTAAGCGGCACTTGAAGCGACGAAAAATGGCAGGAAGAGATTTCAGCAGGTCCGATTCTCCGGTCAGCCGCCCGGGAAAATCCTTCGATGTGATGGGAATGTCCACGGACTCAAGTAACACCTCAACTCCCGGATATTTATTGTCGAAGTCGCCGACGACCTGCATCTTTTCATCGCGGGCCCAACGCGCTGCCTGCACCGCTGCGGCGGTATCGTGTCCGTCGACCAGCAGTGCCGCGGCGCCGGCGAGCCACTCGCGGCGGAGATCCTCGGGGCCTAAAGCGATGCTTGAATCTCGCTTCCAGAGTACCGTGCGCTCACCGGATCGCTCATCGACCAGGATAAAGGACGATTGGCTCATGGAGCCGGGTGCGACAATCCAGTGCGCCTCCACGCCTTCGCGTTGCATCTCGTCGATTTGGAGCCGGCCAGCTGCATCGTCGCCAATTTTGCCGACATAGCGTGCCGCCAGGCCCCAGCGCCGACAAGCAACCATCGCGCTGGCGACCTGTCCGCCCGGCCTTACATCAGCCGAGAGCAATTCGACCTTTGAATCGACAGTGGGGAAGCAGGGCAGGCGCACAATCGTGTCGGTCGCATTGATGCCTACGCCGACAACATCGGCGCGCGGAAGCTGGTTCGCGGAGCTCATTGCGGAATTACTCTAGCCGACCTGCATGAATTTTGAAACGAGTGCGCAGAAAATTCACGCACGCATCGTTTGCGATTGCGCCAGGTGTCTCGCTGTGGTAAAAAAATTAGTCCCGCTGCGCGCGGCGCGCGCGGCCTGTTCGAGCTCCGATGCATTCGGAACGTCAGCCCGCCCGCCGGTCGACACGCCGACACTTCAGATGCCACTTCATGAATCCGAGGCCATCGTTTTGCAGCGTTATCCGCTCGGCGAAGCGGACCGCCTGGTAAGTTTTCTCTCGCGTAGCATGGGGCGTGTCCGCGGAGTGGCCGCCGGGTCGCGTAAAACCAAGAGCCGCTTCGGTTCGACACTGGAAAAACTCTCGCACATTCGAATCTGGTTTTTCGAGCGAGAGTCCCGCGACCTGGTGCGCATCAGTCAGTGCGAAATGATTGAGTCGTTTCTGGATGTTTTTCGCGATTATGCCTCGAGCGTCGCGCTCGCTCTGTTCAGTGAGATAACCGAGTGCGTCCTGCCCGAGCGGGAAGCGTCCGATGCGAACTTCCGCCTGCTCCTCCTCGCGACTCAAACAGTCAAGCAAACGGGGAACTCTGAATTGCCGTTGGCATATTTCGCTTTGTGGACCGTGAAACTGGGCGGCTGGCTCCCGGCGCTGGACCGGTGCGCCTTTTGCGGGGCCGCTTTGGCCGATGACGCGGCGGCCTTTATCGCGCCGGGAGCTTCGGCGACCGCGTGCGCGAAGTGCCGCAAGCCGGGCATGAGAGTGCTTTCGCCTGGCGCTCTTCTGGCAGCCCGGCGCATGCTGGGCCACCGACTTGATCGGTTGGTGCGTGAAGATGCCATCGATCCGATTCAGGTGCCCACAGCACGCGACCTTACGAATGCCATGCTCGACATCATCGAACATCAGATCGATCGCAAACTCAAATCACGCGAATTACTGGAGGCGCCCGCGTGACACCACGTCCCCAAAAGGTGAAAGTAAAACTTCCAGCACCCCGCAAATTGCACGGGCTCACATTTCAGGATCTTCTACTGAAACTTGAACATTACTGGACAACGCGCGATTGCATTTTGCAGCAGCCCTACGACATTGAGGTCGGTGCAGGAACGATGCACCCGGAGACGTTTCTTCGCGTGCTGGGCCCTGATCCGTATCGCGTCGTGTACGCCCAACCCAGTCGACGCCCGGCCGACGGACGCTACGGCGAAAACCCGAATCGCCTCTACAAGCACACGCAGCTTCAAGTGATACTCAAGCCCTCTCCCGCCGATATCCAGGACCTCTATCTTGCGAGCCTCACCGCGGCAGGTATTAATTTGAAGGAGCATGACATCCGCTTCGAGGAGGATAACTGGGAATCGCCGACGCTGGGAGCGTGGGGGATCGGTTGGCAAGTGCTGCTCGACGGACTTGAAATCACCCAGTTCACATATTTCCAACAGTGCGGCGGTATCGATCTGGATCCGATTTCTGTTGAGCTTACGTACGGACTTGACCGCATCGCCGCCTATCTGCAGGGCGTCGACAATGTTTTCGACGTGCATTGGTCCAAAAACATGACCTACCGCCAGGTGCGGCTGGCCGAAGAGCAGCAGTTTTCGGCATACAGCTTCGATCACGCGGACACTGTTTCGACACGGAAGCAGTTTGATCTGACCGAGGCCGAAGCTGCTCGCCTCCTGGCGGAATACGATGCGCTCAAGGGCGCGGCGAAGGATCGCTTCCCGGTGCTCGAAGCGTACGATCTCTGCCTGAAGTGTTCGCACTTCTTTAACGTACTCGACGCGCGCGGTGCAATTTCGGTAACGGAGCGCGCGGGGATGATAGCGCGGGTGCGCAAAATTGCCACGCATGTCGCCAGAGCCTGGCTCGATCAACGCTCCGCCACACAACGGTCGGTCGAGGTGCGGGCATGAAGCCGCGCGGTGATCTGCTGTTTGAAATCGGTTGCGAGGAAATTCCCGCGGGGATGATATTGAAAGCATCGCAGGAACTTAAAGCAATTCTTGCGACGCAGCTTTCGACGCACGGATTGGTCGACCAGCCGACAGCTCAAGCGGCAATTGAAACTTTTGGCGCGCCTCGCCGCCTCGTGGCGATCGCGAGAAATATTAAACTAAAACAAGAAGACGTCATCCGCGAAGTCAACGGCCCGCCCCGAGCTGTGGCGTTTGACGTCGCCGGGGAGCCGACGCGTGCGGCGTTCAGTTTCGCCGAGAAGCAGGGAATTCCGGTTTCAAAGCTTTCGATCGTCACCACGCCGAAGGGTGAATATATCGTCGCGCGTCAGTTGGTAAAGGGGCAACCCGCCATCGACGTACTTCAAGAAGTTCTTCCAGAAGCGATCCGTGAGATTGCCTGGCCGAAATCGATGATCTGGACGAGGGCGCAGAGCCCCCGTTTCGTCCGGCCGATTCGTTGGATAGTTGCGCTGCTCGATGGCAGGGTTGTGCCCTTCACCTACGCGGACGTGCGCGCAGGCAATGCCTCCGACGGCCACCGTTTTCTGGGCAAACGAAGGATTCCTGTGACGGGTCCGCGCGATTACGAATCGAAGCTAAAGAAGAACTTTGTAATCGTGCAGCCCGAGGCGCGCCGAAAATTGATTGAAACCGAGCTCCACTCGCTGACATCGCGCAAATCGCTGAAGCTCCACCACGACGCCGGGTTGCTCGAGATGGTGACGTACTTAAATGAATGCCCGAGTGTGATCCTGGGTGATTTCGACCCCGCCTATCTGGCGCTTCCAGACGAGATTCTTATCACCGTGATGCGGGGGCATCAGAAATACTTTGGCGTAGAGGCACGCAATGGTGACCTGGCGCCACATTTTCTGGCGGTCATTAATCTACCGCACGATCCCAAGGGGCTGATTCGCGGCGGCCACGAGCGCGTGCTCCGCGCACGATTCGCGGACGCGCAGTTTTTCTGGGAAAACGATCAGAAGATCAAGCTCGGTGAATACCTGCCGAAGCTGTCAGCGGTTACCTACGAGCGGCGCCTGGGCAGCTACGGCGATAAAGTCGAGCGCATGCGGGCGCTGGCGCGCTGGGTTTCCGAGCAGTGGTTTTCCGGGGGCGTGATCGGGGCGGACGTGGCGGGTTCGGACCGTGCTGCGGAGCTTGCCAAGTGCGACCTGGTCTCGGGCATGGTCGGCGAGTTTTCGGAACTTCAAGGCGTCGTCGGAGGCTTGTACGCACGCGCACAGGGCGAGCCCGAGGAAATTGCCTGGGCCGTCTACGATCAATATAGGCCGGCCGGGCTCGACGACCCCTTGCCGCGAAACCTGACCGGCTGCGCCGTCTCGCTGGCTGATAAACTCGATTCGCTCGTAGCGTGCTTCGCCGTGCGCGCGATTCCGACAGGCTCAAGCGATCCTTTCGCTTTGCGGCGTGCCGCCCTGGGCATCGTGAAGATCATTCTCGAAAAGGATTTGCCGCTTTCGCTTTCGGCCGCCATCACCGCCGCAGCGAAATTTCTGAAGGAATATGCGCCGCGGATTGCAGCAACACCGGCGGCAGAAAAGCAGGTTCTCGATTTCCTCCTGGAGCGCGCGCGCTACATCCTGCGCGAACGGCGTGGCTACGCCTACGATGAAATCAACGCCGCGTTCGCCGCGGGGGCGGATGATCTGGGGGACGCCGTTGAGCGCGTGGACGCCGTAAAGGCGATCCGCGACACGAAGAACTTCGCTCCGTTAGCGGCAAGTTTCAAGCGCATCCGCAATATTCTCGAGAAATCCGCAGTCAAGGGCGATCGCGAGCAGGGAGCGGTGAAGCAGGAGCTTCTTAAAGAAGCAGCTGAACTTCAACTTCACACCGCGGCGCTGCGCATCGGCGAGGAGGCCATGAAATTCAAGAAAGAGAAGAAGTATCGCCGGGCCTTGGAGAAAATCTCAGAGCTGCGTCCAGCAGTCGATTTCTTTTTCGATAAAGTTCTAGTGATGGTTGACGATGAAGGAGTGCGTCGAAATCGGTTCGCGCTGCTCGGCGGATTGTTGAAGGAATTCTCGACCATCGCGGACTTCTCCGAGCTGGGCAGCGACGAAGCAAAATAACACGATTGACAGTTTGGTTGAACAATCGGCGCGCCGACAATTTTCGAAATCCGGGTGAGCCAAAAACTTAAAGCACGATCACAGGGAGAGACATGAAATACGTATATTTCTTCGGGGCGGGAAAGGCGGACGGCACGGGTGACATGCGCGATGTGCTCGGCGGCAAGGGAGCGGGACTTGCCGAGATGACTCGCATCGGGTTGCCGGTGCCCGCCGGATTCACGATTACTACCGAGACGTGCGATTACTATCTGAAGCACTCGCACAAATATCCCAAAGAGTTGCGCGCGGAAGTCGCGAAAAACGTCGCGAAACTCGAGAAGCTGACCCGGAAAACGCTCGGAGGCGCCGACGACCCGTTGCTGGTAAGCGTCCGATCCGGTTCCGCGCGCTCGATGCCGGGCATGATGGAGACAATCCTCAATCTCGGACTCAATGAAAAGTCGGTCAACGGGCTCGCAAGATCCACAGGCAATGAACGGTTCGCCTGGGATGCTTATCGGCGGCTGGTGCAGATGTACTCGAGTGTAGTGATCGGCTTGCCGAAGGAAGAGCTCGAGCATCGCCTAAGGGCTTTGAAGACGAAGCTCAATGTGAAGGACGACACGCAGGTCACGGCCGAGGGTTGGCGCGAATTGGTGGGCGAATACAAGGCCTACTTCAAGCAAAAGACGGGAAAGGATTTTCCGGAAGATCCGATTGAGCAGCTCTGGGGCGCCATCGGTGCGGTGTTCGAGTCGTGGATGGGCGAAAAGGCCGTAACGTACAGGCGCGTCGAGAAGATTACCGGTTTGCTCGGCACGGCGGTCAATGTCGTGCAGATGGTGTTCGGCAACACGGGCGATGACTCCGGCACGGGCGTTTGCTTCACGCGCGATCCTTCGACGGGCGAGAAGGTCTTCTTCGGGGACTTTCTGTTGAATGCCCAGGGAGAAGACGTAGTCGCGGGCATCCGGACTCCGCTGCACCTGACCGAACTCCAAAAACTCATGCCCAAGGTTTATCAGCAGCTCGAGCGCGTTCGCGAGAAACTGGAACGCCACTATCGCGACATGCAAGACATGGAGTTCACTGTTGAGCATGGAAAGCTCTACATGTTGCAGACGCGCACCGGGAAGCGTTCTCCGTCGGCGGCGTTTCGCATGGCTGTCGACATGACGAACGAGAAGCTCATTAAAGTTGAAGAAGCACTTGAACGGATCAAGTCCGAAGATATCGAGCGTCTGTTCTATCCGGTTCTCGATCCGAAGCTGGCGCGTAGCGAACTCGCCAGCCGCAAGCTCGCCGATGGAATCAATGCAGTCCCGGGGGCCGCGGTCGGCAAGGCCGTATTCACAGCCGAGGAAGCCGAAGCCTGGGCTCTGAGAGGTGAGAAGGTGATTCTCGTGCGACGGGAGACGAGCCCTGAGGACGTGGGCGGAATGTATGTCGCGCAGGGAATTTTGACTGCAACCGGAGGTAAAACCAGCCATGCGGCGGTGGTCGCTCGCGGCTGGGGCAAGTGCTGCATCGTGGGCGCCGAGAAAATTGATATCGACGCACGCGGCAAGAAACTGACTGTGGGCGGCAAGACGGTCAGCGAAGGCGAGTGGATCACCCTGGACGGTGGCGACGGCTCGGTATATTCGGGGCAGATCGATCTCATTCGTCCAGAACCGCCGAAAGCATATGAAACGTTGCTGAAATGGGCGGACAAGGTCCGCCGGATCAACGTGCGCACGAACGCTGATACTCCGCGCGACGCCCGCGTGGCGCGCGAAATGGGTGCCGAAGGCATTGGCCTCTGCCGCACGGAGCACATGTTTTTCAAGGATTTCGAACATCCGGAAAAGAGCATTGAGCGCCAAGATGCCATTCAGGAAATGATTATTGCCGATACCCCGGAAGCGCGGCGCGCCGCCTTGGCGAAATTACTGCCGTTCCAACGGCGTGATTTCATCGGCATTTTCGAAGCGATGGACGGGCTGCCGGTCACCATTCGCATGATCGATCCTCCGTTGCATGAATTCGTGCCGCACGAACGCGCCAAGCAGGCGGAGCTTGCCAGGAAGATCGGCATCTCGGTAGAAGCCGTGGCGCGGCGGGTCGAGCAGTTGCACGAAGCAAACCCCATGCTCGGACATCGCGGATGCCGCCTGGCGATCACCTATCCGGAAATCCAGGAGATGCAGGTTCGAGCCATCATCGAAGCTGCCATCGACTGCCAGAAACGCGGCATTAAAGTTTTACCTGAAATCATGATCCCTCTCACGCTCGACAAGAGAGAGATGGAAATTCTTGACGCTCTGACCCGGCGCGTGGCGGGCGGGATCCTGGCCCAGGCTAAAGTGAAACTTGAGTATCTGGTCGGCACCATGATCGAGCTTCCACGTGCGGCGTTGCTTGCCGGCGAGATCGCCGAGGTAGCCGAGTTCTTCTCGTTCGGCACCAATGACCTCACGCAAACGACCATGGGCCTCTCGCGCGACGACGCCGGCCGCTTCCTTCCGGTGTACGTCGACCAGACCAAGGCCGCGATTTTCCGGGAAGACCCGTTCCAGACTCTCGACACGGCCGGCGTCGGGATGCTGATCAAGTGGGCCATCGCTCACGGCCGCAAGACACGCCCGAAACTGAAGATCGGCATTTGCGGCGAGCACGGCGGCGATGCCGAAAGCGTGAAGTTCTGCAGTGCCGTCGGCATGAACTATGTGAGCGCGTCGCCGTTCCGTGTGCCGATCGCGCGGCTGGCGGCGGCGCAGGCTGTGATCGAATCGAAAAATCAGGCCAAGCACAAGAACTAGCCCATGAAGCTCGTTACCGAGGCTCTCCCGGATCCCGTATCGGGCAAAGCCCCGGCTCTGCTGGTGCGGGCTCGCCGGGAATTGAGCCGCGTCGGTGATGCTCGGCGGGCGGCCGGTGCGCGGGCCTACATGAAATCGGTGATGCCCTATCACGGCGTCTCCACGCCGCTGCTTCGCGAATCATGCACCAAGATCTTCGCCGGTCTCGTATTGCCGTCCTGCACACTCTGGCGCGATCAGGTACTTTCGCTTTGGCGCGGCGCGAAATTCCGCGAAGAGCGTTACGTGGCCATAGCGCTCACCGGTCACAAACTCGCGAAGGCGTTTCAGACGCCGGCCGCCATGCCCCTTTATGAGGAAATCATCGTTACGGGCGCATGGTGGGACTACGTCGACGACGTCGCGGCGCACCGCGTGGGGCCCATTCTTCGCGACAATCCCGCGGTGATGAAACGGAAAATGCTCGCGTGGAGCAGGTCGGGGAACATGTGGAAGCGGAGAGCCTCCATCATTTGCCAGCTGGGATTCAAGCAGAACACCGACCTTGGTCTACTCTACGCCTGCATTGAGCCGTCGATGGATTCAAAAGAATTTTTTCTGCGCAAAGCGATCGGATGGGCGCTGCGGCAATACGCGTGGATCGATCCCGCCGAGGTGAAGCGCTGCGCGCGGCGCAATCGCGCCCGCCTGAGCGGGCTCAGCTATCGCCAAGCCCTCAAGAACGTCTAGTCATCGGCGTTCTTCTGCGCGCCCTTGAGACGCCCGTAGGAAAACTGATTTCAGCAGCACGCGTAACAAAAGCTTCCGTACCAATTTCACTTCGATCCGAATCCGGGTTTCAAGAGCGCCGTGGGTTTGCCGGGCGGTGAGATATTCTCGTTCGTGCTTCAGCAATAGCTCAGGGCATTCGCATGCGTATCATGTAGGTCGCCGGCGCGCTGGTGGTGAAACGGGGAACTGTACTTCCGTAGAGGTACAGGAACTATGTGGGCATCTTCAAATAGAAGTAGAGGCCGAGGAATCCGAAGATGGCGTCCGGGCCCCATGCGGCGAGGATGGGAGGCAACTGGCCGGCCGATCCCATGGCTTCCAGAAGTGCCGCAGACGACCAATAGATCACGCCGATGCCAACGGCCACGGCCAGACCACCCACCGCGCCTCGGGTGCCGACTAGGAAGGCGAATGGCGCGCCGAGAAAAACGATGATCGCGGCGATCAGTGGGAATGCAAATTTCTTGTGCCATTGCACCGAAAGCCGCGCGGTATCGAAACCCGCCTGGCCAAGGCTTCTGATGTATTCGCCAAGCTGGCGCCAATTCATCTGGAACGACTGGCGTACCTCGCGGCGGAAATAACTGGGAGGCTCGGTCAGCTCGGCAATCGTGGTAGCCTTGAACGGTTCGTAGCGCACCACCTGGCCGTCGCTGCCGAAATCGCGGACCCATCCGCCCGTAAGGATCCAGAGGCTTTCCGTAGGCTCCCAGGTGGCGCGCGTGGCAAAGATCCGACGGCGCATCTGAAACGTCGTGGGATCGAGCTCAAAAACGTTGAGCCCTCCGAAAAGCTGGCGGTCGGAATCGAAAAGCTCGTAGTTATAAATCTTGGAGTTCTCCCCGAAGATCCACTGGCGCGCGGGCTCAAAATAGGTTTGCGCAGGGCGGCCTTTGATTTCGTTACGGAGTGCGTCCTGGCGCTGGTTGGCGTAGGGAAGATACGTATCGTCCAGCAAGAACAAGGCACCAGAAACGAGCAGCCCCGCAAGCAGAAGGGGAAGGACCAGTCGGTACAGGCTGATGCCGCTGGCTTTCAGCGCGATCACTTCATTGTTCTTAGCCAAGATGGCGAGGCTGACGAGCGTGGCTACCAGCGTCGCCAGCGGAGCGAGCTGATAGACCATTTGCGGAATCAGATAGCGGAAATAGCTCAGTACCGTGAAGGTGGGAACATGGTTTCGCGCGATGTCGCCCAGCAGATCGAAGAGCGTGAACGCGTCGAAGATCAGCACGAAACCCGCCAGCAGGACGAAAAAGAAGTAGAAGAACTGCTGTAACAGGTAGACGTCGACAAGCATCGGAAATGCCATGGCCCGGCTGGCCGCGAGCGCCTGGCGAAGTCCCACAGCGGGCAGGGCCGCGGCCGGCGTGCCGTTCGGCAAGGTTGGATTCACGGCCTCTCTCGACCGGATCCAGACCGATTCCAGCCATGAAATGACGCGGCTGGGCCGGCGAATGTTCTCCACGCGAGCCAGCATCACGATCCCGACGATGATCGCGACGATATTTCCGGCCCACACACCGATGAACGGCGAAATGCGCCCCTGCGCGGCCATATGGTCGCCCGATACAAACAGCAGGTAATAGGCGCCCACGAGAACGAGGGTGAGAATCAATCCGCCGGCGCGCCCTCCGCGTCGCGGCCGCACTCCCATCGGTACGCCTACCAGTGCGAACACGATGCAGGCCGCAGGGAAGGCGACGCGGCGCTCCAATTCGATACGCGAGGCAAGCCAGGTCGGCCCTTTGTCGGTCAGCAGCGCCGTAGCGGGTTCTTCCGCCGTCGAGAGCGCGGTATTTTTCAGGGGCGAGGCGCTGCCCGCGGAAATGTCGACGGGCAAGTCTGTCTCGCCGAACGTGGTGACGTTATATTGATCCGGGGCGTACTGGTCGTATTCGTGGGTGCTGCCGCTGCCGAGGTGAATGTCGATCTGGTGCTGCGCGGGGTTCGCGACGATTTGGGCATCCTCGGCGATGGTCACCGACGATTGCCGCGTCTGGTTGGCCGACTGGGGAAACAGGCCGGCCGTCGCGCCCGCCTGGGAGGCCAGGAAAACTCCGCGCCAGTGCGTCGCAGCAGCTTCGACGTCTTGCACGTATAATATGAACTTCGGAAACCGTTCATCAAAGACGCGGGGTTGCACGGCAAACGGCGCCTGAGACGAAATCAGCTGCTGCTCAAGCCGGGTGGCGGTGCGCAGCGCGAGCGGGCTTAGCCAGAACGTCGTCGCGAGAGTCGCGCCGGTCGTTAGCACCGCAACGAACCCGATCGGCAGCAGCAGGCGCCGGAGACTGATTCCCGATGCGTGCAACGCCACGATTTCACTGTCCGCCGAAAGTCGTCCAAGGCCGATCAGGACCCCGACAAGGACGCCGATGGGCAGCGTGAAGGCAAGCCCCGGGGGAATGGTGCACAGGAAGAGCAGGGCCACTGTCCAAATGCTGCCGGAGTGGCGCACGACTAGATCCATCAGTCGCACGAGTTGCGGAACAAAAAAAACGAACGTGAAGACGGCGAGACCGAGGATGCCGTGGGAGACTACTTCGCGGGCAATGTATCGATCGAGAAGGCGCATAGTCGCGCGACGATTATCTTAGCACCGGGGACTGCCGATTGAGCCGAGTAAACCTGGTCATTCTTTGGCACATGCATCAGCCGCAATATCGCGACCCATCGAACGGCCAATACGTGCTGCCGTGGACGCGCTTGCACGCCCTGAAGGACTACTGGGGAATGGTCAAGATTATGGAGGAATTTCCCCAGGTCCACGCAACCTTCAATATTGTGCCGCTGCTGGGGGAGCAGATTGAGGAATATGCCAGCGGCCGATTCAAGGAGCCGTGGTTTGAAATCGCCTTTGCTCCGGAAGATGCGCTGACGCCGGACCAGAAGCGGGAGGCCCTGGAGCGCGCGTTCCAGGTAAATGAGAATCTCGTGCACCGCTGGCCCCGGTTTTCGGAGTTGCAGGCCGAGCTGCGATCCGGTGGCGCTGAGGCATGTGTAGCGCATTGGGGACCGCGCGAATGGCGCGATCTGCAGCTTCTGTCCCAGCTCGCCTGGATGGATGAGGAATATTTGGCCAAAGACCCCGCCGTTCGTGGGCTTTCCGAGAAAGGCAAAGACTTCACCGAGGAGGATAAAGTGCTGCTGCTGGACCGGCAGCGCGAATTGCTTTCGAAGGTTCTGCCGGAGTATCGGCTCGCGGCGTCGCGCGGCCAGATCGAGATCTCGACGACGCCGTACTACCATCCGATTCTTCCTCTGCTGTGCGACACCGACATCGCACGCGTGGCAAATCCACATACGCCGCTGCCGCAGCCGCCGTTCCGCTACTCGGAGGACGCACGCGAGCAACTGCTGCGCGCCCGGAAATTCCACGAGCGTCTTTTTGGGAAGCCACCTGCCGGACTGTGGCCCTCGGAGGGCTCCGTGTCCGACCAGGCGCTGGAAATCGCGGCCGATCTCGGATTTCGCTGGTTTGCAACGGACGAAGGAGTGCTTGGCCGTACCCGAAACATCGGCTTCTGGCGCGATGCCTCCGGCTATCCTGAGAACGGGCCGCAGCTCTACACTCCCTGGGAGTTCAGCAGGGGCACCCACCAGATGACCGGATTCTTTCGGGATCACTATCTGTCAGATCTGGTCGGGTTCGTCTACAGCCGCATGGGTTCGGAGGCAGCGGCGGACGACCTTTATCGGCGTATTCGCGCGATCGGCGATCGCGAACCGTCTGGAAGCACAGCGACGGTCAGTCTGATTCTCGACGGCGAAAACGCCTGGGAATATTATCCGGGCAATGGCCGGGAATTCCTGAGGCACTTTTATGAACGGATTTCAAACGACGGCGAGATCCAGGCGTTGACGATGAGCGAGGCGGCCGAATCCGCCGCCGCTGCGCCGCGTATGGAGGGAATTTTTCCAGCGTCGTGGATCAGCGCGAATTTCGACGTGTGGATCGGCCACGCCGAGGACGTCCGCGCCTGGGACCTGTTGCGCGACGCGCGAGACGCGTTCGAACGTGCCCGCTCGCGGGGCGTACTGAGAGATCCCTTCGACCCCTCGAAGCTCTCGGCGCAGGGCGAGCGCGCCTACGAGGCTGTGATGGCGGCAGAGGGCAGCGACTGGTGTTGGTGGTTCGGTCCAGAGCACGGCTCGGCTAACGACGCGGACTTCGACCGCCTCTACCGCAAGCACCTCACCGAAATCTACAACTCCATCGGGGAGCCCGCGCCGGACGCACTGGCAAAGCCGATCAAATACGCCCCGGAGCGTGCGTCGCGCCGCGAGATGCCGACCGCATTCCTCGAGGTCGAGGTGGACGGACGCGAGAGCAGCTACTTTGAATGGCTCGGCGCCGGGCTCTATGCCACGGACCGGCGGGGCGGCTCGATGCACGGAAAACAATTCGTGTTGGGCGATGTTTATTACGGGTTCGGGCCGGACCATTTCTGGCTGCGCGTCGATCCGATTGAGGAAGCGATCGCGAAGTTCCCTGATTTCCAGCTGAGGCTGACGGTCTGGGATTCGCGCGAGACGCGTATCACCCTGCGCATCGACGAAGGGAAGCTCCGCGGATCGGTGGTCGAGCACGACGGAATATGCCTGCTGCGGCCGGAAGCGGTGATGTCGGCGGCATTCGGGAAAATCATCGAGATTGGTTTGGCGCGCTTTCTTTTCGATCTGCGCGAGCGGCGCGAGCTGCTGGTGAGCGTGGCGCTATGGCGAGGCGGCCTGCCCGTGGATGCCGTGCCGCTGGAAGGCATGCTCGAAATCGTGCTGGGGGAAGAGAACTTCGCCTGGAATCCAGAGCCACAAAACGGCCAGCAACAGTAAGACCTGGGAGCCGCTTGCGGGTCCCTCCAGCCGAACAAGCGTCCCGGCTCACTCTCCCGCACAAGGTCGAGCGGACGATCTACGTTCCATGATCGACTGGAAGAGGAAATTCAAGAACCTCGATCGCCTTCGTCACCAGCAAAGCACTAGAACACCTTGATGGCCAGATCGTGGGGCTGGGCGCCTGTGGGAATGAGCGTAATCAGGCCGGATGTCTTGGCGCGGACAATCGCCAGCTCATCTGACGCCGTGTCCACCACCACGAGAATATCGTCGCCCGGCGTCATCTGGCCGGTGTGCGGATCCTGACCGACCGAGATCGGGCGGGCGACCTGCCGGATGTTGATCGCCACCGGCACCACGTGGCCCGCAGCCGGATCTGAAACATACAGCGTGGAGGCGTCTGCGGTCAGCACCGCGGCCGCCGGAGACATTCCCAACAGCAAGAAATTACCGACTTCATTCGTCTGCGTGTTCACGATCAGGAGGCCGTGGGCGTTGCTTGAGGGAATGTAGAGCTCGCCGCCGTCGGGTTTCAGCACGAGCGAATCTGGAGTTCCGTCAAGGGCCAGATTCGCAAGGAGCGCGCTCCGCTTCAGGTCGACCACGGAGATTTCATCCCTCGAACCGGAGGTCACGAACGCCTTCGAACTGTCGGGAAGAATCGCGATCTGCTCCGGATCAGGGGCCACGGGTATCGTGCCGCGAGACTGCAGTGTGGCAGCATCCAGGACCGAGACGGTCGCGTCATCGCGGTTGGAAACAACCAGGAGGCTGCCGTCGGGGGAAACTCGCGCGATCCAAGGGCGATGTCCGGCGCGTCCGCGCCCGACAATCGTGCGCGAAGCACAGTCGATCGCTACAACGCTATTCGATCCCGAAGCCGCGACGTACGCCCGCCTACCATCGGGCGAAAAATCGAGCGCGTAAGGGGACGCACCCACGGGAATCCGGGCCACCACTCGACTCGAAGGCGCGTCGACGACCCACGCATCGCCGTCGGCCGAACTGAGACCCCAGATTTCCTTGCGCGTTGGATGCGCGCGAATCCCGGTCGGCCCCGCACCCACGGGTATCGTCGCAGCGGGCGACAATTTTACGAGATCGACCGCCGTGACGGTGCCGTCGCCGCTGTTGCCGACATACGCATAGAGATGGAGACCGGGGCGCAGAAATGACGGCCGCAACTCGAGCGCCACTTCGCGGGCGGCCAGCCCCAGAAGAAGAACCAGAAGAAACATCAGCCGGTAATTAACGCGAAGTTTCAATTCAGTGTGCGGCCTAGCACCGCCGCGATGTCACGCGCCTCATGCATGAGCTGGGTGAACTCTTCGGGCAGGATCGATTGGGGGCCGTCGGAAAGCGCCTTCGCCGGGTCGTGATGCACTTCGACCAGGATTCCATCCGCCCCGACAGCGACGGACGCGCGGGAAAGCGGAAGCACCTTGTTTCGCCGCCCGGTTCCATGCGAAGGATCCACGACGATCGGAAGGTGGCTCAGCCGCTGCACCGCAGGAACCACGCTGAGGTCCAGGGTGTTCCGCGTGTGGTCCGTGAACGTACGCACGCCGCGCTCGCAAAGGATCACGTTGTAGTTTCCTTCCGACATGACGTACTCGGCGGCCATCAGGAATTCATCGAGCGTAGCGGACATCCCGCGCTTCAGCAGCACCGGCTTGCGCGCGCGTCCGGCCCGCTTCAGCAGCGAGAAATTCTGCATATTGCGCGCTCCGATCTGAATCACGTCGGCGTACTTTTCGACCAAGTCAAGCGACTCATTGTCGATCGCTTCGGTGATGATGCCCAAGCCGAATCGGTCACGCGTCTCAGCCAGAATTTTCAGACCTTCTTCGCCAAGACCCTGAAAACTGTAAGGAGATGTCCGCGGTTTGTAAGCTCCGCCGCGAAAAAGCCGCGCTCCGGCAGCCCGAATCTTTTCCGCAATCGCAAATGTCTGCTCACGAGTCTCGATCGCGCAGGGGCCGGCGACAATTCCGACCGCTTTTCCGCCGAAGGTGACTTCTCCTGAGGGCGTCGGAATCCGAACGACGGAGTTTTCCGGTTTGAGATCGCGGCTGACCAGCTTGTACGGCTTGCTGACGGCGATGCACTCGACCACGCCCGGCATCGAATCGAGTGACCCGGTCTCAATCGCGCCGCTGTTGCCGGTGATGCCGATCGCCGTGCGGCCCGCGCCTGGCATCGGATGGGCGCGGTAACCGAGCGACTCGATGCGCTCGCAAACGGCGCGAACCTGTTCCTCGGTAGCGTTGGATTGCATCACCACAAGCATGGAAGGCTCCTCATGCGGAAGCGAAACGGCAAGTTTAACGTATTGCGCCACCGGGAGGCAAAGAAGCGCAGACCGACGAGCGGAGCGAGCACGATTTAAGAAATTGGAGGCGCGGGGCGGGATCGAACCGCCGATAAAGGTTTTGCAGACCTTTGCCTTACCACTTGGCGACCGCGCCCCCGCCTGCAGTTCGCGAGGTAGAAATCCAGGACCAAATCATAGCATGAATTTTTTGGCGCGTTTGCGCGGGGCGCTCGTTTCCGATAAAATGAACGCCTACCAGCGGATCACCTGAGGGAATGGCGGAAGATAACTACAGGATTGGTCTCACCTACGACGCTGCTGACGAGTATCGTCCCGAACCGCCGCCTCCGCCGGAAATTCCTGCCTGGAAAGACGGCAGCATCCGTATCGGAATCCATACATCCATTGCCGGCGATATCACCGGTTCGCTCGATCTCGCCCACGGACTGGGCGCCAATGCTCTCCAGATCTTCTCGTCGAGCCCTCGCATGTGGTCGCACCCTGGCACACGCATCGCAGACGCCGACGCCGCCCGATTCCGCGATCGTCGCCGGGGACTCCAGCTCGGGCCGCTCGTCATTCACGCGAACTATCTGATCAATCTGGCTTCGCCGAATCCGGTCCTGCGGGCTCGCTCGGTCCAGGCATTCCATCAGGAAATCGTACGCGCCAGGGCTTTGGGGGCGGACTTTCTGGTAATTCATCCCGGATGCGGAATGGGGGCGAACGTAGAGTCCTCCGTGGCGCTCGTCGCTCAATCGCTGAAACAATCCTTGCGCGGACTGACCCTCGCAGACCTCCGAATCCTGCTTGAGAACACCGCGGGACAAGGAAGCTCGCTCGGCTCTCGGCTGGAAGAACTGAAATCAATTCTCGATCTCTGCCGCGACCTTCCCATAGGTGTTTGCATCGACACCGCCCATGTATTTGCTGCGGGCTGGGATATCCACACCGAGCAAGGCCTGACGAGCGCCCTGCGTGACATCGATCGAGTCATTGGGCTCGACCGCGTCTTTGTCATTCACGCGAATGACTCAAAGACCGCGCTCGGCTCCCGCGTCGATCGGCACCAGCATATCGGCAAAGGGCAGATCGGCCTCGAAGCATTCGGTCGAATCCTGAATCATCCGCTTCTCGCGAAATGCGCGTTCATCCTGGAGACGCCGATCGACAAACCGGGTGACGACCGCCGCAACGTCGCCGCGCTGTGGAAGCTCGCGGGCCGAACGGTCCGCGCCAAGGGGCAGGGAATGAAGCCTCGTCGGAAACGCGGCATCCAATTGAGTACAGCGAAGGTTGTCGTTGGCAAGAAAGCTAATCCCCGGAGGAAGTGAAGTTGGCTGATTACGATCCGCAGCGAATCGAAGCGAAATGGCGGAAGGTATGGGCCGAGAAAGACGCCTTCCGCGCCATCGACAACGATTCATCCCGCTCGAAATACTATTTGCTCGAAATGTTGCCTTACCCCTCCGGCACGCTCCATATGGGCCACATGCGCAATTACACGATTGGAGACGCCGTCGCCCGCTACAAACGCATGCGCGGGTTCAACGTCCTGCACCCGATCGGCTGGGACGCCTTCGGCTTGCCGGCGGAAAATGCGGCGATCAAGCGCGGCGTGCCTCCCCGCGAATGGACCAATGGAAATATCGCCCAGATGAAGAGTGTCTGCGAGCGATTCGGATTCAGCTACGACTGGCATCGTGAGATCTCCACATGCGAGCCGGAATACTACCGCTGGAACCAGTGGTTTTTTCTGCGCATGCTCGAGCGTGATCTCGCCTATCGCAAGCGCAGCCGCGTGAATTGGTGCCCCCAATGCCAGACGGTGCTCGCGAACGAACAGGTCGTCGATGGGTTCTGCTGGCAGCACGACACGACCCCTGTAGAAGCCAAGGAAATCGAGCAATGGTTCCTGCGCATCACGAAATATTCCGATGCGCTGCTTGACGGTATCAGAGAACTTGCGGGGGGCTGGCCCGAGCGCGTTCTGGTGATGCAGCAGAATTGGATCGGCAAATCGCGCGGAACCCGCGTGCAGTTCGCCGTCGCCGATATCCAGGCGCCGCCTCTGGAAGTCTTCACCACGCGCATCGATACGATCTATGGTGTCTCCGCGGTTCTGCTGTCGGCTGCGCATCCAAGTTTACCCAAGCTGCTCGCGGGCGTGCCCGGCGGCGCTGCACTCGAACGCCAGCTGAAGGCCCTGCAACAACGCAGCGTGAAAATGGAAGAAATCGCCACGGCTGAGAAAGTCGGTGTCTTTACGGGTCGCTTTGCGCTCAACCCGTTCTCGTGCGAGCGCGTACCAATCTGGGTGGCGAATTTCGTCCTTGCCGAATATGGCACCGGTGCGGTGATGGCCGTGCCGGCTCACGATCAACGCGACTATGAGTTTGCGGACAAATACGGACTGCCGGTCAAAATCGTGGTGCAGCCTGAGAAGGCCGCGCCGCTGCGCGCCGCGCGCATGACCGAAGCGTCGACCGAATACGGCCGGCTGATCGACTCGGGGCCCTACAACGGTCTGACGTCTGCGGAGGCTATCGAGAAAATGACCGCCGACGCCGCCGCGAACGGTTTCGGCCAGACAGAGACGACCTATCGCCTCAAAGATTGGGGTATCTCCCGCCAGCGTTACTGGGGCACGCCCATTCCGGTCGTTTACTGCAAGCAGCACGGAGTCGTGGGTGTTCCCGACGATCAGCTCCCGGTACGGCTTCCCGAAAACGTCACGCTGACCGGCCAGGGACAATCACCGCTCGCGACGGTTCCAGAATTTCGAAACACAACGTGTCCCAGGTGCGGCGGTCCCGCCGAGCGCGAAACCGACACGATGGACACCTTCGTCGATTCGTCATGGTATTTCTATCGCTACACGGACCCGCGCGACGACCGCGCTCCGTTCGACAAGGCGAAGGCCGCCTACTGGTTTCAGATCGATCAGTACATCGGCGGCGTCGAGCACGCCATCCTGCACCTGATCTATTCACGATTCTTCTGCCGCGTGATGAACGATCTGGGCCTGGTGGATCATCGCGAGCCCGTCAAGCGCCTTTTCTCGCAGGGAATGGTGCTGAAAGACGGCGCGAAGATGTCGAAGTCGAAAGGGAACGTCGTTGGCGCCATCGACATGGCCGACAAATACGGCTGCGACACGGGACGGATGTACACGCTGTTCGCCGCGCCGCCTGAAAAGGACCTCGAATGGAGCGAACAGGGAATTGAAGGCTCCGCGCGCTTCCTGAATCGCGTGTTTCGCCTTGCGGACAAGCATGCTCCCAGGCTCCGCGAGGTTGCGGTCGACTGGAACGCTGTGACGGATCTCACCCGAGCGACCGCGAAGGAAAAAATCCTGATTCGCCGGACGCACCAGACGCTCAAGCGCGTGACGAATGATTTCGAGGCGCGCTGGCACTTCAATACGTCCGTTGCGCTGATCATGGAACTGGTGAACGAGCTTCACGCGCAGGAGCCGCTCGATCAGGACGTCTCACCGACTGTTCTGAAGCGTGTGCTGGCCATACTGGTGCTGATGCTTTCGCCGATGACCCCGCACATCGCCGAAGAGATGTGGGAGATGCTCGGGAATTCCTTGGATATATCGGGTCAGAAATGGCCCGCCTACCGGGAAGATCTCACGCGCGAAGAGCAGATCGAGATCATTATCCAGATCAACGGCCGCGTGCGCGGCAAGATTCTGGTCGATGAAGGGCTGGGCGAGGAGGAAGGGGTGGGACGGGCAAGGAACGACCCGCGCGTCTCGCCCTTGCTCGCCGGCAAGGAAATCACCAAGACGATTGTCGTCCCGAAGAAACTGATCAATTTCGTATTGCGATGACCGGTGCCGATTCTTGGTCGGCGGAGAGACAATGGCGCACAACAGCGAGGCGGCGGCACCAGCGAAGGAAACGGGAGCTATGGTGAGCACGAAACACGGGATCGTGGTGCTGGATTTCGGCGGCCAGTATACGCAGCTGATCGCACGCCGGATCCGCGAGCAGCAGGTGTTCTCCGCGATCCTTCCCTGTACGGCAAGCCTCGAAGAAATTCGCGCCCAGGAGCCTGTCGGGATCGTGCTCTCCGGCGGTCCGAGCTCGGTGTATGACAAGGACGCTCCCGTTTGCGATCGAAGAACACTCGATCTGGGAGTGCCGGTTCTCGGAATCTGCTACGGCATGCAATGGCTCGCGCATTCGCTCGGCGGAAAAGTGGAGCGGGCAGAACGCCGCGAGTATGGCCGCGCGCAGCTGGACATCGAGCTCGACTCCAAGCTTTTTGCCGGCGTCCCAAAGAAATTGAATGTCTGGAACAGTCATGGGGACCATGTGGCGGGCCTTCCGGAGGGATTCCGCGTTACCGCGCGAACCCACAACGCCATCGCGGCAGTGGAACACCCCGCCTCGCGATTTTACGGCGTGGAGTTTCACCCGGAAGTGAACCATACGGACTGCGGCGCTGACATTCTTCGAAACTTTGTCTTTCAGGTGTGCGGGGCAAAACAGAACTGGAATCGCGCGGCGTTCATCGCCGAAACCGTCGAAGGAATTTGCCGGCAGACGGAAGGTGCCCGCGCCATTTGCGCGCTCAGCGGAGGAGTTGATTCCACGGTCGCAGCGGCGCTGGTCGACCGCGCGATGGGCGATCGGCTCACCAATGTGTTCGTCGATACGGGCCTGCTGCGCAAGAACGAATTCCGCGACACTCTTGAAATGTTGCGTGCACGCCTCGGTCTCAACGTGATCGGCGTCGATGCTTCCGAAAGGTTTCTCGGTAGGTTGGCCGGTGTCGCGGACCCGGAGCAGAAACGCAAGATCATCGGCAACGAGTTTATCGCCGTGTTTGCCGAAGAGCAGCGCAAACTCGTGGCCGGGGCCGCGACCGGACTGCCGGTGAAATTCCTGGTGCAGGGAACTCTCTATCCCGACGTTATCGAATCCGTCTCCGTGAAAGGCCCTTCGGCGGTGATCAAGTCCCATCACAATGTCGGGGGGCTGCCGAAAGATATGCCGTTCGCCTTGATCGAGCCGCTGCGGGACCTTTTTAAGGACGAAGTGCGCCAAATCGGCCGAGAGCTGGGCCTGCCCGAGGAAATTCTCGTGAAGCAGCCGTTTCCCGGTCCCGGACTCGCAGTACGACTGCTCGGAGCCGTCACCAAGGAAAAACTCGAGACTTTGCGAGGGGCGGACGCGGTGGTAGTCGAAGAGATTCGCCGGGCCGGCCTCTACGAGAAAACCTGGCAAGCCTTTGCTGTCCTGCTGCCGGTGCGAAGTGTCGGGGTCATGGGCGACGGCCGCACCTACGCGGATACGATTGCCGTCCGAGTGGTCGATTCAATCGACGCCATGACGGCAGACTGGACGCGCCTACCGATGGATGTGCTGGAAAGAATATCGGTGAGAATCGTCAACGAGATCCCGGGAGTGAACCGCGTGGTGTATGACATCAGTTCGAAACCACCCAGCACAATCGAATGGGAGTGAGTCAAACTCGAGCTGAATGCATACAAGACGTGACAAGCGAATACAAAGTGAAATGACCGGACACACCTGCGGCATTCAGGTCACTGCTGTCTGCGGTTGGCCCGGATACAAACGTTGGATTCGGGGGAGCAGTTAGCTAGCGGTTCGCCATCTTCTGGGCCATGTACAGAAGCAGGCGACGGTCGCCTTCTTCAATTTTGCCCAGCAAGCGCCGGAAACGGCCCAGGTAACGAGCGTCTTTGCCTGTGCTTCCCCACGCAATATCGTCCGCACTCTTGCGCTTTGGAAGATTCGGCAGCGCCGGCGGTTCTTCCCCGTCGTAGAACAGCTGGTAGAGCGGCACTTCCATGGCTCTGGCCAACTTCTCAAGGGTCTCAATCGCCGGCACCGTGTGCCCGTTTTCGACGCGCGAAATGTAGCACCGGAGCAAACCGGTCCGTTTTTCAACGTCGCCTTGGGAAAGTTTCTTGGTTTCGCGTAGCAGTCTGATGCGATCACCGATTATCATGGCGGGTATTGTCACATGGACCAGTGGCACCCGCAAGAAAAAATAAAGCGCGCTCTCGTTTTTTCGTCGTAACCTAAAGCGAATGGCGAACGTCCCAAAGAGTATGGCGACCAGCGCCGCGGCACTCACACTTCCCCTGGACCGCAAGGGCCGAAGGGAAGAAGACCGGGAGCTGGTGCGCCTGTCGCAGGACGGCACGGAGTCGGCTTTTGAGGAACTTGTACGTCGCCATCAGCAGCGTGTTTTTGCGGTTGTCAGCGGCATTTTGCACCGGTCGGAGGATGTCGAGGACATCGCGCAGCAGGTTTTTCTGAAAGCGTATCTCGGGATCAAGCGCTTTGACCAACGCGCCGCGTTTTCCACGTGGCTTTACAAGATTGCGGTCAACGAGTGCTGGGACTACCTGAGAAAAAAGAAGGTCCGCCCGCTCGTGTACGAATCGGATTTATCGGAAGAGCAGGTTTCGCGACTCGACGGGATTGCATCCTCCGACCGGCCGCCCGAGGGGCCGAACGCGCGCGCCGAGGCCCGCGAAGTTCTCGATCGGATGTTGGCCGCGCTGCCGGAGCAGGATCGCCAGTTGCTTGTGTTGAAGGAAATGGAAGGTTTTTCCGTGCAGGAATTGGCCGAGATTCTCAATCTCAATGTGAACACGGTGAAAGTGCGACTATTTCGCGCACGCGGCCGCATTATGGACGTCTATCGGCGCCGGATGGAATCAAGTGGACGACTCGCTGGATCTTCGCCGGCTCAAAGGAAAGGATAGGCCATGGCAACGCACACTGGGTTCGAAATGACTGCCTGTACTCCGAAGTACGAGGCGCTCCTGGAAGACTATCTCGAGGGCACGTTGGACGCTGCAGGGTCGATGGCCGTCGAGAAGCACTGGCGGAATTGCGGCGCCTGCCGCGTCGCGCTCGATCAGGCATCGGCCAGCGTGCGCTTGCTGCGCTCAGCCGGGCCGCCTGCCGGGCCTGGCCCGGCGTTTGCTCGCACCGTGATGGCCCGGATTCGCGCGGCCGAGTCCGATCTCGCCCGTGCCGCCGACCGCGCCGGTTTCTGGCAGCCGCTCGTGAAGCTGGGCTGGCGGTTCGCGGCCACCGCCACGGTCATTCTCGGCGTACTCGTGACCTACGACGCTGGCTGGGGGCACCACGCGCCGCGTCACTCGGAAAACGCGCTTCTGATGGGCGGGAACGACATTTTTGCGCCGGATCCGGCCAAGCCGCCGGCAAGTAGGGACGAAGTCCTAATGATGGTGGCGGACACAAACCATGGCAACTAAAAACGCACGTGCCGAAGCAGCCGCGCTGGTCTTCGTCGTTTTTCTGCTCGGGCTCTTGCTCGGCGGCGTCGGTAATCACCTCTGGGACGAGCGCGTCCACGGGCAAGACCAGCTCAACACCAAACCGACTCGGCAGCAGGTGCTCGATGATTTGACCCAGCGCCTCCAGCTCACGCCGGACCAGCAGACCAAGATCGCCGGAACGATCGATGAGACGCGCTCAGAATGGCAGGCTCTCTACACCCCGCTCGCTGCTGCGCACGAGCAGATCCGCCGGCAGGGGCGCGCCAATATCCGGGCCGTTCTCACGCCGGATCAGCAAGTGCGATTCGACGATTTCCTGAAGCAGCTGGACGAGCAGCGGAAAAAGGAAGCGGCAGGCGGCCGTCACTAAGGTTGCCGACCGCCGCCTCGCCCCGCCCTCCAGGCGAATTCATCCGGACTCGGTGCAAAACCATGAGCGATTTGCCTAGCAGTCCTAAAAGCACATCGACTTCTGCGGTCCGAGCAGCGGGGAACGTTCCGACCATCCGCCTCGAAAATATTCACAAGACCTACGATCTGGGTGAAATTCAGGTCCATGCCCTGCGCGGAATTTCGATGGAGATCCAGCCGGGAGAGTTCGTAGCGGTGATGGGCTCGTCCGGTTCCGGCAAATCGACGCTGATGAACATCATCGGCTGTCTGGACAAACCGACGCGGGGCCAATACTACCTCGATGGAAAAGATGTTTCCGGCCTGACCAAAAACGAGCTCGCGAAAATTCGCAGTCACAAAATCGGTTTCGTATTTCAGCAGTTCAATCTCTTGTCGCGCACGTCCGCGCTGGAAAACGTGGAGCTGCCCACTATTTACGCCGGCACTCCGGTGGCTGAGCGGGAGCGGCGCGCCCAGGAAGCGTTGAATCGCGTGGGCCTCGCTGAACGATCCGGCCATTTTCCGTCTCAACTCTCGGGCGGGCAGCAGCAGCGCGTTGCCATCGCGCGAGCTCTTGTGAACAGCCCGTCTCTGTTGCTGGCCGACGAGCCGACCGGAAACCTCGACAGCCGCACCAGCATCGAGATCATGGAAATCCTGCAAAATCTCAACAACGAACAAGGCCTCACCGTTGTGATCGTCACGCATGAGCCGGATATCGCCCAGTTCGCCAAGCGCGCTCTGGAATTTCGCGACGGAAAGATGAAGAAAGACGTGCTGATCCAGCGCCGTTCGATCGCTTCAGAAATCCTGCCGACGCTGCCTTCCGTCGAGGACGAAGACAGACTCGAGGCTATCTTGGACCCCCTGGCGCGTCCCAACGGGAAACCACCTGAGACGTAAAGAGGCGCTTCGGCTTGATCCGCAGGGATCCAGAAGGAATCTGAGTGAAGCTAGAATGGAATATCTTCGTCGGAGATTTCCGGTCCAGCCGCTGAATCTTCCGCCGGGGGAGGGGCGACATCGAAATCGGCGTCCGCAGAACGCCCGTGGCCAACTCCACCGCCTGCCGCAGCGCCTGCCGCCGCGCCTTCGGCGCGCGATCCGAGCATGCGCATCACATTGGCGACAATCTCGGTCGTCGTACGTTTCTGTCCGTCGCGCTTGTCCTCCCACTGCCGCGACTGGATGCGCCCCTCCAGGTAAACCAGCTGCCCCTTTTTCAAATACTGTTGCGCGATTTCAGCAAGCTTTCCCCACAGCACGACCCGGTGCCACTCCGTGCGCTTCTGGCGTTCGCCGGAACGGTCTTTAAAGGTCTCGTCCGTCGCCAGCGTAAAATTCGCCACCGCTTGGCCGCCGGAAGTATAGCGGGTTTCCGGATCACGGCCGAGTCGCCCAACAAGAATCGCTTTGTTCACCGACATGCACGGGAGTATACCACCGATCTCTTGGCGACGTTCAACGCCTGAGGCTCCCGCCGAGCGACGCCGGCGGCTCCCTCGTAGCGCGATTTTGATATGATCCCTCCACACGATCTATCGTGGCGTTCAGGAGGTGCCCTCGTGAATCAGGTGCAGAATTTCGAGAATCACGCCAAATTTTTTCCGCCGTTTCACTTTTTCGTAGCGCCCATCCTGCTGATCAACATTGGATGGTGCATCTATCGGGTGATCCATGCGTTTTCAGCCGGTTCGGTCATCGGTCTTCTGGTGGCCCTGGCGTTGTTCGCACTCGCCTTTACGGCGCGCATCATGGCCCTGACCGTTCAGGACCGCGTGATTCGCCTCGAAATGCGGCTGCGAATGGCGCAGATTCTGCCTCCGGACTTGCGCGTGAGGATCGCGGATTTTTCCGCCGGGCAGTTGGTGGCGTTGCGCTTTGCGGGCGATACGGAGTTGCCCGAGTTGGCGCGCAAGGTGCTGCAGGACAACGTGGTCGACCGCACCATGATCAAGAAAATGATTCGCGACTGGCAGCCGGACGTTCTGCGCGCATGACCGGAATCAATGGGTCGCGGGACGGACGACCGGTGAAGCGCCAACGTCCCGCAATTTTGCCTGCGCCCGGCGCGCTTCGTCCGAGCCTGGGAATCTCCGCTCAACTTCACGCAGATCACGGATACCGCTCGCCTTCATGCCCAGTTCGATTTCAGCAGACGCCTTTTTCAACAGGGAAGCCGCCAGCTTGAAACTCTTCGGATAGTTCGCGAGCACGGTGTCATAGGAAGTGATCGCGGTCTTGTAGTCGTTCTGCGCGTAGGCAATCTCGCCCAGATAGAACTCGGCGTTGCCGGCGAGATCATTTGAAGGGAAATTCTGGATGTAGTCGGAGAATTCCTGCCGCGCCAAGTCGTACTTGCCGCTGGTCAGATCGCGCAGGCCGTTCTGATAGAGGGTGTCTGCGGAAATCGGGGCCGTGTTCGGCGCGGTCGGTGAAGGCGGAGCAGCGGCCCCTCCCGAATTCCCGCTCGGCGCAGCTGCCGGCGCCCCGATGGTGGATCCGCCGGAAACTTTCGCGTCGATGCTCTGCAGCAGATTCTGCATGTCCGTAAGCTGTTGCGATAGTTTGCCAACGCGAGCCTGTACGTCCTGCAAATTATCCGAAAGTCCCTGCGCTTGCTGCGTCATCGTATCGATGCGCGACCCGGTATTGGCCTGCACCTCCTGCACGGACTTCTGCACGGCGCTCATCTGGCCGCTCAGGCGGTTCACGGAGTCGAGCGATTGCTGCACCAGCGTCCGAATCGCGGCGTTGTTGCCGTCGACCGTGCTACGCAGGTCCTGTTGTGCCTGTAAAATCTGGCTCACGGTCTGCTGCAGCTCGATCATTTCTTTCGAGACGGCGCCGGCCGGTTGCGGAGCCAACAGCGAACCGCCCAACGCGCCCGAGAACAGCGCTACGAGAACGAGCACGATCCATCGTGTGCGCACAGGACCTCCTCCTTGACAGCTCTAGCCGCGAACTTTCGCTGGCGGCACCCGCCGTGCCGCCCGGGTGAATGGCCTGCGCCGGGAATCCTAAAACCCCAGGACCAATGCCGCAGGCCCGGGCGGCCGGCTATTTCGACAAGACGAAATGAGCCCGCCGGTTCTGCTGCCAACATGATTCGTCGTGGTCGGTGCAGAACGGCCGCTCCTTGCCCCAGCTCGTCGTCTCCATGCGGTCGGCCGGAATGCCCAGCGAGATCAGGTAATTCTTCGCCGCCTCCGCCCGCCGCTGGCCCAGACCCAGATTGTATTCCGTCGAGCCGCGTTCGTCGCAGTGGCCCTCGATCGAAACGTGCACTTGCGAATAGGAACGCAGGAATTCCGCGTCCTTCGTCAGTGCCGCGCGAGCATCGACGGCTAAATCGGACTTGTCGAGCTCGAAATACACGTCTTTCACGTTTTGGTCGAAGAGTTCGCTGAGGCTGGGCTGCGCGGCCGGCGTTTCCGGCGGCGGAGCCTGTGCGGATGCCACGCTGACGCTGGCGGTCGCCGTTGCGCTGCCTCCGGCTCCCGTCGCGGTGATCGTGTAGGCCGTTGACTGCGTCGGATTCACGGGGGTTGATCCTTGCGGTGCCACTTTTCCAACGCCCGGCTCGATATCGAGATCGGTCGCGTTGGTCGATGACCAGCTCAGCGTCACCGTTTGTCCCGGATTTACCGAGGTCGGTGAAGCGTTGAGTGTCACAGTCGGTTGCGGTGTCGGTGCCGGAGCTGTCGACGGCGGAGTCGACGCCACTTTTTTCTTGCAACCTCCGAACACGACGATGAGTGCCACGAGGCCGAAGATCCATGTGAACCTGCGAAGCGCAACGTGCTGCATGTACTGCCTCCTTCGGCGCTGCCTGAGGGCACTGCGGCGCCGCTGTGAATATTCTTATTCCAACGTACGGTTAATAATTCTCACTTCCTGGATCGGCGCCGTGCCCGTCAGACTTCACTTCGGTGACCAGCTCGGCGATTCGTTCTGTCCTTCGAACGTCAATTGATGCGGCTGGCTTCCATCGGCCAGCATCGACCATATCTGCCGCGTTCCGGTTCGCGTCGATTCGAACACGATGTGCCGGCCATCAGGCGCCCAGCTGGGCCGCTCATTGCGCCCCTCGTCCTTTGTCAACTCCACCAGCTGCTGGCTGACGATGTCCATCGCATAAATATCGTAATTGCCGCTCGGCCGTCTCCAGCTGAATGCGAGCAATTGTCCATTCGGTGACCATGACGGGTCGATCACGTAACCCATGTCCGGCAAGTTCACTTTCTGGACGTCGGAACCGTCGGAATTCGCCACGTAGAGAACCGGTGAGCCGCCGCGGTCGCTCACGAATGCCATTTGCTTGCCCGTCTTGGGATTCCATGCCGGCGAGGTGCTCACGCCTGCCGCAAAGGTGATCCGGCGCATGTGCCCGCCGCTCGCGTCGGCGACGTAAATCTCGGGATCGCCGCTCTGGCTCGACATGAACGCGATTTCCGATCCGTCCGGCGACCAGGCGGGCGATCCGCTGGTCCCCCGGAATCGCGGAAAGGCCAGCAATTTCTCCGAGGCCGTGGAGTACATGCAGATCTGCGCCGAGGTGACCCCGCGGTAGGGCGCAAAGCATGTAAACGCGATACGCGTCGCATCCGGCGACCAACGCGGCGTGAGCGAAATTGACTTCAGATGCGTCAGTTGGTGCTGCGTCGCGCCGTCGTAGTCCATCACCCAGATTTCCTTGTTGCCGCCCCGGGCGCTCACGTAGGCGATCTGCGTCTGCGCGATGCCCGTCTGCCCGCCGCTCAACACGCCGATGATGTCATCGGCGAACTGGTGCGCCATTTTCCGCACGTCGGCATCGGTGGCGGCGCCGCGATAGATCTTTTGCAGCGCCAGCGGCGCCGCAGGATTGCGGACGTCGGAAAGATATCCGCTGAACGCAACCCCCGCAGCATCGGCCGCGAGGTTGCCGTAGGCAACCATATAGGCGTTCGCCGGTGCCGACGCCCAGTCTTGCGCTCTCAGTTCGCTCGGCTGCCCGGGTACGGCCGTGGGATAGAAGCTCGGGCTTACCATCTCGAGGATTCCGGAATAGTCAAGATCCGCCCACACTACGTCGTGAAACGTCTTGGGCAAGGGTTGTGCAAACGTCGACCGGGCTGGCGTATCGGGCAGTGCCAGTCGCGCCTTCGTCACTCCCAAGCCCGTGCCGGTCTTGAACCAATCCTGCGCCGCCGCAGGACGCCCGACACCGAGGATCGAAGTCCCCACGAGAAAGATAAGTCCCCACAGTGAATGTCGCGTAAACGTCCGCTCTACCAATGGCCACCTCGTCGTCATTCCCGAAATCACCGGTGATAATCAAACCAGAATTCCACATTCACACTCGATCCGGAATATCCCGGAGGCAAGGGCGCGAGCGGACTGGATTCCTTCACCGCCCGCGTCGCCGAACTGTCCACGGAGTAATTGTTGCTGGATTGGGTTACCTGCACGTTCGTCACGGTTCCGTTACGCAGGATGGTGAACACCACCACGACGCGCGGCGCCGACCCCAGGCTCGGGTCGACAGTAGATTGGAGCCAGTTACCGCTGATGCGGCGCTGAACCGCGTCGACGTACCAGGAAAACCGCGATCCGAAATCCCCGCCGCCCATTCCCGAAAAGGCCATTCCGGCCTGGGTCGTTCCAGGACCGATAGCGAACGACGTTGTCGGAATCGCCGGGGTGCCGCCTCCGCCATACGGAATTGCGTTCTGCGGCGGCGGTGTGGGATTTTCGAGCACCTTGGAAGGTTTGGTGACGTATTTCGGCGGTTTGTTCTTCTCGAACTTCGGAATTGGCACGGCGTCGGGAGGAGGCTTCGGCGGTGCCACGGGTTCGGACTTGAAAAGGCCCTTCGATTCGTCCACCACGCGATTGTCGGAAACAACATCGGGGCGGGGAAGCGGAATTGCCGGCACATTTCCAACCAGTCCCACGGTGATCGAGCCGCCCGGCCCACCCCAATTTGCGCCGCGATCCGTGAAATACGCGTAGAGAATAGCGAGAGTGCAGAATGTGAGGTGCACGATTAGCGAGATATAGACAAACTGCTTTAGCGAGACATCAGGCCGCGTTGCTGCAAGGGTTGTCATCTCACTGAGGTCTTTCGCTGAGCGGCTGCGTAACCACGCTCACGTCCGTAATCCCGGCCTGCCGCAACGCGTCAACCACCGTCGCCCAACTTCCGAATGGCACGCTCTCATCGCAGCGCACGTACACCGCCTGCGTCTTCGGATCACGGGACTGCGCCAGCACCTGCTGCCCGACGTCATGAATGTTGACCGGCTTGTCGTTCAGATAGACGCGCTGCCCGCGATCAATCGTTACCACCATGCGCGCTTCCGTTAGCTCTTTCACCGTTTTCGTCTTGGGCACGTCCACGTCGATGCCAGACTGCAAGATTGGCGCCGTGATCATGAAGATAATCAGCAGCACCAGCACCACATCGATAAACGGCACCATGTTGATTTCAGAAAGTGTCGTCCCGGTTTGTCGCTCGACGCTGGGCATGGCGATCGTCTAGGAGTTGTAAAGAGTCTCGACCTTGGAAACGAACTCCGCCGCAAAATCGTTCATTCGCGACGCGACTCCACGAATTCCGTGAAGAAAGTGGTTATAAGCGATCAGGGCGGGAATGGCCGCGAACAAACCGGCCGCCGTCGTTACCAAGGCTTCGGCAATTCCGGGTGCCACCGCACGCAAGCTGGCAGCGCCGGCATCACCCAGCCCCGCGAAGGCATCCATCACGCCCCAAACTGTCCCGAAAAGCCCGATGAAGGGCGAAACCGACGCAATGGTTGCCAGCGTCGACATGCCTTTTTCCAGTCGGCGCACTTCCTCGCCAGCGGCGACCTGCATCTCGACGCCCACGGCGCTTGCGTTCCGCAATTTGCCCGGCTCAACCGTGCTGCCCCGCGTGCCCGGGCCGCCGATCTGCGACTCCAGCTCGCGATATCCCGCGGCGTAGACGGAGATCATCGGCGTGCTGCCCGCTCCCGCCCGCAGGGTATTTGGATCCGATAGCCCGCGCCCGGTGCGAAACATTTGCAGAAATTTGGACGTCTTGCCGTCCATCCCGCCCAGCTGCGCAAGTTTTTGAAGTATCAACGCCCAGGAAAAAATAGAAAGGATCAGAAGGATTCCGAGGATAACTCTTGCCACCCCACTCGTCTGTTCCAAAAGAGTGAGCGGGCTGGCAGAAAGAAGCAACGCCAGGCCAGAAATTGTTTCCCCCTTGAACGAGAAATTTTGCCGGCAAAACTACCGTAGCACACGCCCTCAGTACTTTCAAACATTGAGATGCGGGAAAAGGACTTAGGGCTACCCAAAACGTCACAATGTTTCCAGGCCGCACCGCACACAATTTGGTACTCAGTTCTCTGTAGATGTGTTATCTATCTTCCGTGGAAAAACAGTTTCGCCATTCATCTCCCTTTCATATTTCCCCGCATAAATTCTTCAGGCTTCTGAAGTACACGGCCAGCTACTTTTAGCCGCACTCCGCCGCACGAACCGTCGCCCGTTACGGGTGTTTCGAATCGAATTTCGATCCAAGGAGATCACATGAGCGCGCCTGACGCACGATTGGCAAGCCCGATCAAGAATTTTATCACGCACCACTATCGCCATTTCAACGCAGCCGTTGTGATCGATGCGTCTGAAGCCTACGTCAAGCATCTCGCCGCGGGCGGAAAAATGTTCGTCACGCTCGCCGGAGCGATGAGCACCGCCGAGCTCGGGCTTTCGCTCGCCGAGATGATCCGCCGCGACAAAATCCACGGCATCTGCTGTACCGGAGCCAACCTCGAAGAAGATGTGTACAACCTCGTCGCGCACGACCATTACAAGCGTGTGCCGCATTACCGCCATCTCTCGCCCGAGGAAGAGGTCGATCTGCTCGAGCATCACCTGAATCGCGTCACCGACACGTGCATCCCGGAAGAAGAAGCCATGCGCCGCATCGAGCGTGTCGTAATGGAAGACTGGTGGGCGGCCGACAAGGCCGGCAAGCGTTATTTCCCGCACGAATTTCTATTCAAGGTCCTGCGCGAGGGAAAACTGAAGCAGTACTACCAGATCGATCCGAAAGACAGCTGGATGATGGCCGCCGCCGACAAAAATCTTCCGATGTTTGTCCCCGGCTGGGAGGATTCCACGCTCGGCAACATGTTCGCCGCACAGGTGATCGGTGGGAACGTGAAAAACGCCTCGACCGTCCGAGGCGGCGTCGAATACATGATCGAGCTTGCCCGCTGGTATACGGAAACCGCCCCCCAGCACTCGCTCGGTTTTTATCAGATCGGCGGCGGCATCGCCGGCGATTTCCCCATCTGCGTTGTGCCCATGCTCCATCAGGATTTAAAGCGCCCGAATATCCCGCTGTGGGGCTATTTCTGCCAGATCAGCGATTCGACCACCAGCTACGGCTCCTACTCCGGCGCCGTCCCGAACGAGAAGATCACCTGGGGCAAGCTCAGCGTGGACACGCCGCGGTTCATCATCGAATCCGACGCCACGATTGTCGCCCCGCTGATGTTCGCCTACATCCTCGGCTGGTGACGGCGTGGTTTCTGATCGAGGTGTGGTACCGAAGCAGTCTAGTTTGCCAATTCAAAACTTAACTGGGCGTTTTGCCAGACGGCCAGCGGCTTTCCATCCGTGCCTTTCGCGGGTTCCAGCCTCCACGCGGCGACCGTTTCAATGGCTCGTTCGTTTAGCCCGCACGGAAGCCCCTTCAAAACGATGATCTCCGCGGGCTGTCCGGTCGCGTCGACCAGAATTCTGAGGCTGATCACTCCCTGGATCTTCGCGGCCATCGCAGAATCGGGGTATGGCGCGCGCGCGCATTCCAAACATCGCGGCGGAGTATAGTTACCGCCCGTCTCCGCCGACGGCACGTTCGCCCCCTTGTCCGGAAGGTGAAAACCGGGTCGCACCCAAGTGGGCCCACTCTCACCGGACCTGTTTTCGGCAGCCAAAGGTGATCTCGATTCCAGCGCCTGCAACTCCGGCGTCAGCAATACCGTCACGCGCTCATCGAAGACCGCCTTGTTGTCCTCCGTCCGCGTGGCCTGAATTCGGATAACCACGCGGTCCTGCAACTCGTCCATGTGCCCTTCCACGACGAATGTCGGCTTCGGCTGACCGGCCGCACAGTTCACTGCCGAATCGCCCGTGGACGGTGAAAACGAGCGACTGGCACTCGGGAGGTCAAACTCGTCGTCGGAGTCAGCGACCGTGAAATCCCGTGCGTTCTTGGCCAAGGACCCGGAAAACTGCTTTGCGAGTTCGGCTCCCAGCGCGTTTGCGCTGCCGTGGGTCTCGGCGAAATTCGTGACCGCCACACTCGGCTTCAAGACGAGCCCTCTCGACACCGACAAAATGGCATCGCCCAGCCGCGAAGCCACGGCGTCGAAATTCGGCGCTTGTGCGTGCGCTTCGTTGGGAACGACGCTCGGAAAGACCGCGCAGGCAAAGAACAACAGAACATTCACAATGCGCAGCCTGCGGCGGGTTCGGTCAGGTCTCATCACGGTAGTCCTATCGAACTGCTCTCAGTAGAGCTGAAAGGTTATTTCGGCTTCCTGCCACATTTCCATCGGAGTGCCGCGGGAATCCTTGGCCGGGTGGAGTCTCCAGCGGGCAACTGCTTCCATCGCACGGCGATTCATACCGCCTTTGGTTCGCCCTTGAAATCCCTCGATTTTGGATCTTGGTCGGGATCGTAACCCGGCCGCAACCACACGCCCGAGTTACCCGCAGACGGCAATTGCTTCGCCATCATGGCCTCCATGGCGGGGTCCATTTGCCAGGAAACGCTCCGATCGAAGATGGGACGAGTGCTCGATGTGCGGGTCGCCGTAACCCGCAGGATGAGCTGGCCCAGTCGTTCGTCGATACTGCCTTTTACGAGAATTTCCGGCCAGGGATGCTTCTCGTCGCACGGCTGGTTGTCGGCCGAAGATATCTCGGACGTGCGGTCGAGCACGTAGAAGAAGCCCTCTACAGACGTCGCGGAGGACTGGCGAAGCAGGTCGGACATCTGGTTGGCCAACTCCGCCCCCAATTCGTTCGCATCGCCATCCACTCTGCGAAAATTCTCGACTCGAACTCGCGGCTTCACTTTGTCCGCTTTGGTGGCTTCGACGATGGCCTCGCTGATGCTGAAAACCAGATTGCCAAGGCCCTCCGCTTGTTGTGCAGCATCCGCACGGGTCGCGATCGCCGCCATGACGATGAGGACGCAAATTGCGAAGGGAAACCGGATCATGCGGCCTCCGGGGCCCCTCGATCTGGGTCTGGGAGCCAAATTCAGTCCCTCCCGTCTGCGACGCGCGGCGCCGGAGGAGAATTGCCTTATGCTAGACTTCCGTATCGATCATGGGAAGGTCTTTCGACATCGGAATCGATGACGTTCGCGCGACCGGGGTTGCACCAAACGTGCGGCCCGCATCGCTCCCTCTGGAGGCGGGCGCTCCCGCCAATGGAAAGTCGTTTTTCATCGAAACATTCGGTTGCCAGATGAACGTACACGACGCCGAAAAAGTCGCCGGCGTCTTCCTCGCCCGCGGTTATCGCCCGGCCGCATCCATCGCCGAAGCCGACGTCGTGCTCTACAACACCTGCTCGATCCGCGAGAAAGCCGCCCAGAAGGTGTTCTCGCGCCTCGGCGCCTGGAGGGGAATCGCCGACGGCAAGATCATCGGCGTAATCGGCTGCCTCGCCCAACAGGAAGGCGAAGAAATCTTTGAGCGCGCCCCCTGGGTCAGCCTCGTTTGCGGTTCAGCCAGTTACCGGAAGCTCCCGCAGCTCGTTGCCGAGCTTGAATCCGGTGGCCGCCGCGTCATGGGTCTCGACCTCGATACGAACGAAACCTTCGAGACGGAACTCACGCGCCGCGACAATCCGCTTCGCGCCTATATCACGATCATCGAGGGTTGCGACTACGCCTGCTCCTACTGCGTCGTGCCGCACACCCGCGGCAGGGAACGCAGCCGCGCCAGCGACGCCGTACTCGGAGAGGCGCGCCGACTGGCCGAGGCCGGCTACACCGAAATTCAGCTTCTGGGTCAGACCGTGAATTCCTACCGCGATCCTTCGCCGGGCAAATTGAAGTTCGCCGAGATCCTCCGCGAAGTCGCGGCCATCAGCGGAATCCGCCGTGTCCGCTTTACCACCTCCCACCCCAACGATTTTAGTCGCGAAATTGTCGACGCGATCGACACGACGCCCGTGCTTTGCGAGCACATCCACTTGCCGGTCCAGTCCGGATCGACGCGCATTCTGCAAGCGATGCGCCGCACCTACTCCCGCGAAGAATACCTCGAGAAGATTTCCTGGATTCGCGCCGCCCGCCGCCCCATCAGCGTTACGAGCGACATCATCGTAGGGTTTCCGGGCGAATCCGAATCGGACTTCGACGAAACTCTCTCGCTGCTGGACAAAGTCGGCTACGACGGCGTGTATGCATTCACCTATTCGCCGCGCCCCAACACGAGCGCGAAATCCATGCCGGACGCGATCCCCGAGGAAGAGAAGTCGAATCGGCTCGCGATTCTGCAGGACCGCCAGCGCCGGATTCAGATCGCCCGCAACGAAAAGCTCGTCGGCGCAACCTTCGAAATCATGGTCGACACGCACCACGCCGCTCGCTCGCAGTGGGCCGGGCGCACCTCGAGCAACCTGATCGTTAATTTCGGTTCACCGCATTCGAATCTTCTGGGAGAATACGTTCAAGCGCGCGTTACCCGCGCCGCGCCGTTTAGTCTCGTCGGCGAGCAGGTCGGTTGATCGAGCGGAGGCCACCATGGAACTCGAAGTGAAAATTCGGGGACTGATGATGGATCCGGCGACCAATACTCCCGTCGTGGTTCTGCAGGAAACCCACGGCACCGGCGTGCTCCCCATCTGGGTCGGCGTTCCGGAAGCGCAGGCCATTGCCCGGGAGATCGAAAAGATCGAAGCCCCGCGACCTCAGACCCATGATTTGCTGAAAAATGTCCTGATCGGCCTCGACGTCCGCGTGCAACGCGTCGTCGTCTCGGACTTGAAGGAAGACACGTTCTACGCGCTCATCTGGATGGAGCGCGACGGCCAAACGATCTCCATGGACTCTCGTCCCAGCGACGCGCTGGCTCTGGCTCTTCGACTTGACTGCCCGATCTTCGTCGAAGATCAAGTCCTCAAGAACTCAAACAAAGCCGGCGTCGTCTCGGAAAAAAGCTCCAACGAAGAACTCCGTAAGTGGCTCGAAGGCCTGAACGATGACGACCTCGGCCGCTACAAGATGTAAGCGTTTCGCCGCCGGTCGACGGTGGCGCGCGGTTGCCCCCCGACGAGCTATCTTAGAATCATCGGCAACAGGTGATACTTCTGTGCGGCCCACACAGCGATTCCGGAAAAACCGTCCTGCGCGCAATGCTGCATCATTCCGGGTCGCAGGCTCTTTCGCAGGGCGGCCAGAACTCCAAACATTGCCCCGTACACCGAAATAACAACCACGCCCTTCCATCCCTGATAGATGTGCCCGGCCCCAAAAACGAGCGCCTGCAGAACCACGCCCGCTGATACCTTGCCGGTCCACGCCGTGAATTGCCGCTGTAGATATCCGCGAAAAATAATCTCCTCGCAGAATCCCGCGAACACCGCCAGCACCACGAACACACCGAGTTCCGGGAGCGTTTTCGGGTACATCGATTTCGCCGCATCGACTCCGCTAAATCCCAGCACAAAATGAGCAAAGGTCAGCAGGCCGACGACCGCGACCCAGAAAAGCAGTGCAATGGCCACATCGATCAAGAAATCCCTGCCGTGCTGCCACTTGCCGCCGATAATCTCCCGCAGAGCCACTCCATGCAGCGTCAGTCCCAGAAACCAGACGTACCCCAGCAGCAGGAGCTCATAAGCCAGCGTGAGCAGGTAGGTCCAAATACGGCTGATCTGAATGGTTTCCTGCGTCAACACCTGCGGTCGTTGGAGGGCCGAAATCCCGATGATAAAAATCAGCAAAACGATGGTGTGCCAAACCGGCGCCACCGGTCGCGGCCTGTCCCCGTCCACGTCGATTGGTTCCACTGGAAAACCGCCCGAATCGTTCGTCATCTGCCCGCCTTCCCGCGCGGCAGTGTAACAGCGCAATCGCGAGGCTCAAAGCCTGCTGAAATCCTTCGGCGCATCCGGCGATGTCAAATTTTGCTTGCGTTGCCAGCTCCAGAATAGGTAGAGTGGGCGCTACTCGTAGTGGCGAAGGGGCCTAGAAGGCTCCACATATAGCTCTGCGGTTGCCATGCGGGTCTGAGGGGGCGGCGGTTTGACCTGCGTCCTATCCATTGCCAATCAAAAGGGCGGAGTTGGGAAGACCACTACATCCATCAATCTCGCCGCCGCGCTGGCCATCAAGAAAAAGCGCACGCTGCTGATTGATTTGGACCCGCAATCGAACGCGTCGATCGCATTTTTCTCCTCGGATGAAATCCAGGGCACGATGTACGACATTTTCGCCGAGCATCCCGTCGAGATGGCGAAAATCATCCGCCCGACGAAGGATGCCTACCTACACGTTGCGCCCGCCCGCCTCGCGCTCGCCCGGCTCGAGCAGCAGCTGGCCGGTCAATTCGACGCCCCGTTCAAGCTCAAGGACGCGTTGGCGCCCGTCCTGAAGAACTACGACTACATCGTTCTCGACACGCCTCCCGCTCTGGGAATTCTCACGGTGAACGCCCTGGTGGCATCGACGCATCTGCTGGTCCCCATTCAGGCGGCCTACTTCGCGATCGAAGGCACCGACGATCTACTCGAAACCTACGGCCGAATCCGCTCCCGGCCGAACCCGGACCTGAAAGTTCTGGGAGTCGTCATCACGCTATTTGACAAGCGCACCAACATTTCGCGCGACACGCACGAACAAATCCGCGCGACGTTTGGTAACGCGCTCTTTAAGACTCGCATCAGCAAAAACGTTCGCCTGGAGGAAAGCCCGGCCTACAAGGAGACCGTTTTTACGTACGCGCCGAAATCGTCCGGCGCCGAGGAATACAAAAAGCTCGCCCAGGAGGTATTACAACGTGTCGAAGAGGATCGGGTTGCCCGTCACTCTCAAGATGCGGCATGACGCGCATTACGTCGAAACGCTGACCAGCTTTAGCGGCGCGTCGGTGGGACGCATGATCCCGATCGATAAGATCCGGCCGAATCCCGACCAGCCGCGCAAGAATATCGGTGATGTCCGCGAACTCACTGACTCGATCCGCGAAAAGGGCGTTCTCGAGCCGCTGCTGGTTCGCTACATGCCGCGCGAGGACATCTACTACATCATTTCGGGCGAGCGGCGTTTTCATGCTTCCACCGCCGCGGGACTTCACGAACTGCCCTGCATCGAAAAAATCGCCGACGACGCCGAGACCCTCGAGCTGGCGCTCATCGAAAACCTCCAGCGCAAGGATCTGACGCCGTTTGAAGAAGCCGACGGTTTGCAGCGCCTCGCCGATCAATTCGACTATACGCACGACGACATCGCAAAAAAGATCGGCCGCGCCCGGTCATCGGTCACTGAAACCATGTCCATCCGCGTGATTCCCGAAGATGTTCGGCGCAACTGCGTGGAGCAGGGAATTGTCTCGAAATCGCTCCTCCTCCAGGTTTCGCGCCAGCCGACTGAGAAAAAAATGCGCGAGATGGTCCAGCGGATCGTCCAAGGTGGATTGACGCGCGATGAGGCCCGCCGAGCCCGCAAGGATGAAACCGAGTCCGCGCCGCGGCCGCAGCCTTTCAACTTCGATTTTCAATCCGAAGACGGATCGTACCGACTGAAGTTGCAATTCCGAAAAAGCCACGTCAGCGACGAAGAGCTGGCCGCCGCACTCCGCGCGGTCCTGCGGCGGATCGAGTCCGGCTCGATTTCATCCTCGGCCGCCTGACGCGACAGATCGCGGTCGTCGGAAGCACTCCGGTCGTCGGCGACCGACCGGTTTGTCCCATTCAGGAGTGCGCGCTCTCCATCTTCGCCGCTAGCTCCACAAAATCCTTCGCCACCACATCAAATCCTGCCAACGTCTCCGCCGAAGCCGGCGCGGGCTTTCGATCAGGTCCGCCTTCCAGGGGACGAGGCACATATCCGGTCCGCAGCCCCAGCGCCTTCGCCGCATTCAAATCCGGCGGATGCGCCGCGCACATCATCACCTCGTCCGACTTCATGCTCAGCAATCCAACCGCACCGAGATACACCTCCGGATCCGGCTTGTAGTGTTGAAACAGATCCGCGCCAAACACGGTGTCCCACGGTAGGCCGGCGAATTTCGCCATCTCCACCAGCAGCGACACATTCCCATTGGAAAGCGTCGCAATGATGTAGTTCTTCTTCAACCGAGCAAGACCCTCCACCGCGTCCGGCCAGCCACTCAACCGGTGCCACACGTTCGTCCAGTGCGCTCTTTCCTCTTCCGTCAGCGTGAGGTTGTACTGCTTCAGCAAGTCTTCCAGGATCATGCGGTGCAGGTCGTCGAGCTTCGTCCACGGCAACTCGCCCCTGCGCACTTTCTCCATCGAGGGGCCGTATCCCGCGCGCCACTGATCCGCGAATTTTCCCCAGTCGATCTGCAGATTTTTCTGTTTGCCCCACTCCGTCGCCTCACGAATAATCGACCCGCGCCAGTCGACCACGGTCCCAAAAGTGTCGAACACCATCGCCTTCACGCCGAGCGGCCGATCGACCGCCGGCACAGCGCGACCGTTCGCACCCTCCGCATCCGCTGCTCCGCTCATGATCCCCGTGCGGGACATCGCTGCAATTCCGCCCAGCGCTGCCGGCATCCCCAAGAAATCTCGTCTGCGCATCGCCTCGCCCCCTGACCTGCGCGTCGCAGCCCAGACTCGCGCCTTGATCGCGCCCAAACACGGATCAAACCGCCCGAAGCGTATCACCCCTCACCCGGCCGATCACCGGTAGGTTCAACGGACCCCATCAGCGGCTGGTTTCTGCCGTCTCGCCGCGCTCGCGGCAGGTCCCGAAATTCTGCGCGATGGGCGTGCGCGTTGGATAAAACTGCACTGCACAAAAGTGTGCTCGACCGCGGCGTTGTTCTCACGGCATACCTGGCAATTCTCTTTCGGATTCACAGCGTCATCACTGCGACAAGCGAGAAAGCTCGCCTCATCGCAAACCTCACCAGGGAACGCGAAGGAGGAAGCAAAGGGAGCGCCCCGACCCTCCGGGCAGCCGCTTCCTGCTTCTGTCGCCGTTAGACTCACGAGCGCGCGATTCGACACCGGTTGGGAAAATCGTCTGCCGGTTTTAGTTGACCTTGGCCCCGGCCGCGCTCAACGAATTGTAAATCGTCTCGATCCAAGCGTCGGTGGTCACAAACGTTCCCGAAAATTTCTGCCAAGGATCCAGAACTTTCTCGCTCTTCATCTGCGGAAGCGTCTCGCCCCTGGCCATCGCTTTTTGCACGACACCCATGGTGTCCTTCATCATTTTCGTATACACCCGCAGATCGTCCACGTTCGCCAGTTCGCCGTGTCCGGGAATCACCTTCGCGTCCGCCGGAACCATCGCCACCACCTTCTCGCACGCTGCGATCATGCCCTGCACGCTGCCTCCGCCGTTCACATCCACAAACGGGAAGCCGTACCGCACAAACTCGTCGCCCATGTGCACCACGCGATTTTTCATGAAATAGACGACGCCGTCGCCGTCGGTATGAGCGGCAGGGAAGTGCAGGATTCGAATTCCCTCGGCGTTGAAATACAGCGTCAGCTCGTCGCCGAATGTGATCATGGGCAACCCCGCCTCAGCCATCGGCGGCTGCTGCAGGCGTACAGCCCCGCCCGGCCCATTCCCGATGGAGCTGCCCGCTTCGAGCCTGCTGCGCAAGTTTTCGTTCGCGATGATCGTTGCCCCCCGTGCACTCCACGCCGGATTCCCGTTCGAGTGATCGTCGTGATAGTGCGTATCGATCACGAACCTTACCGGCTTGTCCGTGACCCCGATGCCCTTCAGCGCCGCCGCAATCTTGTCCGCCAGCGGCCGATACTCGGTGTCCACAATCAAGACGCCGTCATCGCCCAGCGATGCCGCGATGTTGCCACCTGCGCCTTGTAGCATGAAGATATTTCCCGAAACCTTGCTGACCTTGATAGCGACCTTGGAGAAATCCTGGGGCGCCTGCGCAAACACGATCGAAGGCAACAGCAGCAATACAGCAGTGAGAAGTTTTCGCACCGATACCCCGCACCGGATTAAAGTGCGGCCATCTTATCACCGAATGCGATGCGGTCATCCGGTTCACCTGACCTGCCGAACGCCTGCGCCACCTATTCAGCCTGGTGGCCGCGCGGGTCGCCGGAATCTTCGTGTCGACAGAGCCGCCTCTTCCGGCTTTTCATCCGCCCACAGCACCCTCAATTCACGCTGCAAGAGACGGTCCCCCGTGCGCGCCTCGTGTCGCCCGGCTGTTTGGCTACCCGAGTTGTGCGCTGCTTCTGGCACCGTTCGTCCTCTTCCGATTCGCTGGCCGTTTCCCGCACAAAGCAGCGCCGCGTCTGCGAGACCAGTCCTTCTTTTGCGTGCGCGCAAGCTGCTATCCTACCCACGATATGGAACTCACCCCGCAGCAGCTCAATGTTCTAACGCGTCTCCAGGCACGTGGATTCGAGGTTGTCGCTTTTCCAATGTATGAAAGCTACGTCGGCGTCCGAAAGGGGAATTGCGGCGCCCTTCTCGCCCCGGCCGGCCCCGAGGGATTCGCTCTCTACGGCGAGCCGTCCTATCTGGTCGCCGGAGGCCTGAGCGCCCGCACCATCCAGTCCGATGGCCACTGGTTTGTCCGCAAGAAAGACAAGCTTGCCGCCAGCCCCGAACGCACCGCCGAACTGGAAGCCTTCGCCGCCGAGCTCGTCGACACGCTCTTGTCGGTCGTCTGACATTCGAGCCGTTCCTGTGCGCACTTGGCACATGTGCGGTAAGCCTTTTGGTTTTTCGGTAACCGAAGCCGATACGTCGTCCACCATCGCCAGCGGACTGCACTATCCTGATTCCGAGGGGCCTCTGAAAAGAGTCATGAAAACAGTCTTGCTCGTCGCCCTACTGGGAATCATCGGCGCAGTGGTTGTCGCCGCTTACGAGGTGGGCTCTGTCTATTTGGCCAACATCGAGTTGCAGTCTGATCTGAAGGATTTATCGTCTCTTACCGGAACTCGAATCGGTCTCGTCGATCCCCGGTTCCCCGACCAGATCCGCGACCAGGTGATCGAGCACGCCGCCCAGCACGGTATTCCTCTCCAAGCCGAACAGGTGAACGTGGAGCGCAACGGCGAAGGCCAAGATGGAACCATCTCCATCGCAACCGCGAGCGGGATGCCGTCGCGAAGAACCGCTGCCGCAAGCGTGATCGTACGGATCGGTTTCCGCACTTCCTAGCAGTCCCAGGACGCTCATCGCGCCTACTGCAAATTCCTCATCCCTTGTAGGCGATTCTGCCGATGCGAAGCGAACGCCAGACTCGCTACGGTTGAAGCGGGAGGGGTCCCATGGAGAAGAAGTTTCTGGCGTTCACTGTAATTACATTCGGTGTCTTTTTTGCAGCTCGCTCTGCTCACGCTGATTCCATTCGCTTGTCCGATCTCAAGCTCGATCCATCGACGGGATTGCTGAATTCCCGTGCACACGACGGGGCGGTTGTCTCCGACCTGTTCGACGGCGATTTCAGTTTCCAGTCGCTCATTTCTGGCGAATGGCCTGAGTTCGCCGGAGTTCTGCGCGGAATGGGAGAGGACGAGCTCTCACTCAGTTCAGACCGAACACCCGGCTTTCCAATCGCCTCGCACCTGGTGCGGCGAGTGGAATTCGCTGGTCCGGGGTCGAAGTCCGACGATTCAGGCCCCACGTCGGTGCCCGAACCGGCGTCGGCGCTGCTGGCTGGGCTGGGCATCCTGGGGCTCTCCCTTTTCGGGATCAGCAATCGCAATAAGCCGCCGCTTCCTCCGATGAGCCTCTAGTCGCCGCCATCGCGAATCACGGGCCGATCCGGCTAGCCAGCCAAGCGGCAGCCGGATCGACTGCAGTTCTTGCAGAGAGTCCCGAGTTGAGGCTGCGAACTGCCCTCCAGAAGTCCACGGGCATCCATCCTTGCACTCTCCCTCGTGTGTACTAAGATAGCTGGGTGACGGAAATTCACCGAGGTTCGACGGGATATGCTGGGGCCCTTGGCGCCGCCGAAGCGCGAGACGTCGGGAAGTTCGCTCGTGCGTGGCCGGGCCGTTCGGTTCGGCCGCAGGCTCAGGGAATTTCGCGGTTCTACTCGACCATCGATTCGAGAATCCATCCGCGAGGGACCGGCCGCCCATGAGTCGCGCATCGGCTCCCCTCCCGAGCGGCCCTTATGACGTAATCTGCATCGGCGCGGGCCCGACCGGCCTTGCCTGCGCCATCGAAGCCAGACGTGCAGGGATGCGCTCGCTCGTCATCGATAAAGGCGCTCTCTGCAACTCGCTCTACCATTACCCGATCAACATGCTTTTCTTCACGACGCCCGAACGTATGGAAATCGGCGATCTCCCGATGACCACCACCGGCGGCAAGCCCACGCGCGCCGAAGCCCTGAAATACTATCGCCGGGCTGTCGAACACTACGGACTCGAAGTGAAGCTGTACGAGCGGGTCGTGTCCATCCGTGGCCGCGATGATGCCTTTGTGGTGGTAACGGAGGACCGATCGTTCGCTCGGCGGGAGTATCCCGGGCGCAAGATCATCATCGCCACCGGCTATTACGATCGACCCAATGCGCTGGGGATCCCCGGCGAGGATCTCGCTCACGTCTCGCACTATTTCACCGATCCGCATCCGTACTGGAATCAGGACGTCGTCGTAATCGGCGGCAAGAATTCGGCGGCCGAGGCCGCGCTCGAGCTTTTCCGCGGCGGCGCCCGCGTCACGCTCGTTCATCGCCAGCCAGACATGGGCAAAACCCTCAAATACTGGGTTAAACCTGATATCGAAAACCGCATCCGCGCAGGCGAAGTTCACGCACTCTTCACGACCAGCGTGACTCGCATCGAGCCCGGCAAAGTCTGGGTGAAAAACTCCGGTCCCGAAAAGAGCATTCCCGCCGACCAGGTTTTCGCCATGACCGGCTATCACCCCGACTTTGAATTTCTCGAGCAACAGGGCATTCGCCTCGATCCGGAGACGCGGCGCCCCGAGGTCGATCCCGATTCGCTCGAAACCAACGTCCCCGGCATCTACGTTGCCGGAGTGGTTGTCGGAGGCCTGAAGACCTCCGACATCTTCATCGAAAACGGACGGTTCCATGGCCGCCAGATCATCGCCGCCATGAGCGGTAGGGGAAAATTACCGGAGCAAGCGCCCGTAGCGCCCCCGGGCGAGTGAATGCGATAGGAACATGAATTCGGTGGCGAAAAACACAACGTAAGCGGAAATTGCCAGCACCCCGCAACTTTGTTACAGTGAGGTCCGATGGCTTCGATCGTCAGTGAAGTGGGCGCAGTCTTTGTGACCCTCGCCAAGGGCTTCAGCGTTACCCTCCGCACCATGTTCAAGAAGACGACCACCGAGGCCTATCCCGACGTTCCCGCCAGCGTTCAGCCGCGTTATCGCGGAATCCACGTCTTACAGAGAGACGAGAACGGCTTTGAGAAATGCGTAGGGTGCTTTCTTTGCGCGGCAGCCTGTCCCGCGAATTGCATTTATATCGAGGCTGCGGAGAATACCGACGCGCAGCGAATTTCCGCGGGAGAACGTTACGCCAGCGTCTATAACATTGACTATTCGCGCTGCATCTTCTGCGGTTACTGCGTGGAAGCTTGCCCCACCGATGCGATCACTCATGGTCACAGCATCGATCTAGCTCCCTACGATATCAACGCGCTGGTCTACCGGAAAGAACAGCTCCTCGAGCCCTGGCCCCCCAGCAATTCCGCGACCGCAAAATAGTTTTTGCGCGGTTTCTTTGACTTTGCGCGCCCATCGGTTGATCCGGGACTGCCGCCGTGCCTCTGTTTCCGTGTGGACAGTTTGAGTCAAAGACCCGGCCGCCGCCCCCAAGGATTGCCGTACGGAGCCGGCTTCAGCGATCTTTGTGGCTTCCGAGCAAGAGGTTGCGAATCAGCGGAATTCCCAGCGTGAATGGAACGAACAGAAGGTTTTTCATCAGCGTGGAGCGCTGTTCCAGCCGCTCGCGGGCCGCGTCGGACTCATTTTTCTTCGCGGAAACCACCGCGTTGATGTACTTCAGGAAATCGACGCCGCATTTTTCGCAGGTGCCTCCGTGTCGCTGCTCGTGGTGACACGAGGGACACTCGTAGCGCAGAGTTGCATGGCAGCGCGGGCAGAACCGCGCGATGTCCCGGGCCTCCGCTCCGCATTTGGGGCAATTCATAGCCTTGATTTTAGTGGGTTCGTGCCGGCGGCGCTGCAAACATCGATCCTGGTGCGTCCACAGCGTTAACCCCCACAGGACGGCCCGTGCGACGGAGGCCGCTTTTTATTCACAGGTGGTAATTCGGGCGAACCGGCGGCGACCAAAACCTGCCGCGAGTCGGGCCGTCGGTCAGGCCCATGACTTCAGCAAGCTCACCGGTTTGGTCGAAACCGATTGTTTGGAGCGAATCCTGGCGATTTCCCGGCATGGCCGCCGCACCCGGTTCGGGCGTTCGGCGCCAGCAATCGCACCATATGACCGAGGCGCTCCTGGCGGAACGGTTTCGCCATGCAGACCACCGCGCCCAGCGAATGCGCGTTGGAGTAATCGCTCGGATAGGCCGAACTCGTCAGCAGCATCACGGGAATCGTCTTCAGCCGCGGCGTGCCCTTCACGTGCGCGCAAAGCTCATAGCCCGGCAAATCCTCGCCTTCGATTTCGGCGATCAGCAGTGCCGGCGTGAACATGGTCAGTACGTGGAGCGCCTCCGGCGCGCTGCCGAGCGCAATTACATCGTAGCCTTCGGCGGTCAGATACGACTTCAGCGATTCGCGGATGGTCAAAGCTTTGTCGACGACCAGCACGAGCGGCCGTTTGGAGCCAAACTCCGTCGGATACTCCGGCGCCACACCCCGCGGCAGCGAGTTGTCCTCGAGTTTGTGCCCGCACGAATCAATGATCTCCCCGGCGCCGGACTTGAACATCACCGCAACCGAGTAGCGGCCGTCGGGCATCTTCGTCACGCGCGCCACGCGGCCGACCTGCTCGGCCTGCACGGCCACGGGCGACTTGCTGTAAGGGAACGTCACCGCGACGGTCATCGCGACTTCGAATGCGGCGCAGTTCGTCGCAAACAGTACACCACCGCGCGACACGTCGAGCGTCGTAGAGACTTCGTCCGGCCCGCAATCGGTAACGTCAATGGCGCGCACGCGCACAGGTGCGGAAATCAACGCGCGACGTCGGCAGCGGCGCTCTCCGCGGGTGGTGGCAGAATCAACGGCCGGCCGTTGGGGGCTCGGCGGGCTGCCCGCAGTGGCCGCGCTGCCCGCCGCGGGGATGTTGACCGGGGAATTGTTTCCGGGATTCTGCTCGGAGAGTGGAAACTCAAACGGATCGCTCATTCTTGATTAGCCTCTTCGCATTCGCGGACGTGTCTGAAGGGCGACTTTAGCGCAGGCAGCGCGCCACCCGCAGTAGAGGCAAAGGTCCATTCGCTCAGTACCGGGGTCGCCCCTTTCAGCGGTACCTTCGTACTGCCTGATTGGTAGTACGGGCCTAGCGTTCACCAGGGAGTGGAGAGCGGTTGTGGTGGTTGGATCCAGGTCGCTTGGATTTCAACTATTTTGCCCTGCTCGATCGAGAAAATCTCACATACCTCGGCGTCGCCGCGCCCCGCCATCGATCCCGGCGGCGGCTGCCGTTCGGTGCTGTGGAAGCGCACCAGCGCCATCACCACTCCCCGTTCCGTATCGACCACCGGGTAACGACGATCGTAGATCTGCGTGCCCTTGAAAATCGCGCGGTCGAATTGTTCGCCGGCCGTAATCGCTCCGTGGTTGGGCGTCACCACGTTCGTGGCTTGCACGCCATTTTCGACGCGCAGTGTGTCCGGCAACAGAGGCGCGCGGATGTACTCCGGCGTGCCTTCGGTTTGAAAGGCTCTGAAATACGCATCCGCGGCCGCCATCAGCTCCAGGCGGGAATTCTGTTCCGCGGCCGGTATTTTTCGAGTGAAGTGGATCGAGGGTGCGACCAGCTTATCGGGCGCGGAGAAGACAGCCCGGTCGCCTTTGTGCACCAGGATCGATTCAACCTCCGTGACCGCGTGGTTCTCGACCTTCAGGCGCGTCGCCAGAATCGTCAACACGCCGGCATTGGGCACGACGGCGTCCAGACCGATGCCTCCTGTCTCCGAATCGTAGACTTCAAGCCGGTAGCGGGGGGCTCCGGCAGTACGCCACAGGCCGTCGCCCAGCTTCACCGGAGCGCCGGTTTCCGTGTATTTCGCATTCGGCGCCAGTGGCAGTAGCGACGGGTTGTGCTGTTCGAGCGCTTTGAAATACAGATCCGCGACGCCCTTCAGGCATTCACGATCGCAATTGTATTTTGCTGCATCGGATGCGTCCGTCGCGCCGGCGCGGGCCGGCGCTGGACCGAAGCACAACGACACAAACACCCCTGCCAACGCCACCGCCGAAGAAGATGCCGATCGCGACATTGCTTGCTCCTTGTGGGGGGCCGACTCCTCGAGCTGGGCGAGCGCGCATGTTATCCGTGGACGTGGATGTTTGCAACGCCGCGCGTGGCCCCCTCCGGTGTGCGACAATCTCGCCATGACTTTCGAATTGCAGCCCACGCTGCGCGGCGCACTCGTCACGCTGCGCCCTTTGCGTGCGGATGATTGGGACGCCCTTTTCTCCGTCGCATCCGACCCGCTGATCTGGGCGCAGCATCCCCAGCGCGAACGTTACCAGCAGGAGGTCTTCCGCGAGTACTTCCAGGGTGCGATGGAATCGGGCGGTGCGTTTCTGGTTCTCGATGCCGTGACCGGCGAGGTGATTGGGTCGACGCGTTTTTACGAATACCACGAATCTGAAAGCGAGATCGAAATCGGCTGGACGTTTCTAGCCCGCTCGCACTGGGGCGGTACCTACAACCGCGAGATGAAGCAGCTTCTGGTTAGGCACGCGCTGCAATTTGTTGACACAGTCGTCTTCCGGGTGGGAATCCAAAACATGCGCTCGCAACGCGCCATGAACAAAATCGGAGCCGTCCGCTCCGGCACACGTCCCGGCATTCGCGGCGAAGCAAATATCCTCTTCGAAATCACGCGCGCCGGTTTCGCGCAAGCCTCCGCTGCTTCGACCTAACGCCCCCGTTTGAGTGCCCACGTGTTCGTCCCGTCGGACATCCCGTGTACAATTTGAGCCCCAGGGGTGTCTCGATGTCCGGCTTCCGGCCCCGAAGCGCGTTAATTGACCTCGGTGGCTCTGGCGCTGGTCGCACTCTGCGCCGTGCGGCAGGCCGACGCGCAGTGCAGCACCGTAGCCGTTGGGCCAATCTCGGCCGGAATGACGGTGGCGAATCCCCTTCAAGCAGTTTTGGTCGCCTCGTATTCGCCTTCTCGCGATCCGAAGCTTCCCCAGCCACGACTCTGGGAACCGCGGGCCGTCGCTCGTGACAGCCAGGGCAGGGTGCGCCTGGATCGCGTCGTCGGCGAGGCCCATATGGAAACCGGCCCGGACGCCGGATCCGAGATTGAAATTCACAGCATCCTTATTTGCGAATCCGGGCAGCATCGAATCATTCAGCTCGACAATGCCGACCGCGCCGCCACCATACGTCCTCTAAAACTGCTTGCGGTTCGCTCGGGTGCGACCGCCATCCCCCTGCTGCCGCGTGCCAAGCAGCCCCAAGACTTCGGCGAACATGTCCATCGAGGAACTGGGGCATCGCACGATCGAGGGTTTTGATGCGATCGGTTGGCGAATCACGTCCCAGGCTTCCGTGGTCGAGGCCACGGCCGAAGCGACGATGCAGCGTATCCACGAAACGTGGTGCTCGGAGGAGCTCGGCGCAATCTTGCTCAGCGTTGACGGCGGAGCAGAGGACGGCCCCAGGCTTCAAATCGCGCTGACGCAAATTCAACGGACTGAGCCCGACCCGTCGCTCTTCGATATACCGCCTGACTACACCGTGAGCGACACCCTACAGCCGCCGCAGCCGAGCTGCCCGCCCGGTTCGCTCTCGACGCACTGGAGCGGCGCTGCGCATCGTGCTGAACCCTGCCTCCCGTGGCTTGCATCCCATCTCGTGTGCCACAATCCTCGCTCTCTCGCTTCACGGCCTGGGCGATGGAACGTGCCGGGAAGGGAACCAGAGTGACGGACGCAAAGAAGTACCGCCTGTCGGTGCTCGACGTTTCGCCGGTCGCCACCGGCTCGACCAGCGCACAGGCGTTGCGCAACACGCTCGACCTCGCACAGCTGGCCGACCGGCTCGGTTTCACGCGCTACTGGCTGGCCGAGCACCACAACACGCCGTTGATCGCCAGCTCCGCGCCCGAGATCATGATCGGCCACGTAGCCAGTGTGACGAACCGCATCCGTGTGGGCTCGGGCGGAATCATGTTGCCGAACCACACCCCGTTGAAAGTGGCCGAAACGTTTCGCGTGCTCGAGGCGCTGCATCCCGGCCGCGTCGATCTGGGCCTCGGCCGCGCGCCCGGTACCGACTCGCTCACCGCGCTGGCCCTGCGCCGGTCGCGCGAACTGCTCGGCGCGGACGATTTTCCGGCCCGGCTGCAAGACCTGCTCACGTTTCTGGACCACGGCTTTCCCCCGGGCCACCCGCTCGAGCGCATCCGCGCCATGCCGGACGACGTACCGACGCCCGAGGTCTGGCTGCTCGGTTCCAGCGATTTTTCCGCCGAACTTTCCGCGCGCCTGGGCCTGCGCTTCGCCTTCGCGCACCATATCCAGCCCCTTCCCGCTATCGCCGCCCTGCGCATGTACCGAGAGCATTTCCAGCCGTCGGAGTACCGGAAGGAGCCCGAGGCCCTGATCGGCGTTTCAGTAGTCTGCGCCGAGACGGACGCGCGCGCCGAAGAAATGGCCCTCCCGCTCCAGCTCACCTTGCTGCGCTTCCGCTCCGGCAAAATGGGCCGCTTCCCGTCAATCGGGGAAGCCAGGGACTACCCCTACACGGCCGATGAACGCGAAATCATGGAAATGAATCGCGACCGCAACATTATCGGCTCCCCGAAGTCGGTGCGTGCCCGCCTGACGCAGCTGGCGGAGGCCGCCGCCGTCGACGAAATCATGGTTACGACCATGACCCACGAACACGCCGACCGGCGCCGCTCCTACGAACTGCTCGCCGACGCCTTCAATTTGAGCTAGCACCACTTCGGGGCACGCGCTTTTCTGCGAGTTCGGCGCCATTGTTTCAGCCTCTCATTTGTGGTATAAATAGCTTGCGTTTGTTGCTCTTGTGTCGCTTTTGACGCGTTTCACAAGGCTGCCGGGCGACCACCCGACGGCCGTTTTTTTTGAACGGGCCAGGCCAGCGGGGGCACAGATAGCCTTCTAGACGACTAACCGTCGCCTTATGAATTAATTAGGAGCAGTAAAGTGGCTACAGAACAAGGCACAGTAAAGTGGTTCAATGCAGCAAAAGGGTACGGTTTCATTCAACGCCAGTCCGGTGAGGACGTTTTCGTGCACTTCTCGGCGATCCAATCCGAGGGGTACAAGAGCCTCAATGAAGGACAGGCCGTCGAATTTGAAGTCAAGCAGGGTCCCAAGGGCTTGCAGGCCGAGCGCGTTACCGCCCTCTAAGATCCAACCCGACTTCAGGTACTCGTCGTAATCCTAGGAGGCAATGTGCAGACTCTCAGCGAGGGGCAGACCATTCGGCATGATCAGTACGGAATCGGAACGGTGACGGAATCAACTGTGGAACGCACCACCATCGATTTCGACAATCATGGCGTGAAGAAGTTTGTCACCTCAATCTGGACTGCGGAGCTGATCGGTGAGCCGCCGGCGGATCGGCCGGTGAAGCGTCGCGGCCGCCGTAAGTCCACGAAGAAAGCCTAACGCAGCAGCCTGACCACATCCATCTCGGTTACCCTTACGGCCCTCGGCATCAAGCGCGCAGAGGGCCGTTTGATTTTCGGCGCCGCAGACACGTGCCCACACCTCAGTGACTCTCGGGCACACTCCTACGGGAGACAGCGACCCATAGCGCCACGCCAGCGATGACCGAGGCCACGCTCGCTGCCTGCGCATTCGTCAAACCGAAAAATGAACGCGGGTTGATGCGTATGAACTCGACGAGAAATCGGGCGAGGCCCGTGAGGATCAAATAGGCAGCGAACACGCTTCCGGGCCGCAGCCATGGTCGTAACGCATTCCAACGCTTGGAGGGCATCTCGAGCGAGGCGAAGGCCCGGACCGCGCCCGCGGCTTCGACACGATCTTGCCTCGATGCGGTCGTGGTCCTGCCAATCGAGCCGCTGAGTATCTGAACTCTCCCGAGCTTCCACAAAATCCAGGCAATCGCGCACGCCACAATCAATTCATAAATCGGCGTGGGATGCACGCGCTCGCTCGTCGGCACCAGCCCGTTCGGAAAACTCATGCCCCAGGGCAGGGAAGTCGGCACACCGTAATCGCCGTCGCCCGACAGCAAGCAGCCGATCCGCCCGACCCCGTATCCGATGGCCGCCGCCGCCGAGCCCGCGTCGAAAACCTGGGGCAGCGAATACCTGAATCGCCGCGCCAGCCACACAAACGCAGCAAATCCCGCAAGCAGGCCGCCAAACCATGCCAGGCCGTAGCGGCTGAAAAGCTGACCCAGGGGATCCGCCAGCAATTCGCGCGGCGTCTCTAGCACGTGATACAGCTTCGCGCCCACGATCCCACACAGCGCCGGGACGGCGACAAACATTTCCGCGGTGGTCGAATCCTTCGCCGCCAGACCGCGCCGCGCAAAGTCCGCGCGCAACACGTAGTAGGCGATCACCATCGCCGCGGCGATCATCAGCCCGAACGTGGGTATCAGCAATCGGCCGAAATGCAAAAAGGGAACCATCGCGGCAGTATACAAGAAGGTCTTCCGTGCCGACGGTTCGTCGAACCCGTTAGACGCGCGGTGCCGGCATACAGCCGGTGTATTTCGAGCGAACGAGCGCCGCTCCGGCAATGGCTGCGCGCGAGCCTGCAACCACGCCGTGCACTGCCGCGTCTAATGTTGTAGGATCAGTTCACCGCAGGGAGTGCCCTCAACGGTCTGCGAGGTGTCAACATGACGCGCTTGATGCCAACACCAAAAGTTCTGGCTACGGTCGTTCTGACGGGAGCTGTTCTCGCTTTGGCGTCGGGCTCCGCCTTTGCGCAGCACGGCGGAGGTGGTGGCGGGCACATAGGCGGCGGATTCGGTGGAGGCGGTGGTCACTGGGGAGGCGGAGGCAGCTCGCATTCCGCGTCCCCTTCCTCTCGTTCCGCGCCCGCACACTCGACACCACCGGCGGCATCGCGGCCTCAGACCTCATCGCCGGCCTCAAATTCGACGTCTGGCAACGCCGTCACCCACGCGCCCTATTTCGGCAGACCATCTTCCGGCTCAGCGGGCAGCCCGACCACGTTTGTGCTGCACGGTGACGCGGCGCGCCCGCACACGTCCGTGATCGGATTCCCTCCGGCGGACTCGCACGTCTCGCCGGTCGATCCCTCGGTTCGCAGCGGCTCCGGCGCGCTGAGCTTCTCAGGACAGGGCCACCAGATCTGGCAAGACTCGCCTGCGACGGCACACCGCAATACGCTCGATTCGTCCTCCTCTGTCGAGCAGGGACTGTTTGACCGCTCGCTTTCCTTCAGGATGCACCCGGTGCCTCCGCATCGGGTCTTCAACCCGGGTTTCGGGTCGCCGTACTACTTCGAGCCGGCCTTCGGCTTCTATCCGTTCGGATTTTATGGCGCAGGTTTCTGCGATCCCTTTTCAGGTTTTGATCCGGGCTTCGGCTGCGGTGGTCTTGGCTTCGGATTTGGATATGGATTCGGTTACGGCTACCCTGGCTATTTCGGCCCCAGCTACGACAATTCCTACAGCGTGGGAAGCACGACCGGGCCGACCCTTTACGACAATGGCACGCCGGCCGGCGATTCGAGCGGCAACGATGCTCCCGCGCCCGAACAGGGAACGGATCCGTCTTCGCAGACAGCCGCTCCCGTACCGCCTCCCGCCACTTTAATTTATCTGAAGGACGGCACAAGTTATGAAGCGATGAGCTACTGGCTCGACGCCGGCAAGCTCCACTACATCACCAATTACGGCGGCGAGACCGCGGTCGACATGGGTCAGCTGGATCTGCAGCGCACGGTGGACGAAAACGCCCGCGTCGGTGTGGACTTCACCCTGCGCCCCGCCGCGCCAGCCCCGGCGGCTCCGCCATCGACGCCGGACTCACAAGCTGCGCCGCAGTAGTGACCGAGCGCCGCCGTCTCGTGGCGGGCTTACCCTGACGCTGGAAACTGGGATCCAAAAGGAATTTGCCCATACGGAACGCATTCGCCGTGCGCGAATGATCCTTGTCGCTCATCGGCACAAACACTAAAATCGGTCCGCCTCGTCGTTTCCCGGGAGTATACTTTCTCCGGAAATCATGTACCGTGCTCTCGATCGACTTCTCGGCGCCCCCATCGCTGTCGTTTTCTTTCTTTTTCTCTTCGTCGTGCACCTGAATTTCGCACAGACGCCTGCGCCGTCGCCCGGCGCCACCGTGTCGCCCTCGTCATCTTCGCCCCCCTCTTCGCCGGCGGGTGCGGCGCCCATCCAGGGCTCGCCTCGGCCGGGTGCGTCGCACGGCGTTCACGTTGTCACCGTGACGTTCGATTATGATTTCAGCAAGACGCCGGCGTGCACGGCGAAAATTACCAAACACTGCATCACTCAATTCATTGCCTACGACATTTCCGGCAGCGCCAGGAATCCGATCATGCTGTTCCCGATTCCGCTGCCTCCCGATCACAGCGGTCCCGTGAAGGGGATCACCAAAGCCAGCCCTCCGCTCGATTTTGAATCCGGCAAGCACCTCATTTCCATCTCGGCCATGAGCGCCGAAGGAACCCACTCGAAGCGCAGCCTCTGTACCACTTGGATCACCATTCCCTAGCATTGCGGATGCCCGCTCGTGGCAATGCCGGCATCGCCCCCGGCGTCTTCACAGGAAACGCACCGCTTGACCGATCGCCGCAGGCTCCTGGAAGGATCGGCACGATGCTCTCGCGTAAAATAGGTCGTCATAGTGTCCGCGAGGCGCGTCAGAGTGATCGCTCGGCAGCTTCCGATGGTCTAAAATGCCCTTCGGAGGCACGTCGACCTTGGGCAGCTGGCACAGTCCGGACCCCCGCGCGCGTCAATGGCACCGCAGAAAGCACCGCCGCCGTCGATACACGTCAAACCGGTTGTTGCGCTATTCGACGATCGCGCTCGCTGCGGTGCTCTTGTTTACACTGGCCTGGCGCGGCATCGGCTGGACGAAGCATTCCTACGGCGCTGGCCACGCGGGCACTTCCGCATCCTACTCACCGGTTCCCGCCGCGCCAGCTGCGGAGGACCCCCGCGCGTCCGGATGGCAGCGTGAATTCAATGACGCCCTCGACAGCGCGACGCAAGACGTCAGCTCTGGCCAAATCGGCGCCGGAGAGGTTGCCGTCGATCGCGCCGACACCATCCTCACCACCGAACGCCTGATTTCCGCCAGTGCCAAACCGGACTTTTTCGCGCCTGCGCTGACGGCGCTCGATGGCCTGCTCGCCAAGCGGCCCGGCGATTCCCGCCTGTTCGAGCATGTGACACTCGCGCGTATTTCGCTCGCCGAATTTCAGTCCTCGCTTCTGCCCGAACCGGCGCAACCGTCGGCCGCAAAGCGCATCGCCATCGGGGTGCCGCGCGAAATTGCCGCTGGAGAAAAGTTTGATTCCGCGTCCTTCGGCGGCCAGATTCTCGACGCGACGCTCATGCCCGATACGGCCGAGGTACTGCTTCCGCCCTCCTCGCGCGCGTTTACCGATAATGTGCGGGTTGCGAATCTGATGATCGAAGGCTCGGCGCAAACTCTCGACGGCATCCGCTGGCGCAACGTGACGTTCGTGGGGACTCGAGTGCGCTACGAAAGTGGGGAATTGGACTTGCAGGACGTGCAGTTCGTGCGCTGCCGCTTCGGCTTCACGACCGACGAACGCGGCGCCCGCCTGGCCACCGCCATCGCCCAGGGCAACACCACGATCGCGATTCAATAAAACCGCGCCGGGCGGCGCAATAGCCCGTCGACGTGGCTCTCTAGAAATGCAAATGCGATTTGACGCTTGGCCAGAATTCGTGGAACGCGTTTGATCCCATCGCGCCGGCAAATCCATACCCGGTGCGTTCCAGGGCGTGCGGCGTGTCCGCTTCGTCCTTCACGCGCCAGGTGTTCGACATGAAATTGCTGCCCGGAATGGCGATGAACCGGGCGTACGCCGGTTCGAAATTACCGTCGGCGCGCCGTGTGAAGAATGTCTGATAGATGACGCTTTCAATCCTGCCGCCGAACGATTTTTCTGGTTCCGGCTTGTAGCGCGGATTCTCGCCCCAGATTTCGCCCAATCCCGCCTCGGTCACGTTGCTGGTCACCACGCCCGACAGCCGGATCCCGTAACGGTCGGCGAAGCCGTTCCAGTGCGTGCCGTATTCCTGCGGGTGATTTTCTGCGGTGCCCACGCCGGCGGAGACCACGCCCCACGCCAGGCTCTGCCAGCCGAGCGTGCTTACAGTGATCCAGCGCAGACGCTGGACCAGGGTAATTTCATCGGCGTTGTCGCTCCAACTGCCCGTATCCGGAGCGGGTGCCGGGCGACTCGCGTTGGCCGCCGTCGGCAGCGCGGCCGTCGCATCGGAAACGCCGCTCGCCTCCGGCTGCGCAGGCAGCGCAGTCGCGTCCAGGGCGTTGTCGTTCGTCCCCGTTCCCGCGACATTTTGCGCCGCCGCAGTTCCAGCCACCGCCAGCGCCACTACAAACACAACCACCAACTTGTAGGATCGAGTTGAGAGTAAATTCAGCACGGCAAACGCTCCTGTCGAAGTAATCCCAGTGGGCTCGAAACTGTAACAGTTCTCCGTCCGCAGCGGAAGGATTTACTTTCCTCCTCGCGTCGACCGCCTGCCGGCGTTTGGTGAAAGACGCGGGCAGCACTCAGCCCATCGGCGCCGTATGGAATGCGTTCTTTCGGGAGGTGCGGGATAGCCTGCGGCACATTGGATCCCGCCGGCGATGTGCCGGCAGACTCAAGCGCTCTCAGCGAGCGCGTACCTTTGCAGCGAGCCATGCCGGCGAAACCCATTCGCAGGATGCGCGGCAGCCGCCATGGCGGAGCATGCAGGATAAATCGGCCCGTCACTGCCGACGCCGGATCGCGCCGGTATTGATCGCTGTTTGAAACCGGGTCGAGCCTCGGTAGACGTGGACCCCAGGGGGCGTAAGTCATTTTCGGGTACCGCGAGGCTCGAGCCGCTGTGTACTGAATTCCCTTCGACAAAGATCACGAGGCTGCCTACACCCACGATTTAGGGGAATCGCTTCGGCGGGGGAGGCGGTAGAAATTCAACGCTGAGCCTCAGGTGGGAAGCTACGGGTTTACCGCTGGACTGCGCAGGCGAGAATTCCCACAAGCCGATGGCACGTTCGGCTTCGCGCTGCAGCGCGCGTGGGCCCGATACGACCTTAGCGCCCGCCACATTTCCGTGGTCGTCGATCGTCACATCGAGCGTGATCACGCCATCCAACTGTACCCCCACGGCCCATGGCGGCAAGGTCGGTTGCGGCTGCGATAGGACTTGCGCAGGGACGCTCGCGCCGCCGCTTGCCTCCTCTGGGTTGCGGCGCCTCGAGGACGTAGATCCTGATTCTGCGCCGTCATCTTCACGGCTACGACCCGAGCGCAGTCCAGCAGGCTCCGACTTCACCGGCTGCGTTTTGACAAGCGGGGCATCCGGTCGGGCTGCCGACGCAGACGCCGCTGCTGCAGGCGGGGCCGCTGTCCTCGGCTGGGCCGTCACAGAATCCGGTTGCACCATATCCGGAACGGGCGGCACGCGCATCGCCCGCCAGATGAAAAAAATTGCGACCGCGATCAGGAGGCACGCTCCAATCGTAACGTAAGTCGCATTCTTCCCGGTCGTAAGCTGGTCCGTCAGGGAAGGCTTCGAGGATATCGTTTTTACTTCGCGCGCTCCCTCGGCATCCGTCGCGGGCTCGGGTGCGTTCTTCGTAGCGGGCGTTGTGGGTTCGCCAGGCGCCGCGGCGCGCTGCGATTTCTCTGCCTGCTGCTTTTCCTTGAACGCCGCAAACTTCGCCAGTCGCGCGTCCCGCGCCATTAGCGCAGCAATATGTTTTTCGTCGTTCGCGCCCTCCGCTTCTGCACCGGTCAGCGGCGTGGCCGCGACGGACATCTGTTTCAGGGCAGCGTCGATCTGCTCGCCGGTCGGTACACTGCCCGGGGCAGCGCTCGTGGCCGCCGGCTCGAAATCCGGCATCGGAACCGGAATCGCCGATGGATCGGGTGCCATCTCGTGCGCGGGCATGAGCTCTTCCTGCAGCGGAACGCCAGATTCCTTCCCAGGCGTGGTCATCGAGGGCACGTCGATTTTCGAGGCGGTCTCCAACATCATCGCCAGCGGGTCATCCGCAGGCCTCCCGGAAGGCTCGCGCATCTTCGCTTGTTCAACGGAATCCCCGTTGGCGGCTCCGGAATCGGCCGCAGGGGGTCGGGCTTGGGCCGACCCCGCAGCGGAATCGCCGCCGAGGTTGACGCCCCAGAAATCAGGCATCGCGGTCGTGAATTCCAAATCGGTAAGCCCCAGTTCGCCTTCGCCTGGCGCTTCCAGCACCTTGCACAGAACCTCGCGTCCGTTCTGCGTGTTGTGGATGTACACCGTCTGGCCAACAACGAGCTTCGAATGGAGATGCAGCACGGCGCCGTTGTCAAACACCAGTACCGTGCGCGCCGTCTCGGTGAAGAGTTCGGGCTTTTCCGGATCTGCGGATTTTTTCGCGCCACGTAGAACGATGGGTACGTCGAGCGCATGTGCCTGTGCAACCCGCGCTGCGTCAGGCATTGCTCGCCGCCCAACCCGCTGAAGTTCCTGCCATGTACGTTTCGTCCCCCGACGAAACTTCCGCGCCGCGGCCAGCTACCAGCACCGTAGGAACGGAAATCCTCATCTCTATCGTCATGTGCGAAACCATCCATAGCAATAGAGCGCAAGTACAGGTTTCCACGAGAGTTACTAGGGGACATCCGCAACGCCGGACCCACCCGGGTGGTTGTTTCCGACGGCAACGGTCACTGGCCGGCGACCCGACTTCTGACGGGCCATTACAATCGGTCATGCTGGTGATTTTCGGTCACATCGAGGTCAGCGCCCTGGACACGGAATCCGCGGGCGACGCCTTCCCGATGTTCGGAGCGCAGGTTACGTACGACGCAAAAAAAGAGCCGCCGCCCGTAGCGCTCTGGGTTGGGTTTCGCCAACATAACTAAGGCGTAGGGAAGGTCGGAAGCTGCTGCGTCATGCAGTGAATCGTCCCCAGACCCAGCACCAGGTCGCGGCAATGGACCGGAACGATCGAGCGATCGGGGAAAACCGTCGCCAGTCGGTCGAGTGCAATTCGGTCGGCGGGATCGTTGAAGGTGGGCACCAGCACGAGCTTGTTGGCGATATAGAAGTTTGCGTAGCTCGCCGGCAACCGCTGCCCTGCGAACCACACGGGCTCTGGCATCGGTAGCGTCTCGATCCGCAGGAGTTCGCCCGCCTGATCCTTCGCGCTCTTCAGCAGAGCCAGATTTTCCTGCAGCACTTCGTAATTCTCCTCAGCCGGATCCCGCTCGACCACCGTCACTACGGTCTTCGGGTCGACGAACCGTGCCAGATCGTCGACATGCCCGTGCGTGTCGTCGCCTGCGATTCCGCGCCCGAGCCAAATGACGTTCGTCGCACCGAAATAATGCTCGAAAACGTGGGCATAATCCTCGCGCGTGAACCCTGGATTGCGCTCCTGCACCTTGCTCAGCAGACAGTCCTCAGTCGTCAGCAGGGTCCCGCGGCCGTTCACTTCGATCGATCCACCCTCGAGCACCACACGCCGGCCCTGGTGCTCCGGGAACACGACGTGCCGCTTTAATTTCGCGTTCGTCCGTGCTACGACCTGGGCATCCTTCTTGTAGTCGTCGTATTTCGCCCAGCCGTTGAAAGCGAAATTGAGCAGCGCCTTCCTAGGGGCGTGTTTCGAGCCGGCCTTGTCCAATTCCCCCGCGCAAACTGCAATCGGCCCGGAATCGCGCATCCATCCCCGATCAGTCGGCACGTGGAAGAACGTCACGGCCGCGAGCTCGGCGCCCGATTTCTTGAGGATCGATCGCACGCGCGCCTCGGCCGCGCGGTTCTCGACCAGCAGATTCACGCGTTCGACACGCGTTAGGTGCCTCACGATTTCCGCGAACGCCCATGGTATCGGTGCAAATTTGCCCGGCCAGTCCGTTCGCTCGTGGGGCCAGCCAAGCCAAGTGGCCTCGTGGCGCTCCCATTCGGCGGGCATTCGGTAGGATGGCTGCGGTGTGGACTTGCGGGCCTTCACGCGCATCACTTCCCAAGCCAGCGGCTCAAAATCGGTTCGTAGGCGTCCACGCGCCGGTCGCGCAGAAACGGCCAATTGCGCCGCGTGTCCTCGCTCTTCGCCGGATCGCACTCGAGCACGAGGATTTCCTCTTGATCCTGCGCCGCCTCGGCCACGATTTTCCCAAACGGGTCGGCGACAAACGAGTTGCCCCAAAATTCGAGTCCCGCGTCGCCATGCGCCGGGTCACCTTCGTATCCCACGCGATTCACGGCGGCGACGAACACGCCGTTCGCGATCGCGTGGCCGCGCTGAATCGTCTTCCAGGCATCCAGCTGCCCCGCGCCGAACTCCGCCTTCTCGGCGGGATGCCAGCCGATGCTGGTGGGATAAAAAATCACCTGCGCCCCTCCCAGCGCCACGGCGCGTGAGCCTTCCGGATACCACTGGTCCCAGCAGATCTGCACGCCGATGCGCCCGAATTTCGTATCAAACGTCGGAAATCCCAGATCGCCCGGCGTGAAATAGAATTTCTCGTAGTAAAGCGGATCGTCCGGGATGTGCATCTTCCGGTATTTGCCCAGGAACGCGCCATCCGCGTCGATCACAGCGCAGGTGTTGTGATAGAGCCCTGCCGCGCGCCGCTCGAAAAGCGATGCGACGATCGCCACTTTGTTTTCCTGCGCCGCCTGCGTCAGCACGTCCGTGGTCGGCCCGGGAAACGGCTCGGCCAGGTTGAAAAGCTCGGCATCTTCCTTGCGGCAGAAATACTCGCCGCGAAACAGCTCGTCCATGCAGACGATCTGCGCCCCGCGCTTCGCCGCCTCACGAATCTTGTCGCACGCGCGCGCCAGATTCTCCGCAGCATCCTTCGTGCTGCGCATCTGAATCAACCCGACCACAAATTTATCGCTCATCCGCGACATCGTACCATGAGTGTTCGGCGCGTAAGGGTTTCCGATTCGGTGTTACGATACGCTCATTCCGTTCGCAAGGCGGTTCGCGAATGAAGTCGGCGCTTTACCTGCTCTTTACGCTCGGAATTCTCGGCGCGTTCGACACATTGTATTACCACGAATGGCGCGCCCGTCTCCCGGCGCTGGGAAAATCCGCCGGTGCTGAATTGCGGCTGCATGCCTGGCGCGATTTCGTGTATGCCGCGCTCTTCTGTTCACTGCCTTGGCTCGCCTGGCGCGGCCGCTTTGCGCTAGCTCTCGCGGTATTGCTGTTTGTCGAAATCATTCTCACGCTCTGGGACTTTGTCGTCGAAGATTGGATTCGCAAACCGATCGGCGGAGTCTACCCGGGGGAGAGAATCATGCACGCCCTGATGGGTATCGTTTACGGTGCGATGCTCGCATTCCTTCTTCCGACAGTATCGGAGTGGTGGACCGAGCCGACGGGCTTGTCGTTTTCGCCGGCGCCATGCTCGCAGCTACTGCGTCGTACGATCACGACGATGGGAGTGGGGGTGCTGCTGTCAGGCCTGCGAGACTTGTATGCTTCCAGGGGATTGCGCGGCGGATGGCCGTGGGAGCGATCAAGGACGGCTTAGCCGCGGCGGGGACTGGTTCCGCCGCGAACAGCCGGTTACAACGGGCAGGGAACTCGCGGGCTTGCAAATGGCGGGCCGCTCGCCGGGCTACAGCGTCCGCTCGATACTGCCGGACATGGCGCGCGACGCTCCATACACGCTCTTCATCGCCGGCGGCGGCGCGACCAGTCGCACGACGTGCTGCAAACGCTCCGGCTGGAACGGTTTCGCCATACACACCACGGCTCCCAGCTGGTGGCTCGCCGAATAATCGGCCGGCTGCGCCGAACGCGTCAGTAAAATCACGGGCACGCGCTGCAACCGGTCGTTGCGCTTGATGATCAAGCACAGGTCGTGGCCGGACATGTCGGTGGACTCGACTTCCGCGATGAATACCACGGGCACGGTCGTACGCAGCACCTCGAGCGCCTCCTGGGCCGTCGGCACGATCACCACGGTGTAGCCATCCTGCGTCAGCATGTTGCGCATGGTTTCCGCCGTACGTGTATCGGGTTCAACCGCCAGCACGACGGACTGCTCCTTCGTCATCACCGGCACGGCGCCATTGGCCGCGCCCACATGCGACGCGGGCTTTTGCACGCCCGTGGCGTCTGACTTCGCGGCTTGAAACTGCACGGCAACCTGAAATTTTCCGCCGGCCTGTTCCGCCACGCGGACGATATCGGCCTTCTGGGCCGTGTTCAGCGCCGCGGCCGCGGTCGAGTAGGGAAACACGACGTCGAGCTGCTGGCCCTTCCAGTATCCCGGGCGGCTCGCCGTAAACAGCAGGCCGTCGCGCGACACGTCGACGCTCATGCAGACTTCTTCGAACGGCTCGGGGGAATTGACAGCCTTGACGTGAACCTGCGCGGAAATCTTCGCGCGACGCCGGCGCCGGCGATCCACTTCAGGCGCTTTCGCCCCTGCGGAGGCTGCGCGCACCTTTGCTTTTTCTTCAACCGTGGAACTTGTGGAGCTCATAACCTCTCCTCAGTGTCTTCGGCGGGCCGTCTGGCTCTACTCGTCGCGTTTACGGCTCTTCCCGCTGGCACTAATTTACGGGCGCGCTCCAACGCGAGAAATAGTACGTTGGTTACAAAATGGGAAAACGAATGGACATCCGGCCGCCTCGTAAACGCCTGAGCCGTCGCGCGTTCCGCCCGTCCGAAACACGATGTAGTGCATCTGGAAGCACTACAAGCCGGTAATTCCCACAACGGAGCTTGCAGCGTCAACCCGCCGCTGGCGCTTTTTGAGGCGATTACCAACGCAAAACCGCTCGTAAGACGCCGCTCGACGCCCTGCACTTCGTAGGTATCCGCACGGTACCCACATCCGCACCCGCGATTCCTCTCTTTGTCCGGCCGCCGCCGGGGTGGGTCTGTCATCTGACCCGTCGTCAACCAAGCCGGGCCGTCCCGCAGCTCACAAACTCGTCCTTCCTGTCGCCCGCTTGTACGCATCAATCGCCTGCGCCAGGCTCTGTGCGAATGTTTGCGCTCTCGGGAGAGGCACCGACGCCGGGAGCTTCAGCAATCCCGAGCTCGAAAGAGTGCTGACCAGGGTTGCCAGCTGCGAATTCACCTGCGTCCAGTTCACGGTGTCGCCGCCGGTTCCGCTCACGATGTAGGAATCGATTACGCGCAGCAAGAATCCCGGCGACAGCATGATCCCGCCGGACGAATTCATCGAGCTCACCAGGTCGAGTGAGAAGTATTGTGCCTGCTGCTGGCTCACTTGTGCCGGCAGCGCCACCAAACCGCAGGAAATCTCGTCCTGCACGATGGAATCCATGGCCGTCTGTTGCGCCGACGCGTTCGGGGATCCGCTCGCATTGGTGGGCGGCATCGCATCGGCCACGGCGCTGGCCATGCCGGCCAGGACCACGTAATCCTGCTCGGCCTGCAGAATTTTCGAAACCGCCACGCCGTACGCTTTGAACTGGGTCATATTCATACCGTAGCGCAGAGACGTGAGATCGGTTTTCACCGCATCGCCGACGAAACAATCCACCGCCGCGCTCTGGTTCGCTTCGCAATTCTGCGCCAGAGCCACCGGCGACCATGCTTGAGTGATGGCCGCTCCCAAGCACACGCCTAACCAGCTCAATTTTCTGAATTTCATGTGGCAGACTCCCCCGTGCGAATTTGTCGGCGTGTCTGCGAGGGCCTGGGGACGCGGGACGCGCTGCTCGATGCCGGACTGCGGGCGCATCATCTCCCACACCGCGAAGTATCTCAATTGTCCCAACGACCAGTTTTCGTCCAGCCTCAGAACCTGCACTCCGTTGCAGTCGTGCCTGCCAAGCAGCCCGGCGATCAAGTACGCGACCTTCACAGGACGTTCCGATGCGGTCTGGTCGTCAGCAAGCCATCGGCCTACCCTGGCCGCCAAGACGGACTGGTTGCGACGACGGGGAATTCGGGCTCCGCCGGCCAGCACAAATCCCGGGATTTGGCGGCCAACCATGCTGTAAACTCCCCGCCATGAAACCTCTCGTCGGGCTGCTCTACATCGCGACGGGACTATTGTGCGACTTCGTCTTTGCTCTCTTCGTTGGCGCGATGCTTGGCGTGAGCGCCCCGACTTACAGGCTTTCCGAGCTGCTGTTCCCGGCGCTGTACAATCTGGGGCCGTCGCTTTTGATTTTGAGCGGAGTCGCTACGCTGATTCCCACCTCCCACCGCGCGCTCCTCTGCATGGGCGCGGGCGTCATTCTTCTGCTGGGGGCAGCGGCATGGAGCGTTCCGAATATCGGCTGGCGCGACGCCACATGGCTTCTGCTGGAACCAGCGCTCGTGTCACTTGTACTTGCCACGATTGCGCTGCTGCTTCTCAGGAAGGCATGGTTCGGCGCGCTGGTTGGCACGATTCTCTGCACGCCGTTTTTCGTCTATGGCGCCACCAACGCGGTCCAGGATTTCTTCGCCTCCTCGCCCCAGTTGTGGGTCGTAGGGCCATCCGTTTTGCTCGTGCTGTGCATCCCGTCGTCTCTCTGCCTCCGTCGGGACTGATGAAACCACCGCATGGCTGAACTCCGCTGCCAGTTCGAGAAGGTGCCCCGATGTGTTAACATTTTGCGCCTCGCAGAAATTTTGCGCGCGGAGGTGTGCTCTTGAAGGCTCGATTGGCAGTGGTGGTGCTCCCCTTGCTGGTCGGACTGGCAGCGTCCTCCGCACCGGCGCAGCAGGACGGGCCGTTTCAGTGCATCGCCACCTCCGCCGCCGGCGGACATATCACGATGTATCTGAGCCAGATGATTCCGAGCGGCGGCGCGGCCCCGAGCGCGGCGATCAACAAGGCCTGGGGCGACTTCGTGAAGGCCACCTACAAACTCGATACGGTCGCCAGTGCCGTCTGCCGCCAAATGCCGGCCGACCCGGCGACGCAGCAGCGCGTCCAGGACGCCTATCAGCGTGCCGCCCAGCGCGGAAGCATGCAGCTCGTCAACGTGAACTGGACCCCCGGCCAGAACCGCAATTCCGACCAGAACCCGAACACAAATCCCTATGCCGCCGCGGCACCTCCGGCGAACGGAGGCGGCAAGGACGCGCCCGCTGCCGATAATCAGAACCAGCAACCCGCACAGGACCAGGGACCACAGCCGCGCACTTCGTACTGCTTTTCCGATCAGAAGAAGCCGACCATTTATTTCAGCGACGCCTTTGACACGGCCGAGATCCAGAATCCGGATGATTGGGTGAACGCCTTCATTAAAATGCTGGTCGACAAGTACAAGTACAAAGGCACGGTAACCTGCAACGATAGCGACACGATTTTCAACGCGCAGGGAGCTATCCGCGATCTCAAAGACACCCTGAACGGCAAACAGTTCATCGACACCGATTGGACGTACGAGCCGCCTGCGCCGGGTGAGGCCGCGGCCCCGAGCACCGACACGCCCGCGCCGCCGGCAAAAAAGAAAGCCGCAAAGCCGGCGCCCCAAAACTAGATGTGCGCCGCGCGCTGGATTGTCTCTCTATGCCTCGCGTTGGCGCTCACAACGCAAGCGCCCACTGTCGCCCAATCGTCTTCCTCGTCGGCAGCGCTCACCGTTTCGAACGAAACGCGCGAAACCGTTCGCCAACTCCTCGGCGAGGCCTTGCTGAACGGCAAGGCCTACGCCTACGACGAGCAGCTGGCCGACGGAATCGGCCCCCGCCTCACCGGCTCGGCGAACTACATGCGTGCCGCCGCGTGGGCCGTCGAGACGTTCAAATCTCTCGGCCTTGCGAATGTTCACACCGAGGACTGGACCATCCCCGCCACGTGGGAACCCGACGGCCCAGCCACGGGCCACATCATCACCCCCGTCGATCATCCGCTGCACATTTATTCACTCGGCTGGAGCCCGTCGACGCCGAACGGCGGAATCATCGCCGACGTAGTGTATGTCTCGAGCATGGCCATCGACGCTCTCGATGCGCAAAAGGACCAGCTCAGGGGACGAATCGTCTTGTTCGATCGCGCAAGTTTCGGCGACCGTCCAACAATTGAAACCCAGCTGCGCGGACTCCAGCATCTGCGTTCACTCGCCCCGATTGCCATCCTCAGCACCGGCGGGGCAAAGGGAACGGAGTCGGAGACTTCGCTGGATTTTAGCGGCGGGATCACGCGAATGGCGCAGGCTCAGATCGGCTTGGAGGATTCGCTGCTGATCCGGCGCTTGCTCAGCCAGGGCCGCGTCGCGATGCAGTTCGCGCTGACGAACCACACTCGCGAGAACGTCCAGGTCCCCAACGTGGTCGCCGAAATTCCCGGGAGCGAACATCCCGACGAAGTCGTCATCATCGGCGCACATCTGGATTCCTGGCAGCCCGGCACAGGCGCGCAGGACAACGGGACCGGGGTTGCCAGCGCCCTTGAAGCGGCGCGCGCCATTCAGGCGCTCGACCGCCCGGCGCGGCGGACGATCCGATTCGTCTTATTCGGAGGGGAAGAGGAGGGCCTGCTGGGTTCGCATGCCTACGTTAACCGGCATATCACAGAAATTCCGAATATCGACGCCGTGCTGGTGACCGATTCCGGCTCGCAGCCCGCTCGGGGCTGGTACGTGATGGGACGCGAGGATGAAAGGCCGTCTCTCGCGGCAATCTCTCCGCTGCTGGAAGGCCTAGGCGCCAACGGGGTCTCCTCAAATCCGCAGTACATTTATCAGACCGACCACGCTGACTTCAACCTGCTCGGCGTGCCCACCCTGGTTCTCTGGAACGATCAGGACATCTACGATACGCTGCACCATAAGGCCAACGATACATTTGATTCCGTCGTTGAAAAAGACCTGACCCAGGGTGCCGCCATGGTGACCGTGACGGCGTATGCCATCGCCGATAGCAGGGAACCTTTCGCCCCGCATCTACCGCCGGCTGACGTGAAATCGATGCTCGAAAAAGCCGGTGAGCTCAGCGGCTACAACTACCTGAAGAGCCTCGGCGCCGTCCCCTAGAAAGGCCGAGCCGCAAGAAAAACAGTGGCTGCTAGGTCGCCCCGAAATCTGAAAGCGTCCAGTACCCCAGCTCGGCGCCCTTTCGGAAACCACGCCTGAGTGAAACCTCATTGCCAAAGCAGGGACGTCGGCACAAGACCTCACATGGCGTACCCGGAAACGAAAAAACGGGGCGACCTCTCGGCCGCCCCGTTCGTCACTGCGCCGATCACACGTCGGTTACTTCTTTTCTTTGTCCTTCTCGCCGCCACCACCGCCGTGCGGATGCGCGTCGGTCTTGGCGTTGTGCTTGTCATTGTAAATCTGACGGCTTTCCTTGTTCTGCTGATGTTCGATCTGGTTGTGCTGCGCGCCCGTCAGGTGGCCGCCATTTTCCTGGCGATCGGTTTTCGCCTCGTCGTGAATCTTGGTTTCGTTGTTTTCAACGTGCCTGGTTTCACCCGGAGTCAGCCGACCGGATTTCACTCCCTGATTGATCCGGTTCTGCTGGCGATCCTGTCGAGCGTTGACGCCCATGCCTTCGGGGTGAGTCGGCGTACCGTGGTTGACTGAAGCGTAGTTGCTGCGGTCCACTCGCGCGGCGCCCTGGTGCGAAATCTGGACCTGCGTGCGCGCGACGTGCTCCTCGTGCATGTAGCCGCGCTCTTCGGCCGTCGGCATCCGGTCGACTCCACCGCGTCCGTTGAAGCTCACGCGGCTGACATTCGTTTCGTGTATCACCGTACGATCCTCATAGACGTTGTGGAATCCGCCACCGACGTGCCAAACCGCGGTGTTGTAAGCAAATACTCCGCCGCGCCATGCGCCGCCGACAAATCCGACGCCGCCATAACCGAATCCGTAGTTAATGCCGCCGTAGAATCCGACGTGCGGGCCCCAGTAACCGGCATGCCATCCATAAACGCCGCCGGCAAATCCCCAGTAACCGGGAGTCCAAAGGAAGCCGACGCGCGGGGGCGCAGCCCACAGCCCGGGCACCCAGTAGTAGCCGTCCGGACCGTATGCCCAGTAACCGGGTGTCCACAAATAGCCTTCCGTCGGGCACGGCGGCTGTTCGTAGACGGGGATCGCCGGTGGGGCAACCCGGATCGAGACTCCCACTGCAACCTGCGCGGACGCCACTGCAGGCAGCGCGGCAGCCGCCGCCAGAAGTACTGCAAATAGGAGCAGATGATGGCCTTTCAGCATTCTTCGCATGTATGAATCCCTCCACTTGGATTGTCCCGCCGCCGCGCCGAACTCGGCAGGTCGGAACTTGGGCTGCGCTATGATAAATTATGATGCACAACGTAACCGGCGGACACAATACCCCCGCCCGCCGGTTCCAATCGGTTAAACCCGGCCAACTCCGAAAAGTTTCGGGCTTATCCGGGGTGTTCTCGGTGGACTCTGCCTCGCGGCGCTGAACCGATGGAAGCCTATTTCGCACTTCCCAGCAGGAAAGCCCAATCCGCCGCGTATGCCGGCTTACCTTTCGCATCAAGCGGCGTGACGCCTGCGGCCGACATGCTCACGTGATAGACGTCAGCACCTTTCGGCATCGTGTTCCCCGGATCAGGCTCAAGCGTCATGATGCGAACGTGACCGGGCGGCACCTTCAGCGCCACATAGGCGAGCTTCATGGCGTCGGCACGCGATTCCTTGACGTGATAAGCGCAGTACCAGCGATCCGGTGGCGTAGCGCTCGGCGACGTGATCCACGGCGCCCACTGCTTCGTTGCCTCCACGCGGTCCCGTGCGCCCGAAAGATTGATGACGCGATAGACCGACCGCTTCTTCGCAATATAGGCCGCCACGCCTCCGCCCTGCGAGTGGCCCGAAACAGCGATTGTCGACCATTTCGGCTGGCCGTGATCCAGGTACTGACCCCAGCCCTCGTTCGAAAAATTCGCATCGAGGTATTCGAGCAGTTTCACGAGCCGGTTGACGACGGATTCCTCCGGAAGATCGTCGATTTCGCCGGAAATACCGTCGCCAAAGATCCGCTTCTCGCGAAAACGGTCCGAGCACGCCGGATCGGCCTGCGGGCCGCACGTCGTCGGCACGGACACGCCGTTGTCATACATCAGCCCGATCACGCGATATCCGGCGTCTGCGCCCGCCCCAAGAAACGGCCAGGAGGCTTTCGGTTCACTCGTCGTACCGGGGAAAAACACCAGCAAGGGCGCATCGCGCTTTACGCCTTGATTGAACATCGCGAAATTCGGCTTATCGAAGCGCTTGATCGCCGGGTCGGCCAGGCTCGGCTGCACCTGGCGCACAGTGCCGTTCGGAAGCACCGGAAGTTGCAAAAGGTAGGCTCGCGCTTCGGGGGAAAGCTGGCCGGTAACTGCGGGCGATGACTGCTGCGCGCACGCCTTCCCGGCGCCGATGGTCAGGCCAGCGCAAAACAACGCCACGTAAAAGAAACGAAGATTCATGGACGCCCCGACCCGCATGTCGCTTATTGGCGTGCCAGCATACGATATTCCTCTTGCGGCGCTTGCGCTACAATCAAGGTCCCTAGCCGCGACGAGGGGTGTAGCAATGTCCGTTAGCAAGGAACGTTGGCGCGAGCTCTGCAGGCAAGCTGCGATGGAAAAAGACCCCAACAAGCTGGTCAAACTCTGCGATGAGATCAATGCCATCCTGCAGCGTGCGAACTCCGTCAGTAATTCGGCGAGCGCAAGCGAACAAGCGCCGCTCCCGAACAGGCGTCGGGCATAGGCGAAGCTGCCCTTATTTCGGCTTCGTGAAGACAGGCCGGCTGGCCATGCGGAGTTCGTGCGCACTCGGCTGTTTCTTCTTCGGCTTTTTAACCTCGCGCCGTTTCGCGTCCTTGTTTCCCATAGCCTGACATTACACCAGAACCCTCCGTTTGCGCGCACCTTGCGTTGACTCGGATCGGCTGGCGGACGTACCATGGCTGGGGAGTCGCAAGACGGCACCAGACTCGATCGGCGGGAGGGTCCCATGAAGACTTCATTCGTACTCGTAGCAGGCACGGCCATGTTGGCGCTTGCGGCGACTGCGCCGGTCGCGCGAGCGCAACAACAGGATCTTTCGGCGGTCGATCCTACGGTCGCCAATGAGGCGCAACCAGCGCCGCAAACCGTGGCGCCGGAGGCCGTCCTGAAAATGGTTCAGACCAAAGACTCGTCGATCGCGCTCGTCGACACGCAACCCGTTGATGGTTACGCCGACGGCCATCTCCCCGGCGCCACGAGCTATCCCTGGGCCATGCGCATCACAAAGTTCCCGATCCCGCTGCCCCGGAATAAGACGCTGGTGCTCTACGGTTCCTGCCCCAACGACACCAGCGATATGATCAAGCAGCTCGCCGAATTCGGGTATTTCAACATCAAAGTGATGGATGGCGGCTGGTACAAATGGGTGGCGCTGAAATATCCCGCGGAAGGGAAGGGCGGCTACGCCCAGTCTCACCCGGTGACGCTGGGATCGGTTCCGCAGCAACCGGTCTCGCAATCGGCGACGCAACAAACCGTAGCGCAAAATAAGTAGCGCCGGCATCCTGCCGGCGTTTCTCTCAAGCTCCGGTCCCGCCCTTATGTCGATGCGCCGTCACTGCACTTCAATCTTCGCGTAGGTGATCCGCAATTGTTCCACGGGCTCCTGCGCCGGATCCGGCGTGACGCTCGCACGCACTGCGATAATCGTCGCGTCCGTCAATTTGTACCGCACTGCCGGATGATCGCTATGATCGGTCACGGCGATGTCGATCTCCGGAAAATGCTGTTTGCTCGTAAAGGCACCCAGAATTGCCAGCGACGAGCTGTCGCGGTCTTTCACCACCACGATCGGCGGATGCACCTCTTTGGCTGCCGTCGCGCCATCTTCAGACGTCATGGCCGACATTTCCGCCGCCGTAGGCATCGTTGTTTGACGCAACGGAATCCAGCCGTTGAACGCTGCGTCCGTGGATACCCCGGCCATCGTGCGCCCGCTTGCCGAAACGCAGCGCATGTACCCACCCGTGCCTTGAGCGCGCGCCGGTCGAGCGAACATCGTCCACGTAACCAGAATCAAAATCGGCGCTGCAAATCGCGCGCATACCCGCGCTCCCGACTTTTCTGTCGTCGCCATTCGAAGATTCCTCCCCGCCATCGGCCCTTCCTGATTGTCGTACGATTCCCGAGGCGCGCAACCGTCCTGTGATTCGCGTGACGCGAGAAACGCACCAGGCTCCCGCCGAAACCCGCCAGCGCCTCGCGCGTGCCGGCCGCCCAAACCGTTGCGGCGAGCCGAATTGCCGCCTGGTCTGGGGAGGATCGGAAGCGACGGCCGTAATTTCCGGCGATGCACGGCGGCGGCCCGCCGGAGTTTTCCACCGCTTCCACAGATATGCACAGGGTTTTTTGCGTGGTGTAGTTGACGGCCATTCGCGAAAGTTTTATTGTGCGCCCAGATTGAACCGGAAGCTGAGAGACAACGGTTCAGCCCCGCGATCGCGAATGTTTAACCGCTAACGCGATTCGGAGTGGAACCGGTAGTCGAAAGACTTCGCGATTCAGCCTAGAAGTCGCAGGCGCCTCACGGCGTTTGTGACGCGAGGCTGGCTCGCGGGGCTCGGGGAGATAGCGGTTCGGTTCGGAGGCTGCGGCCGCTTCACGGCGGGCGTGGCGCTGAATCGGATAAACAAATCTCCGAGGCTTGGCGGTTCGGTTGGATGTCGCGAGGGCCTCACCGCTCTCTTGGCGCCGATCGGATCGAGAAGCTCGCAGGCTGCACGCAACAGTTTGGATGACGCGACAACCGTAAGGCTGTCGAGTCGCCCGATTGCAACGCGGCGGCCCCCGGATCGGCGTAAGCCGGGCCTGGGGGATCAAAAGCCGAACTTTACGGCTCGATTTAGAGGGCGCAAACGCCGAAAGGTATTTGCGCCCTCAACCTTTTCTACGCCCCGCAAATTCCATAACCCTGCCGATTCCTCCTCGTGATCGGTTCTCGCAACACTTGGAAACACGGATAAGCCGCCCGAGCCTCAAGCGCCTTCGGCACAAAGCGATTCCCCTCGGTGTCAATCCAATCGAGAGGTGCACGATGTCCTACAAGCCAAGAATGCCAGCGCTGGTGGCTGCGCCGAACGTGATCCCGATGGCGGACATCATGCTCGTACTCCTGATCATATTCATGATCATCACGCCTCTGATGCAGCCTGAATCGCTGGTGCGAATGGCAAAAGCGAAAAATGCGGACCAGATGCCGTACGCAGATCGTGATGACGCGATCGTCGTCGCCGTCACGCGCGACGGCAACTTCTTCCTCACCCCGGGCAACCGGGAAGTTGGACTCAACATGCTGGGTAACGAGGTCAAGGATCTCGTCGCCGGCCGAACCGACAGGACCGTATATGTCCGCTCCGACGCTCGCGCGAAATATCACGACGTCGTCGGCGCCGTCGATCAGGTTCGCACCGCCGGGATCGAACACATCGGCCTGCTCACGGAGAAGATTTCCAGCAAGTCCGGAGCGCCGCGGTAGGCCGGATGTCGGGAGGAGGACCGGTATGGATGTCTCAGCCGATGGCCGCACGGATTGCCTGGTTTCGTCGCCGAATATCGTTCCGCTCATCGACGTGTTGGTCGTATTGATCCTCATCTTCATGGTGATCACGCCGAAAATTCCCGCCGGCCTGCCCGCTCTCGCTCCGCAGCCAAGCCCTCGGAACTCGCTGCCGAACCGCGGTTGATCGTCGTGCAGGTGTCGCCAGCAGACGCGCTCGCGATCAACGAGGAGTCGACAAACTGGGACGCACTCGGAGGGCGGCTTTCAGCCATCTTCAGCACCCGCGCCGAGAAAGTGGCGTTTGTAAAGGGCGCCGGGGACGTGCCCTTCGCGCAAGTCGCGCGCGCAATCGACGTGATGCGCGGCGCCGGAATCGAGCATGTCGGCCTGATTACGCCCGGTGTGGAAGCCGCGACGAAGCCGCTCGACAATGAGCGTTGAGGAAAGGCGCCGAGCCGTCTCACGCGCGCGCGATCGAAAAGCCGACGGGTGTCAAATGATGCAAACGACGGGATCGCCCGCATGGGAGATCCTGCGAAGCATTCGATGTCAATCGCAGTGAAGGACGAAAGTCATGGATTCTCTGCATAGACGTGCTTCACGACGTTGGGGATCAAACTCAGCCCCTGCCAATCAGCGAATCTTGTCTTACATTCTGCGCTCAGGACCTGCCCCGCCTCGTCTGCTGACTTGCCCTGTTTCTTCAGTTCCTGCGCTCGCTTCTGCAGTTCCGAGAAAAACCGAAAATCCTGCTCGATCAGTGAGCCGTCGCCCAGCGCGCCGTGATCCGGCACGATGTAGTTGAACTTTATTGGCCGTAGTTGAGCCAAAATATCCACCCAGCCCTTCATGCTGGCGTTCTCGTCCGGCAGATTCGGCACCATTTTATTCTGCACGATGTCGCCGGAGATCAACACGCGATCCGGCTTCACGTCGATCATCTCGTCGCCCTTGGTGTGCGCCTGGCCCAGCCAGAAAAGTCGCGTGCTCACACCGCCCAGGTCCAGGTTCAGCTCCTTTTCAAAGGTAATGTCCGGCGCGCGAAACTTCGTATCCGCCAGCAGCTCCTTCATCTGCGCGTTTCGGCTGCTGAACATCTCTACGAACGCCGCTCCGCGCTCCTCCAGCTCCTTTTGCTGGACGATCGGGCGGACCAGAATCGTGTTCTCCGGGAACCCATTGTCGCCCGCGGCGTGCTCGGCATGATAGTGCGTGGTCGTAAGGTAGAGCACCGGCCCTTTCGCCAGCTTCTGCGCCTCATGCGCCGCAATCGCTCCATTGCGGGGCCCCAGACCCGTATCAACCACGAGCGTCGCGCGACTACCCACTACGATCGCGATATTCGGGAAGCCCATGATGGCGTAAACGTGATCGGAAACGCGCGTCACCTGATTTTCCGGCAGCATCAATGACGGCGGCCCTTGCGGCTTTGCGGCCGCGGCGGCAATCGCGCCGAAAGCAGCCAGCAGCACAGCCATACTCCGTGCACATTGGCCGCGCCACAATCGTCGATCTGTTCTCATCGCCGCACCTCGCGCGCATTATCGCTCGGCGGCTGCCGCGAGTCACTATCGACTCAGTACGGAGCACAGTTCCCGAAGGCACTCGCGCCCATCGCAGCGACAATGGCGGACGACGCGATCAACTTCGAGGCGCGGGCCCTGCCCGAGGATCTGCTCGGCACGGCGCAGACGGCCACCGAGAACCTCATCGAGCGCTGCGTCCGGCCGGAGCAGTCCAGGAAGCGCCGTGCCACGCCGTGTCACTGTCTTCGCCGAATTGAATGTTGTGATGGGCTCTACTTGGAGGGAACTACGCCGCGCAGGGGGCCGTTGTTGGACTGTTTGATGACGTCTAGCGTGATCTGCAGTCCGCGGCTGGCGCGCATCGAGTTGCCGCTGGAATCGAAGGCATTGGCGGTCACGTTCATAACCGTGGTAGCCGTCGGCGTCGCCGTCGAATTCGCGGTGCTTTTGTGACAGGCGGCGACGATCCCGCCCGCAATCAGGACCAGCGCCAGCAGCGCGAAAGCACGCCGTGCGGCGGGGTTCGCTCGCTTGTGAATCGCGAATGAACCGAGTGATGGCAGCGTAATCGCGGCCAATGCGTACAGTATCGCAGGGAATTGCGGCGCGGCGCCGGATGGCCGGCCGGTGCTGATCAGCAATACTCCGGCGGGTACGCCCGCACGGACGCGCGCCGAAGCCTCCGGCGAATTGCACGGGTTCGGAATCGGGAGAGTCTCCACCGTCTGCGTAGAGGTGTGGACCAAGATGCTGAATGCCGTCGCGCCCCCCACCGTTGGAATCACCGGGCAAGGCTTGAACTCGCACGTCGTAAACTCCGGCAAATTCGAAGGGCAGGCCATTTGCACGGTCTCGCCTTGGGTGCCAAACACATTGTCCGCGTTGACCTGTGCGCTCCATGTCGCCGTGTTCCCCTGCGACACGGTGACTTCAGGCGAGAGCCCCGCCACAATCGCCAGGCCGAAATCGTCGCCCGTCCCAGCCAGGTTGATCGTTTCCGTGTCGGACGGAGTGCCGTCCGTCACCTGAACCTGCCCGATGATCGGTCCTGAGGCAAGCGGCGTGAACGCCACGTTGATCGCACAGCTCGCGCCAGCCGTTAGCGTTCCAGTACAGCTCGTGCTCGTGGTTGTGAAATTCGTGGGCGCCGGAGGCGGATTCGTTCCGGGCGGCACGAACGCCGGCGAAATCACGATATTGCTGATCGTGCTGCCCGAAGTATTCGTCAGCGTGAACGCGAAGGACGCCGAGGTTCCCGCGCTCGGCTCGTTGCAATAAGTAAATGAAGCCCCCTGCGGGCATCCGGCCGGAGGCGCAGGCGCGGCCAGCGTCAGATTGCTCGCGGGATCACCCACCGCCCCCATCGCAATGATCCGGCTGCGGCCCTGTTCGCTCACGAACAGGTCGCCCTGCACATCGAATGCGAGGTCGCCCGGCTCGATCATGCCGACCGCTGCTTCCGCGGTCTTGCTCGTCATCGCGTCCACGCGAAGAATGTTGCCGTTGTTCGCGTCGGCGACGAATAGATTGCCACCGCCATCGACCGCCAGCCCCGCGGGGCAGACGGGCCGCGCAGCGGCGGTGGAAGCAGCCGTCGCAGTTTTCGCGGTTGCCGCAGTGGACGTTGTCGCTTCGAGCGCCGCGCAGGGATTCGCGGCGCTAGCCGTTGATTCGTCAGCGACCGGCGCGAATCCCGGAACCGTGGCAACCGAGCGCGTCAGCGTGGTGATCGTAAAAACACCGCCGGTCTCCGGCGACGCGACAAAAACTTTCGAACCGTCCGCCGCCACCGCCAAGCTCGCAGGGGACGCCACGTGCGCCAGAATAGCGAGCTGACCGGTGGCCTGCGTAAGCACGCTTACCGTCCCAGCCGTGTGGTCGGCGATATAAAGATTGCCCGCGCGATCCACCGCAATTCCCATCGGCTCGACCAGCTTCAAATTCTGCGCCGCAGCCCATTTACCGGCGACGCTACGAATGATTCCCGACTCGCTGTTCGATTCACCCGCCACCTCGCGAACGGTTCCGTTGTTGGTATCAGCTATGTATATCGTGCCGTCGGCCGCCACTGCGATGCCGCTGCGTTTGACGGTCGAGGTCATATTGGGCGAAAGTTCGGCCTTCACCGCGAGCCCCCCGTCACCGGAAAAGCCCGACTTGCTCGTGCCCGCAACTGCCGGAAACGGAGATGGCGTAGCGTTGTTTACGGCCACACCTCCGGATTCAAAAGAAGCGGCGGCGAACGGACCTGCCAGAAACACCTCCGGTGCGTCCGCACTCGTGGCGAGCACGGTTCCTCCGGCGGGGCGTGCCACCAAATTCGGGCCGGTACCGATGAGCGGATTTGTGTTTGATGATCCGTACCCGTAAGCAACATCCGTGAGTTTGGCCCCCGACGGGACAACCGCCACGCTGCGGCCGGCGACATTTCGAATGAGGGCGACAATCTGATTTCTTTGGAGCAAACCCGAACCATAGTCTGGGTAGTCGCGCCCCGTCACGACGATCGCGCCACTCGGCGCGCCATTCTGCGCGACGGCCATCGCCGCGAACGTTATCACCGCTACCGCGCAAAGTCCCAGCAATCGCCGCACGAAACTCCCCCTTATTGCCGATCGATTAGAGGCTTTGGATTCACCCGCAGCCGTTCGGGTTGTGCCCGCCCGTCGCCGGCGGACCCGCCACAAAACCTCGCGGACCGCGTCAGCGGGCCCCGGCCGAGAGTCACAAGCCGCCCATCATACCAGCGACCGCCGAACCATGCCTAGCGATTGGTGGCGCCTCGCAAAAAGGCCAGCCGTACACCTGATTTCCCTCAGAGTCGGATTCGCGGTGCGTGATGTATCATGGCGCGCATGCCTCCGGCTCCGGCATTTTTCCGCAACAAGTCCGTTTTGATCACCGGAGCGTCATCCGGCATCGGCGAAGAACTCGCCTGCCAACTTGGCCAGGCCGGCGCGAAGCTGACGCTCTGCGCGCGCCGTCGGGACCGCCTCGAAGCGCTCGCGCAGAGGATTGCCGCACAACCGGGTGCTTCGATGCCGATCGTTTCGGAATGCGACGTGTCGCGCGACGACGACCTTGGGCGCGCCGTTGCCGCTGCAGTGAATGCGTGGGGCCAGCTCGACGTGGCGATCGCCAACGCGGGCTTCGGCGTGGTCGCGCCGATCGAGAAGCTTTCGGTGGGGGATTACCGCCGTCAGTTTGAGACCAACGTCTTCGGCGTCCTGCGCACCATCTATGCCGCGTTACCCGAGCTCGAAAAAACAGGCGGGAATCTTGCCATCATCGGCAGCGTCTCGGGATGGGTCTCGACTCCCGGTGCCTCGCCTTACTCGATGAGCAAATTCGCCGTGCGCGCACTCGCCAACGCCATCACGCCCGAGCTGCGCGCCTCTGGCATCAAAGTGACGCTGATCAGCCCAGGCTTTGTGGCCAGCGAAATCCGCAGCATCGACAACACCGGCAGGCATCATCCGCAGGCGAAAGATCCGATTCCCGCGTGGCTCGTGATGCCGACGTCGAAAGCCGCCTCGCAAGCGCTGCGCGCCATCGCGCGCGGCCGCCGCGAGCGCATTATTACCGCCCACGGCAAATTCTTCGTCACCCTCGACCGCTTCGCGCCGTGGCTCCTGCGATTCTTCACCGCGCGCATGACCACGATCCGGGCCAAAGACGACACCCGCAAATGGGAATAGCGCGCCTTACTTCAGCGCGCCGGCATACAGCGCCGTAAGCTTTGCGAACGCGCGCTCGGCCTGCGGCTGGTTGTAGGCGTGGCTGTCCGACACAGTCCAACCGTGCATGGCCTCGGCATAGGTTTCGCTTTCGTATTTTCCGCCCCACGACTTCAGTGCACCTTCGAGTTTCTCGATTGCTTCGGCCGGCATCGAGTGATCTTTCACCGCGTGGCCGAAATAAAGCGCCGCGCCGTCCGTTTTCGGAATCCGCGTCAGCGAAAGATGCGGGCTCGTCGGCTTGTCGGTGAAGAGCCCGCCGCCATGAAACGACGCAATCGCGCCCACGCGATCTGGCCTGGCTGCTGCCGTTCGCAGCGCCATTTGTCCCGTGAAGCAGTAGCCGACCGCGCCGATCCGCGCCGGACTCACCGTCGTCTGCGTCGCCAAATAATTCACATAGGTGGTCGCGTCCTTTTCCATCGCCTCGGGCGTCAGCGGGCCGGCCAGTTCACCGAATCGCCGCATGGTTTTCTCGTCGCCTGCGAAATTCGGGGTGAAATCGAAACATGCTCCGCGCGTGGTGCGATAAAACGGATTCACGAGCGCGACCGTGTAACCCGCTTCGGCGAGACGCTTGGCCATTGCACGATGCGACGGCCGAATACCCAAAATATCCGGATAGTGGATCACGCCGGGCTTCTTGCCGTCGCCTTCGAATAACACAGCGTCGCAAACACCGTCCGCCATCTTGATGTCGATCTCTCGTTCGCTCATCTCGCCTCCTGAGGTTTCATTATGACCGCAAAATCTTACTACATCACGACCTTCGCAGACTGGCGACGGCACGGACACGCCGGGACTCCCTGCCTCAAATCCTGAAAGCGTGTCGCTCGCTGCGAGCGCCGTAGGATCGAACCCAGCGGCCAGAGGCCGCGGCGTCGATCAGATCGGCGATCGTAATTGGAAACGAGGCACGGCGTTGGTGATGCCACGCCGCGATCCAGAAGATCAAGGACGCGAACCCGCTCGCGACCCATATGGGCGTCCGATACATTCGATACGGCGAGAAATAGTTGTAGGACCAAAAGAACCCGCCGAATTTAAGCAGGCCAAGCAGGGAACCGGCCAGAATGGCGCAGCCCAGCGAGACAAGAACGGTCGTGAGCAGCAATCCCGCCTCGGCATGAAAGTGCTGATCCCAATGCATATTGAGTTCGCTGAGGTCGACGTGAAATTCCTTGCTGAACGCGTCGAAGAACTCCGAGGCGTCCTCGCCCGTGATGTCTAGATCCTGTGCCAATCGAGTCATCGGCGTGAGTTTCTTTCTCTCGACGTGCGATTGAATCGCCGTGAAGATGAAGACGCGCTCTTCGAACGCACCAGACGCAAGGTTCCGGTCCATACATTGGGCGGATAATAGCAAAAAGCAGCCCCGGAAGTGGCTCAGCGCACGGGAGGGAACAGTTCGCGCAGAGGATCTGCCAGCGGCAAGGCACGGGCCATGTCCTGGGAATCATCCGGCACCGGGATTCCGAAGTAATCGTGCGCGACGTCGAGCAGGTCTTCGTCGGTCATCACGCCATACTCGACATGCGGCTTCCGACCCGGCGCGATGAAGTAGTAGCCGACGTCGTTTTTTCGCGTGGTGCGAAATTGAACGACCCGGCCTTTCAAACGGATCGAAAAAGAGCGCGTGTAAGTCTCGTGAAGCTCGATGCCGGCCTTCTTGAATGGCGCACGCACCTCGTCGTCATAATACTGAAAGTCCGACAAGTCCTCGTTCGTATCTTCGTCGTCCAGATCCCGACCCGTGACGGGCGCAAAGAACGCCACTACCGTCCGCGTCCGCACGGTAAAGACAGGATCCTTCGCCGCCAGCACATTGCGGAACCCGATCGTCAGCAGTAACAGCACGACAGCCATCGGCCCGCAGAGAAGTGGTCTCATACCCGTGCCCGCATACCCATTGTACCCGCGGCTGCGAACGCCGGCACAGGAACGTGGCACCGCTGGCCCAACCTAACTCCCCGATTTCGATTTCTTCCTGGAGCGGGTCACACCCATACGTCCAGCACGGATCGTTTTCGCGCGCGGGACTGATCGGATTGCCCGCTTCATCCGGCGGAGGAATTCGGCGAGCGCTTCGGTCCAGCCGAGTCCGATATTCAAGCCGCGACAACCTGGCTCACGTCCCACGGTTTTCGGGTCGCCCGGGTGACAAAAGGGAAGACCCTGGTCGAATTTTCCGGCACGGCCGCCAACATCCGAGAAACCTTTGATACGCAGATTCACCAGTACAACGTCAATGGCGAAACCCACTACGCCAACACAGGGGAGCTGACCATTCCCGCGGCGCTGGCGCGGCTGGTGGGCGGCGTTTCTCCGATTAATAATTTCTATCCGCAGCCGTATCTTCAGCCCGTGGGGGGCGCCTCCTACTCGCGCTCGACGGGCAAGGCCACGCTATTCACCGGCGCAAACGGGGGCACCGAAATCTTCGCGATTGCGCCCGAGGATTTCGCGACACAGTACGATCTGGTTCCGCTGTACAACGCCGGAACCAACGGCACCGGACAGACCATCGGCATCATCAGCCAAACCAACATTGATCTCTCACTCCCTGCGGCCTACCGGGCTCTTTTCAATCTTTCGCCGAATCCGCCGCAGGTGGTGATTGACGGCGACGATACCGGCCTATCCACCGATGGCATCGAGCCGTATCTCGATGTGGAGCTCAGCGGCGCCGTGGCTCCCAACGCGATCATCAACCTCTATGTCGCCGACGGCAGCAATGTGCAGGCCCCGGCGCCGCTCGCCGCATTGCGCGCGGTCGAAGACAATCAGGCGTCGGTCCTCAGCGCAAGTCTCGGCCAATGCGAAGAAGTTCTCGGAAATGCCGGAAACCCACTGTGGTCCGGCATCTGGGAACAGGCCGCTGCGCAGGGCCAGACCGTCTTTGTCTCGGCCGGCGATCACGGTCCCGCCGAATGCCCCTTTTCCGCGACCCTTTCCGGCGGCGTGGCCACTGACCTTGGATTGAGCGTCAACGGCATCGCCTCCACGCTGTGGAACGTCGCGGTCGGCGGCACCGATTTTTTCTACGCGGACTACGCCTCGGGCGCACCGAGCGCCTCCACATTCTGGAATGTCGCAAATGACGCGAACCTCGGCTCGCTGAAAGCTCCGCTGCCCGAACAGCCCTGGAACAATGCGCTCGGATTCAATGCCATCGATTCCCTGGATCGAGCGATTACGATTCCGTCTGCCGCTGGTGGCGGCGGCCCCAGCAGCTGCGTTCAAGCCGAGACCACTGATTCCGGAATTAGTTGCGTTTCCGGCAATCCGAAACCTTCCTGGCAAAACGCGCCCGGCGTGCCCAACGATTTCGTCCGTGACATTCCCGATATCTCGCTATTCGCTGCCGACGGCGAGAACCTCAGCTCGTATGCCATTTGTGCACAACCCGGTGATTGCTCCGGAACCGGCACGAATTCCACGGTTTTTCTCCTGGGAGGCACATCCGCATCCTCGCCCGCGATGGCGGGCATCATGGCTCTCGTGGATCAGAAATTCGGCCGGCAGGGCCAGGCCGATTTCACTCTGTACGCGCTGGCTAATCAGCAGCCTTCGGTCTTCCACGACATCACCATGGGTACCGACGATATTTTGTGCGTTACGGAGACGCCCGGGTGCGCCGTCCCCGTCGAGAGCGGGATTTTCCCGCAACTGATGTCGTTCGGAGTGTATGCCGCGGGCCCGGGTTACGACCTGGCCAGCGGCCTCGGATCCGTGGACGGAAACGCCCTCGCCTCCAACTGGAATAAGATTTCGTTCCTGCCGAGTACCACGACGCTGATGCTGGAGCCGACTACACAGGTCCACGGCCGCAGCGTGGTATTCAACGCCAACGTGAGCGTTGGCCCGGGAAAGCAATTGCCGAGGGGCGACGTCAACATCTCCACGACCTCGCCGGTACCCTTGCTTGAGAGCACCGTCGTCCCGGTCTCGAGCGGCGTAGCGATCGACTCGGTGGATTTCTTTCCCGGCGGTACTTATCAGGTGAGTGCGCAATACGCCGGCGACGGCCTGTATGCCCCGAGCGCCTCTGGTTCCATGACGCTCACGGTCACTCCAGAAGACAGCGTCGTCACGCCGGTCGTGCACTACAACGCCGGCGATGTCGTCAGCGGCCAGCAGGTTCCTTTCGGCAGCCAGTGGACTTTTGAGACCGCGCCCTCCAGCTCCGCCAGCGGAACCTCCGGGCAGGCGACCGGCTCCGTCACGTTCACGGACGGAAGCACAACCGCGGAAGTCGCCATCGGCAGCGCGGGAATTGCGGCGGTCAACATTCCCAGCCTAGGCGTCGGACAGCATTCCGTCAGCGTCAGCTACTCCGGTGACGTCAGCTTCAGCCCGTCGACCGGCGGCCCTTTGACTTTTTCGGTCGTAGCGGGAACTCCGCGAATTACGATTACGCCAAATATCACGCAGCTGGAAGAAAACGGGGCTCCGGTCCCGATTCCGGCGGGCACAAACCTCAACGTAAGCGTTTTGGTCGGCTCGGGTTTCGGAGTCGCCCCCACGGGAAACATCGGCATCACACTGGGCGCGACTACCCAGACCGTTGCGCTCTCGCCGATCGTCATTGACGGCCAGGTGCTCGCAACCGCCCAGACCACCTTTACCAACCTCCCGCCCGGCTCACTCACGCTCCGCGCGAGCTATCCAAGTGACGGCAACTGGAGCGCAGCTGCCAACACTTTCCTGAACCCCGTCACCGTCGCCGCCGTCACCGTTGTGCCCACGACCACCACGCTCACAGCGACTCCGGCGTCCGTGACTCCGCAGGGCAATGTCGCGCTCGTCGCCACCGTGCAAGGCGGCGCTGGTGCGCAAGCGGCTCCGTTTGGTGCCGTCTTCTTTTATGCAGACGGCGTCAGCCTGGCGGGGACGATCATGGTAAGCACTGGCCCGACCTCCGCCGCGGGCACATTGGTCGTGTCCGGCACGTCATTGCCCAACGGCGCACATCAAATCACGGCGGTTTTCCCCGGCTTTAACGGAACTTTCGGGCCCTCGACGAGCGCCCCCGTGACCGTGACGGCGAATCTTAGCTCGTTCACGCTCTCGCTCGTCACCGGGACCATCGTGATTCCGTCGGGTCAATCCGGCAGCGCGACTCTGCTGCTGAACGCGCAGAACGGACTCAACGGACCCCTTCCGTTATCCTGCTCTACTTCGTCCGCTGCCATCGGCTGCTCCCTGAACCCGCAGACGCCGATGGTCAGCGGCGTGACCACGGCCGCGATACAGGTCAACGCGTTTGTTCAGCAGGGCGTGCTGGCCGGCGCGCCTGCGATGAAGGGCTCGCGCCGCTTTCCGCCCGGAGTGGTGATCATTTCAGCTCTTCTGGTATTGCTCGCGCTGTATCGGGCGCCGCGTCGCATTTCGCCACGGCTGAGCTGGGCGCTCGGTTCGCTCGCGTTGGCTCTGTTGCTGCTGACCAGTGGCTGCGGCGGTGGCGGCAGCTCGCCTCCTCCTCCACCGCCTCCTCCCCAGAAGGTTGACGCGCCGCCCGGTACCTATGGCGTCGTCGTCAGTGCCACCGCCAACGGCATCCTCCACAACATCAAGCTGACGGTTGTAGTGCAGTAGCCGCCGGGGCACCGCGCGAATCACGCGATCCGCTTTGCCGCGAACACACTCACGGCCGACCCATCGGCGATAAACGCTGAATCGGGTTTCCGCGCCAGCGTTTCACCGAAGGCTGCGCCATACATCGACGCGCCATCGCCTTCAAACACCGCCTTTGCGCAGCGCCACACGCGCCACTGCGGATGCGCGACCTGATATTCCACCGTGCCGCCGTCTCGTTGGCGCGAATAGCCCCAGTAGTGCTCACTGATGAACTGCTCGATGCTGCGCTCAGCCGGCAATGCCGGCTGGCCCTCCGCTTCCGCCCTCAGCGCGAGCCACTTCGCGGCGAGCCGCCATTCATATTCCGCGCGCAAGCCGGCGACGTCGCGCTTCACCTGATGCCGCATCGAATGGCAGCTGTAATTTTCGTTGTACGCGATTCGCGCCACCCGCGCGATGGCCCACCGCGGTACAACTTCGCGGATGAACACCACTCCCCGGCGCACATCGCCGCTCCCGTCCAGCCGTCGCACATAAAATCGCAGATTCACTTCGTCGAAATTCGAGTGGAAGGGAACTGGCACCGCCCCGAAAATCCGCGTGCGCAGGAAACGAAATCCCACCGCGCTGACCAGTATTCGTCCCCCGAACGCGTCCAGCTCCGTCCCGCGCGGCACATGCGCCCGCAGGAGTGCCGCGTCAACCTGGTAATTGAGCATCACCAGATCGCGCCACTCCGCCGTCAGGAACACTCCTGTTTTCGGAGCCAACGGTTCGTCCGCGCGACGGGCAGGCAGAAGCCCTCCTTGCAGTGTGTGCGGTCCGGTAATGCGCTTCGATAGACGGCAAACAACGCGCCAGGGAGTCAGCCACCGTCTGGGCGCGTCCCTGGCCCGCCGATTCGACCCCCTACAAGATCGTAGGCGTCGTTCCCCTATGCAAACACTCGTGAAACACTGCCCATGTAGGCCCTGTTTGAGATCGGTGCGCCTGCCGGCCCGACGCTCAGGCAGGGACTCCACGGTATCTCGAAATCGCCCGGCGGATACACTGCGAACATTGCCCTTAACTTGGACTGACTTCTGCGAATGAATATTATGTTGCTTTCGACAAGGCGTGACGGATGCGTGCCTTCGGGTTCCGCCCCTGTCTTGGTCACGTCTTCGTCAGTCCTTCGCATTCGGGACGGATTCTATGGCGCTCGCCCGGTGCCCCACCCGCCGGACGATTAAGCGTGCACCCGGGGGGATTCAAATCATAAGCGCTACTCGACGGGCTCGTTTTATTGCGCCACAACCGGGGTACTATTTCAGCGTGATTGCACCCGCTTACATGTGGTTGGGTTTCGGTGTTGTCGTGTCGGCGGCTATATCTCTGGATCTTGGAGTCTTACATCGGTCGGCGCGCCGGGTGACGTTTGCAGGGGCGCTGGCCGAGAGCGCGGGCTGGATCGCTCTCGCGCTGGCCTTTGGCGTTTGGGTACGCTTTTCCATGGGAGCGGCGGCCGGCTTGGAGTTCTTCACGAGCTATGTGGTCGAGAAATCGCTCAGTATTGACAACATTTTCCTGTTCCTGGTGATCTTCGAAGGGTTACGCGTTCCGGCCCACCTTCAGCACAAAGTGCTCTACTACGGGGTTGCCGGAGCCCTGGTGATGCGCGGCGTCTTTGTGTTTGGCGGGATCGCGCTGATGAACCGATTTCACTGGGTACTGCTTGTGTTTGGCGGGTTCCTTTTGATCACGGCGGTTCGGATGCTTCTAACCCGCGAGGCCACCCTCGCGCCCGAACAGCATTGGCTGCTGCGCGCTGTCCGCCGATTCAAGTCGGTGACGGCCCAGTACGAGGGCAATGCATTTTTCGCGCGCCGGTCGGGACGGTGCAGCGCGACGCCTTTATTGCTGGCGCTGATCGCCGTGGAAACGGCAGACATTATATTCGCCGTGGATTCGATCCCCGCGGTTCTTTCGATTACCCGGAATACCTTTATCGCGTACTCGTCGAATGTGTTTGCCATTCTCGGGTTGCGTGCGCTGTACTTCGGTCTGGCCGTCCTGTTGCCGCGATTCCGGTTTCTCCGGCCGGGACTTGCGGCGATCCTGTTGTTCACGAGCGTGAAAATGCTGGCAGGCGATTGGGTGCGCGTGACCGTCGGTTGGTCGCTCGGCGTGGTTCTGGGAATCGTGGCGCTTACGGTTGCGGCCAGCCTGCTTTGGCCGGGCACGAAGCGGCACGCATAAAACGGCAGGGCAGTTCCCTTTCGCAGCGGAGTCGCGTTCCCGGAGAAATTAGAACAAGAATTTTAGGGCGAACTGAATGACGCGGGGATCTTCGCGGGTTTTCTGGATCTGGCCGAATGTGGTGTCGCTGAAGTTGCCGTCGGGATTGGCGAACTGGGTATGGTTCCACGCGTTGTAAAACTCCGCGCGGAACTCCGTGTTCCAGCGTTCGTTGATCGCGGTGTGCTTCTCGAGGGCGATGTCCGTATTGTTGAGCGCCGGGCCACAACAGAGCGAATGAGGCATGTTGCCGAATGTGCCGGGAGCCGGATCGCTGATGTTGTCCGACGTGAACCAGAGGTTCCCGTTCGTCTTCGGGTTTACGAACTGAACTTTCCCGGTCACCTCGGGCGTGTTGGCGTCTTCGAAAAAGAAACTGCTCTCAAGCTCGAGATCGTCCTGCGTCTGCACCCGAATTGGGAAACCGCTCTGGTAGGTGATGATCGCCGAGGCAGCCCACCCGTCGAGCAGCTTGCCGGTGACGCCGCTGTATTTCGGCATGGGCAACTCCCAATAAGGACTGAAGACGAAGCGGTTCTTCGCGTCGAGCAGCGAAAGCCCACGCGTCGCGTTGAAGTTCAGCGGATTGAGCTCGTTTTCAAACGACGCGCCCTGGTCGATCGATTTGCTGAACGTGTAGGACGCCTGAAACATCAGGCCGTGCGAGAGGGTGCGCTCGAGGCCGATCTGCAGGCCGTTGTAATTCGAATTGGCGATGGTGTCCTCGGCGAAGATGTTGCTGAAGACAGGAATGCCGTCTGGCGGGCAGCCGTTGCCGCTGGTCGGATCGCAAATCGGAGAGGAATGCGGGCGCAAGCCGACGAGCGTGATGGCCGGCGAGCCGGATCCCCCTGTAACGGATGGAACCGAGCCGTAGGGAAGATGCAGCGTGAATCCGGTGGGCAGTGACCCTGCAGGCAAATTGTAGGCGGAGTCGGAATCAAAAGGCCCGCAGTTGTAATCCGAGCTGAGGGGCGCGTTCCCTACCGGATTTGCAGAACCGTCCGGCAGCAGCGGCGAGTAATAGGCCGACACCGCCTCGAGGTCCAGGCAGGTTTGCGCGTTGCCAGGATTCAGATCGTGAATGGCGAGCAAGTGATGATCCTGCGTGCCGACGTAGGAGATGCGCAAAATCGTATCGGTCGAGAGCTGGCGCTCGATCGTAAGATTGTATTGTTCGGCATATTGCGATTTTAGGTGCGGTTGAAACTCTCCAGCGAGCAGGATCGGGCGGAACTGCGACCAATCCACGCAACCCGCGGGGCCACCGGGCGTGTCGGATGGGCAGGAAGTCTTAGGAGTCTGGTGCAGAACGCCGCCGTAGGGATTCGGAAAATTCCCGCCGGACTGGGCTTCAAACGGCAGATTAAACAGATCATTTGAAAGCGTGGTGCTGCCGCCGAAGGGAGGCTCGGCGCTGAACTGCTCCATCACAAGCTGCTCGATCGGGTTGTAGAAGATACCGTAGCCTGCGCGGATGCTGGATTTGCCGGGGCCCCCGGTGAGCTTCGCCAGCTTGCCGCTGGACCAGGACGGGCTCCAAGCGATACCGATCCGCGGCGCGAAAGCTTTGTAATACGTGGTGGTAAGCCCGCGCGGCACGCCCGGATCGCCGGGGAAAACCAGGCCGAGGGGAAAGATCGAGGCACCCGCCGTGCCGGGACCGCAAGCCCCCGCGGGCAAGCTGGTCTCGGCCGCGCTTTCCTGGGACATCCAGCAGGGATACTGCGTGGTCGCTTCGCCCGGGCGGAAAGTTTGCAGCCGATTACCGTTGTCGTAATACGGCGTGTTCAGTTCCCATCGCAAGCCGTAGTTGAGGGTGAGGTTCGGCCGAATCTTCCAGCTATCCTGCGCGAAAAGATAGAGCGATGTATTGCGATCGTTCTGCGCTTGTGCTGCGCCCTGTGTGTAGCTGCTGCTGGTACCAAGGAAATAGTCCGGATAGGAATCCGAGAAGCCCACGTCGTTGGTCGTGGGACTGTCACAATTCAGGCCCGTCGACGAAAGGATGGGATTCGGAGGATTCGGATTCGACGGCGCGCATAGGTTGGCGTCGCTCAAGAATGAATAGAAGCCGTTGATGTTGAAATACGTGAACTGATTGAACTGCTGGCGACGAACGTCGCCGCCGAATTTCATGGTATGCGTGCCGGCGATACGAGTGTAGTCGTCGGTCCACTGGAACGTATTGCCAGCCTGGGGAAGCTCGCCTTCGTTATTGTTTCCGATGGAAAATCCGCCGTCTACGAGAATGCTGGGCACGCCCTGGCGGCCCGGAATATTGGAAGCGATGCCGGCCGTGGGGTTCGTGGGATCCTGGAAGCAGAACGATGAAGGATAATCGGGGCCGCAGGCGTCGTGCACGCTGGCAAGAATATTGAGTGGATGATCCAGACTCGCCTGGCCTTCCCGAAAATAGTTGAAGCGGAATTCGTTCACAGCGTTTGCGCCGAGCGTCCAGGTATGGCCGAGATTCCATTGCTGCGTGCGCGTCGTGAAAAGCGCCCCAAAACCTGGAACGTTGGCTCCGGCGGCCTGAAAGGTGGAGAAGGGGTCGGACGTGGAATCGTCCTCGAAATAGTAGTAAGCCGTGAATTGCTGCGAGCTGCTGACCTTATGGTCCAGGCGGATGGTGAACTGGTCGGTGCGCTGCTTCTGATCGCCAATCTGCGCGATGTTGCAGTTGTCGTTGCCGTTAGCATCCGTACCGCCGTTGCAATTCCCCGCGAACGGCGCGACCCACTGGTTGTATACCGCGAGAGCGGTCGGATCGAAGCACGCCAGGGGAATCTGGTTGTTCGGGAAAATGCTGGCAAACAGCGTCCCGGGCACGATCGCGGCGCCACCGATATTGGTGACCGCTTGCTGACAGCTCGTGCCAGGATGCGCGGAATCGCTCGCGCGACTCGCCAGGATTGAGGCGAAGTTCGGGTCCACCAGGCTACCGACGAACGCCGGGCCGACGTTATTGAAGTTGCCGGCCGCTTCGTCGGAGGTCGGGAACAGAACCGTGCCTCCGTCAATTCCCTTCCCGAGGCGATTGCCTTCGTACGAGCCGAAAATAAACGTACGGTCCTTTTTGATCGGGCCGCCCAGCGTTGCGCCGAACTGATTCTGCTTGTACGGAAGAATCGTGGGATCGAAAAATCCCTGCGAGTTCAGGGCGTCGTTCCGCAGAAATTCGTAGAAATCCCCGTGAATATCGTTGGTGCCGGACTTTGTGACGACGTTGACGACCGAGCCGGAATTGCGGCCGTATTCGGCGTCGAACGTATTCGTAAGAACCCGGAATTCCTCGATCGCATCGGGTGACGGCTGAATCGCCGGGCCGTTGGAGAAGAGATCGTTTCCGTCGCCGCCATTGACCGTGTAGTTGTTCGAGCGTCCCCGGCCGCCATTCACGGACACGACTCCGGGACTGTCACTGCCGTAAAACAGATCGGCGCCGACCTGCGACTGGACTCCGGGCTGGAGCTGGAGAAGCTGATACGTGTTGCGAGTACTGAGCGGAAGCTCGCGGACCGCCGTCTCGTCCATAACCGCGCCGATTTGCGTGCTGGTAGTTTCGACTTGGGTGGCGTTGCCCGACACCTCAATCGTTTCCGAGGCGCCGCCGACAGAGAGCGCGATATCGACCACAGCGACGTGGCCGATGGTGACCATGACGTTGCTCTCAGCAAGAGCCTTGAATCCGGCCGCACGTGCGGACACGGTGTACGTGCCAACCGGAAGCTCGGGAAATTCGTAGGCGCCGTTTGCGTCCGTGGTCGCGCTGCGAACGGTGTCCGTGCCTGCAAGCGTGGCGGTCAGCGCCGCACCCGGCACCAAGGCCATCGAGGGGTCGCGCACCTCTCCGCGAATCGCGCCAGTGGTTTGCGCGCCGGCTGAGATAACGCCGAGCGCGATCGCCCACACCAAGGTCCACACGCGCCCGCCGATGAGCCAAAATACAGTTTTTCGCCTGGGAACTTCCGATGGAAGTCCGTTTGCCAACTCGTCCACTTGTTCAGAGACTCCGCTTCCAAATATTCTGACCAGCGCCCCGAACCACCGGCCTCGCGAACCGTGGGGCGCGCGAAGCAGACTTCCCCCGAACTTAAGTCGCACATAATACGCGCAACCGCACAGAAGAAAAGGGGAATCTTCGTATTGCTCGAAGATTTCTCGGAAAAAGATGGGGCAACAGCACAACACCCGGGAGGAGGACCCGGGTGTTGTGCCTGCTCGACTCCCGCCAGGGAGAAAATCTGCCGCACTGCAAATCCGGCTAGTGGATCGAGTTCGCGACGCTCATGTTGTGCGCGCCCGAGAAAAGGAAAAGTCCGGTCGCTGCAGTCTGCGGCAGCCACCAGGTCTTGCGTAGAAAACCGTGCTGGCTCCGCTCCATCCGCCTCGCAGCGTAATCGAGCACCAGCGGGCCGACCTGAATCGCGCCGTAAATGGCCGGGGAATGCGCAAAGGGCTGCATCATGGGGTCGGCTTCATTGGCGCCTCTTGATACGGCGAGGCGGGTCGAATACGCGTCGAACGTCGCGGCGCTGTGTTCCGCAATCGAGAGCACGAGCCAGGCTTTTCGCGGGCGGGTTTCGGGCAGGATCACATTTGCAGGCTTCCCCGACGCGAGGCTCGGCACTCGGATGGTTTCGAGGGCCTGGCCGTTCTGTGAGGAACTCTCGAGCTTCGCCAAGGTGAATGCGGCCGGGATGGCGTTGCCGCTGGATGAGTCAATCGACGTCGGACTTTCTACCGCGGTGGTCGGCCTCGGTTGGGCGATTTTCGCATCGGCTGAGGCGAGCTTTACGGCCGAAAGCGCGGTGGTGTCGGGTAATGCCTGTGCCGGGGGCGCAAACTGGAGAAATAGCGCCGCGATTGCCAGGACCATGGAAGGGGCTCCTTTATCGTTACGCGGTGAGGAAATGCACGGTGCTGACCAAGTTCCCCGGGTGACAAACCCATTATTTTCAGAAAGTTGAATTTGGACCGCACGCGGCGAAACGGAAAAGAACCCGCCAAGTACTAGCCAAATGGAAGAAGTTTTCCACTAATGTGGCGTTTCAGGGGATCCCCCTCCGCGGTCCGTCGACAGCATAAGGCGAAGAAAAACAGTAGGTTACGGCAATGGTACGCATGAGGCCCACGGAGGGGATGTCTCTCTGTCCCATCCCCGAACGGTGGCGAGCGCAAGCTACAAGGCCCTCAGGCTGGCGCCAACGGCCTTGAGGGTCCGGTCAATATCATCATCGGAATGGGCCGCCGAGACGAACCAGGCCTCAAACTGCGAAGGCGGCAATAGAATTCCCTGCCCCCGCATGGCCCGGTGGAATGCCGCAAACCGGGCGGTGTCGGACTGCTTGGCGTCGGCGTAACTGCGCACAGTGCCGGGTGCAAAAAACAGCGTCAGCAGCGATGCGCAGGCATTTACCTGACCGGCGACGCCGGCGGCCGTTAGCGCCGCACGGAGACCGTCTGCCAGGCGATGAGTTTTCTGCATGAGCTCGGGATAGAATCTGAACCCCGGGGTATCAATTTTCGCCAGCGTTGCCAATCCCGCGCGCATGGCCAGCGGGTTTCCCGAGAGCGTCCCGGCCTGATAGACCGGGCCGAGCGGCGCTACCTGGTCCATGATTTCGCGGCGTCCGCCATACGCGGCGACCGGCAGTCCTCCCCCGATAATCTTGCCGAGTACGGTGAGATCCGGGCGAACATCAAAAAGCTCCTGCGAGCTGCCATAGGTGAGCCGAAAACCGGTGATCACTTCGTCCAGAATCAACAGGGCGCCATCGTCGGTCGTGATCTTTCGCAGCGCGGACAGAAAATCCGGTACGGGCGGAACGACGCCCATGTTCGCAGCGACGGGTTCGACGATCACCGCCGCGATCCTGCCCGCGTGCTGCTGGAAAATCTTTTCGACCGCCGCGAGGTCGTTGTAGGGAGCATTCAGCGTGAGCCGCGCAAGATCTTCGGGCACGCCGGGGCTGGAGGAGATTCCCAGCGTGGCGAGCCCTGAGCCTGCCTCGACGAGAAAACTATCCGCGTGGCCGTGATAGCCGCCCTCGAATTTCAGGATGAAGTCGCGCTTGGTGAAGGCGCGCGCGGCGCGGACGGCTGACATTGTTGCTTCCGTGCCGGAGCTGACGAATCGAAGCTTCTGGATGGAAGGAATCGCGGCGGCGATGCGCTCGCCGAGTTCGATTTCGAGCGGCGAGGTCATACCGTAGCTGGTGCCGTTGGCGGCTTGATCGGCGATCGCAGAGACGACGTCAGGATCGGTGTGGCCGAGGATCAGCGCCCCCCAGGAGCAAAGATAATCGATGTATTCGCGTCCGTCGGCGTCCCAGATGTGCGATCCCGCTCCGCGCTCGATGATCAGCGGTTCGCCGCCCACGGCGCGGAAGGCGCGCACGGGGCTATTCACGCCGCCGACCAGGATTTTCTGCGCGCGTTCGAAAAGTTCCGAGGATTTGCTCACGCTGGAATCATATTACGAGGATCAGGTGTTCGGACGGGCGCATTTTCACTTCGCACTACGGTTGCAGCACCGGCCCATCCCAGTCCGGCAGATTTGCCAGCATCGCGTCCCACGTTCCGTGCGCGCGCAACCTCTCGACGACCACCGGCAACGGATCGGCCAAAATATCCGGAAAGGCCCGCTCTTCGGCAAAATTCAAGCCAAACGCCAGTTGCTCGACCGGCGGGCGAAATTGCGCGTCGACGCCAGGCTTGTTGCCGCGAGCGTCGATGCGATACCAGCCGAACTCGGAAAAATAGACGGCGTTCAATCCGTGCAAGGAGTACGGCGCGCCCCCGTCGTCGATACTCAGACGCTGATAGCAGAATCCTGCCGGAACATTGTTGGCGCGCAGCAGCGCCGCCAGCAAATGGCTCTTCGCGTAGCAATACCCGGTGCCGGCGAGCAACGCCTCTGACGCCGAACACGTGATCGGACTGCGATGAAAATCACCGCTGTGCTGAATCTTGTCCCGGACCCATTCGAAGCAACAACGCGCGGCCTCGAGCGGATTCGCCGCACCCGACGAAAGCTCCTGCGCCTTCGCGCGGACGGCCGGATGCGACCAGTCGACAATTTCGGTTGAACGCCGGAACCGCTCGAACGATTCCATGGCGCTCAGCAATGCTTCAGCCATCGGGCCAGGTCTTTGGCGTGGTACGTCAGCACGATCGAGGCACCGGCGCGCTGAATGGCGGTCATGATTTCCAGGACGATGCGCTGCTCGTCGATCCAGCCGTTGCGCGCGGCGGCTTTCACCATCGCGAATTCGGCGCTGACGTTGTAAGCCGCTATGGGAACATCAAAACGCTCGCGCACGCGGGCAATCACGTCGAGATACGCCAGCGCGGGCTTTACCATGATCATATCCGCGCCTTCTTCGAGGTCCGCGGCCACTTCGAGCAGCGCCTCGCGTCTGTTGGCAGGATCCATCTGATAGCTCCGGCGATCGCCTAACTGCGGCGCGGAGCCCGCGGCCTCGCGAAAAGGCCCGTAGAAAGCGGAGCAGTACTTGGCTGCATACGCCAGGATCGCGACATCGGAGAAATTCTGCGCGTCCAATTTCTCGCGAATCGCGCCAACGCGCCCGTCCATCATGTCGGATGGCGCCACGATATCGGCGCCCGCCTGCGCATGCGATAGCGCAGCCTTCGCCAGCAGCTCGAGACTTGGATCATTCAGGATCTCGCCGTCTTGGATCACGCCGCAGTGACCATGGGTGGTGTATTCGCAGAGGCAAACATCGGTAACCACCAGCAGCTTCAGCTTGGCCTTCCGGATCGCTTCGATCGAACGCTGCACCGCGCCAGTCGATGAAGCCGCTTCCGATCCCGTTTCGTCTTTCCTTTCCGGCAACCCGAATAAAATCACCGCCGGGATTCCGAGATCGGCCACTTCGCGGCACTCTTCGACGATTTGATCGGGTGATTGCTGAAAGACTCCGGGCATGGAGCTGACTTCCGTGCGCACGCCCTTCCCCGGACACGCGAACATCGGATAGACGAGGCCGTCGGTTGAAAGCTTCGTCTCGCGCACCATTCCGCGCAAGGCTTCTGTGCGCCGCAGTCTCCGGGGACGATGGAGCGGAAACATTACGCATCCCTCGACGGCGCGGAATGATCATGAAAGTATCGAATGATGGCGTCCGCCAATCCCGCGGAGGTCGCTTCTTCCGCTTCGATGTGGACGCGCACGCCAGCCTCGTTCATCGCCTTTGCCGTCGTCGGTCCAATCGCCGCGAAATGAGTTCGTCGCGCCAGCGCCGCAAGGCCGCCAGCGCCGAGAAACCCATCGAAGTTATGAAACGCCGAGGGACTCGAGAAAATCGCTACGTCGAAATCCGCCCTCCGAAGGCGGCTCAAAATCGCCGCGGGAGGGGGTGCCGGCGCGGTCGTACGATACGCAATCGCATCGGTCACGCGCGCACCTGCTTCGCTCAAGGCCCGGGCAATCGCTGGATCCCAACGATCGCTGCGCGGCAGAAAAACAGTTCGGTCCGCGACTTGGTCGCGCAGCTCGCCGGCCAGCGAGTGAGCGGTGTGATTCGTTGCCACGTAGTCCACGCGAAATCCCTCCTGCCTCGCTGTTAAAGCCGTTGCAGGGCCGACCGTTGCAATTCGGCGCGTCGCCGGCAGCAGTCCCAGCTGCTTCAATCGAAGCGAAGCAAATCGTACCGCATTTTGACTGGTGAACAGCACCCAATCAAACCCACCGAGTTCCTGCAACGCACGATCGAGCGGGCCGGAATCTTCTGCAGGCTCGAAGGCCACGGCGGGCACGAGAATAACTTCTCCACCCAGATGTTCGAGCGTTCGGACCAACTCGCCGGCCTGTTCCGGGGCGCGCGTCACCACGACGCGCCTGCCTGCTAGCGGCTTGGGCGCTGGGTCCATTAGCGGCCAACGGTTCTGCCGGCGAGACGCAGAATCCGGTCTGCGCCGGCTTCAATCAGGACTTGCCCCAGCCGCTTCCCGGCTCCGGCCGGATCCGCGGAGTCGCCGCGCTCTTCACGACGGACGAACTCCCGGCCATCGGCGGAAAAAACCGCCGCTTCCAGATGCAGCTCGCCGTTGCTGAGCTGCGCCCAGGCGCCGAGCGGAACCTGGCAACCTCCCTGAAGCTCGTGCAGCAATGCCCGCTCCGCCGTCACGCAGATGCGCGAGTCGGTATGGTCAAGCGCCGCCACGAGCTCGCCCGTCCGCACATCGCCGGCCCGCGTTTCGACTCCCAGGGCCCCCTGGCCCACGGCGGGCAGCATCACGTCCGCGTTCATCACCTGTGTCACACGAGCCGTCGCCCCCAGCCGATTCACTCCCGCGACGGCGAGCACCACCGCATCGAATTCTCCCGCGTCGAGCTTCTTCAGCCGCGTATCGACGTTCCCGCGCAGGTCGACCGCTTGAAGATCTGACCGATGATGACGCAACTGCGCCTGGCGTCGCAGGCTGCTCGTTCCAATCCGCGCGCCCGGCGGCAACCCTTTCAGGCTGCGCCCGCTGCGCGAAATCAAACAATCGCGCGGATCTTCGCGCCGCGTAACCGCGGGAAACGTGAGCCCCTCGGGAATCTCCGTCGGCACATCCTTCATGCTGTGCACAGCCAGGTCGATGGTCCCAGCCAGCAGCGCATCCTCGAGCTCTTTGATGAAAATTCCTTTCGCGCCGGATTCCCCGCCGATCAGTTCGTCGATTTGAGCGATCGGCGCGGACTGCAGGCGATCGCCGGACGTGCGGATGCGAACCAGTTCGGTTTCAACGCCATGAAGGTGTGCCAGGCGATCGGCGATATGATTCGCCTGCCACAGCGCGAGCGCGCTGTGGCGCGTCCCGATTCGAAGCGGCGTCACTTGCGACCCTTGCCCGCATCGCGATCGATACCGAAAAGATGGCGCAGAGCGTCGATCGCGCCCAGCCGGCCGCGCATTTCCTGCGCATTCCGCAGGCGTTCGGCCGGCTCGTCGAGCATCCGCTCGATCAATTCCTCGGTAATGCTGGAAAGACGCGCGCGCTCCTGTGGCGTCGCATCCTGCATTTCGGCCAGCCGTTCGCGCAGCAGATCTTCGCGGTGCTTGCGGAACCGCTCGCGCAAATCCTCTACAATGGAACCGGTTTCAAGCGCCGTGCGCCAGTTCTCGAACTTCACCACGTGCTCGGCGATCAGCGCCTCGGCGCGCGGGATCTCAGCCTCGCGTGCCCGCTTATTCTGCTCGACGATTTCCCCGAGGTCGTCGATGTTGTAGAGATACAAGTTGTATAGGCCAGCCGCTTCGGCGGCCACGTTACGAGGCACGCCCAGATCGACCACAAATACCGGCCGTCCGCCGCGAGCCTCGATCACGCGCTCGAGCATTTCCCGCGTCAGCACCTGGCCTGCATTTCCAACCGACGTCACGATGATGTCCGGTACCGATAGAACTTTCTCGAGCGCGTCCCAGTGCACCGCTTCGCCGCCCGTCCGCGCCGCGAGATCGGCCGCGCGATCGTGCGAGCGGTTCACCACGCGCAGGCTGCCGATCGAGCGGCTGCGCAAGTGTTCCAC
>JBAVUW010000097.1:0-2811 GCA_049696975.1 Candidatus Acidiferrales bacterium | reverse complement strand
GTGCGCTCGCCATCGAGCTGCAAATCGACGCGCAGGAATTCGCGGCGGGCTTCGTCGCGCTGGTGCACGGCGGCGACCAGGGATTTTTCGGCTTCGATCTGCTGCGCGGTGACGGTCGTAAGCGCTCGCTCGCCCGCGGCGGTTTCTTCCTCGAGGCGCGTGAGATTCGCCTGTTGGTCAGCGACGATCTGCTCGAGACGCGCCGTTTCTGATTCCCGTTGACGCAACTCGCGCTTGAGTGCGAGAGGGCCGGCATCGCTCTTGCGTCCGCCGGAAACGGTGCGGCCGTGGTAGCAGGTACCGTCGGGCGTCAGAAAATAGCTGTGCGGATTGTCCTGCGCCATCTGTTCGGCGACCGCGACGGACTCAACGATGTAGGCGGTGCGAAGCTTCTTCAGAAAATATTTCGTGGCCGGGCCCAGAGGCGCACGGAACTCGACGAGGCGATCGAGGCGCGCGATGAAGTTTCCGGGCATGGAGGCGCCATTTTCCATTTTGTCGACGTCGAGAGTGCTGTCGGAATCGACGAAGAACGTCGCGCGGCCGCCGACATCATCGCGCAGGAGCGCTACGCCGGAACGAGCCTGGTCGAAGGATTCGACCACTACGTATTCGAGTTCTTCGCGGAGGAATTGCTCGATCGCCGCTTCGTATTCTTCCTGCACCTCGGCGTAGTCGGCGAGCAGTCCGACGGCGCGGAAGCCGTGCGACGCGGAATCGCCGTTGGCGCTGAAGAGTTTTTGCACCGCGTCCGCAGTATAAGCGCGCTCGCGGAGAATCTGTTCGATCGACGCGTGGCGGGCACGTTCGGCGGAAAGTTCCTGGCGAACATGCTCGAGCTGCTGGCTGGTTTCCTGCTGATTCTGGCGAACGGTGGCAAGTTCGGACTGAGCGTCGCGAACGGCGGCGCCCATCGACTGCGCGTGCTGCTGGGCCTGTTCGAAATTCGCGGCGGCCTCGTCGGCGCGCGACTGCAGGGCGGCACATTCGCGTTCGATAGCGCGCATCGAGGCCGAGCGCTGCTCTTCGGCGGCGGCATGACGCGCTGCGGCTTCCTCCGCTTGCTGCGATTCGGCCTGACCGCGGGCGGATTGTTCCACGAGGGCGTGGGCGAGCCGGCGAAGCTCTTCCATCCGCGATTCGAGTTGCTGTTGCGTGGTCGAGCTGGCGGAAACGTGTTCGGTTGATTCGCGCAGGCCGGATTCGAGAGCGGCGGCCTGTCCGCGCAGCGCGGCGACGGACGCAAGCTGCGCCGCGAGCCGAGTCGAAAGATCCCCCGCTTGGTGGAGGGCCACCTCGAGTTCGACGGCGAGTTGCGAGGCGCGGGATTCGAGCTGTGCGACCTGCTCGCGATTGAAGGTGATGCGATTTTCCGCGCGGTCGAGGTCGAGAGCGGTCTGACTGAGAAAATTCTGCGTTTGGCGCAGCTCGCCATCGAGGTCGTAGGTGCGCGCGCTCAGGCGCTCCTGCTCGCTTTCGAGCTCGTGCACGCCGCCTGCTTCGCGCCCTTCGGCGGCGTCCATATCGCGGAGAAGTTTTTCCAGGCGTGCGGCTTCGATATCGAGATGCTCGGCGCGGCTGGCCAGCACGACACGCAGGAGGCCGCGCATCTGTTCGCGCAGCTCGGCATAGCGGCGCGCTTTGGACGCCTGGCGCTTCAGCGAGGCGAGCTGCTTTTCGACTTCGACGAGAATGTCGTTGACGCGCGAGAGATTGATCTTCGCGGCTTCGAGCTTGGTTTCCGCCAGGCGCTTCTTCGTCTTGTACATGGTGATGCCGGCGGCTTCTTCGATGATGGCGCGGCGGTCCATGGGTTTCGAGTTCAGGATCTGGCCGATGCGGCCTTGCTCGATGATGGCGTAGCTATCCGGGCCCAGACCGATGCCCATGAAAATTTCCTGCACGTCGCGAAGACGTGACACGCGGCCGTTGATCAGGTATTCGCTCTGCCCGGAGCGATACAGGCGGCGGCCGATGACGACTTCGCCGGGGCGTACGGTAACGTTCGGCTGCTTTTCCGCACCGCGTTTTTTCCAGCGCGGCGTCTTGCCGTTTTCCGCAGGCTCGGGAGCGGATTCTGCGGCGGCATCCGAGGCGGCCGCCTCGGCCGTCGCAGGATCGGTCACGAGCTCGGGCGCTGGCTCACTTGCGGAATCCGCGAGTGCGGTGAGGGGCTCCTGTACGCCATCAATTACCTTGGAGACGGCTTCCGACAGCTCAGGATCGACCAGCGTGAGCGTGACCTCGGAGATGCCCATGGGCGGCCGCTTGGCGGTGCCGTTGAAGATGCAGTCCGACATGCGCTCGGCGCGGAGCATTTTGTGGCTCTGCTCGCCCAGAACCCAGGAGATGGCGTCGACCACGTTGGACTTGCCGCAGCCGTTCGGCCCCACGATGCAGGTGATCCCGCTGCCGCTGAAGGTGATCGGCGTCTTCTCGCAGAACGACTTGAAGCCGAGGAGTTCTACTTTGCGAAGTTTAAGCACCCAACCCTCACACGCGAGTTCCCCCGAACTTCATCAAAAGAAGGGGGTTCGCTCTGATTTTTTTCAGACGTTTATCGAGACAAAACGTTCGGAGGGGTCGGATATCGATGGCCCTGCCGCCTGGCGCTAACGGATTGGCGGTTACGGGAAAACAAGCTAACACGGCGCGCGAAACGTGTAAAGCGGGATTCCGAGTTTGTGTCTTGGCTCCATAATTTTGTCACCCCCTAACGGCAACGTGAAAATGTCACCCCATGAGCCAGGAGACATTTCGCGTGAGCCAGAAGGAATTGCAACGAGTGGCGGTCATCGCATCGTGTGTGAA
>JBAVUW010000096.1:0-7971 GCA_049696975.1 Candidatus Acidiferrales bacterium | reverse complement strand
CGCGAGGCCGCGCCGTGGCGACGGCCTCGCGCCCGTAACAGCGAGCTGCCTCGGCTTTCGCGCATCAGCGGTCGCGCGGCTGCCGGGGCTTTTTGTCGTGCCGGCGCGGACTCTTTTCCGCTCGTTCGGGCAAACGTCCTGTGGTGCGGTCGGGTTCGTGCTTGTTGCCCGCGCGATTCGTGTCGGCTGCGTCGTCAATCGGAGTCAGGCCCGGATTCCGGGCATCGTTCTCCATGGTTCTCGCGTCATGGGGTGCCATGATGAAATTCCTTTCCGGTGGCCGCGATTTTCACGGTACCTGTTGCATTCCCACTATGGCGGGCGCGCCGGCGGGCGCACATCGGGCGATGGCTGTAACGCCCGAGGTGAATGACAATACAGAGCGCGGGAAAACGTAGGAGAAATCCGGCAAGACGAAAGCACTGAAACAACTAGCGCTAACTGGCTTTCTTGCGTGCGCGCGCGGGAGCCACGGAAACCGGCTTCGGAGAGCCCTTGCCGCTGAGACTGCGTTTCAGAGCTTCCATCATGTCGATCACGGGGGCTTTGGCCGTGGGGCGCGAAGGGACGGTAACCGCTTTTCCTTTCAGTTTCGATTCGATCAGCGCGTTCAACTGCTCCTGGAATTCGTCGTGATATTGCTCCGGTTTGAAGGGCGCCGACAGGCTTTCGACGAGCTGGTCGGCGAGCTTCACCTCTTCCGGACGCAGCTTGGCGTCGTATTTGCGGCCGTAGCCTTCGACCGCGGCAATCTCATTTGCGTAGTACATGGTGTGCAATGTCAGGCCCTTGTCGCGCGCGCGGATGAAAACAGTGTACTCGCGCTGGTGCATGGTGACCTTCGCTATCCCGACCTTTTTCGTGTCTTCCAGGGCTTTCAGCAGCAGCGCGTAGGGCTTTTCGGCGTGTTGATCCGGCAGCGCGAAATACGACGAGTCGAAATAAATCGGATCGACTTCGTTTTCCCGGAGGAAGGTGATGATCTCCATCGTCTTGCCCGAGGCGGGCGTGATTTTCTTGATCTCGTCGGCATCCACCAGCACGTACTGACCCGTTTCGTATTCATACCCCTTGATCACTTCGGAGCGATCGACCATGCGGTCGCACGTCGGGCAATAGAGCGGCTGTTTCAACCGCGTGTTGCACTTGTTATGGATCTGATGGAGATAGGTCCGCTTCGTTCGTGCGGCGGCGTAGAGCCGAATGGGGATCGATACGAGTCCGAACGAAATCATGCCTTTCCAGACGGAAGCGGCCATTGAAAGTCTCCCCTCGCGAAAGGTTACGCGCTTCCCGTGCTGCGGCTATCGGGCAAAGACCCTAGAGAAACCTCCGCGAAGATGTAACGGAAGCGTTCGCAAACGCAAGAATGGCGGGGCATTGCTTCCGGAACCGGCCGCCGGCGTCGCTCGGGAGTTGGCCCGGCCGTGATGGGGGCGATCCGGCGGCCTTATACTCGGCAAGCATGTTCGCTCTCACCGAATACCAGCGTAAACGCGACTTCCGCGCGACTCCGGAGCCGAAAGGCCGGCGCGATCAATCCGGGCCCCCGATCTTCGTGGTGCAGCGCCACGCGGCCAGCCGGCTGCACTTTGATTTCCGACTGGAGATCAACGGCGCGCTGGCGTCCTGGGCGGTGCCCAAGGGCCCGCCGGAGGAGCGCGGTGAGAAACGCCTGGCCATCCACGTCGAAGATCATCCGCTTAACTATGCAAATTTCGAGGGCGAAATTCCGAAAGGAAATTACGGCGCGGGCCAGGTCCAGATCTGGGACCGCGGGACCTTCCAGGTGGAAGGGCCCCAGAGTGCGGCCGAGCAGGTTGAACGCGGTGATCTGAAGTTTTCTCTCGAGGGCCAGCGGTTGCGGGGGCGGTTTGCGCTGGTGAAGATGCGCAGCTCCGCGCGCGGCAATGAATGGCTGTTGATTCGCAAGACGGAACCGGAAGCTCGAGAAGGCGCTGCGGAAACAGCTGCCGGAAACGGCGCGCGTGGCGCAAAGCGTCGCGCCGGCGGAGTCCGGATCGAAGCCTTCGGCGACCTGGCCGGGGCCAGGAAGGCTGCGATGCCCGACCAGGTAGCGGTCGAGCTTGCCACTTTGGCCGACACGCCTTTCTCGAGTCCGGATTGGCTGTTTGAGATCAAGTGGGACGGCGAGCGGGCGCTCGCGTTCATTCGCGATGGAGACCTGGAGCTTCGCTCGCGCGCGGCGCGAAATATCACGGCGGAGTATCCCGAGCTGCGCGAGATGGCCAAGCGCGTGAACGCGCGCAAAGCGATCCTCGACGGCGAAATCGTGGTGCTGGATGAATCGGGGCGTTCCGAGTTCGCGCGCATTCAGCCGCGTTTCGGTGTGCGGAATCCACCGCGCTCGCTGCAGGAAAAAGCGCCGGTGACCTATTACGCGTTCGATCTTCTGTATGCCGACGGTTACGATCTTCGCGGCGTCTCCCTGGAGCTGCGCAAGCAGGCGCTGCGCAAAATTCTTTCGCTCTCCGAGCGCGTGCGATTCTCCGATCACCAGCTCGAAAAAGGCGTTGAACTTTTCGAAGTGGCGAAGCAGAAGGGGCTGGAGGGAATCATCGCCAAGCGGCGCGACAGCGTTTATGCCGGCCGGCGATCGCCACAATGGTTGAAGTTCAAGATTGTACGCGACACGGACGTGGTCGTCGGCGGATTCACGGCGCCGCGAAAAACGCGGGACCATTTCGGCGCTCTGCTGATGGGGCTCTGGGACGAAAGGAATGAGCTTCACTATATCGGCAGCGTGGGCACCGGGTTCACGCAGGAATCACTCGATCGCACGTTCAAGATGCTCTCGCGACGGGAAGTCACCCACAGTCCGTTTCGCGATGCGCCGCGACTGAAAGAAAGCATCAGGTGGGTAAAACCGGAGCTGGTCGCGCGCATCCAGTACGGCAACTGGACCAACGACAGGAAACTTCGCCAGCCGGTCTTCCTGGGCTTTCAAGAGGATCGCAAGCCGCAGGAATGCCGGCTCGAAGATCAGGAGTTCGCGCATCCAGCCGGGCGAACCAAGAAAGCGATGGCCGAGGCCCAGAAGGAGCCTCGCGGCCCCAAAATGGCGGACGCGGGAAAATCGTCTCCTCTCGCGGCGGGCGCTTCCCGGAACCGTGTGCCTCCAAAGAATCTTGAAGAGGAACTGACAAGCGGCGAGGGAGAATCCGTCGAAGTCGAGCTCGGGGGCAAGCGGCTGAGCCTGACCCACCTCAATAAGGTCTGGTTCCCGAAAAACCCCGCGCTTCGAAAGCGCGATGTGCTCGCTTACTACTTGCGGGTCGCGCCGCACATTCTGCCGTTCCTGAAAGATCGACCGATGGTTCTGAAACGCTATCCGAACGGCATCGGGGAGAAATTCTTCTTCCAGAAGGCAGCTTCCGCGTCGCGCCCCGCGTGGATCCGGACCGTGCTGATCGAATCGAAGGACCGCGGCGAGCATATTCCATATTTTCTGGTCGACGACGTGGCGGACCTGCTCTATCTCACGAATCTCGGCTGCATCGACCACAATCCGTGGTCGAGCCGAGCCGACGACCAGCCGCACCCCGATTTTGTTTTCTTCGACCTCGACCCGACCGATGGCACATCGTTTGAATCGGTGCGGAGGGTCGCGCGCGCGGTGGAAAAGCATCTGCGATCCATGCGCCTGCGCAGCTACCTGAAAACGTCGGGAGCGACCGGGGTTCACATTTTCGTCCCGATCGAGCCTAAATACAGTTACCAAGAGGTGCGTCTGTTTGCCGGCGCGATTGGCCAGCGAGTGGCTGCGGAATTGCCGAATCTGGTCACCTCCGAGCGAAGCCTGGGAAAGCGGAAGAAGGGAACGGTGCTCATCGACGCACTGCAGAACTCTTTAGGCAAGCCGCTGGCGGCGGTCTATTCCCTGCGCCCGGCCCCCGGAGCGCCCGTTTCTACTCCCCTGTCGCCCGCCGAACTCCAAAAGGGATTTCGACCGGAAGATTTCACGATCGAGACGATTTTCAGCCGGCTCAAGCACTCCGGAGACCTGTGGAAGGATTTCTGGAAGCATCGCCAAAACCTGAAGGAAGCGGTCAGCCGGGCCTAGGTCCCAACCGTCGCCGCCCCTCGCCTTTACAGCATCCGCGGTATCGGTACTACAGCCGTTACTTGATTGTGACGAAAAATGCTCATACCTAGTCTGGTGGCTGGAGGGCTTCACCCATGAACACCCAGATTCGCAACATCGCGTTTACGAGCGCACTTGCTGCAGGTGCGCTTCTGGCTGCCGGAGGGGCGCACGCCCAAGCGGGTCGCATGCCGCAATCGAGCCCATCGCCGTACCCCTCGCCAAACGCCGGACCGGAACCCGGAGCGATGCCGGACGCCACCGCGGTCAACACCGTGAGCGATTCCGATTTCGCAAGAGACGCCGCGCAGGGAGGCATGGCCGAAGTGAAACTCGGACAGCTGGCCCAGGACAAAGGCACGAGCAACACGGTCAAGGAATTCGGCAAGAAAATGGTCGACGATCATTCCGCGGCGAACGACAAGCTGAAAAGCATCGCCCAGCAGGAAAGCGTGAACCTGCCGACGAGCCTCAGCAAAAAAGACCAGGCGATCTATGACAAGCTCTCGAAGCTTTCAGGCGACGCATTCGATCGCGCCTACGCTCGTGACATGGTGAAAGATCACCAGGACGACGTCGCGGCTTTCCGGCAGGAAGCAAACAACGGGCAGGACTCGCCGATTAAGTCGTTTGCGTCCGAGACTCTGCCTACGCTGCAAGATCACCTGAAGATGGCGCGCGAAATGATGCGCAACGTCAGCCCGTCAAACGCAGCCAAGAACGGGCCAGGCAACTAGCGAAACCGCTCGCGCAGTTTGAATCGCAGATCCGGCCCTGCGTGCGCTCCCAAGCGCCCGCAGCCGGGCCTGCGTTCGCACCTCGTCGATGCCCGTTCTTCGGAGGCTGGGATTCCTGTATCTCCCTCCGGCGCCCGTCCTCCCGTGATTCATAAGCCCCGGTTTTTTGCGTATAATAGCGTCTCCGTTCTGGCGTTCGACCTTCAGCGATTACGGCATGTAAAGGTTGTGTTTTCAAGGCGGGTTCAGCCCGGGGGGCGGTCGAGGGAATGGCGCGGGGTACTTTTTCCGAACAAGACGCGATCCGCTACGGGCTGGCGGTCCTCGCCTCGTTCGCGGCGCTCTACCTGCGTTATCTGCTGGATCCGCTGCTCGGCGTCACAAACCCCTATCACACCGCATGGCTCGCCGTTGTTTTTACGGCCTGGTATTGCGGTCTGGGGCCGTCGATCCTCGCGACGCTGATCGAAGCCTTCGGCGTCTGGTACTGGTTCGTTCCCTCGCTGCATTCGTTTTCTGCGTTCGATCGATCGCGCGTTGCCGCTCTGGCCGGATTCGTGATTTTTTCTGCCGGCATCATCGCGCTGGGCGAATCGAACCGGCGCGGCAAGTCGAGCCGGGCGCGGCTGGCTGCGATCGTCGATTCATCCGACGACGCAATCGTCTCCAAGACCTTGAATGGAATCATCACGAGCTGGAACCGCAGCGCCGAGCGGATTTTCGGCTGGACTGAGGGCGAAGCCGTCGGCCAGCCGGTTACCATCGTGATTCCGCCGGAATTGCACCATGAAGAAGTTGAAATCATGAAAAAACTGCGTGCCGGAGAGCGCATCGAGCATTTCGAGACGGTGCGCATGACCAAGGCCGGGCGAAGATTCAACGTCTCCGTGACGATTTCTCCGATGAAAGACATTCGCGGCAGGATCATCGGCGCTTCCAAAATCGCCCGTGATATCACCGAGCTCAAGCAAATCGAAGCCGCCTCGCGAATCAACGAGGAGCGCATCCGGGCGGCCTTCAGCCAGACGTACTCTTTTCTCGTATTCGTGACCAAGGACGGGACCATCACCGAAGCGAATCGGGCGTCGATCGAGGGCTGCGGATTCACGCGCGAGGAAGTGATCGGACGGAAATTCTGGGAACCGTGGTGGTCGTCTCTGCCGGATGAGGCACGGAAGCTCGAACAATCGGTCGCGCGCGCGGCGGCCGGCGAAATCGTTCGCGAGGAGTGCCACTACTGCATGCGCGACCCCTCCGTGGTTCTCTACGCCGACCGGACCGTATCGCCCGTCCGCGACGAAAGCGGGCGCGTAGTGATGCTGGTTGCCTCCGGAATCGACATGACCGAACAGAAGGCCCTGCGCGACCAGCTCGAGCGGCGCGTCCAGGCGCGCACCTACGAGCTCGAGCGCTCGAATACTTCGCTGCGGGAGCTGTCCGGCCGGCTGCTGCAAATGCAGGACGACGAGCGTCGGCGAATCGCACGGGAACTGCACGACAGCATCGGCCAGCTGCTTGCCGCGCTCAGCATGAACATCGCGACGGTATCGCTTGAAAAGCACAAACTCACTCCGGTCGCGCAGAGCTGCAACGACGAGAATGAAGCGCTGGTGACGCGCGTGTCGGACGAGATTCGGACGCTTTCCTATCTGCTGCATCCTCCCCTGCTCGACGAGATCGGTCTGGAGTCGGCGCTCAAGGATTACGTGGACGGCTTCGCCGCGCGCAGCAAGATCTCCGTGCGTCTGGACATGTCAGCGAATTTCGGCCGGCTCTCCAAAGAAGCGGAAATCGCGCTGTTTCGCGTGGTGCAGGAATGCCTCACGAATATCCACCGCCATTCGGGCAGCGCGACGGCGGCGATCCGGATCAGCCGCGAGAACGGCGTCGTCAGCCTGGAGGTGAAGGACGATGGCAAGGGGATACCGGCGGAGAAGCTGACCCAGGTGAACGCGAGCGGCACCGTCGGGGTCGGGTTTCGCGGCATGCGCGAGCGGTTGCGCCAACTCGGCGGCAGCCTGGAGGTACGCTCGGACGAACGGGGAACGATCGTGGCGGCAACGCTCGAGAATCGGCACGCGAACGCCCCAGTCGCAGACTTGGCGGGTTGAACCAGCCGGCAGATCCTAACGGGCAGCTCGTAACTCCCGCGAATTCTGGAAACTAGCGCGTTCATCGCCGTTTAACAATTCTCGTCTACGACTATATTTGACGCGCCTTACAGTGTTTCCTTTATTTCAGTTCCCGGGTCGGGCCGGGTAGCATTCAGCGGAATCTTCCTTCGGGAGGAGCCAGCCATGGGTAAGCCTTGGGAAACCGTCGTCGCGATTTCAGATCCGGAAGACCGCCGCAGTCTCGCAAAGATTCTGGGGCAGCTCGGGATCGACGCCATGTGCGTCGGGACAATCAGCCAGTGCCGCGAACTTCTCGATAAAGGGGAGGTCGGGCTGGTTTTCTCGAGCGAGTATTTTCCCGATGGCGATTTCCGTGCGCTCTTGATGTCGTCTCAGGCGCGAAAGCTCGGGCCGTCGGTGATTGTGACCAGCCCGCGCATTCTGAACCGGCCTCAAAAGGCGATGCAGCTGGGCGCATTTGATGTGATCGGGGTGCCGTTCCGGCCCACCGACGTCGAATGGGCGGTCATTAAGGCGTCCCGGAGCCGCGAAGCACTGGCGGAGACGCAACTTGCGTCGCCTCTGGTATCGCCAGTGAATCGACTCGAAAACTTTGCCCGTCACGCAAGCTGACAACCCTTCAAAGAAATGCGGTTCACGGGCTCTGGAGGGCTACCCGCCTGGAGCTGCGGCCTTGACCAGTTCCGGCGGCTTTCCGAGCGGCGGTCGTTCAATCTCCATTCTTACGTCGGGCCGATTTCCGATGTTGACCGGCTCGGTTGAAACCGGACGGTTCGTTGTCGCTGATTTCAGCATGGCATCGATGATGCGCACGTCCGCGAGTCCTTCGCGGCCGGATGGTTCGGGCTCTTTATTGTTGATCACGCAGCCGGAGAAATAGACGAGTTCCGCCGCAAATTGATCGCGGCTCTTGAAAACTTTCTTGGCCGTCCGGCCGCCGATGGTGATCTCCGTCCGGAAGTCTCCGGTCATATCGTAGGCTGGTTCCATGCGC
>JBAVUW010000095.1:0-8929 GCA_049696975.1 Candidatus Acidiferrales bacterium | reverse complement strand
CTCATCCCAAGTTGAATTGGGGCTTGTACACCGCGCCGGAGGCCAGGCTGAACAACCGGACGATCTTTTGGCCGCGCGGAAAAGTGCTGGGCGGATGCAGCTCGATCAATGGGAGTGCGTACATTCGTGGCCAAAAAGAGGATTACGACGCCTGGCGCGCGCAGGGGAATGCGGGCTGGGGCTGGTCCGACGTGTTGCCGTATTTCCAGCGCCTCGAGCGGCGCGAGGATTTGCACGGGTCTTCGACGAATGGAAAGGGCATGCTGACGGTGAGCTATCCCGTATTCGTCAGCCCCATCTCTCGGGCGTTCATCGAAGCCGGTGTGCGCGCCGGATTGCCGCAGGCGGTGGATTTGAACGGGGCGTCGCCGGAGGGCGTGGGCCTGATGCCGTATTCGGTGCGGCATGGCGAGCGCAATTCGGCGTTTGAGGCGTATCTGCGTCCGGCGCGTTCGCGGCGGAATCTGACGGTGGAGACGTCGGCGTTCGCGATGCGGCTTCCGATCGAGGGGCGGCGGGCGACGGGCGTGGAATACGAGCGTGGCGGCGCGATGCAGAAGGCGCTGGCGACGCGCGAAGTGATTTTGTCGGCGGGGGCGATTGGCTCACCGCAACTGCTGATGCTTTCGGGCGTGGGTCCGGCGGAGCATCTTCGGCAGCACGGTATTCCGGTGGTCGCAGATGTTCCGGGCGTCGGCGAGAATTTGCACGACCATGTTTCGGCCCCATGCACCTATCGGACAGCGCCGGAAGATTCGCTAAATCGCCAGCTGAGCGGACTGGCCGTGGTGGGGCACGCGATTACGTATTACCTGGCGAAGCGCGGGCCGCTGACGAACGGAGCCTCGCAGGCCACGGCACTGGCGCGTGGGCTGCCGGCATCGCCGTGTCCCGATTTGCAATTGGTTTTCCGGGCCATGAGCTATGTATATGACAAAAGCGGGCGAATCGCGGCCGATCCGATTCCGCGTGTGACGGGCGGCGTCGCGTTCACGCGCCCGAAATCGCGCGGCCGGCTGACGCTGAAATCGACGGATCCCAAGCAATCACCCGAAATGAACGCGAACTATCTGTCGGTGGCAAGCGACGAAGACGGATTGCTGGCCGGAATGAAACTCATTCGCAAGATTTTCGCAACCGAACCGCTGCGTTCGATGGTTGTAGGGGAGGATGCGCCGGGTGATGGCGTGCGTACCGATGCCGAGCTGCGCGAGTACCTGCATGCGACGGGTGGCACGTTCTGCCATCCCAGCGGCACGTGCAAGATGGGTCAGGATCCGATGGCGGTGATCGATGAGCGGCTGCGCGTGCGGGGAATCGAATCTCTGCGGGTGGTGGATGCGTCAATCATGCCGGCGCTGCCGTCCTGCGGGCCGGCACCCGCTGTTTTTATGATCGGTGAAAAAGCCGCAGACCTTATCAAACAGGACCGATCGTCCGGCGCCACGTCTTTGAGCGCTCAGACCGCCGCCGTTTCAGCCGCCGCTCGTTCCTAGATTCTTCACTGGGGTGAATTCATGCCGCGTTTGAAAGGGCAAGTTGCGTTCGTCACCGGCGCGGGCCGGGGGATCGGGCAGGCGATGGCGGTGGCGTTCGCGGCGGAGGGAGCCGTCGTTGGCGTCGCGGATATCGATGCGACCACAGCGGGCGAGACCGTGCGCGAGATCGGAAAAAATGCCGGCACGGCGCGCGCGTTCGCGATCGACGTGAGCCACAGGGACGAGTTTCTCCGCGCCGTCGACGAACTCGTAGCTGAATTCGGCCGGCTTGATATCGTGGCCAACAATGCCATCGTGTTCCGGCGCGAGCCGGTGGCGGAAATTCGCGAGGACATCATCGGGCGGATGATGGACGTCGGGCTGAAGGCGATTTTCTGGAGCGCGCAGGCGGCGCTGCGGCACATGGACCCGGAGCGCGGTGGAGTGATCATTAACAACACTTCGCCGGCGGCGGAGCTGGGCGTGCCGCGTTCGACAGTTTATTCGGCGATCAAGGGCGGTGTGTCGTCGGCGACGCGATCGCTGGCGGTCGAGCTGGGGCCGCGGGGAATCCGGGTGAATGCGGTGTGTCCGGGAACCGTGCCGACGCCGGGTGCAAGGGAGATGAATAATTTCGATGACTCCTTATATGAATCGCGGCGGCTGAGGTGTCCGCTGGGACGGAACGGGACGCCGGCAGACGTTGCGTCCGCCGCGGTGTTTCTGGCCTCGCCGGAGGCTTCCTATATTTCGGCGGCGATTTTACGGATCGACGGGGGAACCACGGTCAACGGCGGCGCCTAGGGGGCGCCAAGCCCGATGTGTGGTCGTGCCCGTAGAATCGGGGCCCAGTTCCGCATGTTGCTCCATTCGAACCTGGTCACTTTCCAGTTTCGCGGGCGTCGTCGTCGGCGCTACAGAGTGCTCACGTAGTGGCTGTCCATGTATTCGCGCAGCGCGATTACTTTGCCATCCTCGATTTCAATGAAGAAGGCGTAGCGATTGTCGTATCTCTTGCCGTTTTTCAGCCTTCCTATACCCTTTGCTTCGACCGCGGCGTACCGCCCCTGCACCACCAGGTGCTGGATCACGATTTTCGGGTCGGCCGGCTCGAACAGACCCTCGCGAATCGGCCTCAGAAAGTCGTCGATGATCTCTTTGCGCCCGTGCTTGTCGCCCGCGCCCTGGATTCCGGTGGCCATGATGCCCCAGACCGCGTTTTCATGCAGCAGCATGCGCAATTGTTCGAGTTCACCCGCGCTCAACGTCTCGAAAAAATGGCGCACGATCTTTTCGTTTATCGCTTCGAGTTCACCCATTTCACGCTCCCCCCGAACCGCGCGCATTATACTGCCGGGAGGAAAGATTTCCGCACCTTCTGCCATTTAAGTATGATGGGGCGCATCAGAGAACAAGGAGCAAGAATGAATCCGGCCGGGAAAGTTTCGTGGGCAGCGGCGCTGCTGGCGCTTGCCAGCGTGGCGGCATTGCCTGCGGCTGGTTCGAAGGACAATCACGCAAGAGTTCCGAGGCGGCTGCGCCTGTACGTGTTCGATTGCGGCATCATCCAGGGCCTGGACCCGGCGCTATTCGGTTTCAAGAAGGAGGAACTGGCGGAAACGAAGCTGGCGGTGCCGTGTTATTTGGTCGTCGATAAGAAAGGCACGCTCATCTGGGACGTGGGCGTGATTCCAGATACGGCATTCAAGGACGACGGAAATCCAGTGACGCAGGGACCTTCGACGGCGACAGTCACGCTGAAGTATCAGCTGGCGGAAATCGGTTATGCGCCGGGAGACATCACGTATCTGGCGATGTCGCACTATCACAGCGATCACATCGCGAATGCGAACGAATTTGCGAATTCGACATGGCTGGTGCGGCCGGCCGAACGCGACGCGATGTTTGCGGAGAAGCCGCCGGCGCTGGTCGATCCGAAAGACTACGACCAGCTACGGAATGCGCAGACGCTGCTGATTACGCACGACGAATACGACGTGTTCGGCGACGGGAAGGTGATTATCAAGTCCGCGCCGGGGCACACACCCGGCCATCAAGTCCTGATCCTTCATTTGAAGAGGACGGGGAACGTTATGATCGCGGGCGACCTCTATCACTACCCCGAGGAGCGGAAACTGAACCGCGTTCCGACGTTCGAATACAACAAGGATCAGACGCTGGCGACACGGGCGATGATCGAGGATTACTGCAAGAGGACGAAGACGAAGCTTTGGATCGAGCACGACTATGCTGCGAATTCGAAATTGAAGAAATCGCCGAAGCATTACGAGTAGCGTCCGCCGCTAGCAGATCGTCGCGGTCGCTGTCATCGCGAGAGCATCGTCTCGGCCCTCGGCCCAGAGCGAAACGGTCTTTCCTCCGGTTTCAGGTTTGCCACGCAGGACAAACGGCGTGAGATCGAACAACGGGCGTACCGATCGGAACGCGAAGCGTGTGATGTTTGCGGCGGGCATGTTACGGCGCAACAGTTCGACAAGCAGCGTGGCGACGAGCGGGCCGTGGACCACGAGGCCGGGGTAGCCCTCGGTTTCCATCGCGAATCGGCGGTCGTAGTGGATGCGGTGGCCATTAAACGTCAGCGCGGAGTAGCGGAAGAGCAGCACCTCGTCGGTGAAGACGGTGCGCTCCCAGGCCGATTCTTTCGGCGCCGGTTGCGGCTTCGGAGCGGGTTCTCCCGGCTTGGCGTTTTCCCGGTAGACGAGATCTTGCTGCTCGGTAAGGGCGATTCCTTTTTCGTTTCCGATTTCGTGGTGCAGGGTAACGAATACCAGATTGCCGGTGCGACCCTGTTTCAGCTGCACGTCCGCGATTCGCGACGTGCGTTTGTAGGTTTCGCCCACCTGGAGTCCTCCGTGGAATTGCAAGTGGCCGCCGGCCCACATGCGTCTTGGGAGCGGGACCGGGGGCAGAAAACCGCCCCGCCTTGCGTGCCCGTCCTCGCTTAACTCCGATAGTCCATGAATCTCCAGGAAATAGAGCCAGTGCCATAGTGGGGGCACTGGTGCCCCCAGGGGCGGCGACGCCGCTTGGATATCGAGTGTCGCTGCCAGCGCGGCCATTGGCGTGGGCGTGATCCGGTCGGTGGCGAATTCCGCTTTGCCGATCCATTTCCGCAAATTCGTGATGTCGATTTCCAAGTTCATTCGCCTCGAAACAATGTCAGAAGCGCAACGCAGAGTTCACCGAGGATCGTCGAGTTCACGGAGAAAACGCGAACCGACCGCAGAGGTGCCGAGCGGCGAGAACGACAACCGCGGAGTCGCGCTCAAAGGACATTAGCACGCTTCTGCTTGGGCTGAACGCCGCGTGGTACACTCCCGCTGTTTTAGCGGGACTGCGAAAAAACCGAATGCCCGGCATCGCCATGATCGACAAATCCTCCCTCGCTGATTCCTCCGTTCCCGCTGCGACGGGATGGCGAATGTGGGTGCCTGTCGCTGTGATGATGAGTTGTTCGTGTCTTTCGTATATCGATCGGCAGGCACTCACGGTGATTTCGCCGATGATTTTGCGCGAGACCGGGCTGAGTGCCTCGGCGTATTCCTATGTGGGTGGGATTTTCTCGCTCGTTTACATGGCGTCGAATCTTTTCTGGGGGGCGTGGCTGGATTACATCGGCCTCCGCGCCGGCATGTTGCTCGCGGTGGGGATTTGGACAGTTGCCAGCGCGTCGCACGCCTGGGTTGCGGGCTTTATAGGATTTGCGGCAGCGCGAGCGCTGCTTGGTTTCGGCGAGGGTGCCACGTTTCCCGGCGGCCTGCGCACGGCTGCAAATTCGTTGCCGCTCAACCGGCAGTCGCGGGGGATGGGGATTTCCTATAGCGGCGCGTCGGTCGGAGCGATTGCGGCGCCGCTCGTAATTGTGCCGATCGCGTTGAAGTGGGGATGGCACGCAGCGTTTCTGCTCACCGGCGGACTCGGTGCGATTTGGCTGACCGTGTGGTGGTACGTAGCGCGGCCGCCACTGGTACGCGCGGCGGAGCGAAAACCGAGCGGAGTCGCGTGGCCGAATTTCTTCGAGCGGCGATTTTGGTTGTTGGTCGTAGGTATGGGGCTGGGAGGAGCAGCGCTCGGTCCGTGTCTCTATTTCGCGCCGCTGTATCTGAATCGCGCGCTGGGGCTGACGCAGGCGAAGGTCGGAGAGATTTTGTGGATCCCGGCGGTTTTCTGGGAGTTCGGTTATTACTTCTGGGGATGGGTCTGCGACCGGTGGGTTCGCGATAATCCGCGGCCGGTGCGGCTGTATGTCTTGCTCACGGTCCTGGCGCTGGGTTTGTCGGGCGTGACGCTGATGAAATCGTGGAGCGCGGCACTGGCGCTGTTCGCGTGGGGAATGTTTATTGCGGTCGGATTCATCGTTTTGTCACTGCACGTGGCGGCGCGAATGTATCCTCGCGACGAGACCGGCAAAGTTGCGGGCATCGGCTCCGGGGCGTGGTCGGCGGTGGTAGCGATTCTACTGTTCGCCTACGGCCGTTGGTTCGGGACCCAGATGTACACGCCGGTGTTTGCGACGCTGAGTCTGGTGCCGGTCTTGGGCACGGCGCTGTGGTATTGGCTCGGCCGCCTGCACATCCGGAATGCGCCCGAGGCATAGATGCGTCGCTCGCTTCAGCTGGACAATGTGATCATCTAAAGGCCTGTCCTCGTCGCATCGTTTCGGCGCCCGCGGCTCGCGTGAGGGTCAGCGCATCACGAATGGATTCGGGGCGTTGCCGGCAATATCGATCCACACACTCTTGGTTTGCAAGTATTCGCGAATGGCGTCGATTCCGCTTTCTCGGCCGATTCCGGAGCGCTTGTAACCGCCGAAGGGCGACATGTAGCTGACCGCGCGGTAGGTGTCCACCCACACGGTGCCGGCTTCGAGGCGTTCCGACATTGACAGCGCGCGGCGGATGCTTTTTGTCCACACGCCGGCTGCGAGTCCGTACACTGTGCCGTTTGCGATACGCACGGCGTCGTCTTCCGTGTCGAACGGAATAATCGAAAGCACGGGGCCGAAGACTTCCTCCTGCGCGATTCGCATTTCCGGTTTGACGCCGGTGAAAATCGTGGGCTCGACGAACCAGCCGCTGCCGCACTCCGGCCGTTGTGCCGGCGCGCCTCCGAGACGGCAAACGGCGCCTTCCGCTTTCGCAATACGAATGTAGTCGAGGACTTTGTCGTATTGCGGGCGAGTGGTGATGGGGCCGACCTGTGTGCCCATGTCGAGCGGATCGCCCATTTTCGCGGTTTTCGCCAGAGCCAGCAGTTCGTCGGTAAAGCGATCGAGAATCGGGCGATGAATCAGCGCGCGGGAGCCGGCGATGCAGGTTTGTCCAGTGGCGGCGAAAATTCCTGAGACGACGCCTTTCACGGCCTGGTCGATTTCGGCGTCGTCGAAAACGATGTTCGCGGATTTTCCTCCAAGCTCGAGCGTAACGTGCTTCAGCCCGCGCGCTGCGAGCTGATAGACATGTTCGCCCGTTTTATCGCCGCCGGTGAAGGCGACTTTGGCGACAACGCGATGCGAGATGAGCGGCTCACCCACCTCGCCACCGTACCCGGTGACGATGTTCACGACGCCGGGAGGGAATCCGGCCCGCTCGAAAAGCTCGCCGAACGCGAGCGCCGAGACGGACGAGAATTCCGAGGGTTTCCAGACGACCGTGTTGCCCGCAGCGAGGGCCGGGGCGAGTTTCCAGGCGGCCAGAAGAAGCGGGGAATTCCACGGTGTGACCGCGGCCACGACGCCGAGCGGCTCCTCGCGCGTGAAATTGAAGACGCCCGGTTTGTCGATCGGGATCACGCGGCCTTCGATTTTGTCCGCCAGGCCGCCGAAGTAACGGAACCACTGTGGGATGTAGTTCAGCTGGCCGCGCATTTCGGCGATGAGCTTGCCGTTGTCAGTGGTTTCGATCTCGGAAAGTCTTGCAGCGTCAGCGGCGATCAGGTCGGCGAGCTTGAAGAGCAGAGCGCCACGGGCAGTGGCTGTGAGTTGGTGCCACGCGTCCCCGTAGAATGCGGACTTGGCGGCGGCTACGGCGCCTTCGACGTCCTCTCTGTTGCCGCGCGGAATCAACGCCCAGGGAGCGGCAGTGTAGGGATTGACGGACTCAAACCATGTAGCCGATGCCGGCTCAACCCATTGCCCACCGATCAGCATGCGGTGTTTCTTCAGCTCGCTCATATAGGTCCTCGACCGCAGAGTCAGATTTTAGGGGCTTTGTCGCCGAGCTCGGCGAAGGCTTCGCGGGCAAGGCGGAATGAGTCGACTGCGGCGGGGACGCCGCAATAGATCGCGACTTGCAGCAGGATTTCGCGAATCTCGACAGGCGTGACACCGTTTACGAGCGCGCCTTTGATGTGCGCTTTCAGCTCGTGCGGGCGATTCAGCGCGCTGATCATGGCAAGGTTCAGCATGCTGCGCGTTTTCTTCGGCAGCTCCTCGCGTCCCCAGATAGCGCCCCAGCAATATTCGGTGACGAGTTCCTGCAGGGGACGATTGAAGTCGTCGGCGGCGGCGAACGCCTTGTCGACATATTCGCTGCCGAGCACCGACTTGCGGATTTCCAACCCGCGGTCGAACGTCTTTTTGTCCATCACCATGTCACTCTCCTTTTTTATTGCGAACGTCGAATGAAAATTTCACGCCTGTGCTATTTGCCGCCGATTTGCACGCCGGCGAATTTTTCCACGGTTCGCGCCATAGCGGTCATATCGGCGTCGAACCCTTCAGCCTGCGTGGCGATCGACAGCAGCTGGCGGACCGCGCTGCCGACGACCATCGGCACGCCGAAATTGTCAGCTTCCGCCATGCAGAGGCGAATGTCTTTATTTAGAAGGCCGATGCCGAACCCGTAGCTGAAGGTGCGCGAGATGACGTGCTGCTTCACTTTGTCCTGCGTGGCGCTGTTGCGCGCCGTGCCGGCGTTGAAGACGTCGATCACGAGCGATGGATCGAGTCCAGCCTTTACGCCCATGGTGACGGCTTCGGAAGTGATCGCCATTGCCGTGGCGGAAAGAAGATTGTTGAGCAGCTTCATCGTCTGCCCTTGGCCGGGCTGGGTGCCGACGAAGAAAAGTTTGCCGAGCACCTCAAGGACGGGTTTCACCCGCGCCAGCGTTTCCTCGCTGCAGGAGACCATCACGGCGAGCGTTCCTTTTTCAGCGCCGTTGATGCCGCCGCTGACCGGTGCGTCCACCATACGGATGCCGTTTGCTGCGAGGCCTTCCGCGACCGCACGCTCGACCGTGGCACCCGTCGTTGAAGTATCGATGAAAATTTTCACCCGGCTCCCTTCAATCACGCCTTTGGGTCCGAGCGCGACGCTCAGGACGATCGGCGGCGTCGGGACGCTGGCGAATACGATCTCCGCAGCCGACGCGACCGCCGCCGGCGAATCGGCGCGCTTGGCCCCCGCGGCGACCAGAGGCGCCATCGCGTC
>JBAVUW010000094.1:0-79872 GCA_049696975.1 Candidatus Acidiferrales bacterium | reverse complement strand
ATCCATGAAACCGACAACGTCACGGGCGATGACGTCGCCCTATTCGCCGACGACAAATTCAGCGTGACCTCCTGGCTCACGCTCATCGGCGGCATCCGCGCCACGCACTTTTCGGGCGGCGTCACGGAGAACTTCACCGACCCACGCGTGGGTGGCACGCTGAAAATTCCCCGCGTGAACTGGGTCTTTCGCGCGTTCTGGGGCCGCTACTATCAACCGCCTCCACTGGTCACGCTCTCAGGCCCGCTGCTCAGTCTTTGCACCGTCAACGACTGCACCTTCTCGCCTCTTCACGGCGAGCGTGACGAAGAACATCAGTTCGGCGTCACCATCCCGATCCGCAGATGGTCGATCGATATCGACAACTTCGAAACGCGCGGAGTGAACTTCCTCGACCACAACAACATCGGCGAATCGAGCGTCTTTATTCCCGTCACCATCGCCGAATCGCGCATCCGCGGCACGGAGCTGACGCTTCGCTCGCCGCGGCTCTGGAATCGCGCCCAGGTTCACATCGCTTATTCCAATCAGATGGCGCAGTCGCAGGGCGCTTTCACGGGGGGGCTCATCGTCGGCCCGCCCCCAGAACCGGGATGGGGCGCGCTCGACCACGACCAGCGCAACACCTTCAACGCCGGCGGTTTCGCAAACCTGCCGTGGGCATCGTTCGCCTCAGCCAATGTCTACTACGGTTCCGGCTTTTCGAACGGAGACCAGGGTTACCCAGAATCTCCCTTCCAGCGTCCCTATCTGCCGGGCCATGCGCAACTTGATCTCGCTGCTGGAAAAAACTTCGGCGAACGCTTCTCGGTCGCCGTCAATGCGCTCAACATCGCCAACAGCCATCTGCTGATCGACAACAGCCTCACGTTCGGCGGCTTCCACTACAACAATCCGCGCGAGTTCTACGCAGAGTTCCGCTGGCGGTTTCATTACTGATGACGCGTTTGCAGCAAAAGGTAGGCGGCCTGGAGAGATTTCACGCCGAGAACCGCATGGGGCATTTCCCACACCGCCGCAAAGGCGTACAATTGGTGTGGTCAAAGAGAGTGATCATGTTACCAGTGTCCTTCAAATGTTCTCTTCGTCGCCGCCGCGCCCAAGCCGCCATTGCTCCCCTCCTCCTTCTGTGCGCGTTTTTTCCCGCGGCGTGCAGTAAGAGTTCCGCGCCGTCTGCGACTCAGGCGAAGCGCTACCACCTGGTCGGCAAAGTCGTCTCGATCGATAAAGACCAGGCCTCGGTGATGGTCGACGGCCAGGAAATCGTCGGATTCATGGCCGCCATGACCATGCCCTATTCCGTCCGCGACACGAAGCTGCTCACTCCGCTCACGCCCGGTGACGAAATCACTGCCGACGTCGTGGTCGACGACAACGGCGCGTACCTTGAACATATCGTGGTCACCAAGAAAGGCGACGGCAAGGGCGCCACGGGCACCAGCTATCCGCCCAAGCCCGGCGACAAAGTCCCCGACTTCGTGCTGCTCAATCAGGACGGCAAGAAAATCCATCTCCGCTCCTATCAGGGCGACGTGCTGCTGGTCACGTTCATCTACACGCGATGCCCTTATCCCGATTTCTGCCCTCTCGTTTCGCGCAACTTCTCGAAAATCTACGCATCCCTGAAGAAAGATCCGTCGCTCGGCCCGAAAGTCCGGCTGCTGAGCGTCAGTTTTGATCCTGATCACGACACTCCGGAGGTCCTTCGCAAATATGCCGGGACTTTCAATGGGACAACGGGCGGCGATCCGTTTGATCGCTGGCAATTCGCCGTAATACCGAAAAAAGATCTCGTTCCAGTCGCGAACTTCTTCGGCCTCTACTATGATTTGGGCGGAGACGGTCAGATCGCGCATTCGCTGAGTACCACGGTGATCGGTCCCGAGGGCAGGGTTTATAAGTGGTATCAGGACAATGATTGGAAGCCCGACGATCTAATCGCGGACGCCGCGCAAGCGGCGCAGCAAAGCAACCCGGGTGACGCCGCCCGTCACGCCGCCTCTACGATTCCAACCGCTTAGTCTTCGGAATTAGTTCTTGCGATCGAGGATGAAATCCGGGACGGCGAGTAGCGCGCGCCGGTATTCACTATCGGGAAGTTCTCCCAGTGCCGTTTTCGCCCGGCAGACGTACTCGCGCGCCAGACTCGAAGCGCGATTCAGAGCACCCGTATCTTGGACGAGTTTTGTGATCTGCTCGGGCTTTACGCTCAAGAATCCGCGCTCTTCCAGAACTTTCGCTACCATCCGCCACCCTTCACCGGAATGACCATTCGATCCTGCTTCCGCCTCCAGCGCGAAGATCAGCGGCAGCGTCACTTTGCCTTCCTTCAGATCGCTCAGCACCGGCTTGCCGAGTTCTTCCGGCGACGCGGTGAAATCCAGCAAATCGTCTACCAGTTGAAAGGCCAGGCCGGCATTTCGCCCGTACGCGGCGAGTGCCTCCTCGATATCTTTCGGCTGCTTGCCGAGCACCGCGCCCAGGCGCGAACAGCCGCTGAAAAGACAGGCGGTTTTGCGATAAGCCAGCTCCGTCGCATCGGCTTCGGTCAAATCCATCCGACCCAGACGCGTGAGCTGCAGCAGCTCGCCTTCGACCATGTTCTGCGTGAGGCCGATCAGGATGTCGAGCACGGCGAAATTTCGCTCGCGCAGCGCCAGTTCGAACGACTGCATGTAGAGCCAGTCGCCGCCGAGCACACTCATGTGATTGCCCCAGCGAGCGTTCGTGCTCGGGCGACCGCGGCGCGTCTGCGCGCCGTCGATCACGTCGTCGTGGACCAGCGTGGCGCTGTGGATCATCTCCACGACGGCGCCCATGCGGATCGCGCTTGGCCCTCGATAACCAGCCGCACCCGCCGCCAGTAGCAGCAGCGCCGGTCGAAGCCGCTTGCCGCCGCCCTCGCGCAGATAGCTGGCGATTTCAGAGACCGGCTCGATCGCGGCGGAATTCTGCGCGGCGATTTCCCGTTCGACCAGCGCGAGATCGTCGCGCACGAGGTCGAAAATTCCCTTTGCGGTTTGGACTGCGAAGCCCATGTGAAGGTTTGTCGCTCCGCTGACTGAACTGCTGCCTGTCTTGACTGCGTTTGCTACCGTTTTTCGGGCCCCGCTTCGCGGTCGTCGAGCCTGAAGAAACGCTGAAAATTCGCCACTGTCGTCGCCGCCACTTCTTCTGGCGCTAAGTTTCTCACATTCGCCAAGGCCTGCGCCACCTCAACCACGAATGCCGGCTCGTTGCGTTTTCCGCGGCGTCCCTGCGGCGGAAGAAAAGGCGAATCCGTCTCGGTCAGCAGGTTTTCCAGCGGAATTTCGCGCGCTACGTCGCGCAGATGTTGCATTTTCGGGTAGGTCACGTTCCCTGCGAAGGACACGAGAAAGCCCATGTCGAGGCCCTGGCGCGCCTCCGAGACCGTGGCCGTGAAGCAGTGGAAAATTCCCCCGAGGCCGCTCGGCCCCCAGTCCTGTTTTAGGATCTCGAGGCAGTCGTCCCAGGCGTCGCGGCAATGGATTACGATGGGCTGTTTAGCGGCGCGCGCAAGCTCGAGCTGGCGCCGGAAAACCTGCTGCTGCAGTTCGCGCGGCGAGTGATCGTAGTAATAATCGAGGCCCATTTCGCCCCAGGCGAGCACTTTCCGATGGCGCGCCAGCTTTTCGAGCTGGGCGAAATGCTCGTCGGTCGCCGTATTCGCGTCGTGCGGGTGAATTCCGACCGTGGCATAGATCCAGTCGTGCCCCTCGGCGAACGGAATCGCAGCGTCGAGCTTGTCGGTCGGCGAAGTGCCGCTTCCGATGGCTAGCAGGGTCCGCACACCCGCCGCGCGCGCGCGCTCGAGCATTTCGGCGCGGTCTTCGTCGAACTGCTCCATCTCCAAATGCGCGTGTGAGTCAATGATCTGCATGGCCAGGGGTTACGTCTTCGCCCTCCTCAGCACAAAGATCATCTCGGTCGCGTCGTTGTCGAGCGGCGTCTTCTTGAATGAGCCGTACTGCTCGACGATTTCGAGGCCTGCCATCGCGAACAGGGCCCGCATCTGCGGGTATGTGTAATACGACATTTTCAGCGGCTCGATTTCTTCACTGACGAGCTTTTCGCCGTCGTATGCCCGGAACAGGAACGTAGCGCTGAAAGTTTGCGCGATTTTGTCGTAGGACTCTTTTCGAAGGTATCGACGCACCGTTTTCGGCGGACTTCCGTCGAGGCGCCATTCGAGTTCGAGGATTTCTTTTCCGATGCCGGCCGGAATGACCTCGAATTTCGGATAAAAGACGTCAAACGCCAGCCGTCCGCCGTCGGACAGATGCGCAGCGGCGGTTTTCAGCGCGGCGAGTTGATCTTCCGTCGTGTACATGTGCTGCATGGGACGAAACGGAATGATCACCAGCGGAAATGTCGCGGGCAGGCGGAAGCTGCGCATGTCCGCTTCGTGCAATGTCACTCGGTCGCGGATACTCGCCGGTTCGGCCGCGAGATGCTTCTTCAAAACTCCCAACATCGCGTGGGAGTTGTCGACGCCCTCGATCGCGATCCGCTCACGCGCGATCGCCAGCAGGATGCGGCCCGTGCCGCACCCGATTTCCAGTAGAGATCCACCGGACTGGCGAGCGAGTTCGACATAGAACGACCGATCCACGAGCAGCTGTTTTTCGGTGAGCTTTGCGTACGCGGCGTCGTAGTACTTCGCCGAGATGTTGTAGGAGTCGCCCTTGTCGACCATGGCGATCACATTTTCTCCGGCGCGGTGATGCCGAGCAGGCCCAGCGTGGTGATGAGTTGCGCCCGCACGAGTGACGTCAACCGAAGAAGAAATGCGCGCTTCTCGGCGTCCTCCTCCGAGAGAATGTGGTGCCTGTGGTAGAAGACGTTGAACGCTTGCGCCAGCTCGAAGGCGAAGCGCGTCAGGAAGGCCGGTTCCTGCGCTCCGACGGCCACATCGGTACGCGAATCGAGCGACCCCGCCAGCAAAACCAGATCCCACAGATCGTCGCCAGCGCCCGAAGCGAGGAATTTCGCGACTTCGATCTCGCCGGATTCGATGCGCTTGAGGTTTGCGGCGTTGGAGGCGCCGAAATTCGGATCGGATTCCGTTCCCTTGCGGACGATGCCGTTGACGCGGACGACCGCGTATTGCACGTAGGGGCCGGTTTCGCCTTCGAAGCTGAGGGCGTCCTTGAAATCGAAGGCGATTACCGTGGAGCGCGTGAAGCGCAACAGGAAATAGCGCAGGGCGCCGACGGCAATGGCGTTGGCGATGGCGGCGCGCTCGGGTTCAGACGTATCGGCGTGGCGCTCGTCGACTTCCTTGCGGGCACCTGCGATCAGGCGGTCGATCAGATCATCGGCCTTCACGCCCTGGCCTTTGCGGCCGCTTACTTCGACGTAGGGCTTTTTCGCGTCCTCGGGCGGAATTTCATAACCGAGCTCCTGCGCGCAGCGCGGCGTCAGCGCAACCACATTGTAGGAGAAATGCTTCAGGCGATCGGCCTGTTCGGTGTAGCCGAGCGCGCGGAGTCCCTGCTGGACGACCTGTTGCGGGTACGCCTGGCGCGAATCGATGACGTTGTACACCTCGTGAGCGTGGCCGAATTTCGGGGCGCCCGGTTCGTCGGCCGTGGAATTCGTTACCCAGGCTTCATGGCCGTCGGGATGACGGTGAAACTTGTTGTAGTAAAAATCGCGGCTGAGCAGGCCGAATTTCCAAAGGTGGTAGGCGATGTCCTTGCCCACGTAGGTGACGGTGCCGCTCGATCGGACGATGATCTTGGCGTCGGCGAGCTCAGCAGGTTCTTCCTGCTCGGCGGGCGGCTCGCCAGCGTCCGCCGGCGATTCTTTCCCGGTGAGCAGCTGCATCACCCAGCATCCGGCGTTTTTCCCGCTCGTCGCGAGCTCAATCGCGCCTTTCGATTTCAGCTGGTCGAACGCAGCGTCCCAGAATTTCAGATGCAGAATTTCGCTTTCGCGCGACAGCAGGTCGTAGTCGATACCCAGACGGTCAAGCGTCCGCAAGTGCCTGTGCACGATGGCCGTTGCGACGAGATCGGCCATTTTCGCGACTTCACCGTGGCCGTCTTCGATGTCTTTCAATGTCTGCGCGCGCAATTCGAGGCGCGATTTGTCTTCGGCGAGCCATTGCGTGACGCGCGCGTAGAGATCCCAACAGAAATAATCGAATTGCGGCGCGGCTGCGAGTTTTTCAACCTCCGCGAAGGATTTTGGTTCGACGTGCGTGAAGCCCAGGACGACGTCGGCGACCTGGACACCGGTATTGTCGATATAATTCTGCACTTCGACGCGGCGGCCGGTGTGGCGCAGTACGCGGCAGAACGTGTCGCCAAGGACGGCGTTGCGCAGGTGGCCGATGTGCGCGGCTTTGTTGGGATTGATGCTGGTGTGCTCGACCATGGCTTTCGGCGCGTCGGGGCCCGGAACGGGCGCGGGCTTGCTCGCTTCTTCGCACGTGTCGCGAAAAAACGCGGCGCGGTCGAGAAAGAGATTCAGGTAGCCGCCGCCGGCGACCTCGATGCGCGCGACGCCCGGGGGGCGCTTGAGCGAATTGGCGATCTCCTGCGCGAGCGCGCGGGGCGGTTTTTTCAGGCGCTTGGCCAGCTCGAAGCAGACGGGAGACGCGACTTCGCCCATGGCGAGCTTCGGCGGACGCTCGGTGACTACGGGCACGTCGGTCTTGTAGCGCTCGTGAATGTGGTGGCGCAGCGCTTTGCGGATGCGGTCATCGAGGGCCTTATACACGTGGCTCCTTGGGTGAAATGGATCCAGAGATTATACGGAAAGGGCTGGCGGAGGGACAGGATGCAGGGTGGCATGCAAGGCCGGACTGCCGGGAAAGCCGGTGTTTTCGACGTTCGGGCGGCGACGAAAAACGGGGGGCGGCCCTCTCCGCCGGCCCCTTTTTCGGGTGGTAACAGGCCGCTGAATCAGCTCGCGCGAATTCGATGATTTGACAGGAAAGCAGGCGCACCATAGTATCGATTTCCTGCGGTTCCGCAGCGGAAACACTTACATCGGATGAGCCCAACGAGCGCGCCGAAGGACAAGCCTAGGTTTTATCTGACGACGCCGATTTACTATGCGAACTCGCGTCCGCATGTGGGGTCGGCGTATACGACCATCGTTTGTGATGCAATTGCGCGCTACAAGCGGATGTGCGGCTACGACGTGGCGTATCTGACCGGCACGGACGAGCACGGGGTGAACATCGAGCGTGCGGCGGAGGCCAAGGGCATCACGCCGCAACAGCTGGTGGACGCAAACGAGGCGATCTTTCGCGATCTGTGGAAGCTGCTGGGGATTACGCATACGGATTTTATCCGCACGACTTCTCCCGAGCATGCGCGGGCGGTGGAAAAGCTGGTCCTGCGAACGCGGGAGCTCGATCGCGCGAGGCCGGACGCCGAGAAGGCGATCTACAAGGCGAGGTACGAAGGGCGCTACTGCATCTACGACAATCTTTACGTGAGCGATACGCCGGAACCGGCGAAATGCCCGACGTGCGGGCGCGACGCGGAATTGATCTCCGAGGAGAATTATTTTTTCAGGCTTTCGGCCTTCCAGGGGAAGCTGCTGGAGCTTTACCGGAGCGAGCCCCAGTTCGTGCAGCCGGATTTCCGGTTGAACGAGGTGCGCAGCTTCGTCGAGAGCGGGCTGAAGGATGTGTCGATCAGCCGGAAAACGATCAAGTGGGGCATTCCGTGGCCGGACGATCCGGAGCATGTGTTCTACGTGTGGTACGACGCGCTGACGAGTTACATGAGCGGGATCGGGTATGCGAGCGAGAACAAGAAGCGGGAGGATGAGTTCGCGAAATTCTGGCCGGCCGACCTGCACATGATCGGGAAGGAAATTATTCGGTTTCATGCGGTCTACTGGCCGGCGTTTTTGATGGCTGCGGATTTGCCGCTGCCGAAGCAGATCTTTGCGCACGGGTGGTTGCTGTTTGAGCAGGAAAAGATGAGCAAGTCGAAGGGCAACGTGGCGTATCCGGAGCCAATCGTGCGGGTGCTGGGGAACGACGCGCTGCGGTACTACTTACTGCGCGAGGTTGTATTCGGGCAGGACGGGAATTTTTCGCGCGACGCGCTGATCACTCGGTACAACGCGGATCTGGCGAACGGGCTGGGCAACCTGGCGAGCCGCACGCTGACGATGATCGAGAAGTATTTTGGCGGCGAGGTGCCGGAGATCCCGGCGCAGGGAGACCAGAACGAGAGCGTGCAGCAGGTGGCCGGCGCGGCGCGGGCGGCGGTCGAGCAGCACATGGCCGCTTACAATTTTTCCGGCGCCGTACAGGCGATCTGGGGGCTGATCGGGACCGTGGATCACTACATCGCGGAAGCGAGGCCGTGGAAGCTGGCGGAATCGAGTGAACCGGGCGCGAAACGGCAGCTTGGCGCCGTGCTGTGGACGGCCGGGCAGGCGCTCCGGTTTGTGGCTGTGCTGGCGCATCCGTTTATTCCGGAATCGACGCAGCAGCTTTGGTTGCGGCTGGGGCAGACGGGTTCTGTGGGGGATCAGCGTATCGATTCGCTCGGTTGGGGTATGTTGGGATCGGGCGAGAAAGTTGGGAAGGCGGAGGCGCTGTTTCCCCGAGCCGAGGCGAAGGTAATTTCAGAAAGGATTGACGCGATGGAAAATGAGATCCGAAATCCGGCGGCGGAGGATAAGACAGCGGCTGCAGCGGCGCCTGCGGCTCCGACGGCAGGCCCTCTGCCTGCGGCCACGGGAGGCAAAATCACGATTGATGATTTTGCGAAGGTTGAATTGCGCGTGGGACAGATCCAGTCTGCCGAGAGGATTCCGGGGGCTGACAAGTTGCTGAAGCTGATGGTCGATATCGGCGATGACGTGCGGCAGGTTTTGGCGGGTATTGCGACGGGGTATGCACCGGAGGAGTTGGTGGGACGCAAAGTGGTGCTGGTGGCGAATCTCGCGCCGCGGAAGATGCGGGGGCTGGAGTCAAATGGGATGTTGCTGGCGGCTTCGGCGGGGGCGGATGGGAAGCCGGTGCTATGCACCTTTGCGGAGGAGATTCCGCCCGGCGCAAAGGTGAAGTAGAGGTTCGGGATAGGCGCGCGCTTCGCGCGGTTGGTTATTGTCTGAGCCGGAGCTCCGCCCGCCCCCAGGTCCAAAGCGAGATGCCGGGCCGCGAACGCCTCGCTTTCACCGGGACCGCAGAGCCTCTCTCCTTCATAAAGGGCTGATTGACGTACCGCTACCTAGGGCTTCATTTTCATTGCGAAATCCACGATGGAGCGGATGGCGATGCCTGTCGGCCCTTTGGCTAGCCAGGGGCGGCCTTCGTCGATCCAGCAGGTGGAGGCGATGTCGAGGTGGATCCAGGGCGTGTCCTCGGCGAATTCCTTGATGAACCAGGCGCCGGTGCTGGCGCCGCCTCCTTTGCCGCTGCCGGTGTTGCGGATGTCGGCGATTTCGCTTTTGATCATCTGCTGATACTCCTCGTCCATGGGCATGGGCCACATTTTCTCGCCGGCGGATTTCGTGCTCTCGAGGAACGTGTCGAGATATTCGCGGGGGACGCCGAATGCGCCGACGTGGACGTTGGAGAGAGCGACCTCGATGGCGCCGGTCAGCGTCGCGGCGTCGATCAGGTGCGTGGCGCCGAGCTTGCGGGCGTAGAAAACGCCATCAGCGAGGATCAGGCGACCTTCGGCATCGGTGTTGATCACCTCAATGGTCTTGCCGGACATGGCGACCTGCACATCGCCGGGCTTTTGAGCGCGGCCGCCGGGCATGTTTTCGGTGGCAGGAATCACGGCGATCACCGGGATCGCGGGCTTGAGCGCGGCGATGGCACGCATGGCTCCGAGCATGGTGGCGCCGCCGCCCATGTCGTATTTCATTTTTTCCATATTGTTGGCGGGTTTGATGGAGATGCCGCCCGTGTCGAAAGTGACGGCTTTGCCGACAAGGCCGAGCACCGGGGCGTGCGGCGCGAGATTTTGCGGCGTGTAACGCAGGACGATGACGCGGGGCGGCTCGATGCTGCCCTGCGCGACTCCGATCAGAGCGCCCATTTTCAGCTCAGCGATTTTGCGCTCGTCCAGAATTTCGATTCCCAGGCCCGCTTCCTTGGCCATGGCTTCGGCGCGGGCCGCCAGGATTCGCGGCGTCAGTTTATTGGACGGCTCGACGATGAGGTCACGTGCGAAATTCATCGAGTCGCCGATCGTGCGGCCGTCAGCGATGGCTGCTTTCAAGTCCGCATTCGCATCGAATCCGGCGAGGCCGACCGAGACGATTTCGCGGTCTTTTTTGTCGGTGTGATATTTATTGGACTCGAAGTCGGCGACGATCAGGCCCTCGACGACGGCTTGCGCCGCGCCTTCGCCGTTTTCGCCTTCGCGCGTGAGGAAGACGAATTTTTTCACGCCGCGCGATTTTAACTGCCGCAGCGCCGTCCCGGCGATCCTGCGCAGGTCCGACACCTGGAACTTCGCCGGCTTCCCCGCCCCGATCAGCAGCAGCTTCTTCGCCGCAAGGCCATCAGGAAAGTGCAGCAGCAGGAGCTCGAGCGGCTTGCCGGTGATTTCGCCGTTCCCGGCGAGCGCGGCGAGGCGGCCGTTCATGCCGCGATCCATTTCGCTCAGGACCCCATCGAATTTGTCGTCCTTGTCAAAAACGTAGGTTACGAGCGCGTCGGTTTCCACTGAAGCGTAGAGCTGAGTCTCAATGTTGATCTGCATGTCTCCCTTTCGATGGTTCGTTCCAAGTTAGCGGCGCCGCGAGTGGGAAATGGCTTCGTCCGCTTCGCGCTTGGCTTCTTTTCGCCGCTCCGATTCGCGGCGGTCGTGGAATTTCTTGCCTTTGCCGACGGCGAGTTCACATTTTGCCAGCCCGTCGCGGAAATAGATCTTCAGCGGCAATACGGTCATGCCCTTTTGCTGGATACTGGCGTCGAGCTTTTCGATTTCTCTGCGGTTGAGCAACAGCTTGCGCCTTCGCAGAGGATCGTGGTTACGAGGTCCGCCGGGCCGATATTCCGGTATATGGCAGTTTACCAGCCAGGGCTCTCCGGCGCGAATCTCGGCGTAGGACTCGCGGATGGAGGCCTTGCCTTCGCGGAGGGTTTTGACCTCGGTCCCAACCAGTACGATGCCGGCCTCGAACCTGTCGAGAAGCTCGTAGTTGTAGCCGGCCGCGCGGTTTTGGGCCACGATCTTGTTGTTTTCGCGTTGCGCCTTTCTTTCGGCTGCTTTCATGCGGTCAACATCATAGCCGCCGCGCACAACCGGCTGCAAGGCAGCGAAAGCGGCCGGTTTCTCAGGTTTTTTTCACATGCCACCACCACGCGGGCCCCGTCAGCGGCGAATCCTTTTGCCCGCATCCGGGTTTAAATTCATACGCCTGTAACGGACCTGTCTAGAAATGTCGATAATAAGACGTGGGCGGCGGCAACGGGGCCGGTTCCTTGCCGCATCATATCCCGGGTGCTAGACTCCCTTAGCATCCGCACTTTCCTTTGGAGGGTCTGTTTGCGCCGTACAAAATGGTTGCCGCTTCTGGCGTGTGCCGTCGTCTTTCTCGCCGGCTGCCCCAAAGGAAATCAGGACTATGACGCCGGCCGGAAGGCCGAGAACCTGCAGGACTACGACACCGCTCTCGTCCATTACGACGCCGCGCTGCGTACCGATCCCGCCAATGCGGAATTCAAGCTTCGCGCCATGCATGTGCGTTACGAAGACGCCCAGTTTCATCTGGAACAGGGGCAAAAGGCGCTGCAAAAGGGCGACTTGCAGCTGGCTTTGACGGAATTCCAGAAATCGCAGGCGCTCGACCCTTCGAATTCGGCTGCCGACCAGCAGATCAAGAAGACCATGGAACTGATCGCCGGAAAAGCGGCGGTGACGGTCCCCCGGGCGGTGGATCCGAACGTGAGCTCCGACGAGGATTTGACGCCAGCCCCGCCGCTGCTGAAGCCGCTGTCGCAAGATGCCATCAATTTGAAGATGACGAACGATGCGCGCGTGGTGTACGAGACCATTGCGAAGCTGGCGGGACTGAGCGTGATCTTCGATCCGGATTTCACCTCGCGACGGATCACCGCGGATCTGCCGGGCGTGACGCTGGAGCAGGCGCTGGACGACATTTCGCTCGAGAGCAAGGCGTTCTGGAAGCCACTCTCGGCGAGCGTGATCTTCATCGCGCCGGATACGCCGCAAAAGCGGAAGGACGTCGAAGACGAGGAAGTTCGGACGTTCTATCTATCGAACACGCTGACGCCGCAGGATTTGACCGAAGTTGTGACCTCGTTGCGGTCGCTGCTCGACTTGCGACGCGTGCAACAGGTGAACGCGCAGAACGCCATCGTGATTCGAGACACGCCTGACCGGCTGGCGCTGGCGTCGAAAATCATCCGGGACATCGACAAGGCCAAACCGGAGGTACTACTGCACGTGCAGGTGGTGACGGCGAGCGTGGACCGCTTGCGCGATTTGGGGCTTTTGCCCGGGCAGAGCGTGGCGATTTCGTTCACGCCGCGAACCAGCGTGCAGCCCAGCAGTACGAGCGGCTCAACCAGCACGACCACGCCGACATCGGGCACGTCGACTTCACCGACCCAGATCACGCTGAGCAACCTGAAGAACCTGACGGGCGCGGACTACAGCGCGACGTTACCTGGAGCGACGGCAAACGCGATTCTGACCGACAACAAGACACGGATCATTCAGGATCCTGAGGTTCGCGTGAGCGACGGTGAAAAGGCGACTTTGAAGATCGGCGAGCGGGTGCCGGTGGCGACCGGCAGCTTCCAGGCGGGCGTCGGCGTGGGCGTGGGCACCGGCGCGGGCGTCGTGAACCCGCTCGTGAACACACAGTTTCAATATATCGACGTCGGCGTGGACATCGACGTGACGCCGCGGGTGCATCCCGATGGCGACGTCAGCATGAAGCTTTCGATTGAAGTTTCGTCGATCACGGGCACCGACAACATCGGCGGCATCAATCAGCCGGTGATCGGCAGCAAGAAGATCGAGCACGATATTCGCCTCAAGGATGGCGAGGTGAGCGTCCTGGGCGGGTTGATCGAGCGCACGGAAACCAAGAACCTCAACGGCATTCCCGGCCTGGCGCAGATTCCGTTCATCAAATACTTCACGGCCGACAACAGCAACGAGGTGCAGGAAGACGAAGTGTTGATCGTCCTGACGCCGCATATCATCCGGTTCCCGTCAATCGACGCGGATAACCTGCAAACGGTGGCCGCCGGGACGGATTCGAATCCGCACGTCTACCGCGGGGCCGGAGAAGCTTCGGTGCCGAACACGACGCAGCAGGCGCCTTCGCCTTTCGCAGGCCCGCAAGGCGAGTCGGCTCAAACCGTGCCGCAGCCCGGCGCTCCGTCGAGCGTTTCGCAGCTGCATTTCAATCCGCCGACGACGGTGATGAAGGCGGGCGATACGACCACGGTGGGGCTGGCTGTTTCAAACGTGAACGATCTCTACGCGATCCCGCTGCTGATTCACTACAATCCGGCGACAATTCAGGTGGAGGAAGTGCGCGACGGCGGATTCCTTTCCGGCGGAACGGATACGACTGCCGGGAACCAGGGCGCCATTGCAATCGTGCAGCGAATCGATGCGCAGAAGGGCGATATCATCGTGTCTGCCACGCGCAAGCCGAATACGCCCGGCGTGAGCGGTTCGGGAACTCTGCTGGGGCTGGTGGTCCGCGCCATCGCGCCCGGTAGTTCCGCGCTGCAGGTGCTGCAGGTGAATGCTCGCGATTCGCAGCAACGCACCGTGCCGATGGTCTCGCAAGAAGCCACGATCCAGGTGCAGTGAGCGCAGCGATGCTCAGCAGTCCCCGCAATTTCGGCATGGTCCCGCGAACCCGCAGACGGATTTTGCGAGCCGTGAGCCGCCGCGAAGATTTCCGCACGACTCCTTCCAGGGACTGGGCCCGCAATTCCGGAATGACGCTGCTTGAGCTCCTGGTGGCATCGTCGATTTTGATCCTGCTGGCGACGGTGGCGATGCCGATGGCGCGCGTCACGATCATTCGCCAGCACGAGCAGCTGTTGCGGTACCGGCTGCGCCAGATTCGGGACGCCATTGATCGCTACAACGATGCCGCGTCGAAGGGCCTGTTCCAGGTGCAGGCGGGGACGGAAAATTATCCGCCGGACCTCGATACGCTATACCACGGTGTGACACTGACCGGCGCGCAGCAGCAACAGAACACCCGGCTGCGATTTCTGCGCGAGATTCCCGTCGATCCCATGACGAATTCGAAGGACTGGGGCATGCGATCGGTGCAGGACGATCCCGACAGCACCGAGTGGGGCGGGCAGGATGTTTTCGACGTTTACAGCAAGGCGACGGGCACGGCGCTGGACGGAACGAAGTATTCGGACTGGTAGACGGGTCCGCGTTTGAAAACGGGAAACGAAATGACGCGACGCAGTCCATCAAGATCGGCCGGCGAGGCAAGGGCACGCCACTCGCGCGGATTCACCCTGCTCGAGTTGATGATCGTGATCTTCATCATCCTGATCCTTGCGACGATGAGTTCGGTGCGCTACGAACAGTCCGTGGTGCAGGCGCACGAAGCGGCTCTGCGCCAGGATCTCTTTGTGATGCGGCAGGCGATCCAGAACTACACGCTGGACAAGGAAAACGCGCCGAGCTCGCTCGACGACCTGCATCAATCGCAATACATCGGCGAAGTTCCCACCGATCCGATCACGCACCAGCAGGACTGGGTGACGGAGGCCTGCGACGACGTGCTTAGCCCGGATCAGGTGCCGGGCGGCATCTGCGACGTGCACTCCGCTTCGGACTCCGTCTCACCACTGAACGGCAAGCCCTACAATTCGTTCTAACCTCCTCCCAAAAGACACGGCCGTGCGCCCGCGACGGTTGGCGCTTATAACAAGAGGCGCGTAACTCTGCTTGGGCGGAGGATAAGAGGATATATCCTTAGACGGGGTTCGGGGCTTCATGAAGAAACTCAAACTGATCCTGTCGATTCCGAGCGACACGATGTATCTGCGCGCGCAGACGGCTGCGGCGCAGGCCGTCGCGGACCGCCTGGGTATCGAGCTGGACGTCATCAACGCGGGGATGGATTCGGTGGCGCAGGGCCAGCAGCTGCTCGATATCGTGCTGTCAAAAACCGCCCCCCGGCCGGCTGGGATCCTGGTCGAGCCCGTCAGCGCCGCCGGATTGCCGAGGGTGGCGGAAGCTGCGGTTGCGGCGGGCGTGGCCTGGGTTGTCAACAACGCACACGTGGACTACCTGAGCGCGCTGCGACGCAACCCGAAAGTTCCCGTCTTTCAGATTTCACAGGATCACGTAGAAGTTGGAAAAATTCAGGGCCGGCAGATCGGAGCGATCCTGTCGGGCGGAGGCTCCGTTCTCTACCTTCGCGGGCCGGCGATGAGCTGGTGGGCCACGCGCCGGCTTGACGGACTGGATCAGGCCAAACCGAAAAATATCGAAGTGAAAGCGTTGAAAGTGATCGGATCGTCGGCGGAGAACGCCTACACCGCGGTTTGTTCGTGGCTTAGCCTCACCCATCCCAAACCCGAAAGCATACAGCTGATCGTTTCGCAGAACGCGGATTTTGCGCACGGTGCGCGGAAAGCGTTCGAGACCACGAGCGTGGCCAACCGGCCGAAATGGCTGGCCATACCGCGGGCGGGCGTGGGAGTCGCGGAACGCAGCCGGCCGCTGGTGGATCAGGGCCTGCTCTGCGCGAGCGTGGTGACTTCGCTGACCATGGATCGGGCGGTCGAGATGCTGGCACGGTCGCTGGCGGACGGATCGCAGCCGCCCGAACACACATTCGTTGAGGCCTATTCCTATCCGAGCGTCGAAGACCTGGCGACGAGGTGGAAGGGCGCCGTGCTGCAGAGATAGATTCCTGGAAACGCCTGGGGACCACGCTCTAAGACGTGTGATGCTCCCGGCGCAGACGGGTCTGCAAACGACGTACCTGACGATCCGTCAAGCGCCACCGCCATGCAGCTTCGACTTGCTTCCGATGTCCATCTTCGACTTGCCGCCGCACCTTCAATCGCTCTCTCGGGCTCAACTCGATCCGCTCCGTTTCCATCCCGTCGCCCACTCGGGATGAAACCGGACATCTGCTTTGCACAAACCGGACATCTCTTTTTGCAGCGACCGATGACGCCCGGTGGTTGAAAACTATAACTTTCAGGGTTAGCATCACGCCGCACGATCATGATGATGCGGGGCGATGACGCCTTGCGGGCGGACGATCCGCGAGAAACTGGGACGCACGGAGGAGGGATGCATGCCGGGAACACCGTATCCGAAAGAGCAGATGCACCGCATCGCCTACACCAAGCTTTCGGAACGCCAGATCGCAGACAAGTTGAGCGCCGTCGCCATGAGCGGCCCGACGAGCCAGTCGCCGCTCGCTGATGCGTTCGCCGGCAAAACGATCCGGATCGTCACTGATAAAGGCCCGGCGCTGGTCTATTCATTCAGCCGGACCAATCGTCTTTCGGTGGCTGAGAACGGCGGCGGAGCAGTGGAGGCCGGATACGGCGCGTTAGCGTTGAACGGCGTCGCGTTCTTTTCACACATGATCCCCGGAACCCAGCGCGGCTATGCCGCGGTGATCGATCAGGACACAAACCTCGCGACGGTATTCGAACTGTGGTTCAGCGGCTATCAGGACAATCGCGAAGTGCAGCGCGAGATTTACTACGGATACGTCGAGCAGCCCGGCCAGAAGCCGCCGACAGTTCGCCACGTCACGACGAACCGCGTCGAGGGCAAGGGCTTTTACTGGAAGCAGGACACTGGAGCGGAGACGCTGGAGTTTTTTCCGTCCGCCGGGTACTCGAATTTTGTCGAGCTGTCACGCCTGGGTGGCGAACTCGGGTTCTGCGCGCCGTCCGACTACATCAAGATCAACACCGACCTCTATGTCTACACTCGCACGGAATGCGAATTTTCCGGCACCTTCACTGCCTACGTGATGGACCTGAACCGCGTCGAACAGATCGGCGTCCGGCTCGGCTTCGACGCCAACGACTCGCTGGAGTATTACCTTTTCCGCGGCAGCGGCGAGTGGCTGGGGCAGCTCGCTCAGTTTGAGAAATTCGGCGACGAAAATGGCGCGCCGGTCCCAGCGGCGGCGGCCGGCGAGACTCCCGCGAAGGGCGCGCGGCGTGTCTATCGGCCGCTAAAAACGATGGCGAAGATGACCAAGGCCGAAGTCGACGCCGCCTGCGCCAAGAAAACGACCGCGTTTGCGGCCGCCACCGGTCCCGGTGCATTGATGGGCGGCAATCGCGGTCCAAACACCGACTGGCTGGCCGGCAAGACGCTGACGCTTCGCTACGATAACGCGCCGGCGATGGAATACGGCTTCGACGACGCCGACAATTTGAACTGGCGGAAGGATGGCGACACGCACTGGACCAAAGCGCGCTACCAGGCCTGGGAATCCGCGCCGGGAGTGATCTTGTTCGGTCACTTGCTGGAAGGCACGCCGAACCATGACGGACACTCGGTGGTCGTGGATTTCCACCAAGGGCTCGTCACATGTTTCAACGGGTATCTGAACACGCCCTATTTCGCCAACGAGGCGGGCGTGAGGACACTGTTCGGCGTGATCGAGATGGAAGGCCTGATTCCACCGAAGTATAACCGCCACCACTTCACGGATGAGATGGTTGGAGGCGCCGTAAGCCAGAACTATGCTCCGGGCCTGACCTCCATGCACCTCTACACCGCGCCGCATTCACTCTCCTGGATCATTTTTACCGATGCCGATGCCGGTGGGTTGGAGTGGAGCGGGCCGGCGGCCTACGTGAAGATTCGGGACGGCCTGTATTTCATGTATTGGCTGGAGGAGGCCTGCAACGGTACGCTGGGCACCATCCTGGTCAACTTGCATACGATGCGCGACGTTGGCGTCGGTTACAACTGCGGCGCAAATGGCCTAAACATGAGCGCCGTCGGCGCGCACGAGAGGCTCGCCGGTCGGTTTGATATCACACGCTTCTATCAGGCGAAGACGTCAGGGGGTGTGGCATGACCAGGGACGCTGGTTCCACCCGCCGGTCCTTTCTGAAAGGCGGGGCGCTGCTCGCCGCGCCCCTGGCTGCCGTCGGGGTGCCCGCCGTAGTGATCGCGGACGATGAGCTCGAGGCGCGCCTGACGAGGCTCGAGAACGAGGCGGCGGTCCGCGAGCTGCACCAGACCTGGCTCCGGCTCCTTAACACCGAAACACGCGACGCTTCTGCGTCACTCTTCACGGATCCTGAAGCCGGCGCGTTCGACCCGTCGGTACGCAGCATCGCGGCGGATCACGCTGGGAGGCCTGACGTAATCGAACTCGCCACGGATGGCAAGAGCGCTGCCGGGCGGTTCGATTGCGCGGTGGAAATCGAAAACCCGATTCCGCAGGACTGTACGTTGGCGCGGATGGCGCACGCCCAAGGCGGCGGCTTCGTCCGCAGGACAGAGCGCCGAGTGCTGAGCGCCGAATATCTGAAAACCTCCGGCGTGTGGGCCATCGCGAAGATCGAGTTCGCCAATGAGCCGCCGGAACACGGAATCCGCTAAAGCCTCGCGTCCAACATCGCCGCCGGTCAGCGGCTCTACGGAACAGGCGACCTGGGAACAGTAGCGGGCCGCGCGGGCTACCAATCAGAAGCCCTCTTCTCAATCGCCGCAAGCGCTGGCCTGGCATCACACCCGGCAGATGCCTCCCTACGATGCTTCACTCTGAAACGCGAGAACCCCCGAACGTCTAGCTACGGCCGGTTTAACCCCGAATCCGGAGACATGGCCTGGGCGTGAGTGGTCGGTTTTTACTTAAGTTTTGCCCTGCGGTACCATCACGCGCGTGAAGCCTTTGGAGTTGCTCGGCCAGGCACTGTCTCGAGACGGTACCGTCTGTAAGCTGGTCCGCCGCGGCGACGAGTACATCATCCTCGCCAACGGCAAGAGCCTTATGTCGAGCCTCATGCACGGCTCGGAGGAGGCGCTGGCCACGTTCGCGTGTCGACAGGCGCGGACGCTTGCGCGACCCAGCGTACTCATCGGCGGACTCGGCATGGGTTTTACGCTGCGTGCGACGCTCGACCTTCTGCCGCCGGATTCGACGGTTCTCGTGGCCGAACTGGTACCCGCCGTGGTCGAGTGGAATCGTGGCCCGCTCTCAGCTCTAGCCGGACACCCGCTGACGGATGCGCGCGTGCGCGTCGAGATCGAAGACGTCGCCGTCGTACTCAGTTCACGCGCCGGCCGGTTCGACGCCGTGCTGCTTGACGTGGACAACGGCCCGGCGGCTTTCGCCGCCTCTAGCAATGAAGGGCTCTATGATGACCGCGGAATCGCCGCTGCATTTGCCGCGCTCAAGATGAATGGGGTGTTGGCCGTCTGGTCGGCCCGTGAGGATCGGAAATTCGAGCAACGCCTGAGCCATGGGCGGTTTGTCGTCGAGGTGGAGCGCGTGCGCGGTCGTCTGAAAAAAGGCGATCCCCGCCACACGATCTTTCTGGGCCACAAAACTCCGGGCAGGTGAAAGCGCGTGGAAGAGGCGAGCTCCCGAGAACAAGCATCCAAGGTACGCCTTCCGTTCCCGACTCGCGTGCTGGCGCGCGGGTCAGGAGGAAGGTGGCTTGGAGGGAGGCGCGAGGGCAACACAGGATTCGGAAGTGAGATAGAGAAAGGTGAAGGATTCCTGCAAGTACAGGCGGACGTGCGTGTCGGTGTGGCTCAAATAGCCGATGGAGGCGTCTTGGCCGAGGTGAAGATCGAGGTCGCCTCCTCGGGTTGTGACCACGAAGGCCCCGTCAATGGCGGGAGCCCAGATGATTTTGCCTTCGACCAGGCGCTTGACGTGTTCCAGAACCGGATACCCGTAGTCGCTGGTTTCGGCAAGCTCGGTGTACGCGCCGGCGCTCAACAAAATGGAATAGGGTCCATTGACGCCCACCAGACGCAACTGACTTAGGGCCTCCGCAAAGGCTTCCGGGTACTTGCGGACATCAGCGGGAAGAGATTTTTTGGGATTGCTCGTGCCCTGGCGGACGCCGACGATTTCGGCGGCGGCATAGCCCTCGAAAATCGCGCGGTCTTCGGCGAACGCAAGCTTGCGCGCGGCGTCTTTCGTGGGCTGCCAGTCGGAGTCGTTGGCGCCGCGTTCCACGTCGTCAATCATCCGGCGCTCAAGATCGAATGGGACACGCAACTCGACGAGTGCTTTCGCTTCGCGCCGCCGGGAGATTACGCCTTCTCCGGGAGCCGCGATCGTTTGCAGGTGGCCGGTGCCGACGGCGGAGAGAGCGGTACCCGCCGGCCCATGAACGTCCACCACGCGGCGGCCGGCGAGATAGCGCTTGAACGTCCGCGAAGTCTCTTCCTCGATTTGAACCCACGCGGCATCGGAAATCGGAGCCAGCTCGCGATACAGGTTATTCATGGGAATTTTCTCCTTTTAAGGAACCGATGCCGAGCGAACCATCGTCCGGTGGTGCGTTCGAGCTAGAAGGTGCAACTGGAGCCGCCGCGGGCGTCTCTGCGTCGGAAGACTCGGCGGACGGATCGGGAGTGACGTTGTCGAGGAACGAAGCTGTCGGGATGAAAAAAAGGCCTCCCGTAACGGCGGTGCTGAAGTCCAGAATGCGGTCGTAATTGCCGGGAGGGCGTCCGATGAACATATTTTCAAGCATCTGCTCGACGGTGCGAGGCGAACGGCTGTAGCCGATAAAGTAGGTTCCAAATTCCCCGTGGCCCGGGCGGCCGAAGGGCATGTTGTCCCTCAGAATTTTTATTTCTTTGCCGTGCTGTTCGATCACGGTGAGCGCGCTGTGTGCCGACGTGGGCTTGACGGAATCGTCGAGCTCTACGTCGGAGAGCTTCTTGCGGCCTATGATTCTTTCTTGCACCTCAGTGGGCAGCTCGTTCCACCGGTCGAGATTGTGAAGATACTTCTGCACAATCACGTAGCTCCCGCCTGCGAAGGCGGGATCTTCATCCCCGATGAAGACGGCGTCGGTTGCCGCGCTGCCACTCGGATTTTCAGTGCCGTCCACAAAGCCGAGAAGATCGCGATTGTCGACGTAGCGGAAGCCGTGGACTTCGTCGGCCGTTGCGACGGCCCCTCCGAGGCGCGCCATGATTTGCATGGCGAGCTCGAAGCAAAGATCCATGCGCTTGGCTCGGATGTGGAAGAGCAAGTCGCCGGGCGTGGAAACCGCGTGACGCGTGCCGGAGCGAATCTCACGGAAAAGATGCAGCTCCGCAGGACGCGGCAAGCCGAACAGGCGCTCCCACGCTCCGGAACCGAAGCCCATGATGCAGGAGAGAGCAGAGTCAAGGTCCCGAAAACCGACAGCACGCAAAAGTCCGGATAGGTCGTTACACAAAGAAAGAACAGCAGCGCGATTTTCGTCCGAGGCCCGGACGGTGAGAACAAGGAATATGGCGGCCCGCGTGAGCGGCAAGGAAACGGGCTGCGACACGAACGAGTCGGCGCCTATGGGCTGAGCGTTGGTTGGATCCGATGCCATCGTGAACATTCCTGTCGAGGCTGAAGAATTTCGCTCCTGCGAGCTCCCGGCTGAGTCAGGCGTGAATCCGCGGGGCGACAGGTTACCATCCTCCCGGCAGAAACGTCCACGTGGACACGTGGACTGGGAACTGCGTCCGTAGCACACGATATGTCCGCTTTCTAAGAAGCGGCTCCGGGGCAGGATGCACGCCTGGAGACAGGTATGAACGGCTACCGAGGGCCGCCCCGGAGCGGAGGTTGAAGACCCAAGACGTGATCTTGCGAGCTTTGGCGAAGCAGATCGGCTGGTGTGAAGCAGCGGAGATCACCGACCGACGGATGCGGCGGTGCCACTGCGAAATCCTTCGCACACCACCCAGCCATTTCCCGCGTCGACCAGGCAGACCACCTGCTCATGCATCCAGTCCGCGAGCAGAGGTTGGTACGAGCTGCCTCGTGGGGGAACCAAATGCGCAACCGGCAATTCGGAGTCCATTCGTCTCAGGCGCGCCAAGAGGGCACGCGGCGAACCATGTCCCATACCATTTCGTCCAACGCGCCGTTCATCTGGTCGGGGGGTTGAGTGCGCGTGTTCGTCAGCGCAGCCCAACACAAGCCCGTCGAAGTGCGGACCATGATCGTGGTCGAGCCCGGTAGGCTGCCGTTATGCCACCAATTTCCTGCTCCTTCATTTCTGACGAACCAGCCCCGGGCGTACTTGGCGGACGAGGCGGCCGGGTACGCAGGACTGGGCGTGGTCATCATTCGGATCGTTTCCGGCTTTAAGAGGCTCGGCGAACTGGCGCCATCCACGTGATTCAGGAATCGCACAAGATCGGAAGAAGTCGCCAACCAGCCACCATGGGAGTCCATGCGCGAGACATTCATTCTGTAGGGGTCTTCGCCGCCCTGGCCGACATACACAACTTCATTCGGGACGGACTGTTCCAACGTGTTCCCAGAAATCCGCATGTCGCTAATTCCGCACGCCGCGAGGATGTTTTTCTGAACATAATCCGCGTACGGCTGGCCGGTGACCTGCTCGATGACGCGGCCCAACAAACAATATCCGAAATTCGAATAGGCCCAGTGTTGACCCGGCGGATCGAAAAGGGGCAGGTTCTCCAAAGTCCAGGAAATCAATTCGGCGTGGTCCCAAGCGGCGAAGCGGAACATCGGATCCGTGGAATCGTTGGGCCAGCCTCCACAGCTGTGCGTCAGCAGGTGATCGACGGTGATGTCGGATACGTATTGCCTGTATGGATACTCTCCGTACTTCGTCCCGAGGATTCCGGAGGAGCCGAATACTCGGTCGCCGAGCTTGAGTTGGCCCTTCTCGATCAGGCTGAAGATGGCAACCGACGTTATGGGTTTGGTCACGCTGGCGATGCGAAACAAGCTCGACGGGAAGGGCGACTCCGCCCCTGTGCGGTTCTCCAATTGAAACTGTTCTTCGTAAACCATTTGGCCGTTTCGCGAGATGGCAACTGAAAGCGTGGGCACCGAAAATCTCTGGCTGAAGGCGCGTGCAACATCCCCCATGGCCGCCCTCTCCTTTTCCAGAGGCGCCTCGGCGCCAGACCGAGTGGAAAGGCATCCCGTCATCGGGAACACGGTGATCCCTGTAGCAGCGCTGATTAGCCGTTTGATCAAGGCTCGTCTGCTCAATTGCCCTGGCATACGGTCTGTGGTCCTTCTGGTCTTCACGGCTGGCAACAAACCTACAGGCAGTTGGGCAAAGCAGTCTATGTTTTCTGTTGCTTCCCGTACCCTTTGTTCCACTAGTGAAAGGCCAGGGAGTATGACCGGGTAGAATGAGTCTCAACATCGGCATAAGTTGCACATCGAAGATTGTCTCTATCGTGGTCACCGCGTGGGCAGGGTTCATGGGGGAGCCGCGGAACAGCCTTATTCCTTCGCCAATTCAGACAGTCAGGGGCGCCTTCGCTTCGAATATCCACGCCTGCTTTCGTCTATCGTGAGGGAGAACTGATTCCGTTGGAGCTTTCGTTTCCGCTCGGGCTTTCCGACCCCGACCAGCTCGATCTTGCCGCTTACGACCCCAGCGGCCCCAAGAATGATGAGAGGTTCTCGGTCGTGCGGACGGACGGCACCGCAGACCCGTTTCTTGTGGGAAATAGGTACGAATTTTCGCGTATGGCTCCGGATTGACGGGTAGGCCGTGACAGGCTTAAACGGATGTATTCCGAATGCAATTCCGGCCCTCTGTCCCCCATGCACACCGGGTTGCGCTCCGGTTAACTGGGGGTCGACATTGCCGAGGCTCGGCCCAAGGCTTCTTCGGAAAACGAAACGGCACCTATGAGCCGAGAGACAGCCATAGAGGTTCAGAAATGTTCAAAGTCAGCGCGAGTTCTCGGACTTCGCGAAGGATGGTTCGGCGGCGTTCCTTCCGTTGCTCAAGTTCAGCGAGGTCCAGCGGATGAGCGAGTAGCCTCATATTTTCTTCGTATTCGCGTTGCAGGCTTGTGAGTCGGTCCACGGCTACCCCAAACTTCTCGTAGATTAGAGTTCTCAGTCTGTTCAATATGGGTCACTATTTCCACCGGTCCTTTTGGTCTCTCCTTTCGACGGGCTCGACGGCCGGCAGCTTCCGTGTTACGTGCGCCTGCGAAATGCTGGCCACCGGAACCCAGCCTCCAATCTTGCCCGGCAGGATCACCGCATACCCGACAACGGACGGAGGCTCAAAGGCTTCCTGGCCACCCCGTTTGTTCTCATGCGAAAAAGGTGACCGAACACGCGGCCTGAAATCTGTCTGATTCGAAACACTTTCTAGTATGGATGCCAGAGCGGAAATGACTACGCAGCATCCGCGGTCTTTTTCTTCGGTGCAGGTCGCAGCTGTTTGGTAGTGTCCCTCGTTGCCAGGATGGAATGGCTTGACGGACTGTACAAGAAATATGCACCTGGTCTGACGGCGGCAAGGTGCTCCATGCGCTCTCGCGCTGTTGTAAGCCCGCTGGTAGATTCCAACCAGCGGGCGTCCTTTTCTGAGGTCCCCGAAAAAATATCGAACGTTGGTTCGCTCATATCGACTCCTACGTAAGGCTGTCTTCGCCGCTCAGACGTTACACCTTCCGAGCCTCTACTGTGGAACGGATTATGTTCCTTGGGACATGCATTTCACGTAATTCGTTGTTGGCGGGTCTGTCGCGAATCCGCGCATTTTGCGAACAGCCTCGTTGCGGAAATGAACCGCCGCTCTCCACACGTGCGATCCGTCGGGCACGATTTCCAAATGGCATGGTTACATTGCACAGTCAGAGTTCCCAATCAGATTCATGGCCAAGACTCAACATAAGACCCTTAATGCGGTGTTCCGCGAGTGGCTCGAACAAATTACGGCACAAAGCGCTGACAAGCAGGACTTGGACGCTTTGATGAAACGGCTGAAGCGCGTACAGCCTGGGAGGCGCTTTAGCCGGGACGATATGAACGAGCGATACATTTTTTCTCGACACAACCATCATCGCATGCACCTTTGACATACGCTCGTCGAAGAAGGCCGCGCTGACTTTTGGATGCTGACCGCATAGGACAATTGGGGTATTCTGCGACGCAATGCCAATAGAATCCGTTCCAAGGCAAAAGAGCCAGGCCAGCAGCGAATATTCCCAAAGAATTAATCGGGTCATCGACTATCTTCGCGGGAATCTGGATCGCCAGGCGAAGCTCGAGGAGCTGGCAAAGGTTGCCTGCTTCTCGGAATTTCATTTCCATCGGATCTTTGGCGCGATTACGGGCGAAACCCTAAACAATTTTACCAACCGGCTTCGTCTTGAAAAGGCTGCTCGTCTTCTCCGTTATTCCGACCAAACTTTGACCAACATAGCCTTCGAGTGCGGTTTTTCATCATCGGCCACTTTTTCGCGTGCCTTCCGATCCGGTTACGACACTTCCCCAAGTCAGTTTCGAAAAAGCGGCGAGATCAAAAAGCGCAAGATTTGCAAAGAACTGTTCCCGAAAGACACATATGGTCTCCCCATGAGCGCGGCGGAAAAAAGAGCCGCGTTTTCAGTGAAATTGATCGACATTCCCGAAAGGCAAGTCGCCTATATTCGGGTTACGAATGCTTTCGAACTGGACAGAGTACTTGCCGCCCTCAAGACAGTGATCGAATGGGCCAAATCCCAGAATATTTTTTCAGAAGGAATTCTTTTCGGAATGACGGTAGACGATCCACACGTGACCCCAAAGCATCTTTATCGATATGAGGTCTGTCTTGCGTCGTCTTTTCCCTTTGAGTGCATGGAAGGAATGTCGAAATTGAAAATGCCGGCGATGCGATATGCCGTCATACAGGTTTCCGGCGATCTCCATAAGGTAGCGACGGCTTGGGACTATCTTTACAGAGATTGGCTTATCCAGAGTGCCTACGAACCGGAACATGCGCCAGCACTGGAGGTTTTCCTGAACAAAGAAAGCGCGACGGATTGGTCGCACTTTGAATTGGAATTATGCCTGCCGATTCGGAAACCGGCAGAGATGAGAAGAGGGAGGAACTTATGATCGACGGAATTGGCGGCGCTTTTCTGTTTTCGAACGATACAAAGAGATTGGCGGCCTGGTATCGCGATTGCCTCGGAATAATTCCTGAAGGCGAAGATGCTGAGTGCAGTTCCATTTATGCATCGTTTGAGTACAGGGACCTTGAAAATCCGGAGATCAAAAGAACGATCGCGTGGGCGATCATGCCCACTGACGAAGACATCAAGGACAAGCCTCGAACGGGTAAGATCAATTACACGGTGAAAAACATGGGAGAAGTCCTCAGCCGCCTTAAGAGCAAAGGAGTGGCGATCGAAAAAACCGAGGAATATCCTTACGGGAACTTCGCGTGGCTCAAAGATCCGGATGGCAACCAGATCGAGCTTTGGGAGCCATCTAAGGAGTGAAGGGTAATCCCTGCTTTGTGAAGCTAAGGAGAAATGGAAGGACGACTGCGACTGCAAAATACAACTTCAAGGGTTTCCCCGCGCCCCGACCCATCACCTCCGAAGCGCAAAATGAACTCTATACCGAGGTGCTCTACAACCTGGAACATCGGGGGCATCTTTCGGCAGCGGAAGAGAATTACGCCGAGCTGCTGACAGTTTTGATCAGAGCCTTTGAGGACGAGCGGTATCCGATCCGCGCGGTCTCCCCTGTGGAAGTGCTGGCGGAATTGATGGCCGGGAACAATCTCAAGCAAAAGGATCTCGCGCCTCTTTTAGGGATGGAGAGCATTGTCTCCGAGGTCTTACATGGCAAAAGGAAACTTAACAAGCAGCATATCGAAAAACTCAGCCAGCGATTCAACGTATCGCCGGCACTGTTCTTTTCAGACTCGCACACGCCCGTCAACGATCCGCGCTATCGCGCCCGACCCACCGCGACGTTTGCGGAATTCGTGTCTCGTTGGGAGTCGCTAGTGCTTTCCCAACACAAACCATCCACTCGAGCCACGATTCGAAGTCACCTTCACAGACACCTCGTTCCATTCTTCGGGCAATGGCAGATGCGAGAGATCGGGCCGGAGGAGGTTCAACGGTTTGTCTCTTCGATAACGCTCAGCGCTAAGACCACAAAGAATCTGTTCGCAACGATTCAGATGCTTTGGCGGTCGGCGCGAACTTGGAGCTATGTCGCACATGATTCCGTATCGGGGATCGTTCTTCCGAGGCGGCATCGGGTGGCGCGTCGCTTCTTCTCCATCGAAGAGGCCAAGCGAATTCTCGCGGCGGCACCAGAGCCGTATCGCACGTTCTACTGGCTTGCCGTTGAAACCGGAATGCGTGCCGGGGAGTTGTGTGGGCTTCATGTCGACGATTTCGACTTCGAACGAGGTTTGGCGAATGTTCGCCGCAGCGTGTGGCGAGGAAAGTTTCAGTCTCCCAAGAGCGAGAACGCCGTTCGAAGCTTCGCTCTTTCTCCTCGCCTTCTGGGTCACCTTGCCGGTCACATCAGGCACATGAGACCGAACGAGAACGGTTTGTTGTTCTCGACGCGCAACGGCACGGCATGGGACGCGAATCTTCTCGTGAAGCGGAAACTGTACCCCTTGCTTGATTCGCTAGGAATCGAGCGCGGGGGATTGCACGCCTTCCGTCACACGAACAGCACACTCATGGATCAGCTGGGAGTGCCGCTGAAGGTCCGCCAACAGCGTCTCGGCCACAGCGATGCCTCGCTCACACTCGATGTTTATACACACGTGGCGAGCGGGGATGACGCACGATTTGCGGAGCAGTTGGATGGAATTCTGCACCCAATTGCACCTAAATCGGAGACCGGATCGAAAGTGGAACCTGCCAAGAGTATGTATTTGAACTAGAAAAGTGGTTGCGGGGGTCGGATTTGAACCGACGACCTCCGGGTTATGAGCCCGACGAGCTACCAGGCTGCTCCACCCCGCGAATTCATCATAGCGGATGCACAGAGGGCGGTCAAACGAATCGAGCACACGCGCGGGCGATCCAACCAAGCCAACACTTACGAGATAAACCGCAGTTTCCGGGCGACCAGTCCTCGCCTTTCGACGATCGAGGCGCCGTCTCCTATTGCACGTAGGAGGTCTTGACGGCTCGCTCCTTCGCGGTGACCTCTACCTTGGCCTCGTTGGCCCGAAGGATCGCCTCGAGCTGATCCGCAGCGCGCTGGTCCGCGGCGCGATCGTCGGCAACGCGCTCGGCGTAGCTGTAGGAGTCCGAAGAGATTGAGGAATCAACCGCGGTCAAAGGGTGGTGGCGCAGTTCGTTCGGAACGGGCCGACGACGCTTCCATCGAAAGTCGTTGCGGGCAGGCGCGGAAATGGATGGAGTCTGTGCCGGGTGGAACTGAACGGCTTGCCCTGGCCCTTTCGCATGTTCCCCGGATCCCGGGATCGGAACCGCGGTGATGAGCGCCGCGATTCCCCCATCCATTTGCAGCACCTTGACATGGCAATCGAGCCACCGCTCGGTGCCCCACTTTGTGGTGATTTGCGTCTGGCATCGCACCGGCAGTTCCGCGGATTGCGCGCGATGGATTTGTTCGTACGTCGCCGGCCGCGCCGCCTCGGTGATCATCTGCCAAAAGCTCATTTGCATGAGCTGGCTGCGGCGAAAGCCACTGAGGGCTTCGGCGGCTCGATTCACGTATGTACAGTTCGCACCCATCTGAAGGAACACGGCTGAGGGCATGGATTCGGCGAGGGCGTGGAACTTGTTTTCGGCTTGTTCGAGCGCGCGTTCGGCATGCAAGTGTTCGTTGCGCGCCGCTCTTTGCTCCAGGGCGCGGTAGATCGCGACTGGCAATCGGTCCAAGCGATCCTTCAAAACGTAGTCCGCAAGGCCGCTCTTCATGTAGTCGACAGCAATCTGGTCGCCGAGCGGTGCGGTGAGCAGGATGAATGGAATATCGCGGCCTTCTTCCTGCAGCAGATCGAGGGCATCCATGCCCGTCCACGAAGAACCCATGTGATAGTCGGCGAGGATGATGTCGTAATCCGACAGCTGAAGCTTTTCGACGAACTCTTGGGGCGTTCGCGCGACGTCTGCGCTCAGATCGAACTGGGCCCTGGAGAGAGAGTCGATGTAGAACTGCGCATCGAGCGCGTTGTTCTCCACCAGAAGTAAGCTCAGTGGAAATTTCGGGGCGAGGCTCGAAGCGCACGGCGTATCGCTGGACATGGTATCTTCCCTCCCAAGTCGGACTCGAAAAACGGCCACCGGTTCGTGCGATAACGCGATTGGCGACGGTCCGGTGCTAAAGGGCCGGGACCGCGAGCGGAAATATAGGAGATTTAAAGTCTATTCTATCAATGGGATACGCGGAATTTACCTGCTTGCAAAACCAAGCAGCGGCCGGCGCGACGTGGTTGAATCTTCAGCGATTTCGACTGTATCTCCACGGCTACCGGTGGATGGGGGCGAACTATTTCTTGTAGATGACTCCGGACTTCATCACGAAGGAGACGTTTTTCAGCCTGCTCACGTCTTCCAGGGGATTCCCCGCCACCGCGATGACGTCGGCGAAGTAGCCGGGCTCGAGCGCACCGATTTGGCCGTCCCAGCCCAGAAGTTTTGCGCCGTTGAGCAAATCGGCTTGCAGCGCGGCGAGCGGAGTCATTCCGAACTTCACCATCAGCTCAAATTCGCGGGCCTGCGTGCCGTGGGGAAACGGGCCGACGTCGGTGCCGAGCGCCATCGGGACGCCCGCGGCGACTTGTCTGCGGAAATTTTCGCACTTGAGATCGTAGAGCTGGCGTTCGCGCGCCGCTTGCGCGGATGATTCAGGATGATTCACGAAGAATTCGAAGATGGTGAGCGTGGGAACGGCGAAAATTCCTTTTTCCCGCATCAGGCGCATGGTTTCATCGCTGAGCTGGTTTGCGTGATCGATCGAGACCACGCCAGCCTGTGCGGCGAAAAGCGTGCCCGGCTCGCCAGTCGCATGCACAGCGACCTTGCGGCCCAACCGCGCCGCCTCGGCCACAGCTGCGGCCAGCTCGGCCTCGGAATACTGATAGACGGTCGCGGCTTTGCCGTCACGCACCGTGTCTTCGCCGGTTTCGTAAATCTTGGTGAAGTCGGCGCCTTCCTTATATTCCTCGCGCATGACGGAGATGAGTTCGGCTGCGTTGTTGGCATAGTCCGCATTGGGCAGGACGTGCTGCGCGGGGTTGTAGCCGATGGCGTCTTCGTGCCCGCCAAGAATATTGATGGCATTCCCGCTGATGCGCAGGCGCGGACCGGGAATGCGCCCTTGGTTGATTGCGTCGCGCACGGCAGTGTCCGCCGAGCCCGCGCCTTCCGTGCCCATGTCGCGCTCGGCGGTGAAACCAGCCATCAGATCGTCGCGCGCGGCCAAAGTCGCCATAATGGTGCGCTGCGGCACGGACTCTTCAACGGTTTGCAGATCCTCGGCGCCGGGATGCAGAAAAAGATGGACGTGGGCATCGATCATGCCCGGCATCAGCGTTCGCTCGCCCAGATCGATCACCTCGGCGCCCGGTGGATGGCTCACGGACCCTCCCACTTCGACGATCCGGTCGCCTTCGACGAGCACTTCCCCCGGTTGCACGATCTTGCCGCTTTTGATATCGAGCAGGCGCGCCGCGTGGAGGAGAACCGGGCGCCCGGGCGCCGATTGTGATTGCAAGGCCTGCGCCTCTGCCGTGGAGGGCGCAGCGAGAGGACTGGACATCCAGGCGAGAAAAGCGGAAAGTATCAGCCGGGATCGCATCCTGTTCATCGGACGCGATCCTAGCATTTGAGATCCACGGAAGTAAGGCATTTTGACGCGAAAGCGTCGCATTCGATTCCTCTTTTTCCCGTGAAGTCCCATTAACCAATTCTTGCATCTAATCGAGTGTGCAGGAGGATCCACGATGAATTCCTCGTCTTCAGGCGGCCCACGATTCCTGCGGGTCTCGTTACTTAAACAGGCATTAATCTCGTTTTTGTCGCTGGCGCTCGTGTTCGCGACAGTTCCTTATTCCCTCTCAGCCAATCAGGACGCTCAAGAGCAGGCCCCGGCGCAGGGTCAAACGCAGCCGGCTCCCGCGTATGCGAAGCAGAGTCCCGACCAGCTGCAACAATTGGTAGCGCCGATTGCACTGTACCCGGACTCGCTCGTCGCGCAGATTCTCGCTGCCGCGACTTTTCCGGAACAGGTGGTCGAGGCCGACCGCTGGGTGCAGAATCATCCGGATTTGAAGGGCGACTCCCTGGGCCAGGCCGTCGATCAGCAGCCCTGGGATGCGAGCGTCAAGGCGCTTACCGGGTTTCCGACCGTCCTGGGCAACATGGACAAGAATATCTCCTGGACGTCGTCTCTGGGCGACGCCTACTACAACCAGCAACAGGATGTGATGGACGCAGTGCAGGTAATGCGCAAGAAGGCGGAGGCGGCAGGCAACCTGAAAACGACGCAGCAGCAGACCGTAACGGATGATCCCTACGGAGCCGTCGACATCGCTCCCGCCGATCCAGCGGTCGTCTACGTTCCGGCCTACGATCCGTGGCAGGTATACGGCTACCCGGTCCCCATCTGGCCGGGATGGTACGAATATCCCGGAATCTGGTTTGGTGGTCCTTATCTATCGTTCGGGCTTGGATTCGGAATTGGATGGTACGGAGGATTCGGATGGGGATGGGGCCATTGGGGTTTCGACTGGCGTAACCGCTACCCCCTGTTCGACCACGGGCGGTTTTATTCAAGAAGCCGGACCTTCTATAACCGCGACGCTTTCTACCGCGGCGGCGTGCGCGGCGGCGGCGTCTTCAATCGGCCGGGCATCGGCGCAAGGCCCTATGAGGGAAGCCGTCCGGAAGCGCGGGGATGGTCGGAATCGCGCGGCGAGAGCGGCATGCGCTCCGGCGCATTCAGCCACTACGATCACGGCGGTGAATCCCGCAGCTATTCCTCCCGCGGCGAATCCAGCTTCCACGGCGGCGGCTTTAGCGGCGGGCGCGGGGGATTCGGCGGCGGCGGACACGGCGGCGGAGGCCGTCGTTAACTGGAGTTTCTCCATATGATCCACGTTCGATACATGAGGAGAAGACATATGCAGCGAAGCAAGCTTGACCGGTACGGAATCATTCGGGCCCATCTTTGGAAGGTGGCAGGTGTGGCTGCCCTGTTGACGGGAATTTCTCCGATGAGCTCCATGGCCCAGCAGGCGGGCCAGAAAACATTCCCGACGGCGCAAGCGGCGAGCCAGGCGCTTGTGGATGCCGCGAAGAGCAACGACGAGAGTGCGATGCTGAAGGTGCTGGGACCGGATGGAAAAGACATCATCTCGTCCGGTGACGACGTGCAGGACGCCCAGAACCGCTCGACCTTCGTGATGCGCTATCAGGAAATGCACCGGCTGATGAAGGAACCGAACGGCAACACGACTTTGTACGTCGGTTCGCAAAACTGGCCGCTGCCCATTCCGCTCGTGGACAGAAACGGGATGTGGTATTTCGACAGCCCGACGGCGAAGATGGAAATCCTCTACCGGCGCGTCGGCCGCAATGAGATTTCGACCATACGCACCTCTCTGGAACTGGTGGCCGCGCAGAAGGAATACGCCGCCTCGCACAGTGGACAGTACGCCCAGAAAATCTTCAGCGATCCTGGACAGCAGAATGGGCTGTACTGGAAGGCTGACAACAGCCAGCCGCAAAGTCCGATCGGGCCCCTGGTGGCAGCGGCTGTGGCAGAAGGATACACCTCGAAGAAAGAAGGCGCTGCGGCAACTCCCTACCGCGGTTATTTGTATCACGTGCTGACGGCCCAGGGGCCGCATGCGCCGGGCGGTGCGAAGAGCTACATCGTTGACGGCAAGATGACGGGCGGTTTCGCGTTCGTCGCCTTTCCGGCTGCCTACAGATCCTCCGGCGTGATGACGTTCGTCATTTGCCAGAACGGCGTGGTTTTCCGCAAGGATCTTGGCCCGAATACCGAGAAGATTGCCGAAGCGATGAAGTCCTTCGATCCCAATCCTTCCTGGAAGAAAGACGAAGACCAGCAGGAGGAATCGGCCGCGGCGATGAAAACAGATTAGCCCCTGACGTTCCCGCCGCCGGGCTACATCAAGTCGCGTGCGTAGCCGCGATTAGTTCTTTGGTGAATCTTCCGATTCGGCCGCGAGCGGGGAGGGCGCGCCGTCCTGCGCGGTAGAGCGCCACGTTTTGCGGCCCATGTTGATGCTGGCCTTCGTGCTGTAGGCGTGCTCGTACATCAGGGATGCCACGCGCTCGCCTTCTCCATTCTCCAATGCATTCACGATCGCGTGATGCTGGCGATGCGCGTAGTTCAGCGAGGCGTACATTCCCGGCAAATCCACGCGATCGAACGCAATCGCATGGGCGGCCGCAAATGGGATTCGGCCGTTGCGCTCGATGGCGTCGGCGATCACCTTGCTACCCGCGCCCTGAATGATGAGATCGTGGAACTGCTTGTTCATTTCTCCGTAGCGCGCTTCGTCTGATTCGACGAGGTGCCTCTTGGCGAAAATCTCGTCTCCTTCGCACAGGCATTCGTGCAACGACTGGATGACGCGCCGCGCCGGGCCCTGCTCAGCCAGCATCCGTGCAGCAAGTCCCTCCAGCACACCGCGGACGTCGATTGCGTCCATAATTTCCTGGGGCGTGAATGCGCGCACCACGAAACCGCGTGTATCGAGCTGCGTCAACATTCCTTCCTGCGCCAGGATCGGCAGTGATTCACGCACGGGCGTTCTGGAAACGCCGAGCTTGTCCGCAAGTTCCACTTCCCGCACGCGCTGACCGGGCACGAGCTCTCCGTGCAGAATCATTTCGCGAATTCGTACGATCACGCGTGAATGTTTGCCGGCCATTTTTTGCACCAGATCTTGACGAAGTGTTATGGATCGGACGCGGGGCCGGCGGTTCCACTCGCCGGCACGCGGTCACGCGGATGGTATCAACTCCGCGCAGTGCATGCAATGTCGTGCGGTCGATCGAGCTTGCGGAGGTCTAGCGGAGCTTTTCAGACTTGGTTTGTATGCAATATACAAAGCAGGTAATGTTTCAATCAGGCGAAATTTCTTGAGATTAGCCCGCGGATCCGCCCGAAACCCTTAAAAAGTAATGCGGTCCGAAAGATGGGGGTGGACCTTCTCTCGGACCGCAAGCTGGCAGCATCCATTTCTGGACATCGCCGGATTGGCCAAATGTATACAACACTCAATTGCCGGTATGCAACAGAAATTTTGGTTAGAGGGCGCGGAACGAAAAAAAGGCGCCGCGCAGTTCGCGCGGCGCCTGCAAACGAGTGAAGGTTAGAAGTCGAGCTTTAAAGCGAACTGCACCTGCCGCGGGGTGATGACCGGCGCCTGAGAACCTAGAATCTGTCCCGTAGTAGCGCCATCCAAGGTCGTTAGGGGCGCCGCAGGGTTAAAGTGGTTGAGGATGTTAAAGAACTCCGCGCGGAACTGCACGTTCAGTCGCTCGTTGATCTTCGTGTTCTTGAGCACGGAGAAATCCCAATCGAGCGAGCCCGGGCCGGGCACATTGTCTCTGCGAATGCTGCCAATGTAGCCGGTCGGCGGGTCGACGTAACAGTTCGGGTTGAGCCAGTAAAGCCCCGTTTGCGTACCCACGGGGGGGAAAGCCACTGCCTCCGTGTAGCTGATCGTTGCCTGGTGATCGATGATCTGGTTCGGACTGCACCCTGCCACGCCCGAGTAGTTCGCGCGCGTTGCGGTTTCACCGGCCAGATCATCCAAGGAGCCTGAACCGCGGGTGATATCTAGCGGCAGACCGGAATGGATGCCCAGAATGGTGTTGAACTGCCAGCCCTCCACCAACCGGTTCCCCTTGAATGGCAGGGCGTACAAACCATTGATGCTGAGGTTGTTCCGAACGTCGAAGATACAGTTGCCGTAGTCATACTTCTGATTGTACGGGTCTACCTGGTCGGCGCCGAACTCTTCAAGGCTCGTAGTGAACGATCCGTCGTCGATACAATGGGACCAGGTGTAGTTTGCCTGGAAGGTCAGATTGTGGCCGAACTCGCGGTGCAGCGAAACTTGCAGCGAGTTGTAGCTTTCCGCGCCTGTCGCATTCTCCGAGGTCAGGGCGACGAAGTTCGGATTTAGAACTGGATTGCCCACGCAACTGGGTCCGAATGGCCCCGACACCTCGTGGCAGAAGCTGGGACCCGATGTCGGATCGCCCGGCGTTGGCAGCGCCGAACAATTCGTGGTGTAAGTTCCCGGCGTCGTGCCGTTGCACTGGGCCGGATTGATGTTGGTCTGGCCCCAGAGGTGCCGGGCAACCTCGCCAACGTATCCGACGGAAAGAACCGTTCCGTGCGTGATTTCGCGCTGCACGTTCAGGTTGTACTGGAGTTCGTAGGGCGCACCCGTCGGTTCGTAGGCCGTGCCGGCAAAGAGGTCCGGCGGCGCGAACCCGGTAACGCCACAGTAACTCTCCACCGCGAAGGGATTCGGGAAGCAGGGGCTTGCCGTGTCAGGAGGAGCAAACTCCAGGCTTACCGCCGGAGGAGTGAACACGATTCCAGACTCGTAAGTTCGAGCCGTAACCGGGTCCCGGAATACGCCGAATCCCCCGCGGATGGACGTTTTATGGTCCGCGAATGGATCGAACGCAAAACCGAACCGGGGTTCAATATTCCCCGCGTTGGGGTTGTTGCCAAACGCGTGATGAATTGGCTGGAACAAGCATGTATAGGGGGTCGGATTCGCTGCCGTTGGGACGAATCCAGCAATCTGGCAGTTGGAGGGAGACTGCGGGCCCAGCGGCGGCGGGAAGTTCCCAATGATATCGGTCATTGTGGACTTGGCGCCGGTAACCGGATCTACGGCCCAGCCGACGGGGTTGGTGATGAAATCGTAGCGCAGCCCCACGTTCAGGGTGAGCCTAGACGTGACCTTCCAGTCATCCTGGAAATAGGGCATTACGTCGATTTCCCGGAAATTCCGGCTGGAATTTTCGTCACCCAGGACCGAGGTAAACGCGTCAAGGTTCTGGCCCTGCAGGAAGTCCTGGAGGCTAAAGCTCAGGAAGAAATCTGTGCCCGCCGCATAATTTACCTGCAAGACGTTCGTCTGCACGCGTGCAACAAGCGCGCCGACCTTCAGGCTGTGTGAACCGTGCGTCCAGCTGAGGTCGTCGCCGCCGCTGAACTTGTTTTGAATGATCGTATACGGACGGTCGGCGTTCGGGCCCAACGGAGCTATGGCGTCGAAAAAGTCAGGGCTCGAGACGCCGTCCGGAACTTCCGGCTCGTTGAAAGGCGTGCGGATGAAATCCAGGGGATCGCTGGCGAGGCCGGCGGCCGATATCTGCGCAGCGCTGAGGCCCAATGCGGTATGGGAGTTTTCGTTCACGCGAGTGAAGCCGAACCGAACCGCATTGACCATCGTGGGGGAGATGATGTGCTTTTCGGTGATCGTCAGAAACTGATTCTTCACATTGTCAAATTCCGGAAAGACCCCGAGCGGATCTTCGGGGTTGTTGATCTGACGGGTGTCGTCAAAGGTAAAGCGCCCAAAGATCGAATCGTTCGTGCCGATGTTGTAGTCCACGCGCCCCATCACATAGTCTTCCGGCGAGATCAGGTTCTGAACAGCCGTCACCTGGTAGTAGCCGCCCAGATCGCCACTGGTTGGGACACACGATTTGCACAGCGTATATAGTTTCGCGATGTCCTCGGCTGTCGCTACCGCATTGGCGGCGAACGCCGAGCCGTCGGCTGGCGTGACAGGCTCGATCTTATTTGTCGCTGACCCGGGCGTACCTGTATAGGGACCCGCGCCGCAAGAAGGAGGCGGATCCGACGTCGGGAATGGGTTAATGAACGCGGAGCAAGGCAACATTCCTTCAGCCACATAGGGCTCGGGGATTCCGAGCTTCGGAATACTCTCACCCAACTTCTCCCGGAAGCCTTCGTAGTTAACAAAGAAGAAAAGCTTGTCTTTCTTGATCGGCCCGCCCACGTCCCCACCGAACTGATTCCTCTCGAATGGCGGCGGCGTGTGATTGGTGTCAAAGTAGTCGCTCGCATCCAGGGCGCTGTTGCGCAAGAACTCGTAAGCCGTCCCATGAAAGTCGTTCGTTCCATTGCGGCTGACCGCGTTGATGACCGCGCCGTTGCCGCCGAATTGAGCGGTGTACGTGTTGGTGAGAATCTGGAATTGACCGATGGCCTCGACACCGAGTGACGAACCGGTCGCCCCGGAACCCGAGCCGTGCTCCCAGAAATCGCGAATATCCGTGTTATCCAACAAAAACGCCTGCCCGGAAGGCCGCGAACCCGAAACGGAATAGTTCGTCTGCGCCCCGTACATGGTGATTCCGGTGACGAAGTTGGCCGCCGCAGGTATCGGCGTGACGCCGGGAGCCAGGGTGAGCAGCTGCTCGAAATTCCTTCCGTTGAGCGGGAGGTCGCGCATTTCCTGCGGAGCCACGAGCGTCGAGACTTCCGACGTGGTCGTCTCGACGCGGGAAACATCGCCTTCGACGTTCACAGTTTGGGTAATCTGGCCGACGGGAAGCGCGAAATCGACGACCAAGGCCGATCCGACGCCGAGCGTGATGCCGGTGTGCACGACGGTCTTAAATCCGGAGATCGAGGCGGTGATATTGTAAGTACCAACCGGTAGATCCGCCAATTTGTAGCGGCCTGCCGAGTCCGTGACGGTGTCCTCAGCGGTGTTCGTGGCTACGTTGATCGCCTGGACCTTTGCTCCGGCGACGGCGCCACCCGTAGGATCGGTTGTGGTGCCCGTGATGGTCGCCGTTTCCGTTTGTCCCGGGGTATAGACCGCGCACATCAGTATGACGAACAACAACAAACAAACGGACGCAACAACCTGCTTCAGGGTCCCCTGGCAATTTGCCATTTCCCACCGTCCCTTCGGTATGTGAGTGTCAGGCACTAGAGGAACCCACCCGGGCTCCTTTGCGGACGGTAGATAATACGGCCGGAATGTACTTGTCAAGATAATTATGTATGCAAGCGTCGCGTAACTGAGGCCACCGACGGCACAAGTAAGCCCGGGGGCAGTGTTGAAAAACACTCAAAACACACGCCAAATGCGAGGGTTGTATGCCGAATTTGCATGCACGCCGGGATGCCAGAGCTTCTCTGTGAATGCAGAAAAACGTGATTCGAGTACAATGAGCTTGACACGATGCGCAGCGGTCTTTTATCTTCCGCGCGGGGCTTCAGCGGCGAATTCCATTCGTCTGACCAGGATGCCGAGGTCGATTCCGGCAAATAATATCCACCCAGGGGAAAAACAGTGAGTCACGAGAGTCTCGAGGACGTGCTCCAGGCGGCGGGAAATCCAGTCGATCATCTCCGTAATTCGCAGACGGGGCCGTATGTCTATCCCGTTGTTCCCAGCGAATATTCAAATTGGAGAGATGAGCAGCGCGCCTGGCAACAGAGCTGCGTGCTTTTCAACCAGTCCTATCACATGACCGACATGTACGTGTCCGGTCCCGATGCCTTGCAGCTCCTCGCCGATACGGGGATCAACAGCTTCAAGAATTTCGAACCGGACAAAGCCAAGCAATTCGTGCCGTGTAACTACGACGGCTACGTGATTGGCGACGTGATTTTGTTTTACCTTGAAAAGGATCTTTTCAATCTCGTCGGGCGCCCGTCGGTCCACAACTGGGTGCAATACCAGGGGGAAACCGGCAAATACAACGTGAAATTCGAACGCGACGAGCGCGCGGCCGCCCGCACCGGCCCGATCGTTCGCAAAACGTATCGATTTCAGGTCCAGGGCCCCAATGCGATGAAGACGATCGAGAAGGTCATCGGGAAAACTCCCCCGGATTTGAAGTTCTTCAACATGACCACGATGGAAATCGCCGGAAAGAAAGTCCGCGCGCTGCGGCACGGCATGGCGGGCCAGCCGGGATTTGAGCTTTTTGGTCCATGGGAAGACGGCGAAGCTGTGAGAATGGCGATTTTCGAAGCCGGAAAAGAATTCGGGTTGCGGCTCGTGGGCGCGCGAGCCTATTCGTCCAACACCCTGGAATCGGGATGGATTCCCTCCCCCATGCCGGCCGTATACTCCGGCGAAAAATTGAAGCCCTACCGCCAATGGCTCCCCGCCGATTGCTATGAAGCGATTGCCTCCTTGGGCGGCAGCTTTTATTCGAACAACATCGAGGACTACTACCTCACGCCGTGGGACCTCGGCTACGGCCCGATCGTGAAGTTCGATCATGAATTCATCGGTCGCGCGGCGCTGGAAAAGATGGCCAAGGGACCGCATCGCAAGAAGGTGACGCTCGCGCTTGACAGCAACGAGGTAACGCATGCCCTCAACACCCTGTTCAACAAGACGGACCGCGCGAAGTATTTCGACTTTCCCTCGGCCGTCTACTCCACGCTGCCCTATGACAAAGTGATGAGCGACGGCAAGACGGTCGGCATCTCCACCTGGTGCGGATACAGCTCGAACGAAGGCCGCATGCTCACACTGGCGATCCTGAAAGAGGAATATGCTGAGCCGGGCACGGAAGTCACCTTCGTATGGGGCGAGGAAAACGGCGGATCGAAAAAGCCCACCGTCGAGCGGCACGTCCAGACCAAGATTCGTGCCACGGTGAGCCCGGTTCCGTATTCTGAAGTGGCGCGCACGCAGTATGCCGAAGGCTGGCGCACGCACCAGGAAGTCGCGCGGCACAAATAACACGACACGCGCGAGAAACGCGCCTGGCCGGTTCGACTTCCTAGTCGGGAGAACCCAGCGACAAATGGATGGTAGTCCGGCGGACGCGACTACGGATTGCCGGACGTCTTCTTCGGTAAGGGCGGCGGGATCGGCATCTTCGCCACCTTCTGCGTATACTCGGGATACATCGTCTCTGCGCCGCCCCGCGTAGCTTCAATCGGAACACGGTATCGGCGCCCGAATTCGTCTATATAGGGATTGGCGCCCATCAAATGATTGGGCACCACCCCCGCCGGCCGGTCCACTTCATCCACTGATTCGCAGGGCCAGGGCGCCATCTGCGCCTGCGGGCTGTAGAGGAAATCGGCAGTGCGAATCAGCGGCTCGGTCAAATAGACTGGATCGTAGGTAATCGCGGCGACCGTCAGCCAATCGCCGTGGCGCATGATATGCGCGCTCGCCGTGGCCATATCGCTGCGCGGCACACCGTTCAGCCCCAGCCAGTTTTCCTTCAGGTGCGTGGTGTTCACGACGAGAATGTCGCCTTCCCAATGCCCCGTCGAAAATCCCGCCCAGGTGTGTGGCGCGTAATCGGGTGGATGCGGTCGGCCGTCCATCCAGATGGTTTGCTCGGCGCCATACGCGGAAAGATGCGTGTGGAAGGCGATCACCTTTTGCGACGCGCGATCGACTTCTTTCCAGATGCTCAGCTGCGAGGGCCCGCGCCAGCCATAATCCGACCCATGCTGCCGGCACTGGTTTTCAGGCAGCTCAACCAGCGCGGCATCCCAGGTGTCGGCGCGCAAGCGCCCGGCCTCGTTGAGCGGCAGCCCGAGATAGTCACCGATCTCCGCGCCGGCCAGCCGTTCGCGCTGGTCTTCATCAAAGCGCGGCGCCCACGTGCCGGTGGGGTCCTGTTGAGCAAACAGCGGCCGGCTGTATGCGCTCGCCAGAAACAGCAACGGCGTAAGCAACGCGGCAAAACCCTCTCTCTTGAGTGTCTTCATCGTATCTAGTTTAACCTGTGTCGATTTCCGCGCAAGCCGTGGCGAACGATATCCGTCGAGGCGTCGCGGTGTCAAGCTTATGTATACATGTCAAGACCGGAAGGCTGGGAGCTCAAAGAAAACAAATGGCATATGGCGAGGAAACTGACTGAAATGAATACAACTTAGTGTTGACACGCCAGTGTCGCCCGTAGTAAGTACCCGATACAGAAACGGGTCTGGGCCGGGTGTCAGCGGGGTGGACGCACAAGGTTCTGACGCTCTTGCCACAATTGAGATCGGACTCTCACTGTCCGAGAGGTGGGGAATGAAAAAACTTTTCGTCCTGGTGTTTGCAATCGCGCTTGTCTTGGTGTGCTCCTCGGTTCCCGCACGTGCACAAGGATTGGGCAATGCGCAGTTGAACGGCACGGTCACTGACCCGAGTGGCGGCGCGATTTCCGGCGCCACCATCACGCTCCGCAATCCGGCGACAGACATTTCCTATACGGCGACATCGAATGCCAGCGGCTATTACGCCATCGCGAACATGCAGCCCGGAACGTACGAGCTGAAGACGAGTTTCGCAGGCTTCGCCAATTACACGCAAACGGGACTCGTGGTCAGCGTGGGTCAGGTCGCGACGATCAACGTGGCGATGCAGCTTCAGTCCCAGGGCGAAAAAGTCGTCGTCACGACCGAAGAGCAGGTCATCGAACCTACCAAGACGGAAATCAGTTCCGTCGTCGCGGAGCAGCAGATCCAAGAACTACCCACCAGCGGCCGCTTGTTCACGGATTTCGCGCTCCTGACTCCCGGCGTTGCCACCAGCCGCACGAGCCTCGGCACGACGTTCACTGAATACGAAGCGACCCAGATTTCCTTCGGCGGCATGCGCGCGTTTAGCAACGAAATCACCGTGGACGGCGCGGATTTTGTTAACTCGGCGAGCGGCATTCAGCGCTCCACTCCTCCGCAGGAATCGGTGCAGGAATTCCGCGTGGTCAACAACAGCTTCGGCGCGGAGTACGGGCGTGCCATCGGCGGCATCGTCAACATCGTAACCAAAGGCGGCACGAACGATTTTCACGGTTCGGCATACGAATATTTCCAGAACAACGCGCTTGATTCGGCCAATCTGTTACAAAAGCCCGAGCCGGGCCTGCAGTCGGAGGCGCTGCCCGACACTCTGCAGCAGAATCAGTACGGCGCCACGCTGGGCGGTCCGATTCAGAAGGATAAGACCTTCTTCTTCATCAACTACGAAGGAAAACGTCGGGCAGAGTCACCCCTGTTTCCCCCGGACCTGGTTAACAATCTAGCGCTCATCGACGACGCCAAGGGCGTGATCGGACTCGCACCGGAAGCGTGCACTTCACCGGGTGGGTTAGCGGGCTGCGGCGGCTTGCCCGCCGGCGGATTCACGAACCCGGAAGCGTTTTCGTTCCTCAAGAACTTCCTGAAAACCACGAATAACGACTATGGATTCGCTCGAATCGATCACCAGTTCAACCAGTCACAACGGCTTTCGATCCGCTACAACGCCGAAGATGCGCGAGATTCCGGTGAGCTGGTCGGCCAGACGCTCGACGGCGGCGGCATCGGCGTACCGAGCGGAGGCCGCGACCTCTTCATCCGCGACCAATCGCTCGTCGCGACGCTGGACTCGACCCTGACCCCCACTCTCGTCAATACGTTCCTGGCTCAGTATGCACGGCGCCACTACAACTTTCCGGGGATGACCGGTCAGCCCGATTTCAGCATCCTGAACGATCTTGAAATCGGCCACAACTTCGGCACAAACGATCGGCTGTACGAGAGCCGTGTGGAAGTGGGCGATTCGCTTTCCTGGGTTAAGGGAAGTCACATCGCCAAGTTCGGGTTTGACGGGAACTACCTGTGGAGCCTCGAGAACTTCCCGGGCTTTATGCCTGTCAGAATGCTGGTACCGGGAATTGCCTGCCTGGCGGACTTCGCGGATTTCTACGCCACAGACTTCAGTCATGGCCCAATTCCCGGCGCGGTTAGCGGGGGAGGAGCCGCCTGTCCGGTTCCTCAAGACGACGGAGTCGTGTTCACGTATGCGGGCGTCGAACTTCCCGCTTCTCGCGGTTTCAGCGCCGGCCCTCCGCTGGTCGGACCGGGCGGTGCGAACGGCCCCCTGAACACGACGACCTGGGCCAACGCGTTTCCACCGTCGCTGTTCAATACGTTCAGCAAGGAGATCGACCACGGCTACTGGGGATTTTTTGCCCAGGATCAGTGGCGCATCAATTCCAAGCTGACGCTGAACTATGGCTTGCGTTGGGATTATGAATCGGGCCTCGCGGAATTCGTCAAGCCGGACTATGGCAACTGGCAGCCCCGCATCGGCATCGCCTGGTCGCCAAGCAGCAAGACGGTTGTGCGCGCCGGATTCGGTATGTTTGACGATCGCTACAACCTCACGTTCTTTTTCGTGCCGAACACGCAGAAAGTCGTTCCGGGCCTCGGTTGCAGCCCGCAGATTCCGCCGTGCCAAGCGGGCGGCGCCGTGGGCATCACGGGCCAGAACCTCACCGTTCTTCCTCAGATGCTCCCGATGACGAACGCCGATCAGGCCGAGCAGGGCTATCAGATTTTCGGGTTCCCGGCCGGAGCGGGCGCGGCGGCCTTTGCCGCCACGGCGATCAATGTGGGCGGATTCACTACGGCGCAGCAGACAGCCGATATTTCCCTCGCCGGAACGTGCGACACCACGTTTGCCTGCGGTGTCGGTGCGGGCGGAATGGATCACACCATCAGCAAGACTCCCTATGCCGAGCAGGCCAGCGCGGAAGTGGATCATCAGTTCAGCCACGGTATGGCCCTGAACGCGGCGTATCTTTTCGTGGGTGCGCACCGGCTGGTACGCGGCAACAATATCAACGTCCCCTGTCCGCTGGGAACAACGGATCCTTCCCAGGAAGGCGGAGTGACAACGATTAGCGGCCAGGAATCCGCTGCCATCGACAAGGGATTCTGGCCTCTCAGTGGCGTCGGCGGTCCTCCTCTGTTTCCCGATGCGGTGCCGGGATTGGTTTTGCCCAACGGCAAATTCTCCAAGTGCGCCAGCGGAACTCCCATGCTCGGAAGCGGCGCGCTCGCCGGGCTCGGCCCCTGGTTCGCCGGTGCCGGTCCGGATGCCGGTCTGCAGAGCATGAGCTACGGCTTGCTGGACTACAACAATGGCGTCGCGAACGCGGCCTATCACGGCGGAACGCTCACGTTCATCGAGCGGATGAAGTGGTTCAACATGACCGCCAACTACACGTACTCGCACACCATCGACAACGGCAACTTCACCACCTTCATCAACCTGCCGCCGAACCAGTTCGATTACAAATCGGAGCGCGGCAATTCGAACCAGGACGCTCGCCACCGCTTCGTGACGAACTTCACGGCGTTGGGACCGGAAGATACTTTCCTGCGGCACTTCACGCTGAGCAGCATCGTCACTCTTCAGTCCGGCCGTCCGTTCACGATCTATTACGGATCGAACACCTTGAACGACGTGGCCGGCGGCGCGACGGATCGCGTGGGAGGAGCTCCGGTGGATCACTCGGGCGATTGCGCGACGACCGCGACCTGCGCCACCATGATCCCGCGCAACACCTACATCGGTGATCCGCTGTATACCTGGGATTTCCATCTGGCGCGCTATTTCCAGCTCACCGAGAAATTGAGACTCGAAGCCAGCGTGGACGCGTTCAACCTGCTCAACCGCTCGAACGTGGACGAGGTTACGTCGGTGTACGGCTCGCCGGTCTTCTGCGGCTCGGGGAACGCGATGATCCCCCGGCACTATCGCGACGCCGTTAGCCGCGCGATTCAGTCTCAATCGGCTTCACAGTCTTGCCCGGTGGGCGATGGTCTGGCGATTCCGGGCGTCGGAAGCTTTGCGTCAACCCCGATTACGCTGAACACTCTGGCGGGCGGCGGACCGGGTGCGTGCGACGGGCCGACTCCGAATTCAACGTGCTTGTTCATCCCGGCCGAACCGAACGCGACGTTTGGACTGCCGAGGACGATGCTCAACCCGCGACAGTTTCAATTCGCGGCGAAGTTTACATTCTAGTCAGGCTGACGGCAGCAGTCTTCGGGTGGGGGGACCGCCGCGCGACGTGATGTAGGGGTGTTTGCATGGCGGCTTCTGCTCCACACGACCCACTCATTCGGGCTGGCCTCGCGGCCAGCCCCTGGCACCCCGCTTCGCGCGCGACCAACATTCTGGATCCCTGCGTAGTCCATCGCCCCTGGACCTACGGTCGTTTCGCGCCCCAAAACGAGGCTGCCGTGCCGGCTCTTGTCTCCAGTAAACTCCTCGAGTTTGAATCGAAGCCCAGGGCGCGGCGCCGCAGCGTGCCGGCCGACCGGTTGACGGGACAGGAACAGTTCGCCAAACTGCGTCCGGCAGTCCGAGTGGCGACCGAAGTTTGGAGTCACACATCGGAATTCTCAGCGGCGGCGCGCCGCGCGCGGCCGGCGAGCAACTGATTCAAATATTTCTACAGGAGCCCTTTGTGAACTACGTAGCCAACGGATATCACCACATCACTGCTTGTGCCGCGGGTGCACAGGAGGACGTCAACTTTTTCACCGGTGTCGTCGGCCAGCGCCTGGCCAAGCAAACCGTCCTGATGGACGGCAAGGCCCCGCACTATCATCTCTATTATTCGAACGCCCATATCGAGCCCGGCTCGATCATGACCACGTTTCCCTACAAGAATCGCCCCGGAAAACGTGGGTCGGGCCAGGTGCAGTCGATTGTCTACACGGTCGCGAAAGGCGCGCTGCCATTCTGGCAGGAGCATTTGAAGAAGCATACGGTCGAACACAGCCCGATCGGGGAGCGCTTCGGCCAACGCTTCATACGGTTCAGTCATCCCGCGGGTTTGTCGTTCGAGGTGCTGGAGGATAAAGACGACCAGCGGGCTCCCTGGACGACGAAAGAAATCGCCGCCCCGGAAGCCGTCCGCGGCTTTCATGGCACCGTGCTTTCCGTACGTGACGTCAGCGAGCAGGAGAAATTTCTAGTGGAGGCCATCGGCTTCCGCAAGACGGGCGTGGACGGCGCGTATCACCGCTTCGAAATCGGCTCAGGCGGCGCGAACAAGACACTGATCCTTCAGCACGAGCCGGATCGCGCTCCGGGCAGCTGGACATTCGGCGCCGGTACCGTACATCACATTGCCCTCTGGGTTGCCGACGACGAAGCCATGGCCGCACAGAAAGCCATTTACGAAGAGCTCGGCTATACGGACGCCTCCGAAATCAAGGATCGCTACTACTTCCATTCGATGTACGTCCGCTCGCCGGGAGGGATCCTGGTCGAGTGCTGCTGCAACGTTCCCGGGGGCTTTGAAAAGGACGAACCGGCGGCGACGCTCGGCATGAAGCTGCATTTGCCGCCGTGGTTCGAGGATCGCCGCCAGGAAATCGTCGCCACGCTCGAGCCCATCACGGCACCGCCGGGATCGACGACCAGCAACTGATCAAATCCACCGGCCCGGGGAAGCTAAGCGAATGAAACGAAGCGAGAAGAGAATACTGACCACGCATGTCGGCAGCATCGTCCGCCCGCAGAGGTTGCGGGAAATTACGCCGACGGCGGGTGAATCGGCTGAAAACAAGAAACGATACGAGCAAGTACTGCGCGAATCCGTGGCGGAAGTGGTGAAGATGCAGGCTCAGACGGGCATCGACATCGTCAACGACGGAGAATTCGGAAAATCCAGCTGGGCCAATTATATTCTGGAGCGCACGACCGGGTTCGAGCACCGCCCCAACGACGTACGGCCCATCCAGTGGCTGGGACGCGATCTCGAGCGGTTCCCCGAGGTGATGGCCGCCGAGTTCCCAACCATGAAAAACGGCATGCCGACAGAGGCGTGCGTCGGCCCCATCCGGTACGGTGACCACGCCAGCATCGATCGTGATATCCGTAATCTCAAAGACGCGCTGAAATCGGTCAAGGTCGAGGAAGCGTTCCTTCCCGTAGTGGCGCCGGCCAGCGCTGTCTTCAACGGCATCAACGAGCACTACCCCACCGAGAAGGAGTACGTGTACGCCGTCGCGGAGGCCCTTCGCGAAGAATATCGCGCGATCTACGAAGCCGGCATCCTCGTGCAGATCGACGATGCCGTGCTCGCGAATATGTACGACCATTACGTACAGCAAAGCCCGGAGAAATATCGGCAGTGGGCCGGCCTGCGCATCGAGGCCCTGAATCATGCTTTGCAAGGAATTCCAGAAGACCGCGTCCGTTACCACGTCTGCTTCGGCAGCTGGCACGTGCCGCATCTCGCGGACGCCCCTCTGGAAGAAATTGCAGGCTTCATCCTGAGCGTGCGGGCAGGTGCCTATTCGATCGAAGCCGCCAATCCGCGGCACGAACATGAATGGCGCCTGTGGGAAGGGAAAAAGCTGCCCGCCGGAAAAATTCTGATTCCCGGCGTGATCACCCACCATACCATCACCGTCGAACATCCGCGTCTGGTCGCCGACCGCATCATTCGTTTCGCGCGCCTCGTGGGTCGCGAAAACGTGATTGCCGGCAGCGACTGCGGCTTCGCGCAGGCTCAGTATATCGAGCGTGCCGCTGTTTCAGTGATGTGGGCAAAATTTGCGTCGCTCGCCGAGGGGGCGCGTATCGCCAGCGCCGAGCTTTGGTAAGGACGCCCATGCGCAGGGTCGAAGTCATCCTCTAGGGGGGGTCAAATGAATACCAGAATGAAAGTTTTGGCGACGTTGCTCGTCTCGGTCGCCGCTCTTGCTCCGGCGCTCCGCTCGCAGACGCAGGCAGTTTCGTGTGATCGCGCGTGCCTGATCCAGACCACCAATATCTATTTGGCCGGTCTGGTGGCACATGATCCATCGATCGTGAAGTTTTCGCCGGACGTGAAGTTCGTCGAGAACATCACCCCCCTGAAGCCGGGCGAAGGGCTCTGGAAGACCGCCACCGCCATTCCGACCACTTTCAAGATCTACGTGCCCGATACCGTATCGGAAGAAATCGGCTTCCTGGGCGTCATGGAAGAGAACAATCGCCCCATTGAGATCGGCTTGAGACTGAAGGTTCGCGACGGCCAGATCGTCGAGGCGGAACACCTGATCGCCCGCGATCTGCGCCCCACGAGCCTGGTGAATCTCGTCACTCCGCGCCCCGCCTTTTCAGCCAAGGTTCCTCCCGATCAGCGCGTCCCCCGCGATGAGATGCTGAAGATCGGAGCCTCCTATTACGAAGCGCTTACCACCAGCAATGGCCACGCCGCTCCATTCGCTGATGATTGCCTCCGCCGCGAAAACGGCATGCAGACCACCGGCAATCCGCCGCCCGCGACGCCCGGCTTCGGCTCCCTCGGTGCTTTGGGCTGCGCCGCTCAGCTCGATACGCGCGCGATGAGCTACATCAAGCGGATCGAACCGCGCCGCGTGGAAATCGCCGACCAGGAAACCGGCCTGGTGTTCGGATTGTCGCAGTTCCGCCATCCGATGGAGGAAAAACAACTCAAGATCGTTGGCGTGCCCGGCGTTGATCACACGGACATGAACTTCAAGCCCTTTGATCTACCTGCAGCGCACATTTACAAGGTGAGCGGCGGCAAGATTCACGAGATTGAGGCGATGGGCTTCACGGCGCCGTACAACTCGAAGACGGGTTGGGAGTGAAAGGGCGGAGTGCGGTGTAATCCAGATTTGTTTCGTCGGGATTTTCGCCGAAGTCCCGGAGTCGGCCGTCTGAGAGCCGAGGGCTTGAAACCCTCGCCTCGTTCGCTTGACCGCCTCTCGACAGGTACTAGGACCAACCGTCCCTTCTGTAACACACTATTAATATCTCTATCACCCAAGGTTCAATGGCTGCGATTAACGTTCGGTCGACTTATTTCAGCAACTTAGGGTGAGTGGCCGCACGTAAGTCTTCGCGAGAGCCAGGAAGCTCGGGGGAGTCCGTGTGCATGAATCGTGCGCGCGGGCCTGCGGATCCATACCCAAACAGGGCCCATCGAACTTTATCGAGTCAATCACTTGCTAACGCGTCGGAGTGACAGCAGATGGTCAAGTTCTCCATGTTGGCAGTCTTAGTCGCAGTGCGATTGGAAGTGAAATTCAAGGAGGAATGAATGCGAGCACTTGCAGCATGTATTTTATCCCTGGGCTTGGCGGTGTCGCCGGTGATGGCGAGCAACGCTGCGCCGGGAGACAAGGACAGTGCGGCGACGACGAACGCCACCAGCTCGACCGCAGCCACCCAGCCCGCAAACGCCCCTGCGCCGACTGCGGATCCGGCGACCAAGGCCGAACCTTCGAGCATGGAGGTATCCGCCGAGCTTCAGCAACTGCGGGAGCTTCTCGAATCCCAGGCCCGTCAACTCGCCGAGCAGCAACAGAAAATGGAGTTGCTCGAGAATCAGCTGAAGGCGGCGAACGCGCCGAGCCGCGAGAGCTCCTCGACGGATGGCGAGTCGGTTTCCGGTGCGGCGAGTGCCGCGATCGCTTCCAACGCTGCTGTCGGAGGCGGAACTAGCCAGGAAAATCCCGGACCTCCCACTTCGATCCAGTTCAAGGGTATCACGCTGACTCCCGGCGGCTTCTTCGCGGCCGAGACGGTGTGGCGTTCCAAGGGGCTGGCATCGGACGTGAACACGCCGTTTAACTCGGCTCCGTTCAATGGAGCGTCCAACGCGCACATGAGTGAGTTTCAGGCCAGCGGCCGGCAATCTCGCATCGCCATGCTGATGGAAGGCAAGCTCGCCGGCGCGAAAATCGGCGGCTATTACGAAGCGGACTTCCTCTCGGCCGCCACCACGTCCAACAACAACGAGAGCAACAGCTACGCCCTTCGCCAGCGCCAAATCTGGGCGCAAGCGGCTCTCAATAGCGGCTGGACATTCACCGGCGGCCAGCAGTGGAGTTTGCTGACGGAAACCACGCACGGCATGGATAACCGTACCGAAGCGTTGCCGCAGGTCATCGACGCGCAGTACGTAGTCGGCTTCAGCTGGGCGCGGCAGTACGGATTCCGCGTCACCAAGAATTTCAACAACAAATTCTGGCTCGGCGCTTCGGTTGAAGAAGGCCAGGCCACTCTGACAACTCACGGCAACCCGACCTCAACGTGCGCGCCGGCCAACCCCACTCTCACCGGCGCCGTCACCACCGGTCTTTGCGCCGCTTCTGGGCTGAACGGCACCCGTGTCGCCGTCGAGACAGCCCCGGGAACCTTCAGCACAACCGTCGTTCTTCCGAACGTCTACAATAACTTCCTGCTCGGCGCGTTCGGGGCCAGCGGCGGTCTCTACAACCCGCTGGGCACCTATCAGTACAACCCCGCTCCCGACGTCATTGTCAAGGCCGTCTGGGAACCGGGATTTGGTCACTATGAGGTCGGGGGACTCTTCAGTGACTTCCGCGATCGCGTTTTCCCCTGCGTGACCGCCAGCGGCACGGGCGTCGGCGCCATCTGCGGGACCCTGCCGACGAGCGCCACTACTTCGGTCGCTAACCAATTCAGTGCGGCGGGAGCCTACAACGACAATCGTGCGGGCGGCGGCCTGTTCGCCAACGCTCGTTGGAATCTGCTTCAGAAGAAAGTCGATGTCGGCGTCCATTTCCTGGGCGGCGACGGCGTAGGACGGTACGGTTCGGGGGGCCTTTCGGACCTGACCACCCGCTTCGACCCTTCTTCCGGCGCTCCCAGCATCGAAGACGGCACGCTCGCCGCGATCCGGAACTTCCAGGCTCTCGGCACTCTGCAACTCCACCCGACACCGAAACTCGACATCAACTTTTACGTCGGTGGCGAATTTGAGGCCCGCGCTCAGTATCAGAAGACGGTGGGCGGCGCCTTCAATGAGGGTTACGGTGGGACGGGTCTCAGCAACTTTGGCTGCAACGCCGAACAACTTCCTTACGCGGCGCAGTCCACTTCAACCAGCGTAGGAGTTCCGACCGGCGTGGCGGGTTCGAACGGGTTCATCCCCGGAGCGACCCAGAACTGCACCGGCGACACCCGCAACTTGATCGAAGGAACGGTCAGCTTCTGGTATCGCTTCTACAAGGGCCCCAAGGGCACCGTGCAGTACGGGATGCAGTATTCCAACTACGTCCGCAACACCTGGCGCGGTGTGGCCAGCGGAACGGGCGCAGACGGACTTCCCTACAGCGTTCCCAACGGCGCTCCGCACTCGGACGAGAACATGGTCTTCACCTCGTTCCGATACGTACTGCCCTAAACAAACCATCCGGAACAAAAAGGGGGAGGCCGATAGGGCCTCCCCCTTTTCTTTTACCGCCCGCTTTGTTCTTGAAGTGCGCTTTTCAATTACCAGAGCAGCTTCAATCCGAATTGAACCTGTCGAGCGAAGGTCGACGTGCTCGTTACGACGCCCGCATCCGGATTCGGCACCGGCGTGTTACCGTTCACGGTGTCGATGATCACGTTTGGTGTGTTGAAGTTCGCGCGGTTGAGGATGTTGAAGATCTCAGCCCGGAACTGCAAGTTCAACCCCTCGGCGATCCGCGTGTCCTTGCGAACCGAAAAATCCCATGTCGCAAGTCCCGGCCCCGGAACCGTATTCCTCTTCAGGTTTCCGTAGAACCCGCTGCCATTGGGCTCGGCCGCAAACGCGTCCGGGTTGTACCACTCGACGAATTGCGTCTGGCTGTCGATGATCGGCGAAACCACCGGCCCCGAAAAATCCGGGTTGATGAAGGGGCGAACCGGATTCTTCGTGTCGCCGCTCCGCGTCGGGTTGTAACTCAGCTGAGGCGTGAACGGAAATCCCGACTGCGCCGTCACGATGCTGTCGATCGACCAGCCGCTCACCAGCCGGTCCCACCCGCCCAAACCGCTCATCCACATCTGCCCGTGTCCAAACGGGAGCTCGTAGACGGCGCTGATCACCGCGACGTTGTTCGCGTTGTACGTTGCCGGACCCCAATCCCCGCGAATATCAAAGGGATTCGCGACGAGTCCCGGTGCGTTGTTAGCCGTCGTCGGATTCAAAGTATCCCCGTCGTCCAGCGCTCGCGACCACGTATACACTCCGCGCAGCGAAACGCCGTGGCTGAACCGATGGTTTACGTCGACTTCCAACGCGTTGTAGGAGCTGTCGCCACGCGAAAACCAGGTCCACGTCGGGCCAATCGCCGAGTTACACGTCACATTGCCGGCAGCGCAGGCCGCGGGAATGTAGAACGCCCCCGCCGGAACCCCTCCGCCGGCAATCGCCGATCCGTCGGAAAGCGTAAGCGTCGGATAGTTCGCGGGGCACGGTGAAGCCGGGCAAACCACCGGAGCCGGCTCGTTGGCATCCAGCCCCAGAAGTTCGTGATACCCGTGCGTGCCTACGTATCCGATGGTAAAAGACGTGTTCGGGAAAATCTCCCGTTCCACGCGCAACGAATACGAAATGAGCGTCGGCGCCTGCAGATTCGGCTGCAAGCCGCCGGGCGACGGCTTGGCGGTGGCAGGAATCGGAGTAAACGGCTCGGGCAAACTCGAAAGCGGCAGGCTCGAAAGCGCCGACGCCGGATTGAATGGCCCGTTCTGATCCATGCGGTATCCCAGCGCATCCTGCAAATCGTTGTACATGCCGAATCCAGCTCGAATCACGGTCTTGTTCCCGAACGGGCTCCACGCCAGCCCCAGGCGCGGCTCGGGGAGGAATTTATAGGTGTTCGTGCTGAACGCGGAATGCCCGATGTGCGGCGCCGTGTCGATCACGCCGTCGGTGAAGAAATAATTCGCCGCACGGCCATGCGCTTCGTTCCATCCCGTCGACGACTCCCCGCGGAAACCGACCGTCAACGTCAGCCGGCGATTCAGACGAATCGTGTCTTCCGCATACCAAGCGGCAAAAAGCGACCGCCAATTCATATCTGTCGGCGCAGGATCGTAGGTGAATGTGCCGACCACCCCGCCGAGCAAAGCCTTGATACTCGCGAACGACGCCTGCCCGAACTGGCTCAGCGCGAGGTCTTCATTGGACTGAAATTGCTGGAACCAGCCGCCGAACGTGAACTGATGCCGCCCGTGCGTCAGCGTCACCTGATCCTCGTACGTGAAAATATTCCGCTTCACGTCGAGGTTCGTTCCGTTGTTGCTGCCGGCCAACCCGAGCTGAGTCGCCGGGTTCGATGTGGTGTTGCCGCCCACCACGACCGCGCCAACGGGAAGATCACCCACAAAGCTGGCTACTTCCGCGGCTGGAGTGTCGGGGATCGGCTCGCCAAGGAAGTAATACCCCGCGCGCGAAAACCCGAAACGCGCCGTGTTCAGCAGGGTCGCCGAAAAGACGTGCGTCTCTTCCAGGCTCAACACTTGTTCGCGCAAGTCGGCGATATCCGTGCTGTAGGGATCGAATATGGTAGCCGTGTTGTCGTGCCCGTCGTCAATCGTGTACGCCGCGGAAAACGTATCTTTGGCGGAAAAGATATGGTCCATGCGCGCAGTGCCGAAATCCTCGCGGATTTTCTGCAGCGGGCTGTAGAACGCCGTCGAGATTCCGCTGTCCGCCGCGTTGAGCAGCAGCACCGTCCCGTTGGCCGCGGGCCACAACGTCAGCAGCTGCTGCACTTTCGCCGCGCACGCAACCTGGTCAGGCGCCGGACACGCAGAACCGAAGGCGGTAATCGCGCCGCTGCGAGCAGCGGCGTCGGGCACAAACGTCTCCGACGTCTGGTGCAGGTTCTGCCGGAAACCCTCGTAATTGGCGAAGAAAAACGTCTTGTCCTTCTGAATCGGACCGCCCAGCGACGCCCCGAATTGATTCCGCTGAAATAGCGGCGCTCCCTTCACGTCGAAGAAATTCCGCGAATCCAGATCGTTGTTGCGCAGGAATTCGTAGACCGATCCATGCAAGCTGTTCGTGCCCGATTGCGTAACGATCAGCACCTGCGCCCCCGGATGCTTACCGTATTCCGCACCGTAGGAATCGCGCAGCACGTTAAACTCCTGCACGGCATCGACGCCCAGCAGCTGGCCGCTGGTTCCTCCCGGCGTCATATTATTTTCCGCCGCGCCCGTGTACTCGACTCCGTTCAGCAGGAAAAGGTTCTGCTGCGGCCGGTTGCCGTCGATGGCGAAATTGTAACCGTTCGTCGAATTCGAAACGCCCGTCCCGCCCGTTTTCTCGGACGTGAAGTTCACCACGCCCGGATTGAGTGGCAGGAGCAAATCGAAGCTGCGGCCGTTCAGCGGCAGATCCTTGACCTGCTGCTCGCCGACCACGCCCGAAATGTCCGTCGTCGTGGTGCTCACGATCGGTGCATCGTCCACGATGGTCACCTTCTGGCTCACCTGCCCGACAGTCAACGACAACTCGACCGTCGCATCCTCGCCAACCAGCAAACGTACGCCTACGCGCACAACTTCCTCAAAGCCGGACTTGTCCGCCCGAACCTCGTAGGGGCCCAGAGGTAGCGCATGGATCTGATAGCGGCCCTGGTCATCGGAAGTTGTCGTACGTTCCAATCCCGTGTCGACGTTCCGGGCCGTCACCGTTGCGCCCTGCACCGTTCCGCCCGAGGGATCCATGACCTGCCCGGTGATATTCGCGGAATCCTGCGCCACGGCGCCCGCCGCGCAAACCAGTACGAAGGCCAGCAGCGCGACCCATCGCGCTAGGAATGTTCTAGCCACGCGGCTGGCCGCCCATCGGCCTCTCCGCTGAGACACAATTGCAGACAAGTCCAGACGCATCGTGAGATCTCCTCGAGGAAATATGTTCACCAACCGCCGCTGCCACCCAGGGTTCTTAGGAGAACTAAGATATACGAATTGATACGAAAAATATAGAAAAGCTAGTGCGGTTCGGCACGTCAACAACGGTCACTCGAAGCGCGTAACGACGTTCGTAGTGAACCCCTCCCCCGCCCGGTCCGTTACGCTTTCAGCATGCGCGCTCGGGCCCGGCCGTTCCGCCTTCGATGGCGGCTGTAGACTTTCTCTATCCTGCGGAGGTCTTGAAGATTTGGAAGGATGGCCGGTTGAACTCTCACGCTGACACGATTTCGGTCCCGCCCAACGCCTCACCGTGGATCTATGGGCCGTGGCTCGATCTGATCGTCGGCTGCGGAGCATGGTCTGCGCCTCTGCTCGGTGCGGCGCTCCTGCTGACGCAGCCCCGCTCGCACGCCTGGGTCGTCACCTTCTACCTTCTGGCTCTGGCATTCAACTACCCGCATTTCATGGCCACCGTGTACCGCGCATACCACACGCGCGCCGACTTCGAGAAATACAAAATCTTCACGCTGCACATCACGCTACTGCTCGTGCTCACCGGCGTTTTGCTCCACACGTCCCATGGCCTCTTTCCCTGGATCTTCACGCTCTACATTCTCTGGAGCCCGTGGCACTACACCGGACAGAATTTCGGCCTGCTGATGATGTTTGCGCGCCGCACCGGAACCGAAGTAACGAGCAAAGAGCGCCGCTCGATTCGCGCGGCCTTCTTAGCCTCCTACCTGATGCTGCTCGCAAGCTTCGAAACCGGCGGTTCGACCGATCCACTGATCCTTTCACTGGGCCTCGCCGCCAAATACACGCTCCCGGCTCGCCTCTTGCTCGGAGCCGCATTCGCGATCCTCCTGTTTTTCGGATTCTCGCGGCCGATCCGTCGCCACGGCCTGCGTATGCTGCTCGCGCCCCTGATGCTCGCGCTCACTCAATTCATCTGGTTCGTCGTCCCTACGCTGTTGGAGCTCCACGCGCAGATTCCGCAAACGCGCTACAGCAGCGGCATTCTCGCCGTCCTGCACTCGGCGCAATACATCTGGATTACCAGCTATTACCAGCGCCGCGAAGCGCACGCGGCGGGGCAGCCCGGTTGGCGCCTGTCGGGCTACTTCCTCACCTTGGTCGCCGGCGGCATCGCGCTCTTCATCCCCGGCCCGTGGATCGTCAGCCGCGTGCTGCATTACGACTTCACCACCAGCTTCCTGATTTTCACGGCCGTCGTGAACATCCACCATTTCATCCTCGATGGGGCGCTCTGGAAATTGCGCGATTCGCGCATCTCCGGCTTGTTGATCGGTGGCGCCGAAAGAAAAGAAGCACGCCGACCAGCCCACCCTTCGCGAGGAACCAGACTGATTACATCGCCCCTGGGTCGCTTCGCTCTCGTTGGGGTGCTTTTCCTCTGGGGAGGACTCGATCAGCTCCACTTCGCGCTCGGCACGCACGAGGAGAATCTATCGTCGCTGGTCGAAGCGTCGCGCATGAATCCCTGGGACAGTGCGATTCAGTTCCGCATTGCCGCAGAGGAAGCGAAAGCCGGCAATCGCAACGCGGCCGTCGAGGCGCTTGAGCGTGCCGTGTCGCTCAATCCGAATGACGAGGCCCTGCAGCAGGCCTTGGCGCGCGCTCTGCTCGAAGCCGGCCGCTATCCGGAAGCCTACGACCGTTACGCAAAGCTCGTGGAGCTCTACCCTCGCGATCCGAATGTGCTCGTCAGCTACGGCATCCTCGCGGCGCGGCTCGGCCACGCCGACGACGCCATCGATTCCTGGGAGAAGGCCGTCACCGTCGATCCGAACCAGATCAATGCCCATCTCTATCTGGCCGAAGCATTCGATCAGCGCGGTGAAATCGCCGCCGCCGCCCGGCATTGGACCGAGTTCCTCCGATTGGCGGCGGTCGATCCGGAAGATCCCGCAGCCACGAAGGACCAGCAAATCTCCGGCGCCATTCAATTCGCCGACGACCAATCCAATTCCAATCAGCCCGACGCCGCGCTCGCCGGATATCGCTCCGCGATCTTGATGGCCCAAGCTTTGGGCAGTGCAAAACTCGAAAGCCTTGCCTGGGTTCACATGGCCGACTCACGCGACAAATTCGGCGACGTGAAACTGGCGGCCGCCGCCTACGAACGCGGGCTCGCACTCGACGCGAAAGCCGGCGACGCACACAACGAAGCACTCGACTGGTTCAACTACGGCCAATTCCTGCGCCGTCACCAGATGCCGGACGATCTGATCTATGCGTGCCTGCTTCATTCCGAACAATTGCTCGCCACGACCGGCGGCAGCGAGCTCGAAACCGCAACAAAAATGCGCCGCGAAGTCGAACATAAACTGGGCGGCAAGGCCAGCGCGTCGCAAAAGCAGCTGCCAGAGCTGCTCGCCCGCGCCGGCGGCCTCCCGACCTACTCCTTTTAGCCGTCAGGTGACGTCGGGCGACGCCGCTCGCAAACCGTCGGAAGAAGCAACACACGATCGAAGGCCATTTCCGTTTTGACTCCGTGAAAACAGAGGATGCGGGCCTGGGCAGAGTGACACACAAACGCAATCGCAGGATGGTCGCCGAACCACCGGGAAATCAAGCGCGCTAGTTAATGTTCAGCTTTGACTGCGTGCTGGGCAGATGCTCGTTGAGGTTGGGCAGGCACTCGACTTCGGTGATATCGGTGTCATCCACACGATTCCACCGCTTCGTGCTCGTCCACTCGCCTTCCCAATTCTGCGGATCGAAAAGCGAATACTTGATCTCGAGCGTCTTGCCGCCGTTCACCAGGCGCATGCGTTCGACAATGCGGAAATCCTTGCTGACCGGGACACCGGTGTCAATCCAATGGCGATCGGGAATCATGGCCGTGGTATCGACGACCAGCGTGTCGCCTTCCCACGTGCCGATCGATTCGCCATTGTAGGACGGAACGACCACGTCGGGATCCAGATGCTTTCGGCCATCGATATACACCAGCCGCAGCGCATTTTCGAATCCGCTCACCATGTAGATCACCGTCGGTGTCTGGATCATGGCGATAGGCCAGACGCGCGTCATGATCATCGGCATGCCGGCCGGGAAACACTGGCCGATGTCGTCGTGGAACGGACGCCCCTGCGCCGTGGCTTTCTTGCCTTCGTCGAACAGGGCCTGCGCCGCGGGTTTGAATTTCGGATAATTCGGGCCGAACATGAACGAATTGAAGCCGGAGCTGAGATCGACCATCCAGGTGCCGGTGAGATTGAACGGGGGTTTCGGCCGCGGCTTCGCCAGATTGTCGGGCGCGAGCGCTCCTTCGGGAAACGGATCGCCCGGTTTGGGCGCGCCTTGCGCGTGCGTATCGACGGCAATGGATGCAATAGCGAGTGCCACAAGGGCCGCGCTCAGCGCGATCTTCTTTGTCAGCCTGGTCATCTGGCATCCTTTTCAGTGTGCCACCCAAGCCGCAAAGAGGGGCCCGGGCGTGATGAGAGACAGATCAGTTCTTCGACGGCGGCCCACCGGAAGGATAGCCCGCCATATCGGTGAGCACGGTGCCGTCTGCGAGCTTCACGGAGATGAAGCGGCCACCCTTGCTGCCATCACGCAGCGGGTGCACCGTGACGGTGACCTGATCGCCGGGCTTCAGCGTGGTTGATCGCCAGCCGGAGCGCGCCATGTTGTTCGGGCTATTGCACTCGACGCCCCACTTGTCCGTGCCGCCCGAAGAGTTGGGGACCTCGATCTCGATCCAGCTGTGTGGATTCGTCCAGCCGAAGCTCACGACCGTGCCGACAAGCTCGACCGTCTTGTCACGATCGAACATCGCACCCGAATGGTGCGCGAAGGCCGGAGCCGCCAGTGCGCCGAGCATCGCTGCGATCAGCGTGATTCGAAGGTATTTCGTTTGATGGCCGCCAGAAGAAGACATCTTCGCCCCCCCGGGTACCGGTTCGGCGGCGCCATTCAAGATCCACCCGGCGCAGCCGTTCGGGCCCTGTCCGTTTCGCCCGATTATGCTCCAACCGGCTGTCTCGTCGCAATGGAATCGTGGACGTCCTCGCATCCCGCAGGAGCGGCCGCCGAGGGAACCTCAGGGCGACTTGAATGTGAAGGAAATGGTCTTGGATTCGCGCGGCGCAACCGTGACCGCCTGGTCCTGAGTGCCGAGTGTTTCGTGCCAGGCTTCGATCGTGTAGTTGCCCGGAGGAAGATTTTTCAGCTCGAAGCCGCCGGTATTCGGCGTCACCGCGAAGTAGGGATGATCGAAGACGAAGACCGTCGACCGCATCCACGGATGCACGTTGCACAGCACCTGCATCGCAAACTCAGGCCGCGTGAAAGTCTCCTTTAGCGCCGCCGATCCAGCCGGCTGCGACGTGCTCCATTGCCGGTTGCGCTTCGGCATCGGGTGGACGTTGTGCATGGTCGGGTCGTTGTTCTGCACCTCGAATGGCTGTCCGGTCATCAGGGCGACCACGTGCGGCTCGTACATGCAGTTTTTCTGCCGGAGGACGACGGTATCGGCCGGCGTGTCGTAGCGGTAGTTGCCGGGCGCGTCTTTCACGTAGACGACCACGTTCGCCAGCGCGCCTTTGTCGCCGGTCACGATGATGGGAGGCAGGACCGGCGACGGATTCGCCTGCACGCATGCGGGAGACGCGCTCATGTCGATCGGCTTCAAAGCCGGAGGCGCGCCATCGAGCGTGACGCTGCCGTTGATAAGCCCTGCGGTTGCGGGATCGACGGCGGCGGCCGGCGGGGATGACTCGCTGCTACGGTGGCCGCTGCAACCGGAGACGGACCACACAAACGCGGCGGCGAGGACGATGAAACCAAAGCGAGTTTTCATGCGCGCTAATGCGTATCGAAATTCGGAATCGAGACAGCGCATGTGATCACCGTAAACCAAATCAGCAGCTCGAAGAGTCCCATCCATTTGGCGGCGCCGGGAGTTTCCGAACCGGCTCCCCACGACTTCGCTTTCTGCTGATTGATGATATGTACGATGATGCCGAGAGGAACGAAGATGCCGAGCTTGATTTCGAATGCGGGATTCGGAATGTACTTCGTCGCGGCACTGGAAAAGAGCAGGAATCCGCCGGTGATGGCGATCAGAAGCCCGAGCCAGTTCCACCAGAAGAGCGCTTCGGAAAGCTCCGCCGCCGTTCGCCGTTTCTTGCCGATGCCCATTAGGCGCAAATCGAGTGAAAGGTTCGTGCCGATCCACATCGACAGGCCGGTGAAATGGGTGGCCTGCACAAACGGGTAGATCCAGGTGGAACCGCTGATGTCGAGCGCCCACCCGGTGCTCTGCAGCCACTTCGCGATGGCCATAAAGAAGCTAAGCATTGGAGCGGGCCTCAATTCCCAACTTGCCGCGCAGGCGCGAAAGGGAAAACTATCCGACGCCGGAAATCGCCGGCACTTCGACAGACGCCAGAATCGATCCGACCCAGAGGACCAGGGAGATGAGCGCCAGAACCTTGGCCCCCACGGGGATCGAAGGCAAACTTTCCCATCGGCGCGTTTTGCTGTAAACCACCACGCCGCAAATCAACGCAACGAGCACGATGCCGACTTTGAACCGGAATGTGTAGGCTTCGTAAAAATCCAGAGCATCGGCGGAGAACATGAAAAACCCGGAGACGAAGGCCATCACCACACCGGTCCACATCCACGGCCGGAGCTGCTCGGCCAGCGCGGAGGGCTGTTCTTCGCGCCCCGCCAGACCCAGAACGCGGAGATCCACAATCGCGGTGGTGCCAACGATCAGGAAAAATCCGGAGTAGTGCATGATTTCGAGCACCAACGACAGGATGACGTTCGAGTCGAGCCACAGGATGAAGGAATTTTGCTGGAGCAACCTGCACAAATGCGGCATCACCGTCGATTCCCCCGCGCGATAGTACCCCGGTGAATCGTGAAGTCAACCTATCCTTTGGCCATATGACGAGCCGGGATCGGCCGAAAGCCCGTTTCGGCGGAAAGAGCTCCCTTGGGGCCAGGGCGCCCCGTTCCGCCGGAAGAAGAGAGACAGACGAACCGGATGCCGGCCTGAGACCCGGCGCTACATTTAAATCCAAAACTGAGCCGCGCCTAGGAGCGGAGGACGAGGCCGCTGGCCAGCGTTACGCTGGTGCAGCGCATGGTTTTTGCGCCGCTCTTGGCAGCGCCGCCGGTTACGGTGATTTCGTCGCCGGGCTTCACCATGTCGCTGGTCCAGCCGTTGTGGCGCAGGAAGTTGGGGCTGTTGATTTCCATGGCCCATTCCTCGACGCCGCCCTTGTCGTTCTTCACGTTCAGATAGATGTATCCGTGCGGATTCGTCCATTCGACGCGCGTGACGATGCCTTTGAAAGTGCTGGGGTGCTCCATGTCGTACATCGCGGTGGAATGGTGCGCGCTCACGATGGGCGCCGCGAGAAGCCCAACAAACGCCGCCAGTAAAATTCCAGCTCTGATTCTCATTGTTTCGGGCCTCCTGATTTCGTATTGCGTCATCGCGTTTCGATCATAGGGCTCACGGCGCTATTTGCTTTCGAGCAGATCCTTATAGTCCTTGTTGTTATCTTCGCAGACGTACTCCTGAATTTGCCACTCCGGGTGCAGGCGCATCTTGCTTGACATTGTCCAAGGCCCGGCCCAGACGTTGGGATCGTCCATCGTCGCGGAGTAGTCGAGCTCTTCGTACGAGACGCGATGGTAGCGCTCGACAACATGGTAGGAGGTGGTGTGCTTGTAGTTGCCGATGAAGGTTTTGTCGTTGAAACCAGTCACGTCAACGACGAGTGTGTCGCCGTCCCAATGCCCGACGGAATTGCCCATGTAGGTCGGGTCCAGATCGTCGGGGTGCGTGCTGCCGTCGGTCGGGATCACACGGAAGATGTGATAGGCCTCGTAGAGAATAACCACAAGACCCGGCTTCTGAATGATCTCGAGCGGGTAGGGCTGCATGGTGGCGGCCGGGACGCCGGGCGGAACGCAGGTGACTCCCTGCCCGAGGTCATCTTCCTTGGGCACGATTTTGAAACTTTCGGCGCCGGGCTTCACTTGGATGTTATCGACCGGGCGGAGGCTGAAGCCGGCAATGTAAACACCGGAGAGATCGGGATGCCCGTCGGCCGAACGCGGGACGGGCTGATTGTGGGGATCGCCGCACGCGCCGGTGACCGACGCGGGAGCGGGCTCGGTGCCTGCGACCGTCACCGTGACGGATTTCGTGTCACCGCCGGCTCGGCCCCTGGCTGCGAACGTGTAGGTCGTGGTCTGCTTCGGCGTCACTTCGTGGCTGCCGAACGTGGGCACGATGCCGAGACAGTTGTCGAAGTAGGTGTCGTCGGCGTTTACGGCGTGCCAGTGCAGCGTGGTCGTCTGACCCGGGTGGATGGTGGCGGGGTCGGCGCGCAATTCGAGGATTTTTCCCGGCGGCCCCATGGGAAATCCGCCGACGGCCGGGCGGCCCGGCTCGGGCTGCGCCTGCTGTTGAGGCGGAGGAGGGGGCTGCTGCTGGGCGTTTGCCACGATTGCGGCGGATGCGATGGCCGCAGCCGAAACGATGACGAGACAAAACCGGTTCACCACTCGCATGCTGACTTACCCCCGAGAAACGTTTTAGCACAGCACGATTTCAAGATGCGAGGCCCTGAGCTCTACGCCGCTCGATAGCTCCCGGGTCAGAATTCGGCCGAGCAATATCCCGATCCGCGCACGAATCACCCAAACAAACTCGAAGCATAGCGCAATTCGCGGACCGCGTTCCACCCCGCGCGACCGGGAATCACGCCACGGGCTCAACCTGCATAGAAAAAAAAGTTTTGCGGCGACCGGCGCAAAGCGCCAGCCGCCGAGTAGGATTCGGCATTACCCGCTAGTCAGAACGTGTATTTTAGGGCGAATTGCATAATCCTCGGATCGTTCACGGTCTGTGCCAGCGCGCCGAGACCGGCCGTCGTCGCCGGCGTGGGCTGACCAAACGTAGGAGCCACGAACGCCGTTTGCGGATTGTACAGATTCGGGTGATTCGGCAGATTGAACACTTCCCAGCGGAACTCGATGTTCTGAGTTTCGGTGATCGGGAAAAGCCTCGACAACCCAGTATTCACGATGAACGAACCGGGACCGAAAAGGCTGTTGTTCTTGAGATCGCCGAACGTATAGGGAAGCGGTGGCGCGAAGGATGCCGGGTTGAGCCAGCAACTGCGTCCCTTGGGATGGCAATACGGATCGCCGATCAAATCGGGACGCTGCGTAAGCCCGTTGCCGCTGCCTGAAAAATCGAGGATGAGAATCGGAGAGATGTCGATGCCGGATTGGATGATGGCGGAGACCGAAATCCGCCAGTGACCTAGCAGCATGTCTTCGAGGTGATCGGAAAACTTCGGCGTCTCCGCCACCAGAGACTGGTTGAATACGGCATGGGTGTCCGCACTCGGACAATTCCCGCGATCCGCATGCCGGTCGTAGGGCACTTCTTCGGCTGCCAGGAAGAAGCCGAGAGTCGTAGTGTAATTGTCCGAAATGCAGTGAGACCAAGTGAAATTCGTCGAGGAGGTAAAGTGCTGCGCGAAATCGTGCCGGGCCGAAAGGAGCAGGCCGTTGTAGTTCCCCGTTCCTCCCTGCTCCAAGAGCAGCGTTTCGCCGTACAGCGAACCACCCTGTGTATCCACCCCGTCCACAACGTGGCTGAACTGGGAAAACAAACGGTCAGCGTTCAGAGAAGCGCCGAACAAGGGAATGCTGTTGCACACGAACGGGTAGAGCGGTGTGCCAGCGACGGGTGGGCCGAAGAAAGCGGGAAAAGTCGCCGGGCACGGGCCGGGCTTACAAACTGCTCCTGACGGCAGCGGATAGCCGCATGTCGGGCCTTCCATTCCGGGATTGGCTTCGTTGTTACCCCAGAGGTGCCGCTGCTGATTTCCCAGATAGCTGGCGGAAACGACCCAGCTTCTTCCGAGTTGATGCTCGACGCTCAGATTGTACTGCATCACGTATGTCGGCTTGATGGACTGGGGATAGCTGAACACCAAGGACCCGGGCAAGTAGGCGGCATTGGCGGGACCGGTGCCAACGAACTGCGGGAATGGATCCTCGCCGTTGTGGGCGTTGCCCTGTTGATCGGTAAACGAAAAGCCCTCCCACGGATTCGTCAAGCACGCGCTTGTGCAGCCGTCGGCGGGGACTGTGACCGCTCCTCCGTATGGCTCCTCGAATCCGAATTGATCGTAGGAGAAATTCGGAAAGTCATAAAAGACACCGAATCCGGCGCGAACGGCCCAGCGGCCGTCGCCTCTCGGATCCCACGCGACGCCGATGCGGGGGCTCCATTCATCCAGCTTGTTCTTTGTGAGCTTATTGTTTTTCGGGCCACCCGGATCTCCCTGGAACAGGTACCCAGCTGGAGCTGTCGGGAATTTCGTGCTGTGTACGTCGTTGAACAAGTCGGGAAGGGAGATGCTGACCACATGTCCCTTCGGATCGGTATGGCCAAAAAACGGATCCCATCTCAATCCGGCCGTAATGGTCAAGCGCCGAGTGATTTTCCAGGCGTCCTCGGCATACAGCGAGAAAACATTCTGATGCTGGATGGAAGGGATCGGCGCGTCTTGCGCGAAGCCGCCCGTGGCAGAGGTATACCCGAGCAAGTAGTCGGCAAGACCCTGGCTGGGAAGTTGTGAGCCCGTCCGGGACCCGTCAAAAGTGAATTGCCCCTGGTTCAGAAGAAAGTTGTCGGCGAAGGCTCGCAGGTTGATGAATTCCCCGCCGAAGGAGAACTGATGGGGGCCGTGTGTCCACGAAAGGTCGTCTTTGAAATCGAGCGTATCATACGGCTGGATACTGGGAGTGGAAGCGGTAAAACCCTGGAAGCCGCCGTTCACGTCGAAACCCGGCATGTAGTTCGGAAACTTCGGTGGCCCCAGCTGGTAGATATTCACCGAGGCCGGGTTTACGCCCGCGGCCGTAAACAAGTCTGCGAGATCGACCGTGTTGTTCTCCACCGTCAGGTTTACGCTGCGATTTCCTGTCGCACGAAAACTGTTCACGACGTTGGGACTGAATAAATACGTATCACCGAGAGTGAGGTTTTGAACGCGGTCGGCTTGGCCGTCGATAGCTCCGATCAGCAGGCCGCCCTGTGCAGGCGGGAGACTGGCGTTGCCGGGAGGCTGGTTCCAATTGGTGATGAAGTAGCGGCCGAATATCGTGTTCTTATTGCTCTGCTGATAGTCGACTCTGGCCAAGCCCTGATTCTCGGTAAAGCTCGCGGGAGTTTGGTAACCAAAAGCGCCGCAGGCGGAGGGCGAACCAACCGCTCCGTTGCCCGGCGCAACGGGAAGGTGGCTTTCCAACGCGAGAATAATCGGGCTGAAACTGGCCGGATTGATTTGGTTGGCGCCGGCGCCACCTGTCCCGTAAGGCGCGCCAAGTACAGCTGTGGCGCCGAGACAAGGCTGGAAGTTGCCCTCGAGCATCGCTTCGGTCGGCAACGTCGTTGTCGCAGGGTTCGTGGAGCGCTGGATCGTGTCCTGCCAGCCGAGGAAGAAGAACAGCTTATCCTTTACAATCGGACCGCCGAACGTGCCCCCGAACTGATTGCGCTTCAGATTATCCTGAAAGTACGGCGACACGTCGGCGGCGAAGGCGGTGTTCTTGGCGTCGAACATGTCGTTTCGCAGGTATTCAAAGGCGTCCCCGTGGAAATGATTCGTTCCCGATTTCGTGATCACATTTACGGCGCCGGAAGGGTGCGTGCCATACTGCGCGGGCAGCGAACTCGTCTCGACTTTGAATTCCTCAATCGTGTCAGGGAAAGGTAGCGGAAGGTTTTGATTGCTCAGCGGATCATTGTGCGTGCCGCCGTCGAGCCAGTAGGCGACGCTCCCCTGCGCGCCGCCGGCGATGGAGGGGACGGCCGACGACGGGTAGGAAGCGCGAAACGCGCGGCCTTCAGAAACCGCGCCGGAGAGATAGAGCAAGTCCGTAAGCTGCCGGCCGTTGAGCGGCAGATCCTGCACCTCCTGTGGCGCGATCACTTCGCCGACGCCCGTGCTCTGCGTATCGACCGTTACGGTCTGGGCTTCGACGGTCACTTCCTGGGTCGTGGCACCAATTTGGAGCGAGACGTCGATCGTCGGGTTCACACCGACTTGCAGGATGATCCCGGTCTGCACGTACTTGTTGAATCCTGATTTCGAAACTTCCAGCCGATACGTTCCTACGGCGAGATCGGGCAGCGTGTACGCGCCGTCGGTGCCGCTGGCTGAGGTGCGAACCGCGCCGGTGTCGGCTTCGATCAACCTTACTTCCGCGCCGGCCACGGCTCCGCCGCTCGCGTCCTGAATGGTTCCTCTGATTTGTGACGTGGAAATCGTCTGCGCGGAAACTGCGGCGGCAAAAAAGAATAAACAAAGCCCGAGGATCCACCCGAATCTCATAGTCCCCCCTGAGATTGCCTCTGACTAGATTTTTGGTGCTCTGCGCCTACCTCCCCTAGTCTCCCCGGGCGAGCCTATAGCAGATGGCGTTTGAAGGTGTCAATGATGAGAGGACGTATAGCCGACATCGGAATACCCGCCTTCGTCATTCGGGCTACCGCGCGGGAATCTTCCCTGCCTCGGCGGAGATTACCAGTAAGCGATCCAGCGGCCCGCGGCGATCACCCCGACCCAAGCGAGCAGCGAAACGCACGCCGCGACTTTCGCGCCAGCGGGACCGCGCGCCTGACTGTCCCAGTTGGCGACTTTGCGGAAAGCCGTGAATTCGAACACCATGGCGTTCAAGCCGGCGAGCACGATGAGGAGCATCTTCAAGCGGAACGCGCCGTTGTCGAACATCTTGGTGGCCTCGGAGGTAAACATCAGAGAGCCGGTCATGAACATCACGGCGAACCCGGTCCATGTCCATTTGATCAAGCGGTGGTGCAATTCCGAGACGCGCTGGTTGGTCAAAACGAACCCGAGCAGTCGCAGGTCGAGGACGCCGGTGGTTCCTACGAGCAGAATGATGCCCCAGATGTGAATCGTTTCGATGAGCGGGAAGAGCCAGAGCGATTCCGAAACGTTGACGCCGACCGTCGTGTGCTGAAGCCAAACGCAGACATGATAGATCCACATCATTACGGGAATTCCCCCTGGCTCCGATCCACCCCTTCGCGCGACTTTGCGCGCCGATCGGATCAACAAAACCGTCCTACATTAGGTGCGGTGTCGAACGATGTCAAGCCGTCGAGCCAGTAGCTCAAAGCCAAGGCGGATTTCCGGCTCGCGGCCGCGTTTCACGATCTGAAACAACCAAAGCGGCCATTTGCTGACGCTTTCAACGCACTCCGCAGCGCCATCGGCGCGCATTGCGGGGTGCGGGACGCCTGGCGCGGACCGGCCGTCCACAGCACCGTGCAACCGTGCATTCATGGCGACCGTCCTATAGGTGGTCGAGTTTGTTATCATATTCGGCGTCATTGTTACGCCGCATCCTACTACCAAGGGGACAGCACCGAGATGAACGTGCGCGAAATCAGGAATCCTTCGAAGCTGGGCTTCAAAACGATGGGGATTTGCGGGCTGGTGGTGGCCATGGGAGCTTGTCTGGGGGGAGAGATGCGGTCTGCGCATGCGGCCCCTCCCGCTCGGATGGCAACGCTCGCGCCAAAACCCGCACCCGGTCCTGCTCCGGCAAAGAGTACGCTTGACGGCGTGTACACCGACGACGAAGCGGCGCGCGGCAAGGCGCAATACAACACCACCTGCAGTGCCTGCCATATGGAAGATCTGAGCGGCAGCGGGCAGGCACTGCCGTTGGCAGGCGACGCGTTCATGGACATCTGGGAGGGGCAGACGATGAACGACTTCCTCGAGCTGGTCCAGGGCACGATGCCGCAGGATAAACCCGGCAGCCTGACGGCGGACCAGGCGCTCGATGTAATCTCCTACATTCTTCAGCAGAACAAATTTCCCGCTGGAAAAGAAGAGCTGAAGAACGATCCGGACGCGCTGAAGAGTATTCTGATTACCAAGAAAGCGGCGGCGTCTGCCGCGCCCTCGAAGTAGCCGTAACGGAGCGATCCGCTCCCGTCTCGCTCCGCTATTTGGCGGAGAAGGCCAGGAGCACGTTGCCGGCCTGCTCACCGCTGAAAACCGCGTAGCCCGAGCCGACGAAAACCATGCCGCCGGCAACCGTCGCGCCTGCCGAGCCCATGGCCCCGCCTTTTGCTTTCACGCCGTTCACCGTTTTGAAATCGCGGGCTGTGTCGAACTGCCACAGGACGTGACCGTCGGAGGTCGATAGAGCCTGTAGCTTGCCGTCCCAGCCTCCCGTGAAGACTGCTCCGGGAATTCCCGTGACGGCTGCCGAATGCGCGACAGCGCCGTCAGCGTTGAGCGGCATGGCCCACACCTGCTTTCCCGTGTCGAGCGCGAGCGCAATCATGCGGCCGCTGCGAAGGGCGAAATAGGCGTTCTGGTCGTCGATCGCACCGCCGTATACGATCTCGCCGAGAGAATCGGGCGGCTTCTGTCCAGGAAGCAAGACATTCGTGCTCCATACGAGGGCTCCATTTTGATCCGGATCGAACGCGAAGACGGTGCCGCTCTTTTGTCCGGCGACCAGGAGTCGGCGGCCGTTTGGCAGCGTGCACAACATGGCGGAGGAGCCAAAATCGTAATCGGGGCCCTGGTGCGGCGGGCAATTGTCGGGGCGATTCGCAATGCTGTTATCGCAGCCGCCCAGAAACGAATCGTTTGCGGTTCCCTGGTGGAACCAGAGACGCTTGCCGGATTGCGCGTCGAGCGCCATCACCGCGTCCGTGGTCGCTGGAGCCGGTTCGGTTTGGCCGTCGCCGGTTCCGAAATAGAGCGCGTCACGTTGGCGATCGAACGTGGGCGAATTCCACACCGAGCCTCCTGAGGGCGCCCAGAGCTGTGTGCCTTGAGAATTCTTTCTCACCGGCTTCGGTTTTTCGTCGACCGTGTAGGTTTTCCAAAGCAGCTTGCCGGTATTGGCGTCGAGCGCGACCACGCTGCCTTGAAACGTGCAGCATGGGTAGAGCGGATCGGACGCCGAAAACTCCTCGAACGTTGACACCGGCACGAAAAGCTTGCCATCCGCGAGAGTCGGGGCTCCCGGATCGCGGGCGGTCACGTGAGTGTCCACCAGGCGCGTCCAGATCTGTATTCCTGTCTGCGCGTCGATCGCGTAAACGTTGGCTTTCTGGTCGCCGAAATACGCCGCGTATGTGGCCTCGGCTGCCCCGGCAATCGGTCCCACGCTGATCGCGGTGCGCATCGCGGCCTTTGCCTGGAACGACCAGTACACGCAACCCGTGTCAGCACTCAGCGAATAGACGTAGCCGTTGTCGCTGGCGATGAAAACGCGTCCGGAAACGATCGTCGGCTGGCCGTAGGTCGAAAGCCCCATCGGAAAACCGAAAGCCCATTTTAATTTCAGGTGCGGCACGCTGTCGGCGGTGAGCCCTGCGGCTTTCGCGGTCTGAAATCGCGTGTTTCCCGGGCCGGCGCCCCAGCCGTTCCAACCCGGTTTGGGTGCGGGGTCGGATATGGGAGGATTGCTTGCGCAATGATTCGGCATCGGCTTCGCGTCGCCTGCGCCGGTCGAGCCGATCAGCCTGCCCGTGACAGCCTCTGCGACCCGGCGATTTTCCGTGTCCGTCAGCGTGTTTCCAACGACGACCGCCATGGGCCCGGTCGTCAGCGCTTCGTAGATTTTTTCGGGCGTCATCAGCTTCATCGTCGCGAACGAGGGGGCGCGCGATCCCGTCGCCGGATGTTCGTGGCAGGCAACGCACTTCTGTTCGAAGATGCCATTACCGATTTCGGTGCCCGAGGCGGCCGAGAGCGGCTTCGCTGGCGCTGCCGGCGGCGCGGAAGCCGAAGGGTTTTGCGCGGAGTCTTGCGCGATGCCGCTGACCGTCCACGCAAGCGACGCACCTAAAACAATCAGCACGGTTTTCAGATTCGACACCATTCGCGCGTTCCCCGGATCGTCACTTCGCTGAAAAAGCCAGCAGCACATTGCCCGGCATTCCGCCGCCTACATTCGCGTAGCCGGAACTCATGTAGACCGTGCCGCCGGCGACCACCGGGCCCGGCCCGCCCATCGAGCCGCCCTTCGCGTCGACGCCATTCACGGTCGGGAATGGCTGAGCGGTATTGAATTGCCATAGCAGTTTCCCGTCATCGGTTGAAAGCGCGCGCAGAAAACCGTCCCAGCCAGCGGTGAAAACCGCGCCGGGGACTTCTGTCGCGGCCGCGGACTGACCGAACCGCAAACCGGTTTTCGTGCGATTTTCGCCGTTTATCGTGGGTGGCCCGAGATTATCGAGCGATTCGAGAGTCACGTCCCACGCCAGTTTTCCAGTCGCGAGGTCGATGGCCACGAACCTGCCGTCCTCGAGCCCGACATAAGCGCGCTGGGAATCCGCAGCGCCACCGAAGGCAATCTCGCCGTTATTCGGCGCCGGCTTCAGCGCGAGATCGATCTTCCAGACGACCACTCCGCGGCCATCCGGGTCCAGCGCCGAAATCGTTCCGCTCTTCGGCGTGGCCAGCAGGAGCTCGCGTCCCTTTGAATTGGTCACCAGTACCGGGGAGGATCCGAAGTCCCAATCCACGCCGAGATCCTTCGGGCAGTTCTCACTCGGCACGGGGACACAGCCGACCATCCAAGAATCGTTCGCCACGGCTTGGAACGACCACGCGATTTTTCCTGTATCGAGGCCGATGGCAACGACGGCGTCTGAGTTCTTTGCCGCAGGCTCGGTGAACGCATCGCCCGTTCCGACATAGAGCACGCGCCGCTTCGGATCGATCGTTGGAGAATTCCATACCGCCGCGCCCGCTGGCGCCATCAGCTGCACGCCCGCGGAATTCTTGTGCGTCGGCTGCGGCGCTTGAGGGATCACGTAGGTTCGCCACACGTATGCGCCGGTCGCAGCGTCGAGTGCGACCACGTTTCCGCGGAATGTACAGCAGGGATAACTGGGACTCGCGCTGAATGCCTCCTCGATGGAAGAAATCGGCACGTATAACCGTCCTTCATAAAGCGTAGGAGCTCCGGTGATGCGCGAGGTGTAATGGTCGGAAAGCTTTTGCATCCAGATTTGCCGGCCTGTGGCGGCGTCGACGGCGTAGACATTCGCGCGCATGTCGCCGAAGTAGACCACCTCCGTTTTCGCGGCCCCGGACCCGCCGACCGGCCCGACCGTCGGAGCGGTTCGCACGCCTGCGTGCGCGTGAAACGACCAGTAGACGCAGCCGGTCGCGGCATCGAGCGAATATACATACCCGATATCGCTTCCGATATAAGCTCTCCCGCCGACGATCGACGGCTGCCCGTATGCCGTATCGCCGTTCGGAAAGCCGAAGGCCCATTTCAGCTTCAGACCGGGGACATCGGCCGCGCTCAATCCCGCTTGGGCTGCGGTTGCAAAACGCGTATTTCCATCGCTGGAGCTCCAGCCGTTCCACGAGGGGCTGTTGGCGGGATCGCCAGGGACAGAATTCCCCGCGCAGTGGCCCCCCATCGACGCCGCATCACCCGTGTGCTTGTCGTCCAACGGCCGTCCGCCGAGATACTCAGCGATCTCGCGCTTCTCAGCGTCACCGAGCTTCTGCGCCGGCACCCTCATCGGTCCGGTGGTCATCGCCGCGAGAACCGTCTCCGGCGTCAGCTCCATGAGAGATTTCAGGTCGGGAGCTCGCGCGGCCACAGGCGGACCGACATGGCACGATGCACAGTTCGCATTGAACCGTTCCTGACCGGGCGACGTCGGCAGCGGAGACTTGCTCTGCGCCAGGGCCAAGGGGGCGGCTCCGAGCAGGCACGCAAACCAAATCCTACCAATACGAAAACATCGAGTCATGACTTCTCCCCCACCCAATTGGAGACCGTGGACCCTATTTCTGACCGTAATATTGCTTCGAAACGGTCAGTTCTTTCGAGGTGATGAATTCCAGCAGCGCGGGCACACCCTTTTGCGTCTGCTCGATCCCCCGTCGGATTGCTGGCACGATTTGCGACGGCTGCGTCACGCGCTCACCGTAACCGCCGAACGCCCGCGCCATCGCGGCGTAGTCACCGGAAATATCCGTCGAGCGATATTTTTCGGTCGAGACCGGCATGATGGGCAGCTCCATCGCCATGCTGAAATTGTTCAGCAGGAGAGAGAGAATCGGAATCCGCTCGCGCACGGCGGTCTCGAAATCCATGCCCGTGAATCCGATGGCCGCGTCGCCCCACACGTTGATGCAGAGTTTTTCGGGCGCGGCGAGCTTCGCGCCCATGGCTAGGCCGAGGCCGTAGCCGAGTTGCGTCGTTTTGCCCCAGCCGAGATAGGTCAGCGGCTGCTTGGTCACCCAGAATGGCGCGAGCTGGTCGCGCGGACTGCCGGCATCGTGCGTGATGATCGTGTTGGCGACATCGACGGTGTGCTGCAAATCCCACAGCACGCGATACGGAGAAAGAGGCATCTCCTCGGAAGTGAGTTTCGGCTGCCATTCGTCGAGCCACTGCTTCCGGATGGTCAAAATTTCGTCGGCTACGTGTGAGACGCGCGGGACCTTGATCAGTTGTACGACCTCGTCGCACAACGCACCCAGCGTCAAGTGCGCGTCGCCGATCAGCCCGATCTCCGCGCGCACATCCTTATTCAAATGACTCGGATCGAGCGTCCCATGAATGTATTTCCTGCCTTTGGGCATCGCGATTCCGAACGATGTTTCCGTAAAACTGCACCCGGCCCCGAAAATCCAATCCGCCTTTTCCAGGAAATGCGGAATCATCGGAGGAAACGCAAGCCCGCCCGAGCCGAGCGACAGAGGATGATCTTCCGGAAAAGCGCTCTTGCCTGCGAGACTCGTGCAAACCGGCGCTCCGAGCAATTCCGCCAGCCTGCGCAGCGGCTGCCAGGCGCGCGCCCAGTGAATTCCCTGCCCCGCATAGATTACCGGCGACTTCGCGTCGACCAGCGCTTTCGCGGCACGTCTCACGTCGGCAATATCCGGTCCGTAACGCGCCGCGCTGGCCGGCGCGTAGTCGAGTGTGCCGGGAAATTCCTCGGTGAACACATCGACGGGTATCTCGACCAGTGCCGGTCCGCCGCGTCCATTACGCAAGTGCGAAAACGCGCGCCTGAAAACATTCGGAATCTCCGCCGCCGACCAGATCGCCTCGCGCGATTTCGTCACCAAACGCATGCTTGCCACGGAATTGAAATTTGGATCGATCTGCGCCAACCGCCGTGCATAGCCCATCGGCATCACCAGCATGGGAATCGATTCGCTGTAGGCCTGCGCCACACCACCGAAGGAATTTTCCGCACCCGGACCGTGCTGCATCGCAAACACGCCGATCTTCACGCCGCTGGAAACGCGCGCCATCGCATCCGCCATGTGCAGACCGACACGCTCCTGCCGCACAATCACCGGCCGGATCCCCGCCACCGCCGCGGCCTCCAGCACGTGGTTCACCGGATAGCCGAAAATGATCTCTACGCCTTCGCGTTTCAGAATTTCGGCGATCGCAGCGCCCACTTTCATTTGCGGCTCCCGGCAAACTATATACTCGATTCACGCGACGCGTATAATCATCCGATGCGCCCGCCGCCACACGGCAACTTCTCGACAAACGTGTGAGGATACCCGGTAAAATGCCCGCGAAGAAAGGCAATTCCTTGTGCTTCGATATTTCTATGGGCAGGGCCGCTGGCCGATGCGCGGAGTCGCGGCGATGAGCGGCCGGGCGCGCCGCGTGGCCTCGCCCCGCGTCGTGAATATCAGCGATCTGCGCCGTGTGGCCGAACGTCGGCTGCCGCGCGTGGTTTTCGATTACGTTGACGGCGGCGCCGAGGGCGAGGTCACTCTGCGCGAGAATACGCGCGCTTTCGAAGAAGTCGTCTTCCGCCCGCGAAATGCTGTGTTCGTGCGCGGATGCGACATGCGCACGAAAACGTTCGGCTGCGAATTGAGCATGCCCCTGGTGCTCGCCCCCGTGGGATTCAGCCGGCTGATTCATGCCCAGGGCGAAATCACCGCCGCGCGCGCCGCTGGAAAGTCCGGCGTAGGCTTCTGCCTCACGACGATTTCGGGCTCCGCGCTTGAAAAAGTCGCCGAGGCCACAAATTGTCCGCGCTGGTATCAGCTTTACCTCGTTGGGGGCCGCGAGTGCGCCGAGGCGGCGCTGGATCGCGCCTGGAAGGCGGGGTTCACGGTGCTCGCGATCACGATCGACACAGGAACCTTCGGTTTTCGCGAGCGCGACGTGCGCAACGGTGCCGGCACGCTGCTCGGCAGGAGCCTTTTGAAGAAATTTCCGCTGCTGCCCAATCTGCTCGCCCATCCCGGGTGGCTGTCCGGATTTTTGCGGGATGGCGGCATGCTTCAGCTGCCGAACGTGATCGTGCCGGGCCGCGGGCCGATGCCTCTGGCGGAAACCCAAGCCAGCCTGGCGAAATCAGTGGTTACGTGGGCCGATCTCGCATGGATTCGCAAAGTCTGGCCCGGGCCGCTGGTCGTCAAAGGGGTCCTTACGGCCGAAGACGCGCTGCGCTCGCTCGACGAAGGCGCCCAAGGCGTCGTTGTTTCCAATCATGGCGGCCGCCAGCTCGACGGAGTATCGGCCACCCTTCGCGCGCTCCCGGAAATAGCAAAGGTCGTAGGGAGCCGAGCTGAGGTGCTGATGGACGGAGGCATCCGCCGTGGCGGCGATATCGCCAAAGCGCTGTGCTTGGGCGCGAAAGCGGTGTTGATCGGCCGCGCCTACGCCTACGGTCTGGGCGCGGCCGGCGAGGCCGGGGTTGCTCGGGCCATTGAAATTTTGCGCGCCGACCTCGAGCGGACCATGGCGCTGCTCGGTGTGGAATCAACCGCAGAACTGCACAGATCCTACGTGGATGTTCCCGCCAGCTGGGACATGCAGCCGCACTAGCTAGGACTTCGAGTTCGAATTTCTGTCTGCGAAGAGCGGATGTGGCTCGACCATTTTCCCCGGATTCATCCGGTTGTCCGGATCGAAAGCCTGTTTGACAGCTTGCATCGCACCCAGTCCCGCGCCGTGTTCGTCGAGCAAATACTTTTTCCGCCCGGTGCCGATGCCGTGCTCCCCTGTGCAAGTCCCGCCCATGGCGAGCGCTCGCCGGATGATTCGCTCTTCCACGACCTGCGCTTCGGCCAGCTCGGACGGGATCGTGGGATCGAGAATAAACGACATGTGAAAATTCCCGTCGCCCACGTGCCCCACTACCGGCGCCGGAAACGAGCATGTCGAAACGTCTTTCTTCGACTCGACGATGCAATCCGCCAGCCGGGAAATCGGCACGCAAATGTCGGTCGTGAACATCTTCCCGCCCTTACGGATCGCACAGTTGGCGAAGTATGCCTCGTGACGCATTTTCCAGAGCGCCTCGCGCTCCTCGGGCGTCGTGAACCAGCGGAACCCCAGCCCGTGGTGATTTTCCGAAAGCTCTTTCACGGTTTCGGCCTGATCCTGCACGCCGCGCTCGCTCTCGCCGTGAAATTCGAAAAAAAGCGTGGGCGCCACGGGATAATTCGTCTTCGAATATCGGTTGCACGCGTCCACCTGCGCTTCGTCCATCAGCTCGATGCGTGCAACGGGAACGCCCAGTTGAATCGTCTCGATCGCAGTCTCCACCGCGTTGCGAATCGTCGGAAAATTGCAGGTGGCAGAACCGACAGCCTCAGGCAGCGGGTGCAATCGCAGCGTGACCTCCGTGATGACCCCCAGGGTTCCCTCCGCGCCCACGAACAGGTGCGTCAGGTCGTACCCCGCGGCGGACTTCCGCGCCCGCGAACCGGTCTGGATCACACGACCATCGGCCAATACGACCTTCAATGCCATCACGTTCTCGCGCATGGTTCCGTAGCGCACCGCCGTGGTGCCGGAAGCGCGCGTCGAGCACATGCCTCCGATGGTCGAGTCCGCACCCGGGTCGATGAAGAACGTGAAGCCCGTATTCGTCAGCGCTTTCAGCAGCGTCTTGCGTGGAATGCCGGCTTCGACGGTGACCTGCAAATCCTCCGGACTGATGCGCACCACCTTGTTCATCTCGCGCATGTCGATGGTGATTCCACCGTGGATCGCGTTTACCTGCGCCTCCATCGACGTGCCTGCGCCGAATGGAACGACCGGGACCTGATGCTTCGCGCTGATCTTCAGGATCGCGCTGACTTCTTCGGTCGATTTCGGGAAGCAGACCGCGTCGGGCAGCGCGGCTGGATGATAGGACTCACCGTGGCTGTGATGCTCGCGAATCACTTCCGCCGTGGTGACGCGGTCGATCAGCAGTAATTTCAGGTCGCTGATTGCGTCCTGAATCCGCTCCCGAACAGGTCGAGCCAAGTTGGGGGTGGCCATGATCCAATCTACCAGTGAACCGTAACGTCGTAGTGCATCACCACACCGTTTGCGTCCACCACCGGATCGATGCGCAGCACGGTGAAGGTTCGATTCTTCAAATCATCGACGGTGCGTCCCAGAATATCGTGCGTCTCCCGCTCCAGCTCGGGCGTCGGATGCGCAGTTCGTTTCTCCGGCGACAGCGCCGACGCATTCAACCGATAAATCCGCGTCTGGCTCGCCGAATCCTCCGACACAAACTGCACGCTCGAGCTCGCCCCCACGCCCGTTTGCGGCCGGTCGTGAAACCAGTTCCGCGGCGTGGCCAGCACGAATACTAAAATCACCACAATCAGCACGTCGTAGGGCCAGCTGCCGCGGTCATAGGCCCAGAAAATCGTGTTGACGATGCCCCGCCAGATGGATCGCATCTCAGGTGTGTGCGGCCGATCCGTTCACGACTGCCCCGTCGCGCATGTGCAGCACGCGATTGCCGTAGGTGGCCGCTTCGGGATTGTGCGTGATCATCACGATGGTCTGGCCGAGTTCCTTGTTGAGCTTTCGCAGCAGCGCCAGGACCGTCTCTGAGCTTTTCGTATCCAGATTTCCCGTCGGCTCATCGGCCAGCACGATTTTGGGCTCGCTGATGATCGCCCGGGCCAGTGCTACGCGCTGCTGTTCGCCGCCGGAAAGCTCCGAAGGCTTGTGCTTCAGACGGTCCGAAAGGCCGAGCAGTCCGGTCACAGCGTCAAAGCGGTGCGGATCGAACCCATTGCCGTGAATATGCTGTGCCAGCGCAATATTATGATAGGTATCGAGCGTGGGCAGCAGGTTAAACCGCTGAAACACAAACCCGACTTTATGCCGGCGCAGCAACGTTCGCGCGGGGTCGCTCATTTCCGTCAAATCGTTTCCGTCGAGCAGCACACGCCCGCTGGTCGCCTGCGCCAGGCCGCCGATCACGTGCAACAGTGTCGATTTTCCGCAGCCCGACGGCCCCATGATCGACACGAATTCGCCCGGAAGAATGGAAACGCTCACGCCCCGCAGCGCCGGCACTTCCATCCGGCCCGTGCGGTACATTTTCCACAGATTTTCGGTCTTGAGTATCGGTTCCAACTGCCATTCCCCTGCGAGCGATCATGCCTCTGAGGATCGAAATAGTCTAGCCGCGATACCGGTTTCTGCATAGGGCGCGCGCAGCAGGGGTTTCAACCGGGGGCTATTCGTAGGCGAGAGCTTCGACCGGATCTTTGCGGCTGGCCAGCCATGCCGGATAGGTCGCGCCGAGCAACCCGCCCACCACGGCGATCATACCCGCCAGGATGATCCACTTGAAGGTAATCAAAATCGTGAGCGAGGGAAAAAGCTTCAAGAAAATCGCGCGCATCAGAAAGCTAAGTCCCACACCGGTCAGCACGCCCGCCAAGCACAACAGCGTCGTCTCGCTCAAAATGATCTCGACGATATAGCTCTTCGACGCCCCCAGCGATTTCAACACGCCGATTTCGCGCGTGCGCTCGATAATCGTCGTGTACATCGACAGGAACGTCACCAGAAACCCGATCGCCACGGCAATCCCGATCATCACGTTGATGAATGCGCCCAGGCCCGGCAGATTCGACGAAGTCATCAGCGAAATATAATCCTTGAGCGGACGCACCTCATAATGCGGCAGCAGGCCGCGGACCTCGTCGCTGACCGCCGGTGTATGGTCAGTGCGGTCGCACTTGATAAAAAACACTGAGGCCTTATCGCGCGCGCCGGACATTTCCTGAAGCGTGGACATCAGCACGAAAAGCCGCGCGCCCTTGCCGTGTTCCACGATCCCAGCCACATGAAAATCGTGCTCCAAAATGTGCAGCGTCTGTCCCACTTTGATCTTTTTCGCCCGAGCGTACACGTCGTCCACCAGAATATCGTTCACGTCCGTCAGTTCCGTGCCGCCATGCAGCACGAACCCACCGGAAACAGCCCGAAAAGTCTCCGGCTGAATCCCGTAGACAATGTCGAGTCCGTTGACGGAATTGAACTGCACCAGCACGGGCGCCACCGCCTGCACGTATTCCAGCCGCTGCAGCTTGTCGCCGATTGCCATCGGCATGGGCGCACCGCTGAATGCCATAAAAACGGACGCCGACGGCGGCTGTACCATGATGTCGGCTCCCACACCCTCGGTCCGCTTGGCCGATTCCATCAGCAGGCCGCTCGTCAGCCCGACGACGATGATCACCAGCGTCACCTCGACCGCCACGGCGATCACGGTTATGATCGTCCGCACCGGCCGGTGCATCGCATTCTGCATGATCATGTGCCCAATCAATTTTTCGGCTCCGGAGTCTGCGCGCCCGACTGCGTTTCAGACGTGTTGTTGGATTTCTTCGCGTCGGGCGAATCCTCGCCCACCTTGACCAGCTCTTCGCCTTCCGGCTGTTTCAACTCAAATCGATCCGCCGTAATCGTCTCATTGAAGGCAGCTTTGGTGATACCGATCTGTAGCTTGTAATCGTTGCCCGGACGCGTAAGACCAACCTGCCGCGGATAGTGCACGTCGCCAAAAGTATCCCAGCCGCTGTAGGCGACGTCGGAGCCGATCTTCCCGCCCGGCTCGTAGGTCTGCCGGCGCGCCACGCTCAAATCCACGCGGTCTATCCATACCTTCTGCGCAATCTCCCATTCGGTTCCAGAATCTTCCGCCGCCCCCTGGCGCACGCGATGGATCGCCGTCAGCACGTAATAGCGCCCGCCGTCTCCGGCCTCCTCCATCAGCACCGGCTCCCGCGAAGGAATTGCATCCCAGAAAATCGCGCCCATCAGATGCTGCGGCCGCAAATTCTCGATCGGCTTCGAAGACGGCCTCTCGAGCTTCGTCGGGCCGGTGAGGAACTTGTGCTCCGTGGGCATGGAGATTCGAAACGTTTCCGCGTCGCTCACCATGTCGAAAATCTTCGTCCCGACGATGGGCGCCTGCCCGATTACCCGAATGTCCGCGGGTCTCTGCGCCAGGATGAAGCCGTTCACCTGGTGGTACTGCTTAATCACGCCCGTGTAAGCCGAGCCGGCCGTGAGCGTAATCGTCACACTGAGATTCATCGATTTGACCGAGTTCGCCAGCGCGTTGTAGCGCTCGACAAGCTCGGCCTTCGTCGCCGTTTGCAGTTGCGCGGGCGGACCCGCGGGTCTGACGACCGTGGTGTGGCTTGCTGAACAGCCTGCGACAAAAAGGGATGCCAAAAGAGCCGAGAAAACCGCGAGGAAAAGCGAAAGCTTCCGATGAAGGAGGGTTACGCGCACCACCATCAAAACTAGCAGCCAGCCTGCGGGGTGTCAACGAACCGGTCGCCGCCGGGGAACGTCACGGGGTCGTCGCGTCCTCGGCCGTAGCGACTCCACCGTGATGATCCTCGGCGTGGACTTTCCCGTCGGCGCCGAGCAGAAACGAGCGGCGGCCGGTTTTCCCGTAGTCTTCCGGCGTCGCGCTGATTTCAAACTTCTGCGCGGCTTCATCACCTCCTGCGACAATTCGATAGCGGAACTGATATCCGCCCGAGCTGCCCGCGGCCAGCTTCTCGTTCACGAGCGACGCCTGGTCGGGCGAGATTTCATCCTTGGGCGCGGGGCCCAGCTGTTCGAGGGTCTGCGGCATCTTGCCCCAGGCTTCCTGGTAGGAGTGAACCGCATCGGCAATCCCGCGCAGGTTGGCAACGGCCGCATCCTCGCGCGCCGTCAGATCGCCCTCCGCCCACTGCTTCCCGAGCTGGCGGATGTCGAGCATCACCAGCCCGAGCGACAGCAACCGCCATCCTCCGCTTTCGCGAACCAGGCCGAATACCGTCTCCTGGCTGTTCACAGCCGACACCGGAATGAACGCCAGATTTTCGCGGACGCGCGCATCGCCGAACCTGAATTCCGTGGTTCCGGCCGGCGCCACGCAACGCAGCACCGTATGGTTCTGGTCGTCGGATGAAACGAGCGTCTTTCCCGGCTGATCGGATAACGAAAAGCGTTCGAGAAACTGCGTGCGCTGATCCAGGGACAAAGCTCGGAAGGCGACGGCGCTGTCGGCAGTGAGATAGTTCGCGAACTGCAATTCGTTGACGCGACATGCGGCCGTCAGC
>JBAVUW010000093.1:0-8857 GCA_049696975.1 Candidatus Acidiferrales bacterium | reverse complement strand
CCACGCCGGAGACGGTTTCGCGCACCGTCGCCGCGCAGGCTTCCGCTGGGAAAGCGGTTTCGCCGCAGCCGGCCCGGGCGCGTGATCCGAATCTGATCGCCGGGCGCATCGTCGCACACCGAGACGGCTACGGTTTCCTCGTGCCCGATCACCCGATTCCGCGAGTCGACGGCGATCTATTCATCGGCCGCGACGGGTTGGGCGATGCGATGAACGGCGATCACGTGCTGGCGCGCATTGAGCGAAGGCGGGCCGACGGCCGGGCGGAAGGCCGCGTGGTCCAAATCGTCGAGCGCGAACACGTGTCCATCGTGGGACTTTTCCGCTACGGCCCACACGGCAACGTGGTGCTGCCCTACGACGCGCGGATTCCGCACGAGGTCGCGATTCCTCCGGGCGATGAGCTCACGCCCGAACTGCGGCAAAAGCTCGGCGCCGACCCGAAGGGCGCCCCGGCGTCGACCAGGCGCGCGCGGCTGCCGGAGCTCGAGGGAGCCGTGGTGAACGTCGAAATCACGCGCTATCCGAAAGGCGGCCTCGCGCCGACCGGGCGCGTGGTCGAAATTCTCGGCCGACCGGGCGAAATCGGAGTCGACGTCGAGATCATCATCCGCAAGCATCACCTGCCGCACGTTTTCCCGGACGAAGTTCTGGCGCAAGCGCGCTCAACCGTGCAGCAGGTGCCGGAATCGGACCTCTTCGGTCGCCGCGATTTTCGCAATTTGCCGATCGTAACGATCGACGGCGAAACCGCGCGCGACTTTGACGACGCGGTGTACGTGCGGGCGCTCCCGAACGGTCACTTCGAGCTGCAAGTGCACATCGCGGATGTCGCGCATTACGTGAAGCGTGATTCGCCGCTCGATCGCGAAGCACGCCTGCGCGGTACCTCCGTCTATTTCCCGAATCGCGCCGTTCCCATGCTGCCGGAGGAGCTTTCCAACGGCATCTGCTCGTTGAATCCGAAGGTCGATCGCCTGGTGATGAGCGCGATCATGGAAATGGACGCGAGCGGCAAAATGGTCGGCTCCGATTTCACGGCCGGCGTGATCCGCTCGGTCGAGCGCATGACCTACACAAACGTTAACAAAGTGCTCGAAGGCGATGCGCAGATGCAGGTGCGCTATGCGCCCCTGGTCGAAAATTTCAAGAGCATGAAGGAGCTGGCGCTGCTGCTCAACCGCCGCCGAGTTGAGCGCGGCTCAATCGATTTTGATCTGCCGGAACCGGTGATCGAATTCGACGAATCCGGCCGTATGCAGAGCATTGTGCGCAGCGAGCGCAATTGGGCCCATCGACTGATCGAGGAATTCATGCTCGCCGCAAATGAAGCCGTTGCGGGGTATCTCGACCGGCGAGGCGTGGCTTCGCTGCACCGCGTACACGAGAAGCCGGATCCGAAACGCGTGCTGGAGTTCGAGGAGCTGGCGCAGGCGTTCGGCTATTCTCTGGGCGTCGACGATCTTGCGGAGCGCCGCGTGGCCGTGCGGCACGGATTGGTACGCCCCCAAGCGCGGCGCGATCGGGGCGAGAAAAACCGCGGCAGAATGCGGGCGATGAGCGTCACCCTGCCGGCATCGGAGGAAGTAAACATTACGCCGCAGCATTATCAGCGGCTCGCGGCGAAGATTGCCGGCAAACCGGAGGAGCGCATTCTTTCCTACCTCATGCTGCGCTCGCTGAAGCAGGCGCGCTATTCCGCCGATTTGCTGGGCCATTTCGCGCTGGCCGCACAGGAATACACGCATTTCACTTCGCCGATTCGCCGCTATCCGGATCTGATCGTGCATCGCGCGCTGAAATGGGCGCTTGAAAATCCGGATGTTGCGCCGGTGCGCATGGCGAATCCGAACGCGAAGCCGGGGCAGGACCCGACGGTCGCCGCTCTCGGTCCGTATCGTCGTGTGGAGCTCGAAGGCATTGCTTCGGAAAGCTCGGAAGCCGAGCGGCGCGCCGAAGCTGCCGAACGCGAGTTGATGGAATGGAAGACGGCGCAATTCATGGAAAGCCGTCTGGGCGAAGAGTACGACGCGCTGATCGTTTCGGTGCAGAAATTCGGATTTTTCGTGGAGCTTACCGAGATTTTCGTCGAAGGGCTGGTGAGCATCGACCGCCTGGAGGAATCGACCGGCGAGCGCTGCGTCTTTCGCGAGCGCGATCATACCATCGTCACCGAACCCTATCGCGGGAACCGGCGCGGCGGCGGCGCGGCGCAGAGGATTTTCCACCTCGGCGACCGCGTCCAGGTGCGCGCCGAACGGATCGATCCGATTCGCCATCGCGTGGAATTCGCACTGATTTAGACCGCAGTTGTGATCTTGATGCAGGGAGCATCTCTCTTGGAGTCGAACTGGTGGCGAGGAGTGTCATGAAACCAACGGTGGGACTGATCGGATTGGGGCTGATGGGCGGGCCGATGGGGCTGAATCTGCTGACGGCGGGCTTTCCGCTGGTTGTGTGGAACCGAACGAGGTCGAAAGCGGAAGGACTCATAGCGGCGGGCGCGACGCTGGCGGCCGATCCGCGCGGTGTGGCCGAGCAGGTGGATGTGTTGATCACGATCGTCAGCGATCCGGCGGCGCTCGAGGAAGTCCTGTTCGGCGCGAAGGGCGCGAATTCGGGAGCGCTTCCGGCGCTACGCCGCGGCACTACGCTGATCGATTCGAGCACCGTGTCTCCGGATCTGGCGCGGCGCGTGGCGGCGGCGTGCGTCGAGGGCGGGGTCGATTTTCTGGATGCTCCGGTGACGGGCGGGACGTGGGGTGCGAAGAAGGGCGAGCTGGTGTTCATGGTCGGCGGCGAAGCGGAAGTGCTCGAGCGCGTAAAGCCCGTATTCGAAGCGATGGGGAAGAAATTTCCGCTGCTCGGTCCGAACGGCGCTGGGCAGACTGTGAAGCTGGGAATGAATCTGCTGCTCGCATTGCAGGTGGATGCGTTTGCAGAATGCCTGGCGCTGGTGACGTCGGCAGGGGTGCCCGCGGAGAAATTGATGGAAGTGTTCCAGTCGAGCATGGCCCGCTCGGGCGTGCTCGACGTGAAAGCGCCGATGATGGTGAAGGGCGAATTTCCGGCCAGTTTTCCCCTGCGGCTGATGCACAAGGATGTACGTCTGGCGCTGGAGCTGGCGCGCGAGCAGGGCCTGGAGCTGCCGTGCGGGGAGGCGGTGTATGAAACGTATTCCGCCGTGCTGGGTTCGTCCAAAGACGACCCGGATTTTTCCGCGGTGGTCCGATATTGGAAGCAGTAACCGGTTCTCGGTCCGGTGATTTCGCGAACGGGTGAGGGAGAAAGCGCGGTCCGGAGGCCATGAAGCCTCGATACTGGCGGATATTTGGTCTGGTGCAGTTCGTCGGCGCCGCCGGCGGGCTGGGAGGCCTGTACGGGTTGCAGGACCCGATCGGCTGGGGCCTTTCGCTCCTGGTGTTGCTGCCGGGGACGCTGGTAGCGTGGCCGTTCTCAAAGCTCGGCCACGCCGGCACCGACTGGCCGTTCTGGACGGTCTATGCGATCGCCGTACCCGTGAATGTCGTGCTCTTTGCCACGCTGTCTTTCCTCGTTGGATTGAGACGAAAACCGAAATAGCCCACCGTTCCCTGAAACCGATCGAAACTGGTTGAAATGCACCAGCGGCGCGTGAAAAGCACCACCGCTGGGGAATACAAAGATCTCTCAGCGTCATTCGATGTGTCCGCAAGCCATTGAATCGGAAATTGTTACGCGGCTTGCATTGAATGAATGGATTGGCACTGGGGCTGCATCCAATCTGTTGTGGGAAAAGTTGCTTGGGCTAGTACGCCGGGATCGGGAAGCTCTCCTGGGTAGTTTTGGCGGCCGAGCCACCGGCGATGGGAAAAGGGAGCTGACATGAAAGTATCCACCCTCTCGAAAATTTCGATGACATTTGTGGCGACCGCAGCGTTGGCGTGCGCGCCGAATGCGGCTCTGGCGCGCGGCGGCGGGCACGGCGGTGGTGGTGGCCACTCCGGCGGAGGAGGCTCTCACGGCGGCGGAGGTGGTTTTCATGGAGGGGGCGGAGGGTTCCACGGAGGAGGCGGGGGCTTCCACGGCAGCAGTTCGTACCGCGGAGGCGGGTCCTTCGGAGGTTCTCGCGGAGGCTCATTTGGTGGTTCGCGTGGCGGCTCGTTCGGCGGCGCCAGAGGCGGTTCATCGTCCAACGCGCGGGTAGGCGGCGCAGGGCGCGGATTTGGAAGCGGCGGCGCGGGACGCTCGAGCAGTGCGCACGCGGCGATTGCGGATGGTAACTGGCACTCCTTCGGCAGCGGCGGCGCGCGCTCGGGAGGCAGCCGGGGATTCCAGAGTTCTGGCGGTTCGCGCGGCGGCGCTACGAATTCAGCGCGTGCGGACGGCGCATGGCACTCGTTCGGCGGCAGCCGCAGTGCCGGAAGCAACGCGGCCGGCTCATCGCGTTTCGGAGGCGGCTCTGCATCGCATGGATTGAGCTCGACCTCGCGGTCGTTCGCCGGCGGATCGACTTCGCGCGGCTTCGGCGGTTCAAATGCCCGGAGCTTCACATCGACGTCACGTGGATTCGGTTCGACCGGATCGACATTCGCCGGACGCGGCGGCACGGGCACTTCGCTTGGGTCACGCTTCAACGGAGGCGGCGCGTTCGGAAATGCCACGTTCTCGCACGGCGGCGGATATGGATTTGATCGGGGCGGCTTCGGTTGGAATCACGGCTTAGGCGGTAATGGCTGGCGCGGCGGGTTCGGAGGTTTTGGCTGGCGCGGCGGATGCTGGGGATGCGGTTTCGGATGGGGATTCGGCCTTGGCTGGGGTCTAGGCTTCGGGTGGGGCGGATGGTGGAACCCGTGGTGGTGGGGGCCGAGCTATGGTTGGTATCCGCCCTACGCCTACCCACCCTACGGGGACTGGCCCGGTTACTACCCGACTTATGACAATGGACCGTATGACCCGCCATACGGTGGCACGTACAACGCACCAGCGGCTGCGCCGGAAAACAACGACTCGACGTACGGCCCGTACTCAAACAACGGGTATACGAACGCTGAGCCGGGCACGCCTCTAGCGGTTGAGTCGCAGGACAACAATCCGGTCACGGCCAATGTCGCGATTTCGGCCCCGACCGTTCTGGTGTATCTGAAAGATGGAACGATGCTGGTGGCGAACGACTACTGGCTTGACGGCGGGCAGTTTCATTACACGGTGAATTATGGCGGCGAGAGCCAGATGGCACTCGATCAGGTCGACGTGCAAAAGTCTGTCGACGAGAACGCCAAGCGCGGAGTGAAATTCATGCTGAAGGCGCGGCCGGCGGTGGCGTCGACCACCCCCACGCCGGGTGCCGCCACGAAGCCAAATGCAAAGCCGGCGGTTCTTCCTCCGCCTCCGGCGCTGAGTGTCCCTCTTGTCGCGCATGGCTTGCCGGCAGCGGCCTAGGATTCTGTTAGTGCCGCTCGGATTGGCTATCGTGGGAAACTTCAGCGGCGAAGGCTGTCTCTGCGATCTTCAAGCGTTGTATCAGATGACGGCTGCGACAGCCGTTCATCTGGCCGCTTCCGCATCCCTACCAAGCGAGATTCGGCGGGAGGATCTTCAGGGCCAGGTCGCCGACGGTGCGCAGGCCCGCTGGGGCAGCGAGAATTGCGGGAATTGCGTTGACCGCTACGGAGGCCGTGGCGATATCACCGTGGGTGCCGCCGGGAATCGTCATCGTTAGGTTGGGCTCGCCGCGCACTTCGACGGTGTCGGCCGGCTGCTTCGCTCCCACGTACATTTGAAGCTCCATGAAGATTTTGTCCTCGCCTTCCCAGATTCCGCGCGCGATTTGATGGACTCCGGCGACTTGTCCGGGAGAGACTTCGAGAAATTCCGTTTTCACCGTTTCCGTGGCAATTACAGGCTCAATCGTTTCAGTGATTTCGTCGAGCGCGAAGCCCAGGCCATCGGCAACCAGGGCGATTGATTCCGGCAAGCCGTGATGCTTGAGGATGCCGGCTGCGACTTGGGAGCGGAATTCTTCAGGCGTCATGCCCGCGCCGATTTTCTTCAGAAGCGGGAGACGGCGTTTGGAGGCGTCGACAATGCGCGTGGCTTTGGCGAAATCGACGCGTTGCGCCGCCGCGGAAAGCACCAGAAGCAGCTTGTCCATCACAAAACCCGGATTCACGCCGGTAGCGACGATCGCGACGCCTTCTTCTTTGGCGGCCGCGTCGAGTCTTGCGGCAAGCTCAGGATGTTTGCGAAACGGGTATGCAAGCTCCTCGCAGGTGGAAACCACGCAGCTGCCCGCCGAGATGCATTCGAGCAATTCGTCCATCACGTAAGGCAGGTAGGAAGAGGTCGTGTGCAAGACCACGTCGACGGGCTTGGCGAGGACGCTTGCAGGCGAGGGGGAGACGGCGATGCCCCAGGGCGCCTCCTGGGCTCCGGAGACTTCGCCAATGTCCCGGCCGGCTTTCGCCGGGTCCTTGTCGATGGCGCCGACGATTTCAAGCGAATGTTTCTGCCGCATGAGTCGGAGGATCGAGGCGCCGATGGGGCCGACGCCGAATTGCACGACGCGAATCTTCTTACGCACGGGGCCGTCCTTCACCAAAAAATGAGTGTCTACGTTACGAGTTTGCGCTACCGGCCGCAACCGGAAATCGGTACGAAATGATCGCCGGTGAAAAGCTTATTTGATGCATAGAAGAGTTGCAAAGGGACGTTCGAGGTTTGATTCATCCGCTCGCGCCGATCGCTGTGGCGCACGCAAAATCCGGGCGCAGCCACCCCAAGAAAACAGGCGGAGACGGCTGGTCAGAAACGCGCCGGCCGGAGTCCGGCGCGATTAGAGGCGCGTGCGGGTCGCGCGGATGTATTCGCGCAGGGTGGTAATGTTGGGGCCATAGGACCCGATGCGCCCGGCGTCGACGGGCAGACCAAGGGTTTCGGCTTGTTCGATGCTCAGTCCCGCATCATCGAGCTCGGCGAGGCTGTAGCCTTCAACAGGCACGAGGCGGTTGCGTTGCGAACGATCGAGCGGGCGCGGCGGGCGCTGCATGCGCGAACGCTTCGTCACAATATCGAAGAAATCATCCCAGTCCCGACGGTTCCACATCGCAGCCTCTCTTCCTCAGTACGCCCCATGGCACCTGATTGGATGCGGCGTGAGCGCTTTTCGATAGCGACTTTTAGCGCCACTGTCCAAATTCCCTGCCCGCGCAGGAGCGTGTCAAATCCTACCCCCGCGGGCCTTCGAAAGTCGCAGTTCCGTGGGGCCTTTGTCCATTCGGTTAGTGCATTTTAGGCACCATGGGGACGACGCCTCACCGGAACGCGCGCTGTGGCGCCGTGTGGCTACACGCTATCGGCTGCCGCTGCTATAATTTCGGCAGGGTATGGGCGCGTTGTTACGCGCTTGTTTGAATCGCGAGAAAACAGCATGAGTAATCCCATCATCGTTGTTCACTATCACGAATTGTGGCTTAAAGGCGGAAACCGCCGTTTTTTTCTGGGAAAGCTGCACACCGCGCTGCGGCAGAGTTTACAGGGAATCCCGCTGGAGCGCATTGAACAGCCAGGCGACCGCTACCTCGTGCGTCTGGGCGATGGAGCGCCGCTCGAGGAAGCTGTCAAGCGGCTGGCGCGCATCCCGGGAGTGGCTTACTACGCCGTTGCGCGTCCGGTCGCGCGTGCGATTGAGGATTTGTGCGCCGCAGCTTGGGACGAGATCGAGAGTCTGGAGTTTAAATCATTCGCCGTACGGGCCAAGCGGAGCGACAAGTCGTTTCCGCATACGTCGATGGAAATCGAGAAAATCGTGGGGCGGTTCCTCCTCGACCGGGTCGGTGCGGCCGGGCGCGACGCACGCGTGCAACTGAAGGATCCCGCCGTCACCTGCCACATCGAGGTCACGCCCGGACCGCTGTTGGTCTACGCGCGAAAGATTCCCGGCATCGGCGGGTTGCCGGCGAACACCGCGGGGCGGATAACGTGCCTGCTGTCGGGCGGATTCGATTCCGCCGTAGCGGCGTACCAGATGATGAAGCGAGGGGCGCATCTGAGCTTCGTGCATTTCTACGGCATGGGGGCGCGGCCGGGTGAATCGTCGTTGCATATTGCGAGCGGACTGGCGCGCGTGCTGACGCCGTATCAGTTTCGGGCCAAGCTCTACCGGGTGCCCTTTGAAGTGATCCAGCGCGAAATCGTGCGGGCGGCACCGGAGGGCGTGCGGATTCTCCTCTACCGGCGGATGATGTTGCGGATTGCGGAGGCCTTTGCGCGGAGGGACCGCTCGCTGGCGCTGCTGACCGGAGACAGCCTGGCTCAGGTAGCCTCGCAAACGCTGCGGAACTTGGCGGCGGTAGACGCCGTAGCGCGGATGCCGGTGTTCCGTCCGCTGATCGGCACCGACAAGGTGGATATTCTCGCCACGGCGAAAAAGATCGGTACCTATGAAATTTCGTCCGAGCCGTTTCACGATTGCTGCCCGGTCTTTATGCCGCGGTCACCGGAGCTGAGCGCGAGTCCCGAGGAGCTGGATCGCGCCGAGGAAAACCTGGACCCTCCAGGACTGGTGACGCAGGGGGTCCGCGGCGCGACGCTGGAAAAGTTTGTTTTTGCAGACGGACGCGTCGAGGCGAGCGAACCGCAGGCGGTTGTGCCCATGGATGATAGTCGGGCGGCCCTGGCGTGACGCGGGGGCTCGGGAAGCAAGCTTCGCCGGCAGACGGCGCAAGCCAGCGCACCCGAAACGCAGCGAGCCTTGTGGCCGCCACAGCAAACATATCCCCGCGGAGACCGTCGGCCACGCTACTGTCATCGGACTCGAAACTGACCGTTACCTGTCGCGCCCGTAGCCGCCGCGATCGCGTCCGCCGCCACCGTGACC
>JBAVUW010000092.1:0-4055 GCA_049696975.1 Candidatus Acidiferrales bacterium | reverse complement strand
GGGATCGATCACGCCGCACACGAAGTTCAAGGCGGAAGCGTACGTGTTGACGAAGGAAGAAGGAGGGCGGCACACGCCGTTCTTCACAGGATACCGGCCGCAGTTTTATTTTCGGACGACGGACGTGTCGGGAGACGTGAAGCTGCCGACGGGAGTGGAGATGGTGATGCCGGGGGACAACGTGAGTGCGGAGATCACGCTGATCACGCCGGTCGCGCTCGAGAAGGGGCTGCGATTCGCGATTCGCGAAGGCGGCCACACGGTCGGCGCAGGCGCCGTCGCAGAGATCATCGAGTAAACCATGCCAAACGGAGAAAAAATTCGGATTCGTCTCAAGGCCTATGATCACCGCATTCTCGATCAATCGACGCGAGAGATTGTCGATACGGCGAAGCGCACCGGCGCCGATGTGGCCGGTCCGATTCCACTGCCCACGGTGATCAACCGCTGGACGGTGCTGCGGTCCCCGCACGTGGACAAGAAATCGCGCGAGCAGTTTGAAATGCGCACGCACAAGAGGCTGATCGACATCCTGGAGCCGACACCGGACACGGTCGACGCGCTGATGAAGCTCGATCTACCGCCGGGCGTGGACGTGGAAATCAAAGCCTTCGGGCGCGAACACAGCGTCAAGTAGCGCTCAAGAAATCGTAAGGAAAGAGCCAGACACATGGGCGTCAACGGAATATTGGGAATCAAGCTGGGGATGACGCAGGTCTTCTCCGACGATGGCACGGCGGTCCCGTGCACGGTGCTGCAGGCCGGGCCGTGCGTGGTGGTGCAACGCCGCACCAAAGACAAGGACGGCTACGACGCGGTGCAGCTGGGCCTGGTTGAATTTGTGAAGCCGCAGCGCGTGAACAAGGCGCAGACCGGACATTACAAGAAGGCCGGCGTCGCCCCGATGCGTTACGTCGGCGAGATGCGCATCGAGGATTCGAAAGACGAGACCAAGGTCGGCGATCGCGTGCTGGTCGACGGCTTCAAGGTCGGCGAATACGTGGACGTCACCGGCGTCAGCAAGGGCAAGGGCTTTCAGGGCGGCGTGAAGCGCTGGCACTACCGCGGCGGTGAAGGCTCGCACGGGTCGATGTTTCATCGCGCACCGGGCGGCATCGGCGCGAGCTCGTTCCCCTCGCGCGTGTGGAAAAACCAGCATTTTCCGGGGCATATGGGAAACGAGCGCAAGACGATGCAGAACCTGCGCGTCATCAAAATCGATTCCGAGGAAAATCTTCTGCTGGTCCGCGGCGCCGTTGCCGGACCGGCGGGCAGTTACATCGTGATTCGCAGGGCCAAGAAGGCCCGCTAAATACTCCGGAACAGAGAGACGACGATGCCAGTTGTGGACGTAGTGAGTCTTGCGGGAAAGAAAGTCGGGACGGTCGAGCTCGCCGACGACGTGTTTATGGCGAAGGTCAACCAGGACCTGCTGCACGAAGCCGTGCGCCATCACCTGGCGGGGTTGCGCTCGGGCACGCACAAGACCAAGGACAAGAGCGAAGTGAGCGGCGCGGGCCGCAAGCTCTGGAAGCAGAAGGGCACGGGCCGCGCGCGCATCGGGTCGATCCGGTCGCCGCTGTGGCGGCATGGCGGCACGGTGCACGGACCGGTCCCGAGGAAATACGGCTATGCGCTGCCGAAGAAGATGATCACCGGCGCGCTGCGCTCGGCGCTGTCGTCGAAACTGGCGCAAGAAAAGTTGACGATTGTCGACGGCTGGTCGCTTGATTCGCACAGAACCAAGCCGTTCAGCGAATCGCTGCGCAAGCTCGACAAGGACACGCGGACGATTCTGCTGGTGGCGACGGGCGCGAACCTGAACCTGGAACGCGCCAGCCGCAATCTTGCGGGCGTGACCCTCGTTCCGGCCACGTCGCTGGGTCCGTACGACCTGATGCGACACGACCGGCTGATGCTGTCGCGCGAAGCGGCGGAAAAACTGAGCCGCGCGCTGTCAGCGAGCTATCTGGGAGCGCCGGCGGCAGTCGAATCCAGCGGAGCCGAAGCTGCGGAGCCGGCCAAGAAAGCCGCTCCTGCGAAAGCCGCGGCGAAGAAAGAAGCGGCACCGAAAGCGGCGAAAAAACCCGCCTCGGCCAAGAGCGCGAAGCCGAAAACGGCCAAGCCCAAGGCGAAAAAGGATTAATCGATGGCCACCCGACTCTATGACGTGATCCGGCGTCCCATCATCACCGAGAAAGGCCTCGGCGTGAAGGAGACGCAGCACACCGTCGTGTTTGAAGTGGTGCACGACGCCACGAAAACCGAAATCAAGGAAGCGGTGCAGCGGATTTTCAAGGTGAAAGTCGATCACGTGCGCACCGCCATCTTCCACGGCAAGTTTCGCCGCCGAGGACGCGCCGAAGGATTTCGCAGCGACTGGAAGAAGGCCTACGTGCGACTGGCGCCGGGCGAGAAAATGATCGAGTACGCGGAGAATCTGTAGTTCCGGGATTTGAAGGCAAGAGGAAACAATGGCACTGAAAACATTTAGACCCTACACGCCGTCGCGGCGCTTCCTGACCATGCTCGATAAGAGCGAAATCACCAAGCAGACGCCGGAAAAGTCGCTGACGGAATCGAAGAAGCGCACGGGCGGACGCAACAACCATGGAGAAATCAGTTCCTGGCATCGCGGCGGCGGCCACGCGAAGCGCTATCGCACGATTGATTTTCGCCGCGAAAAAACCGGCATCCCCGCGAAGGTCGCGTCCATCGAATACGATCCGAATCGTTCGGCGCGCATCGCGCTGCTGCACTATGCGGACGGCGAAAAGCGCTACATCCTGCAGCCGATTGGCCTGGAAGTGGGCATGACGGTGCAGAACGGCGAAGGCGCGGACATTCTTCCCGGAAACGCGCTGACGATTCGGCACATTCCTCCCGGCACCATGGTGCACAACCTCGAGCTGTTTCCAGGCAAAGGCGCGCAGGTGGTCCGCGCCGCGGGCGGAGCGGCGCAGCTGTTGAGCAAGGAAGGCGATTTCGCGCTGGTCAAGCTGCCGTCCGGTGAAGTGCGAAAGTTCAGTGTGGACTGCATGGCCACCGTCGGCCAGCTCGGCAATCTCGACCACGAGAACGTAACCTACGGCAAGGCCGGTCGCACGCGCTGGCACGGGCGCCGCCCGACGAATCGCGGCGTGGCCATGAACCCGGTTGACCATCCCCACGGCGGTGGTGAAGGCCGCGTGAAGGGCAATCACCCGCAGACGCCGTGGGGCTTTCCGACGCTCGGCGCCAAGACCCGCAACAAACGCAAGAGCGAGCGGATGATTGTTGAACGGCGTAAACCGTAGTGGGAGCAGCGGCAGAAATGAACCCGGCACGGCGGGAAAACGAGAACTCGACTATGACAGCGAGCAGATCAACCAGGCGATCCACACGGCGTTCAGCGCGCAAGGCGGCGAACCGGGGCGCGACAAAGTCATCGGCACGGACTTTGTCACGAACTCTATCGCGGACCGCGGCGCGGCAAGCAACGGCAAAATCCGCGGCGAAGCCCGCTCTGAAGGCCGCCGCGAAACCGGCGGCAAAGCTTTCAAAGCTCGGGCCGGCCCCGCAGGTTCTGATGCGCATCTGCCGGCCGGGCTGGGCGGTGATCGTCGAGAACATTCCGAACGCGCAGGGCACGCGGTTCGTCTGCCCGTTTTGCCCCATGTCGCACCGCGTCTCCGGACCGGTGCGGGGATTCCGCAAGATGCGTCGCGCGCAATGGGTGAAGTTGCGCCGGGTGGAGGAATAGGAACAAGATGCCGCGTTCACTGAAAAAAGGGCCCTTCGTCGACACACACCTGCAAGACAAGGTGACGGCGATGAATACGCGGAACGAGAAGAAGGTCGTGAAGACCTGGTCGCGCCGCTCGACGATTTTGCCGGACATGGTCGGCCACACAATCGCCGTGCACAACGGCAAGAAATTCATCCCCGTCTACATTACCGAGCAGATGGTGGGACACAAGCTTGGGGAATTCGCTCCCACACGCAGCTTCAAGGGCCACGGCGTGAAAGTGGCGCTCGAGCGCGCGGCGGCAGCGGCGGCTCCGGCGGGTGGAGCG
>JBAVUW010000091.1:0-4748 GCA_049696975.1 Candidatus Acidiferrales bacterium | reverse complement strand
TTACCGGCCAGCGCAGGCCGATCGGGCTGGCGACACGTGAAGATTCTGGTTCCGATCATCGTCGGCCTGCTCGGCGCGGTTGCTCTGCTGGTTCACGAGCGCGGCCGAAATCCTCACGAGGAGTCTTCCTTCTCGCAAATGACGATCACACCGGTAACGTCGACGGGTGAAGTCCATGCCACGGCGATTTCAGCGGACGGCAAATGGCTCGCCTACGTCGCCGATGACGCGGGCAAGCACGGAGTGTTCATGCGCCAGCTCGCCACCGGCAGCGATGCGGTGGTGGTTCACGGCGAGGACGGGGAGATCACCGGTCTCGCGTTCTCGCCAGACGGAAACTATCTGTACTACACCCGCCTCGCTCCGGGAACGGGCCTGGGCACGCTCAGCATGGTCCCGTCTCTTGGCGGATCACCCCGGGCAATCATCGTGGACGTGGATTCGCCGGTCAGCTTCTCACCCGATGGCAAGCAGTTCGTTTTCGTGCGCGAGGCGCCCAAAACGTCCAGCTTAGTCGTCGCCAGCGCAGACGGCAGCGACGAAAAGCCTCTGGTGGTGATGCAAAGCCCGGCGCGGTTCAACAATTCCGGGCCGGCATGGTCACCGGATGGACGTCAGATTGCAGTCACCAGGAATTCCAATGGCGATTTACAGAGCTTCGATCTGTATGCGTTGAACAGCCAGACCGGTGCCGCCACTCGAATCGGCAGCCGCACCTGGCGTTTTCCGGGTCAGCTTGCGTGGCTCCCGGACGGCTCCGCCATAGTGTTTGCGTCTGGCGACAACAGCGCCTCCTTCAGCAGCCAGATTTGGCAGGTAAGCTATCCCGACGGTGACACACGACGGGTGACCAACGATCTGAACCGTTACCAGGGGACCACGGTCACCTCCGACGGCTCGGAGCTCGCGACCGTTCAGCTCAGCTACGCCGGAAATCTGTGGCTCGCGAGCTTCGGGACGTCCTCACCGCTTTCCGCGCCGAAGCAGATCACCTCGGGCGTCGCACGCGCCGACGGCCTAACGGGAATGACCTGGCCGGCGCCCGACGTGCTGCTCCATACCTACTTCGCCTCCGGTGTGGTGCGTATCGCCTCCTCGGCTTCGGATGGAAGCAATTCGCACGATCTCGCCCTGGGTTCCGATTTGCCCTTCTTCCCCGCAGCCTGTGGCGACGGAAAGCGGTTTGTCCTGAGCATCAGCGAGGCGGGCGGTGGGATTTCGATCTGGCGTGCGGATCTGGACGGCTCAAACCTGAAGCGGCTGACGAATGGCCTGGTGGACATGTGGCCGAGTTGTTCGCCGGACGGGCAAACGGTTTACTACACGCAAGTCACTTCCGATCAGACCCAGATTATGAAAGTCGGCATTGACGGTGGGACGCCGGCGAGCGTCGGTTCCGCGAGTTTGAGTTTTTCGACGGTCTCTCCAGACGGGCGGTCCCTCGCATCGCTGTACCACGTCGCTCCGGGAAAACCAGCACAGCTCGCACAGGTGGACGCGCAGAGCGGCGAGATTCGCGCCGCGTACGACGAGCCGCCGGGCATGTCGCCCGGTAACGCCATCGGGACAACGCTCGCGTGGACGAAGGACGGGCGCGCGATTCTGTTCGTCGAAACACAGAACGGCGTTTCGAGTCTGTGGGCTCAGCCGCTTGGCGCGCCGGGAGCCCTGAAAGCGTCCGCCAAGCAAATCATGATCTTCGGCCCCGGGCTCATCTGGAGCTACGCGATTTCTCCCGACGGGAAGCAAATCGTCAGTGCTCGCGGCGGACCCATTACTGACGCAGTCCTGCTCAAGCATTTTCATTAAACCTCGCTCGCATCACCTGCGATTCCTTCTTCTGGTCTCCGGCCATCAGCGATATTGGGTTAGGCATCCAACTCGAGGTGCGCGAGGGCGGAGGTTCCCATTGCGGATTACAATGGTGGGGCTCGCCGAACGCAGCCGCGAACACGGCCAGGAGCGATTCATGATTCCTCGTTGTGAAAAATGCCTCGTCGCATTTTCGCTGGCGCTTATTCTCACCCTGCCCGTGTTTCCCCAAAGTGCCCCCTTGAAAGTCGCGAAGAAACCCACGCCTGCTGTGTTTACGGAACGGCAACGCGCGATTCAGGCACTGAATCGCTTGACCTTTGGTCCGCGCCCGGGCGATGTCGAGGCCGTTTTGCAAAAAGGCGTGGACGACTGGATCGAAGACCAGCTCCATCCGGAAAGTCTCGACGATTCGGCGCTGAACGCGCGGCTCGGCCCCTATGCCACGACACGCATGAATCCGAAGCAGTTGGCGGAGACCTTCCCTTCCGACACTGTGATCCGGCAAGTGATGGCCGGCAAGCGGACCATGCCGGACGAGCCCGCAGCGAAGCTTATCTACGCCGTGAATGTCGCAAGGATCAAACAGCAGGAAGGCATCAAGGCACAGAATGCAAACACGACGGCGGCCGGTGGCAATTCTAAAGATTCGAAGCCGACCGAGGACGATCCGGCGAAAGCACAGTCGCGAGCAATTGCCGACAGCCTCCTCGCCCTTCCCAAAAATCAACGCCTCGCCGCGCTTGAGAACGCTCCGCCGGACCAGCTCATCAACTTCCCGAGCCAGCTCAGAGGCGACCAGCGCGACCGCCTGCTCGCGGAAGCGACGCCGCAAGAGCGAGAGCTTATTTTTGCTCTCGCCAATCCGGCCGGAGTCGCAGCCAGAGAGCTTCAGCAAGCGAAGTTGATCCGCGAAGTCTACTCCGAACGGCAGCTGCTCGAAGTGATGACCGATTTCTGGTTCAACCACTTCAACGTGTTTCTCTACAAGAACCAGTGCTCCTACTACACGACGGCCTACGAGCGCGACGTGATCCGACCGCACGCACTCGGCAAGTTCTACGACCTGCTCGCCGCCACCGCGCAAAGTCCCGCCATGCTCATGTACCTCGACAACTGGCTCAGCATCGGGCCGCATTCGCAGGCGGCGGGAAAGAACGGCGGGCTGAACGAGAACTATGCCCGCGAAGTGATGGAGCTCCACACGCTCGGTGTCGACGGCGGTTACACCCAGGCGGACGTTACGGAGCTGGCGCGGGTCCTGACGGGATGGACGATCGTGAACCCTGATGACGGCGGCCAGTTTCAATTCGACGCGCGGCGGCACGAGCCCGGCGTGAAAACCGTTCTCGGCGAGAAAATCTACGAATCGGGGGTCGATGAAGGCATCAAGGCGCTGGAAATGCTGGCGCATCACCCTTCGACCGCGAAATGCATATCCCGCAGCCTCGCGGTGCGCTTCGTTTCCGATGATCCGCCGCAAGCACTCGTCGACCAGATGACGGCGAAATTCTCGGCCACAGACGGGGACATTCGCGAGGTCCTGCGAACGATGATCCGCTCGCCCGAATTCTGGTCGCCCAAGGCGTACGGAAACAAGATGAAAACGCCGCTCGATCTTGTCGTCTCGGCCGTCCGCGCCAGCGGCGCAAACGTGGTTTCGCCCGACTCGCTGGTCGACAGCCTTTCCGGCATGGGCATGCAGCCTTACGGCATGGCCGTTCCCACCGGCTATTCGATGAAATCCGCGCAGTGGGACAACGAAGGCGGCTTGCTCGCGCGCATGAATTTCTCGACCTCGCTCACTCAAGGAAATCTGCCCGGGGTGCAGTTCGACCCCTCGACACTCATTACGCTCGGAGTTCTAACCAGTTTGAATGAACCGCATGCAAAGGCTGTTCTGGCGGAAAAACCGGCAGGAATGGATTTCGCGATCGCCCTCGCCGAGGACGCGATGCTGCCCGCCGGCCTGCTGCCGAAGGACGAAGCCGTCATCCGCAAGCAGGCCGAGGATCCCGAGCCGGCGTCTGCGGCTACCGCTTCGATGACGAATCGGTTGCGCTTTGTCACCGGATTCATCCTGGCCTCGCCCGAATTCCAGCATCGCTAACCACCCCTCAGCCCGAGGATCGACGGACGCACTGCCTCACACACTCAACGGGTCAGGCATTCACCTGATGTGACTTGGTGCCCGAATCGTGCTACCTCCACATGTATCGGGGGCCGCAAGGGTTTTGATTCATGTCCAAGCGCCCAGAAGGTCCACAGGAATTGCCGCCAAGGACGCGTTCGCTCGCGGAACTGGCCAAGGAGGCGAACGGATGCAGGCAGTGCGGCCTGTGGCGCCACGCGACGCAAACCGTATTCGGCCAAGGCCCCGCACGCGCGCGGATCATGCTCGTCGGCGAGGAGCCCGGCAACGACGAAGACCTGCAAGGCCGGCCGTTTGTCGGCCCGGCTGGGCGCTTAATGGACCGGCTGCTCGTGGAAGCCGGAATCGACCGGAACAAGGTTTACGTAACCAACGTCGTAAAACATTTCAAATGGGAGCCGCGCGGAAAGCGGCGAATCCACAAGAAACCATCCAGCGCCGAAATTGCAGCCTGCCGGTCCTGGCTGGATGCTGAGATTGCAGCGCTCCGGCCCGCGGTTATCGTCTGCCTTGGCGCGAGTGCGGCCCAAGCGTTGCTCGGGCGAGCGTTTCGCGTCACAGTCGACCACGGCAGATTCTTCAAGTCACCGATTGCCTCGCACGTTCTAGCGACGATCCATCCATCAGCCATCTTGCGCGCACCGCACGAAGCGGCGCGCCACGAACTCGAAAGACAATTTGTATCCGACCTCGAGAAGGTCGCGAGATTGAAGTTGCGGAGACTTTAGGCAGGTTTCAAGGTATCTCTCGCAGCCACGAACTTCGCGACTGCCGATTCGAGGTC
>JBAVUW010000090.1:0-5893 GCA_049696975.1 Candidatus Acidiferrales bacterium | reverse complement strand
GCGATGGTCGCTAGGCGCCCGGACATGTCGTCGCGCAGGGCCGCGGCTTCCTGCTCGCGCATCAGGTCGAGCTTGTCGAGCGCTTCGTGCAGGCAGATCGCGACGGCGGGCTCGAGGCGGGCGATTTCGTCGTCTGGCGAAGCGGCGGCCGAGCCGATCACGCCGGGCAGGCGCAAGATCGCAGCGAGGTCGGGTTCGGATTGAACGCCGGATTGCTTGCGCAATTCTTCGACCGCTCGGAGATACGCAGCAGCGACTTCCTGATTTACGGAGACGGCGGCCGGCCCGGCAAGTTCGTAGCGCAGGGTGAGGTCGAGATGGCCGCGGCGGAGCCGGTCACGGACGATCTGGCGGATGCGCGGCTCGAGTGGTTCGAATCCCTCCGGCACGCGGAGATGCAGATCGAGAAAGCGGTGATTCACGCTGCGAATCGAGATACGGAGGCCGACACCGGCAACGCTGGTCTGCGCCTGGGCGTAACCGGTCATGGATTTAAGGCCCGGCTTGGGGCGGCTGGCTGAAGCTTCTTGCACCGTTGCCGAGCCGGCCTGGGATTTCGCACCGGGCATGGTTATTCGAGACCTGCGACTCGCGTGACGGGTTCCGCGTCGCGGAACTGCATTTCGTACAGGCGCGCGTAGATACCGTTGCGCGCCAGAAGCTCTTCGTGTGTGCCGCGCTCGCGAATGGCGCCGTCGTCGAGCACGGCGATCATGTCCGCTCGGCGGATCGTGGAGAGGCGATGCGCGATCACGAACACGGTGCGGCCGGTCATCAGGATGTTGAGCGCGTTTTGCACGAGCATTTCGGATTCCGAGTCGAGCTCGGAAGTCGCTTCGTCCAGGATCAGGATCGGCGCGTTTTTCAGCAGGGCGCGGGCAATCGCCAGGCGCTGGCGCTGGCCTCCGGAAAGGCGCTGTCCGCGGTCGCCGATGACGGTTTCGTAGCCCAGCGGCATCTGTGTGATGAAATCGTGAGCCGAGGCGGCTCGGGCGGCGTCGATGATTTTTTCCTGCGGCATGTCGGGGCGGCCGTAGCAGAGATTGTTGCGCACCGTGTCGTTGAAGAGAATCGTTTCCTGCGTGACGATGGCCATTTGCTCGCGGAGGGAACGCAGTGTGACGTCGTTAACGGAGTAGCCGTCGATGCGCAGCTGGCCGGCGGTGACTTCATGGAAACGCGGCAAGAGATTCACGAGGGTAGTTTTCCCGGCTCCGCTTGAGCCGACGATCGCCACGACCGCCCCGGCGGGAACCTTCAAGTCGATGTTCTTCAGGATGAGGGCGTCGCGATCGTAGGCGAAAGTGACGCGATCGAATTCAATGGACCCAGAAAACGGGGGCAGCGGTTTCGCGCCGGCTAGCTCCATCGATTCGCACGGCAAATCGATGAAGGCGAAGACCTGCTGGGAGACTCCGGCGGCCTGAAGGAAAAGCTGGTATACGTTGCCGAGGCGCTTGATCGGCTCGTAGGCCTTGAAGAGCGCGTACGCGAAGGATACGAACAGACCCACGCTCATGCGGCCAGCCTTGATTTCGCCGCGAGCGAACAGCAGTACGAGCGCGACCACGACGGCGCCAAGCAGGTCCATGATCGGCGAAGTGGCGGCGAACGCGCGAATCCAACGCATGTTTTCGTGCAACAGCTTGCGCGCGGCCTGGCGGAATTTGCGGATTTCGAAGCCTTCCATGCCGAAGGCCTTCACGACGCGATTGCCGGCAATCGTTTCCTGGAGAATCTGGCTCAGGTCGGCGAGCCGCGAGCGGCTTTTTTCCGACGAGCGGCGGATCTTGCGCCCGAATTTGCTGACCGGCCACACGACCAGGGGAATCAGGACCGCGGAGCCAAGCGCCATACGCCAGTTGATGACCAGCAGAACGGCGATGAACGCGACCAGCGCGAAGCACTGGCGGAACCCTTCCGCAAACCAGTCCGAAAACGCATTGCGAATCTGTTCGATATCGGCGATCACCGCGGACATCACGCGCCCGACCGGATTGTGCTGGAAGAAACCGATCGGCTGCTGCACGACCTGCTCGTAGACTTGATTGCGAATGTCGGTGACGACGGAAAGCCCCACGTGCTGGATCAGAATGCTGCCGACATACTCGCAAACTCCCTTCACGAGCGTCATCAGCAGCAGTGCGACGGCGAAAACGGTCCACACGTTATGAAAATGGCGCGGCGCAAAGGAGTGCAGGTCAACGACGTGGCTGGTGAAAGGGATCTGGAAGAGCGTCAGCGCCTGGGAAGTGGAATGGGGGTTCAGAATTACGTCGAAGGCGGGACGCAGTGCAAAAGCGATCAGGAATTCGACCACGCCCATCACCGCGATCAGCATTATGCCTGCCGCGAGGCCCGGAACGTAGGGCCGCAGATAGCTGAGGAGACGGCGGATTTCGTCGTGCTCGGTTACGCGCGATATGCCGTCGATGGTTTCGAGCGCCAAGTCAAATGACCCTTGCCGGAAGCTTGCCTAGCCTATGCATCGCTCCGAAATCTTGCAAGCCGTATTCGCAGAATGCGTGCCCTCGGCCGCCTCAGGACGCAGACTTGTCCAGATCGCGGTGGACCACTTTCGCCGGGTACCCTTTTTTCTGCAGCGAGCGCCGGATCACTTGGGCGATTGCAACGGAACGATGCCGTCCGCCGGTGCAGCCGAGCGCGACCGTGAGATAGCTTTTGCCTTCGCGAACGTAATGCGGGATCAAATATCCCAAGAGGCTTTCCACGCGCCGTAGAAACTCCGTGGTCTGCGGAAACGAACGGATGTAGCGCGCCACGCGAGCATCCTTGCCGCTGAACGGCCGCAGCCGCGGAACGAAATGGGGATTCGGCAAGAACCGCACGTCGAAAACCAGGTCCGCGTCGGCGGGAATGCCGTAGCGAAAGCCGAAGCTGACCACGGAAACGACCAGCGGCCGCAGGCCCGGATTCTGGAAGCGCTTTAGGATCACCTGGCGCAGGTCGTGCACGGTGAACTTCGTTGTGTCAATGATCTCGTCTGCGAGGCGGCGGATGGGCGCCATGCGCCGGCGCTCCTGGCGGATGCCTTCGGCGATGCCGAGGCCGTGGCCGAGCGGGTGCGGGCGGCGGGTTTCGCTGAATCGGCGCTGCAGGGCTTGGTCGCTTGCTTCGATGAAGACCAGTGTGGCGGCGTGCTCGCTGGCAAGCTTGCGGTAAATACTCGGCAGCAGATCGATCTGCGCGCCTTCTCTCGCGTCCACCAGCAGGGCCGCGCGCTCCACTTCGCCTCGGCCGCCTTCGTAGAGCTCGCTGAAGGTGGGAATCAGGGAAACGGGCAGATTGTCGACGCAATAGTAGCCGAGGTCTTCAAACGTGTTCAGCACCGAGCCTTTTCCGGAGCCCGAAAGTCCGGTAAGGATTACGAGTTGGCGGGTGCTTCTCTTGCGGTCACGGCGTGCCACGGCGAAACGGCTACGCCTTTACCCGGCGGCGGTGCGTGCTGGGAATGCGGAGATCCTCGCGGTATTTCGCGACCGTGCGGCGGGTGACGTGGATGCCTTCGTCGCCGAGTTTCTTGGTGATCTGCTCGTCGGTGAGCGGATGGGACGTGTCTTCTTCTTCGATCATCTGTTTCACGCGGCGCTTGAGCGAGAGCAGCGACATCTCGCCGCCCTGCGGCCCGTTGACCGACTCGGAGAAGAAACTGCGCAGCTCGAGTACGCCCTGCGGCGTGTGCACGTATTTATTGGCCACCGCCCGGCTGACGGTAGACGGGTGCACGCCGACTTCCTCGGCAACTTCCTTGATCATCATCGGCTTTAGATGGTCAGGGCCGTAGTCGAGAAAATCGCCCTGGCGGCGGAGGATCGAGTGGCAGACGCGCAGGATGGTGTGCTTGCGCTGCTCGATGTTTTTCATCAGCTGGATCGCGGCGGTAAAGCGCTCCTTGACGTAGTTTCGAACGTCACGATCAGCGGCATCGCGCGCGAGCAGGCGGCGGTACGTCGGGCTCAGGCGAAGCTGGGGTACATCGTCATCGTTCATGAAAACGGCCCATTCGCCATCGACTTTGCGGAATTGGACGTCCGGTTCGACCAGGCGCGGTTCGATTTTGTTGTAGCGCAGTCCCGGCTTGGGATCGAGGCGTTTGATCAGGTCGACGGCGCGCTTGACCAGCTCGATCGGGCGATTCAGTGCGCGGGCAACTTCCTTCAACTGATTGTTTTGCAAGAGTTTCAAATGCTCGGCGATGATCTGCTGCGCGAGCGTATTCTGCGGGTCAATCAGCTTCACCTGCATGATCAGGCATTCTTCCAGATTGCGCGCCGCCACACCCGGCGGGTCGAATTCCTGCACCACGGCGAGCGCCTCCTCAACATCCTCCATCGAATAATTTCCCTGCTGCGCGATTTCATCGAGCGTGGCGGTCAGGTACCCGTTCTCGTCCAGATTGCCGATGATCGCATCGGCGATCTTGCGAACCGTTTCGCTGCAGATGCTGACGCTCAATTGCCAGGTCAGGTGATCGGAGAGGCTCGCCGGCGAGGATAGAAACTTGTCGAACGAGGGCTTTTCGATTTCTTCATGCTCGCCGCCTGCGGCGCGCTCGGCGCCGGTGTCGAGATATTGCGAGAAAAACGAGCCGAAATCGAATTCATCGAAGGGATTGGCCGCCGGTGTATCGGGAACCTGCTCGACCTCCTTCTTCAAGAACGCCTCGTCGGTATAGCTGTCTCCCGCGGCGACGCTGTCTTCGGGAAGCTCTTCGAGCACCGGATTGGCCATGATCTCCTGATTGATCATCTCCCGCAGTTCCAGGCGGTTCAGTGCGAGCACGCTGACCATCTGCACGAGGCCCGGCGTCAGAATCTGCTTCTGCGCCAGCCGGAGATGCAATTTGGGTGCGAGATAGCTCATGGCATCAGTTCAACTTGAAACCCTCGCCCAGATAGATGCGCCTGACTTCCGGATCGGCAGAAAGCTCGGCCGGAGTACCGGCGGCGAGAATTTTTCCCTCGCTGATGATGTAGGCGCGATGGGTGACCGCCAGCGTATCGCGGACGTTGTGGTCCGTCATCAAGACACCGATGCCCGCGTGGCTCAAATCGCCGATAATTTTCTGGATGTCAACCACGGTCAATGGGTCGATGCCGGCAAACGGTTCATCCAGCAGCACAAAGGACGGTGAAAGCACCAGGGAGCGTGCGATTTCCAGCCTACGGCGCTCTCCGCCGGAGAGCACATGCGCCTGGCTGTATCGGATTCCCTCAAGACCCATCTGCGCCAGTAGCTCCTCGACCCGGTCGCGCCTCTGCTCGGGCGTTACCGAGAGCGTTTCCAAGACAGCCAGCAGGTTCTCTTCGACGGTCAGCTTGCGAAAGACCGATGGTTCCTGGGGGAGATAGCTGATGCCGCTGCGGGCCCGCAGATACATGGGGAGGTCGGTGATATCCTCGCCGTCCAGCATGACACGCCCATAGTCCGGACGCGCAAGTCCGACCAGGATGTAGAAGGTCGTGGTCTTTCCAGCGCCGTTCGGCCCGAGCAGCCCAACCACTTCGCCCTGTTGAATCTCCAGGTTAATGTCGTTTACGACTTTCCGACCCCTATAGGACTTCCTGAGATCGGCCGCTTGGAGTTTCAACATGCCGGTTCATTTCTCAATCCGGTGCTTGGTCAGTGTGCGCGAACCTTCCTGCGAATCAATTAAAATCGTATCATTCGCAACAAAGAAGGTCAACGAATGGCCCGTTGTTGTGTCGCTTCCCGCACCCGCGATGCTGGGTTGGCCGCCCGACATCACGAATTTTCCGTCGGCGGCGGTGTAGTCGGCTTGCTCGGCCATGGCGCGGCGGTCGCCCTGGCGGACCACCACGGCACCTTGCGCGACGGCCCGTTCCAGCTGGCGGCCGCTCAGAGGGCTGGC
>JBAVUW010000089.1:0-30743 GCA_049696975.1 Candidatus Acidiferrales bacterium | reverse complement strand
CATTCGACCTGGTGCTGAGCGACATCGTGATGCCGGAGATGGACGGGCTGAAGCTGCTCGGCGAGCTGCGGCTGGACGATCCGGACGTGCCGGTGATCATGGTCACGGCGATGCACGACATTTCGATCGCGCTCGAAGCGATTCGTGCGGGCGCCTACGACTATATTTTGAAGCCGTTCGAGAAGGATCAGCTGTATCTCAGCGTGCGGCGGGCGCTCGAACACCGCAACCTGGTGCTGGAAAACCGCACCTATCAGAGCGACCTGGAGCAACTGGTCGCGGAACGCACCCAGCAGCTTTCCATCGCGCTGCAGGACCTGGAACAGTCCTACGATTACACCCTGGAAGCTTTGGGCGGAGCTCTGGACGCAAAGGATGCGGAAACCGAAGGTCACTGCCAGCGGGTGACGGCGTTTACGATCACGATCGCGCGGGCGATGGGTGTCGAAAAGGGTCTGCTGCGGCATATTGCGCGCGGGGCATTTCTGCACGATATCGGAAAGATGGGCGTGCCGGACAGCATTCTGACCAAACCCGGCCCCCTGACTGCCGAAGAGCGCGAAATCATGCGGAGACACTGTGACATCGGGTTTGCGGTGCTCGAGAGAATTCCTTTTCTGAAGGAGGCGGCGGAGATCGTACTGTCGCACCAGGAATGCTACGACGGATCGGGCTATCCGCGCGGACTGAAGGGGGAGCAGATTCCCCTGGGCGCCCGGATATTCGCCGTGGCCGATACGCTGGACGCCATGATTTCCGACCGGCCCTACCGCAAGGCGCTGCCGATTTCGGCGGCGCGCGAAGAGATTCTGAGGTTTTCAGGCAAGCAGTTCGACCCGCGCGTCGTGGAGGTCTTCATGGCGCAACCGGAGAGCCTGTGGCGTGAACTGCACGACAAGACCGGCGACCCCTTCCGGCTAACCCAACTGCAGACCGTGTAATCGTTCGTTGGTTTTTCACCCTGCCCCAAAAAAGAAACGGCGGGCCCCAGAAACCGGAGACCCGCCGGATAACTTTTCTCGCGTGCGGTTAGAAGTCGAACCGTAGGGCGAACTGCATCACACGATCCGGTTCCACACCCGCCTCGCTGCTGAGCTGGCCGAACTGCGAAGAGGTGACTTGGGTGTTGGGCAAACCGAAGTTCGTGTGGTTGAAAGCGTTGTAAGCGTCGGCTCGGAATTGCAACCTATATCGCTCGGTCCACAGCGGGAAGTTCTTGTACACCGACACGTCAAAATCTGAAAAGTGGGGCCCCCGCAAATTGTCTCGAGTGCCGGTCTGGAAACCCAAATCCGGCGTGAAAGCCGCGATCGCCGCCGATGGATTCTTGTAGAACTGCACCTGATTGTTGTTGGCAGATTCGATATGGATGCTCTCGGCCAAAGCGGATCTCGGTCCGATGAATTCGTCTCCGGAATCTGCGGCAAGACTCGTCGTGCTGGCGATGCCGTTCACCACGGTCAATGCCAATCCCGTGCGCCATGTTTCAATTCCGGATACTCCCCATCCGCCGATCACTTCGTCCACGAACCAGCCGACATTCCGGCCGAAAGCCTGTCCCCGACCGAAAGGCAGATCGTAGACAAAATAGGCGCTGACGGCGTGTGTAGCGTCATACTCGGAGTTGCCCCGGCAGAGGTGTGTATCGACGGCACTGCAGAGAATGGTCGTTACTCCCGGCTCGAAGTTTCCGTTGGCGTGCGGCACGGTTGAGTTGTTGTCGATCCCGTGAGAATAGGTGTAGTCGAAGTCGAACTGTAGGTTGTGGCTGAGGCGCTTGCGGAGCGTCACAAAAAGCGCGTTGTAGGAAGACGAGCCCTGGTTGGTGCCAAGGGCGTTGACCAGGAACTGGGGAACAAAGCCCACGTTTGTGGGAAGAGGGGTCGAAAACGCCACTCCAGCCGTACTCCCCTGCTGCAATCCCTGTTGATTGCCGGCATACACCCCTGCTGTGCAGCTCGACCCATAAAATAGGGCGCAGGTCGTCCCGGCGCTGGCAAGGGCAGCGCCCACCTGATTCTCGAAAAACGGCTGGTTCGTCACGCTCGCCGCACCCGCCTGAGCCTGCTGTTCCAAATACGTCATGGCCGTGCCCAAGCTTTCACCCGATGCGGGATCCACGAAATTGATGAGCTGCGCGGCGTCTGACAATACGAAGAGCTTCCGGCCGAAATTTCCAAAGTAATCCGCCTCCAGCTGCAAGCCGCCGGGAAGTTCCCGCTGAAAACCAAACGATGCGGTGATCGAGTACGGCGTTCGGAAGTGGTTGTCTGCATCGTAATTAAAAACGGCATTGGGTGTAATCGGCGTCACAAACGGCGGCGTCACCACCGGAACGGGCGACGCGCTGAGGGAATTCAAGCGCGGCATCGTCTCCAGGCTAGCGGTCGCATCGCCCGGGACGCCGAAATTCTCGGCAAAAGACCCACCGAATGTGTAATCCTGCTGATTTTCGAGCGCCACGATGTTGTTAACGACAGTTTCGTCGTAGATAAGGGACGCCCCGGCCCGTATCACCGTCTTATGATCGCCGACGATGCGACCCAAGGCGCCATCATGGAAGGAAGGGTTCCATGCCAATCCCAACCTCGGAGAAAAATCATGATACTCAGGCTTGTAGAAGCCCGGTGCGTGGTTTACCGGACCCGTCAGTGAGTAGGTGAGTTCTGGTGTTGAGTCGGGGGTAGCAATTCCAGCGAGACCGTTGGCTACGCGCGTGTCGACCAAGGCACGGAAGCTGGTATTCAAGAAGGATGCCTGAACGCCGTGTACTTCGTAAGGAACCGACTGATATTGGTACCGTACACCGGCCGTGATGGTGAAATCGGAGCGCATCCTCCAGGAGTCCTGAAAATAGCCCGCATAGTCGCTAAAGCGGTAGTCGTGGACTACGTTCGACCCCGCGGGCAGCGGAGACCCGGCGTGTGTGTAATTGATCGAAGCCTGAAGGTCGAAGATCGACCCCAGGTTGCCAACGAAAGAAGAATCCCAGTTGGACAGTGCAGCACCGAAAGGATCCGGACCCGTCGGACCGCTGGGCTGTAGGATGTTGGCCGGTGTTGCAGACGCAGGAAGGGAATTCAGGAAGCCCCCGAATCCGTTCTGCACGAAGGCAAAGTCATTGGTGATGCCGTCGGCAACGGTGATGGGGTTGTATTCGGCTCCGAATACAAAGGTATGCTGGCCGTGGACCCACGTCACATCGTCGCGAAAAGTCGGTTCCGGAGTAACGGTGGTGAACGACGTTGCGCGGAGGTAAGGATTCGTATAACCCTCGTCAAAGGACAGCTCGTAAAAACCGCCGCCCGGATTAAACAAGATCGGCTGGAAGCTATTCTCGCGAGTTTCGCCATAGGTGAACTGGTTGATAATGTTTGGAGTGGCGGTCCACGTTTCGCCGATGACCCACGCTCGATCCTTATCGATATTGGGAGAGGTTAGCGGGTCCGTGGGGAATTCGTTCGGCTGCAGAACGCTTGTTTCATTCTTGAAGTTGAACCGAATGAAAAGCTTATTCTTGGAATTGATATTGTAGTCCGTGCGGGCCAGGTAGTCGTTTTCCTTCAAATCATTGGGACTATTGAATCGAAATCCAGCCGTGTTGATTCCATCACCCGCCGTATAGTCGTTCGGATTGGGATAGCGACTGCTGAAGATACTCGACAGAGTGGGATCCACACCGGGCGCCTGGAAACCTGGCGTCGCCGAGCAGTTCGCCGTGGAGCAGGGGTCGAGCGCTGCCACTTGGGCGGCGGAAAGAATCGTCACGCACGACGTACTGACATCCGCGGAGGTCAGGCGATCGGTCGGCACACAGCCCGCACCGTTGTTCACATAGGCCAGTTCGCCGAGCTTTACGTGCGGGAACGGCACGATGTCCAGTACGCTCTGCCCTGAGTTATCTCTCCGGCCGTCATATTCAAAAAAGAAAAAAAGCTTATCCTTCCAAACGGGGCCGCCCACGTTTCCGCCGAACTGGTTCCGTTCCAGAGCTGTGCGGGGAATATCCGTCTGATTATTGAAGAAGTTGTCGGCCTCGGTCGCAGCGGTCCGGTTGTATTCGTAGGCTGTGCCGTGCCAGTTGTTCGAACCGCTCTTGGTCGTGATCAGGGTCTGCGCTCCGCCTCGGCCACCGTAGGCGGGAGTGGGATTCGCAACGAGAGTGCTGAATTCCTGAACCGCTTCAATCGGAATGGCAGCTTGGGTGGTGAACGAAAACCCGCTGGATATACTCGTGGCGTCGATTCCGTCGACCACGATGTTGCCCTGGTCCGCGCGCGAGCCAGCCACCGAGCCGTCCCGCGAAAGGTTCGGATCGATCGCTCCGGGGCCGGTAGTCGGGCCGCCAGAGGGAGTCTGCGCGCTGATCACACCCGGCTCAAGCCGCAACAGATTGCTCGGGTCGTCCCTGAATTCGTTCGGCAGATTCTGGATAGCGTGTATGTCGAGGTTGTTGCCGATGGTTGCGTCCGTGGTATTGAGGGTGACGGATCCCTCGGCGGTGACCTCCACCTTTTGCGACAGTGTGCCGAGCGCCATGGTCACATCTTGCGTCGTCGAGGTCGCCACGGGCAGGTACAGATTGTTGACCACAAACGTCTCGAATCCGTCCTTCTTCACCGTCAAGGCGTAGCCAGGGCCCGGCGGAAGATCCGTGACCCGGTACGTGCCGTCGCCGGCCGTCTTGGCGAAATAGGAGCTGTTGGTGCGGGTGTCGATCACTACGATGCTGGCGCCGGGTACGGTCGCGCCGGCCGAATCCGTGACCGTGCCGGTAACGGATGCAAAGTTTTGCGCTCGCGCACTCGAGGGTGCCAAGCAAAACGCCGCCGCGCAGAGCACGCTCAGAACCGCACCCGCCAGACGAACCTTACTCAGAATCGACATGCCGCCTTCCTCCATGCTCAAGTTTTGTGATGTTCCGCAGGCCGAGACCAGTGTTCCCCCACCGGACCCGCCCTGCGATCTGCTTAACCGCCCGACAACCACGCTACGAATTGCGGATGTATGAGTAAGAGTTGCGATCCTATATGCAAGCTCGATTCCAGAAATCGAGCGTAATTCTACGGAATAAGAGGCAGCAAATCAATGAGATACAAAGGAAGTGTTCCATCACTGCGCACAAATCCGAATTCTCATATAAAAGCCGCGATGAAATGTCATAGAGCTGCGTTCCCTCGAGCAGTCGAGCGGCGGCAGAGGGTCGAACTAGCGCGTAAGGTCGCGGCGTTGATAAATGAAAGCCAGGATGCCAGCGAAGAGGCAGACGGCGGGGACGAGAAGTAGCAGGATACCGTGGCGCAGCGCTTCGCGGCCCGGAGCGGCGGATGCCGCCGCGGACTGGTAGCACATCGCGCAGCCCTGGGCGGCGGCGCGGGACGTGGTGAGCGCGAACGCCGCAACGCACGCAGCCGCTTCGGCCACCCACCGGGCTCCGCGACTTTGAATACTTCTCCGCATTTCACCGATTTCACTGTGCCCGATCATCTCTCGAGCAGCAAGAACAGAATCAGCAGAACCCAGAGGCCATTGATCGCGTGCCAGTACACCGAAACGGCATCCGCAGCCGTGGCGCGCGACAGTCGGCGAAGCGGCCGAAAGGCAACCGCTGCGATCGCGGCAGTGCCGCCGAGAACGTGCAACGCATGCGCCGCGGTCAATACGTAAAAAAAGCTGCTGCTCGGATTCGTCGCAAGGCCAATGCCCACGGCCAGAAGCTCGCGCCACGCGATGGCGATTCCGGCAACAAAAAATAGTCCCAGGATCGCCGTAATTCCCCACCAATGGCGGAACCCCGCGTCGTCTCCGGCCAGCAACCGGCCGCGCGACCGCGCCAGAGCGAAGCTGCTGGCGATCAGGATCGCGGTGGCCAGCCCCAGAATCCGCCAAGGTGGGTTAAGCGGCTCCCAGTCGGAGGAAAAACCCTTCCGCACGATTTCCGCGCTGACCAGCGCCATGAAAAACATGGCCACGCCCGCCAACAGCATGAGCACGCCGGTGCGGTAGACACGCTGCGGGATTTCGCCGGTAACTGTGACCGCCAGCGGAACTTGATCGCCGGCGAAATTCTGCGGCAGGAAATCGCGGGCCTCGCCGGGCACGCTGTATTCATAGGGTCCGCGATAGACGCAGGGGAATTCGCCCCCGAAATTGTCGGCAGGAGGTGGAGACGAGGTGGCCCACTCAAGCGTGGTGGCGTTCCAGGGATTCGCGCCCGCCGACGGGCCCGATTTCAGGCTGCGGAAAAAATTCCAGAAGAAGATCGACTGGGCCGCGGCGGTGATGAACGCCGCGACGGTGATGAATTCGTGCAGCGGCTGCAGCCCGATGAGATATTTCGCTCCGCTGGCGTCCGCATAGCGCCGGATTCCTCCGGCCAATCCCAGGAAATGCATGGGCATGAAGATCGAATAGACGCCCGCGAAGGTAAGCCAGAAATGCAGCTTGCCCAGTGGCTCGCTCATCGCGCGGCCAAACATCTTGGGGAACCAGAAGTACGTCCCGGCGAAGATCCCGAAGATCGCCGCCACGCCCATCACCAGATGAAGATGCGCGACGACGTAGTAGGTCGCGTGCAGCATGGTATCAACCGCCGGTTGCGCCAGGAAAATTCCCGAAAGCCCTCCCGTGACGAAAAAGGAAACGAATCCGATGGCAAACAGCATCGGGGTCCGCAGCTCGATCCGGCCGCCCCACAGGGTCCCGAGCCAGTTGAACGTCTTGATCGCCGACGGCACGCCAATCGACACCGTGAGCAGCGAGAACGCCAGCCCGGAATAGGGGTTCATTCCGCTGACGAACATATGATGACCCCAGACCAGAAAGCCCAGAAAGCCGATGGCGCAGATCGCCAGCGCCATGGCGCGATACCCGAATACCGGCTTGCGCGAAAAATTCGCCAGTATGCTGGATACGAGCCCCATGCCAGGCAGAATCGCGATGTACACCTCGGGATGACCGAAGAACCAGAACAGGTGCTGCCACAGCAGCGGGGATCCTCCGCCGTGACCTTGCACTTGGCCGTTCACCACGAGGTTGCCGGGAATGAAAAAGCTGGTGCCCGCCGATCGGTCAAGCAACAGCAGAATTCCACCGGCCAGCAGAACGCTGAACGCCAGCAGACTGAGGATCGCGGTCACAAACCAGGCCCAGACCGTCAGCGGCATTCGCCCAGGCGTCATGCCCGGCGCGCGCAGTTCGACCGTGGTGGCGATAAAATTCAGTGAGCCGAGCAGCGACGCCGCCGAGAATATCAGTATGCCGGCAATCCACAGCGTCTGGCCCAGGCCCTCGCCGGGTCCGGTGATTTCGCCGAGACCGCTCAGTGGCGGATACGCCGTCCATCCGCTGATCGGGGCGCCGCCGGGCACCACGAACGCGGCGAGCACGCAGAGGAAGGCGACCAGCGTGAACCAGAACGAGAGCATGTTCAGCCGCGGAAACGCCATTTCCGGCGCACCGATTTGAATCGGCAGAAAATAGTTGCCGAATCCGCTCTGCGGCGCGGTGGTCAGCACGAAGAAAATCATGATCGTGCCGTGCATGGTCACGAGCGCCAAATATTGCTCCGGAGTCATGATGCCGCCGGCGATGAACGGCAGGTGCGCGGCGGGCCAGACGAGATGGAAACGCATCAGCAGCGAGAGGAGGATACCGATCGAGACGGCCGCCAGCGCGAGGAAAAAATATTGCAGGCCGACGATTTTGTGGTCGGTGGTGAAGACGTAGCGGCCGAAAAAACCCTCAGTCGGAGGCGTCATTTCGCAGGGAACGGAGTGAGGTCAGGGTCGGATGGAGTAACGTTCGGTTCCAGCCGCGACAACTCGACAAACGCCTCGTATCTCTCATACGGAACGACCTTCAGCGCGGAATTCATTTTGTTGTGGCCGAGGCCGCACAGCTGCGTGCACACGATCGCGTAGGTACCGATCTTCGTCGCCGTGAAGTGAATCGGGATCATCATGCCGGGGACGGCGTCTTGCTGGAGGCGCAGCTCGCGTACGTCGAAATTGTGGACCACGTCCTCGGAACGCAGCAGCAGCTCGATCGGGCGGTTGACGGGCACGGTGAGTGTGGCGCTTACCACGTCGTCTTTGCCGTTCGGGTCCTGGGGATCCAGGCCGAGCGGGTTTCCCGCAGGAGCATCGACCAGGCGCGGGTCGAGCCGGCCGAATTTTCCGTCCGGGCCCGGGTAGCGAAACGTGAAAACAAACTGCGCCTCGGTCACTTCGACTTGAATTGCGTCCGGCGCAGGCGGCGTGTAGCGGTCGATTGCCCAGGCCTTGCGTCCCGCCACTGCGAGGCTCACGAACACGACGAGCGTGATCGAGGTCCACAGAATTTCCAGCGGCACGCTGCCGCGGGAAAATCGCACCGGCTTGCCCCGATCGCGAAATCGAAACACTGCGAACGCCAGACCGAGCTGCGCCAGCGCAAAGACGGTCCCCGCCACGTAGAGCGTCCGCGCGTACTGCTCGTCCACCAGAATCGCAGCAACACTAATCGGTGCCGGCGCAGGGAAAATATGCGCGGCGAACGCGAAGACCGTCGCGGCGACCAGCAACGTCAAAAGCAGCACCAGCAGCAAAGCTGCGGCGGCTGAGCCCCGGGCGTGCGGCCTGCTTCGGTTCATGGTCGGTCGAAGACGCGATTATATCGCCGCGCGGCAGAATTGTAGGGAGATTGTCGGCTCGATCACGGATCGTCCGAAGACCCTCGGGGCGTTTGCCTCGCCCTACGCCGGATGATCCGCGCGCATCTTGGCGACCGACGCGACCACGATTTTGTTGAGCGTCCCCAGATCGATGTCCGACAGGCGCTTGATGTTGATGCAGGATTTTCCGGCGGCGCATTTGCCAAGCTTGGCCAGCAGTTGCTTGCGGCCGGCGTGGTCGGGATGCGCATACACGGAGATGTAGGCCTTGCGCGGCGAGAAGGCCACGAGCATCCAATCCATTTCGCGCCCGTCCGGGTATCGATAGCGGCAGCTGCCGAAGCCGACGATGCTCGGCCCCCACATCTTCGGCTTCGACTTCGTCGCCTTCTGCATCATCTTCGCCACTGTCCAGCAGTCGGCGCGCACCTGCTCGTCCTGGATGGCGTTGATGTACGCCGCTGGATCGGCGGCAGTCTTCTTAGTCTTGATCTCAGCCATTGAAATCGATCGCTCAGATTATACAGGCGGGGGCCGCGGCGATCGAGATCATCCGAGAACTCCTGGCTTCCGAAAATGGTCGGCGACTTTCAGTAAGGCAGCAGAACGAGTGACCGCAGAGCGGCTTGCAGTTCGGTGAACTCAGCGTCGTCAAGCCTGCCCCGCGCGAGCCGGCGTTCGATGGCGTTCAACGCTTCGTCGATTCGATCGGCCAACCGAGCAACGTCGGTTTCGAGCTCGGCGCGTTGATAAGCGCTGTACCAGGAGTAAGAGGTCGGATCCGTCATGGCGCCCTTGCGGCCTACTCCGGCTTCCCGGACGGAAGCCGGAGCGCGTTCGCTTGCTCGAAGAAACGAAAAGGCCAATGAAATCGGGCCTCTTCTTCAATAGGTCTGCGGTCGAGTGGATTCGAACCACCACGCTCTTGCGAGCGCCAGCCCCTCAAGCTGGTGCGTCTGCCAGTTCCGCCACGACCGCAAAGGACTTACATTGATGAGGATTGCTTTGCGTCTAATTTGCGTCTAATTTCAGCCGTCTGCGTCTGCTGCTCCGCTTTGGCTTTCGTCGCAGACCGTTTGAGTTCAAGTTTTTCCGCGGCTTCAGCGAGATCGCTTTCTGCCACGATGTTGCAACGTGAAAACATAGATGCCGTCTTGTGTCCCGCAATCCGCATCGCCACGTCTTGATTCACGCCAGCGGCCAGGAGATTGCGAGCCGCGCTCCGACGAAAATCATGGAGCAACAAATTTGAAGGGATACCCTCGGACGCCTCAATCAACTGTCTCCAAGTTTCACGAAAATCCTTAACAGGCTTTCCGTTGCTCCACGTGAAGACGGCATCATTGGGAGACTTCCCTTCCATGCACGGCTTGAGAAGATCATAAACTTCCTGAGTCATTTTCACAACCCGACCCTCTTTATTCTTTGTCTCGTCGGCGTTCAAACGAGCGTGCCCGAGCGTCTTTACTGCGTCTTGTCTGCTGAGAACGAAGCGTCAGCGAGTGAGCCAGTGGCAATGCTGAGGCCCACCGAGTCAGGCTTCATTGAGACTCGCCCGCAGAGCCGTGAGCAAGGTTTCCGCAGTGTAGGGCTTTGTGAGGAAGTGTTTGATCCCGCCACCAGAAGCCTTGGCGGCGCCGCCATTGGCATTGAGACCGCTGGCTGCGATGATTTTCACCTTTGGATTGATTCTCGTCAGAGCTTGAATCGTGGCCGCCCCATCCATGACCGGCATCATCATGTCGGTGAGAACGACGGCGATTTCATCCTTGTGTTGAACATAGATTGCCAAGGCGTCCGCTCCATCCGTCGCTGTGACAACCCTGTAACCGAACGCCTGCAAGGTCTGGCTAGTGACGATAAGAATTGAGGCTTCGTCATCAACCACCAAAACTGTCTCACCGTTACCTCGCGGCAAGTTCACGTTCCCCGAAAGTGGCGCCTTGACTCCAGAAGAGATTCCCATCGCCGGCAGGTACACTCTGAAAGTTGTGCCTTTGCCGAGTTCGCTATAAACGTTGACAAAACCGCCATGGCTCTTAGCAATGGCCATGACTGCCGACAAACCCAGGCCGGTGCCTTTGTTGATTTCCTTGGTCGTGAAGAAGGGCTCGAAGATTTTTTCCAAATGATCCCGCGGTATTCCGGTCCCCGAATCAGCGACACTGACAATGACGTAACGGCCTGCTTTGGCGTCGATGTTCATCGCGGCATACTGCTCATCAAGCACGCAGTTTTCAACCCCGACGGTTAAGCTGCCGCCGCTCGGCATCGCATCCCGGGCATTGACGCAGAGATTCAAGAGTATCTGGTGAATTTGCGTTGGATCGCCCGAAATCGTCCATGTGTCACTGGGCGCCGAGAATTGCAGACGAATGTCTTTCGGGAAAGTGTCCTTGATGATGATTTCTAGATCCTTCAAAAGGTGTCTGGGTTGTACTTCGATTCGTTGACCTTCCAAGCCGCGTGCAAATGAGAGCACTTGCCGCACGATATCTGCCCCGCGCTTGGCACTTACGTCAATCGTCTCTAAAATCTTCTTAGCTTGAGGATGGTCTGTTATCGTCTTGAGAAAGTCGATGGACAGTATGATCGGCGCCAAAATGTTGTTCAGGTCATGAGCTATACCGCCAGCCAAGGTACCAACACTCTCCATGCGCTGCGCCCGCATGAACTGGGCTTCGATCTTCTTCTTTTCCGTAATGTCTGTATTGATTGCGAGCACCGATTTGGGGCGGTCTTCGTTGTCTCGAATCAGGGTCCAATGGGCCTCGACGGTGATTTCGCTTTTATCCCTCGTGAGGTGCTGGAGTTCGCCCTGCCATTGGTCCCGGGAAACCGTAAGCCCGTTCACTTCTTCAAACTTCGTTGGATTGGAATATAGGAAGTCGCGAACATTCCGGCCGATAACTTCCTGGCGCGGCCAGCCATACATGCGCTCGGCCCCGCTGTTCCAAAACAGGATTTCTCCTTCGAGTCCGCGCACTATGATTGCGTCTCGCGCTTTTTCCAGTAGGGCCGCCTGTTCCGCGATTTGTTCCTGGGCTAGCTTTCGTTCTGTGAAGTCGCGGGCCACTTTCGACACGCCGATGACTTTGCCGGTGGAGTCCTTAATTGGTGATGCGGTGACCGAGACGTGGATCAGCCGACCGCTCTTGGTTTTTCGCACCGTCTCAAAATGGTCCACACTTTCGCCACACCTGATTCTTCCCAAAATATGATTTTCTTCATTCATCCGGTCCGCCGGGATCAATCGCGTAATGGAGGTGCCCACCATCTCGACGGCGGTATAGCCGAAAATCTTTTCCGCACCCTTATTCCAGCTGGTGACGATGCTGTTCAAATCTTTACCGATGATGGCATCGTCGGAGAATCTTACGAGTGCCGCCACATGCCGCGTAGCTATTTCCATGTCCTTACGTTCCGTGACATCGGCGGCAACACCGGTGAGGCGCACCAGGCGTCCCGAGCCATCGCGGACTTGAAAGCCCCGATCAAGAACCCAGCGGACCGTGCCGTCAGGACGCGAAATTCGATATTCGACACTTACGGTCGGTTCGTTTCCCATGAGCATGCCGAAGACCCCAAGGACATGTTCCCGTTCCTCAGGCAGGATGCACTCCGCCCACTGGTGTGGATTCACGTAAAGATCTTCCGCCGCACGGCCCCAAATTCGCTCGTAGCCTGGACTGACGTAATACATCTTCTTGAGATCTGGGGAAGCGATCCAGAAGACATCGGTGATATTTTCCGCCAGGAGTCGGAACCGGCTCTCGCTCTCTGTCAACTCTCGGGCATGGCGGCGCAACTCAAGGTGCGTCATCACCTGCCGAGCGAGCACGCGCAACGCCTGCTCCTGCTCCTGTGTGAGCGTGCGCGCGACGTGATCGATAACGCACAGCGTTCCTAGTGGCCTGTACCGACTGATTGTGTACCAACACCGTTTCGCGGTGCGCGCCGATTTGTCGAGCTAACGGATGTACCGTAAGGGCTTTCTGTTCGGATCGGAGACGGAATGAATCCGATCATAGTCTATAAATTGCTGTTACAGTCCACTAGTGCGGAGTTCTGCGGGCTGACAAGCGGCGCACCCGCATAGAATCGTATGCGCGGTTCGCCCGTGACCAACGGGCTACCCGCGAACCGTTCATCCTGAGTGGCATCCGGTACGATAAACAGATCTCGGTGATGCACGGCGTGGCCGCAGAAGGAGACCTCGCGGGCCGTTTCCGTCATCTCCAAGCCGACTCGCGCCTTGAACCATTGCCGATGCTCATCAACTAGGGAAATTAGGGCGATCGGAGCTCCGCAAATCTGGGCCGCAAGTGCGGTGAGATCATCAAGGGCCTGCTCAGGCGCCGTATCGAGGATGTCATAGTGACGGAGGGTCTCGATGCGGCGAGCCTCATCCGCGGTGGGCTGCGCGGGAATGATCGTGTTAGTGGGCATTTTGCAATTCGGAGTTCACCGTCTTTACCTTTTAATACGACATTCCATGGCTTGACGCCGGGGCAGCTAGACACAGAGCGGCCGCTTTTGTAGGCCGGTCTGGCTGCGGCAGCTCTTCCAAGTTTGTGCGAATTGCAAAATGCGTCAAGATAATTAATCAGTGCGCAGTTACCGTTTGAAACAATAGACTCTAAGTTCCGATAAGGGGCCCGACCTGAATTCCACAAGCGCAAACCCATGTCGTGAAGGCGCCTCGCGGCTCGGATTCCGCATAAGCGCCCTCAGTTTTTCCTGCCGACTGGAGGCGCGGCAAGAAGCTCAATTAGCAGAAAGCGCCCGGTTCCTCGCGAGCGCCCTCATTTCTCAGCCCCGCCGTGGAGCAAGGCGAGAAAATCAATCTTCGGAATCGCCCTCAAGCATTTCGTCGTCGGTCGGTTCCTCGTCTAAATCCTCTTCGCTAGATTCTTTCGGCTCGGCTTCGTCGGAATCTTCGTCCACTTCCGCGGCACTCTCCACGACGCGGACATCCATGATTTCAGAAAGCTGTTTTCCGCGTCGCAAGCCATAGGCCGCCCAGAACGGCCGCACATCCCAGAAAGAACCAGCTTTTCGTGAATGTGAGAGTGACTTGGGCAATGCTCCAGCCAAACTCCTCCGAAAGCGGAATCCGGAACACGCTCCAGGCGTAGGCCGCCCCTAGTGCCATTTGGAGGCAAACGCCAGCAACTGCGATCCACCAGCGATTTAAAGTCTGCATGGCCTTCACAACGCAGAATGACCCATACACACTAGTTCAGTGGTTGCTTCCGTCCAGCTCAATTGATCGGCTGCCAAATTCTGCCCTTGTCCGATATTTGGTTTTGCTTACAAAGGAATTCTTGGCAATTCTCCTTTTCGTGAATCGAGTCGGCTCGCCCGGTTGTTCGCATGAAAACCCAGGATCGATCGTCACATGTTGATCTCGGCAACTTCGCTCAGCATTTCCAGCGACTGCCCACGAGTCCTCAAGCCAAAACCACCAATCGTGATCGCAACCGCGATCCAACACGCCGCGATATATGCGAACACGGAGATATACCCATAGCGGGTGTAAATAAACGCGATAATCATGGGACCTACAGCGTTTGCCAACCTTCCGAGCCCGTACGCCAATCCGACGCCGGAATTGCGGATATCAGTGGGATAGGCTTCTGGCGTGTAAGCGAATAAAAGCGGCGCAAACAACTGCAACCCTCCCGCGACTAGGAAGCCAAATATGATGATGGGGACGGGCCGCGAGGAGACGCCGTACGGTATCCCGAAAGCCGCCACGCCGAGTGCGACAGCCACAATAAGCCACTTACGCTCAAAACGATCCGAGATGACCGCCGCCAGGAGCGTCCCAGGAATGACCCCTAGCTGCATGATTGACGAAAGCAAGACCGAGTTTTCTGAGGAAAAGCCATGCTGCCCAAGTAGCCATGGAACCCAAGCCATGAATCCGTAGAATCCCAGCGTCTGAGCGACCCATGCCACGATTAGGACGATGGTTTGCCGCAAATATGCAGGAGCAAATAAATCCCGATAAGTATGTGCAACTCCAGCGGGCTGAATCTGTTCCTTGGGAACGGGCAACATGCCTTTCTCCGCTTGGACCCGTGCCTCAATTCTAACCAGCGCCGCTTCGGCTTCGGCAGTCCGGCCGTGCTTCACGAACCAGCGAGGCGATTCTTCCAGACGGGCAGCAAACATTACGAACAACGCTCCGAGAGAACCCCAAACGAATATCAGTCTCCACGCCCACGGCCCCAAGTCATGTATCGCCAGATAAGCGACGTACCCTGTCATGGGAATGCCGCATAGCCCGATGAGCATGACGTAGCCTTGGAACGTTCCCCGCTTGTTTGCTGGAAACATTTCACTTATGTAAGTAATACCCACAACGACGACCGCGGCCACTCCGATCCCAGTTAATGTTCGTGCGACTAGCAATCCCACAGGTTCCCAGACGACTGCATTCAATAGGGAGAACCCCCCATACCAGATAGCGAAGTAGATCAACGCTCTTTTTCGGCCGATTTTGTCAGAAAGCCAACCGGCGGTAGTCGCTCCGATAAACATGCCGAGGAACGTTGCCGAAATCACAAAGCTATCTGTGGAAGCGGTCAAATGCCATTGTTTGCTTATAACGGGCATCGCATTCGCAAAAGTGCTGATCGCGCTGGTTTCGAAGAAAAAGACAAAGCCGAGCGACCACATGATTTGGCGATGAAATGAGGAAATCGGAAGCCGCTCCAGTCGTGCCGCAATACTGTACGAACTCATGCCTGAAGCCGTCACGATGTCACCCATTTGCGCAGAGCGAAAGCCAACTGTTAATCAAGGTTCTCAGTTGGAGCTGCTACATGCTTAGAGTCTGTCGCCCCTGAAAACCGTCAGACTTCCGCTAGACTTAGTAGTCGCTGACATAAACAAATTGTTTGGCGGCTGTCACACGCCGTAACGTCGTTGTGTCGCAAAATACCAGGTCATTTCAGAGAGACTGCAGTGCATCAAACGGCATCCCAAGAGCGCGCCATACTGCTGCCTGATGCGCTAGCCCAAGTCCAACAACCTTAATACTTTACTTTGTCAACAGATTCGCCAGCGTCATAACGTCCGAGACCTCTTCAAGATGTAGAACGGCTTCACGTATCTGTTTCACCTGTTTACCTGGCAGGCCGTGTGCTGCCAACTTTTCAAACTTCTCAGATACTTCGCGCTCGGTGGCGAAATGCTGTTCGCTTCCGCGAGGTGCCTCGACGACTTGTTCCAAAACAGTTCCGTCCTTCAAGGACAGTTCCACTCTAACCGTGTGACGGAATTTGGAACCCCGTGCAGTAATTGCCGGATCATGTACGACCTTGACTTTTTCTGCTAACGCTATCCGCGCTGAATTGCCAAGCATAGTTTCGGAAAATTGATCCACGAAAACATCTCCTTCAAGCAGCAAAGTCGCTACGCAGAACGGCAAGTTCAGCTGTGCCGCTGTCACACCCCCGGGACTGTATTTCCAACCTACGTGATCAACTGTCACCTGCGAGGCGTGCACGACGACCTGCTCCACCTGCTCAACGGAGAATGCTCGCCGAGCCCGAATCTCCTGGATTGCATCGAGGGCGGTATGGTTGCTACCCACGCAAGAATAAAACTTGAGTGAAATGCTCATTGTCTCGAACCGCTCGCCTAAGCCTGACGTGAGCTCGGCCAGATTGAACCGATCCTGCGACCGGGAGAAGGTGCTGCAGAAGCCTCCATACTCGCTTTCGAACACGTTCACGATCCCCGTGAACCCCGCCTCCGCGAGCAAGGCGCTGTATAGTCCGCTCTGCGCAGACCGACCCGCATGCATGCGCTTGACCATCGAGCCGTATTGGGCGGCCATTAGTCCTGCCGATTGCGTCCCAGCGATACCCAAGGCGTGGACTGTCTGTTCCTCGGAGAGCCGCAGGCCAGCTGCCGCTCCTGCAGCCGCTGAGAAGACACCCACTGTCGCGCCCGAATGCCAGCCCTGCCCGATGTGTTCCTGTCCCATGCACATCCCTACTCGGGGACCAATTTCGTAGCCAGCGACCGCCGCGGTCAGAAAGTCACAGCCGCTCATTCCCGGGCGAATCTCCGCAACAGAGATTAGAGCCGGCAGCGTAACGGCCCCGACGTGCAGCACACCCACTCGATGGACGTCATCAAGCTCGAATCCCTGCACTAGTGTGCCGTTGACGAGCGCGGCGTGAGGTGCGGAGAGTCGCAGCGACGTGCCCCAGACGCCACACGTCGTCGAGTTATCGAGCTGGTTAAGCGTCCCCATCAGGATACGGCTCCATTCCAGATGGACACCGTAGATTGCGCAGCCGAAAGAATCTAGGATCAACAGTTTGATCCGATCGATTACTTCTTTCGGAATACGCTCGTAACGCAGCTCGGACACGAATGCAGCCATTCCTCGGGTGAACTGATTGGCGTTCGAAGCATCATGACTCAATCGAAATCACTCCTTCCACGTGCAACTCTAGCTTTCCTAGCTGCAGTCAAAATTCGGCACTGTCTAACGGTACCCGGCGGTTGGGCACCACACGTTAGCTGCACAACAGAGCGGTCACACGACGGCGCGCTGCAGAGTGGTGTCATCAGCCATCATTGCGGTTAAATCGCGAATGCTCGGAAGGTGTTCCAGCTGTCGAATCGACGAATAAAGGTGTGAGACCCGCTCCGGCGACAGCACTCTACTCGCGCAGTTCTCAAATTTCGCCTTCAGTAGCTGGTCCGGTAGAGGATTATCTCTGGTTCTCCCCAGTGCGCTCTGCACTTTCGCCGAATAGGTCTGCCCGTTAGCCAGTCTGATCCTCAACTCGGCACCGAAGTGGTTGGAGGGATCGAACTGCGCGTCCGTATACGGCGCGGCATGAACCCGCGTCATGATGCGCCGAACCTGCGGATCAAGGTAGGTGGCGCCTTCGAAATGCTCCAGCACAACCTTCCCGTGCAATAGCGCCCGCGCCAAGCAGTACTGAAGGCTGAACTTCGACTCCAGCGCGCTGCGCGGATCGGGCCGGTTGGTGTGCGCGAGGCGCCGCGCGTGAATCCACACGTCGATTTCAGAAACTTGCGCTGGTTCTATTCGGCAGGCGCGGACGATTTCGATCATCGCGTCGATGGCGGGATGCGTGCTGCCGCAGCATGGATATTGCTTGATTCCCACGCCCGGCCTGACGATAGCCAGCGGATCTGCCCAGTGGTCAAGGATCTTCTCGGCATTGAACGTGCCTGGACCGTTGTAGACGTTAAGGAAACCGTGTTCGTGCTCGAACGCCTCGGGGCAGGAAGTGAAGCCCTCCCGGGATAGCAATGCAGCGAAGAGGCCGTTCCGCGAGCACTGGCCCACGTGCAGCGACTTTGTCATTGTTCCGAAGTTCGCCTTTACGCCAGCAGCCATCGAGACACTCAAAGAAAGCGCCGTTGCAACGCCCTCCTCGGGCAGGCCGAGCAAGCGCGCGCATGCGGCCGCGGCACCGAAGACCCCGAGCGTCGCCGTGGGATGCCAGCCTTTTTGATAATGGTGGAAATTCACGGCGCTTGCGATCCGCGCTTCCGTCTCGAACCCGATAATGTAGGCGAGCAGCAGGTCGCGGCCGCTCGCGCCAACCTCTTGCGCCAAAGCGAGGAGCGCAGGCAGAATTGGTACCGACGGATGGCCTCCCAGCGTGTTGCTGCAATCGTCGAAATCGAGGATGTGGGCAGCAGTGCCGTTGATGAGCGCGGCATCGAGACAAGTCCCCCTGCGGTCGCTCCCGAAAATGAGACTGGAGCCGCTCTCGGCGGTCACCCTCAACACACGGTCAACGGTCCTCGTTGCCTCCTCGCGGGCGCCAGCGAGCGTGACCCCCACAGTGTCGAGAATCGCCATCCTCGCCGACCTCACCGCCTCCTCGGGAAGGTCCTCATACCGCAAGGCGAGAATCCGTTTTGCCAATTCAGCTGAAATGCTCATCGATCATTATTCCCCTCTGGTTGGCACCCCAGTTCTAAACAATCTTTACCAGTCCTCCCGCGAGCGAGTTCAGTTGTCATCGAAAACGAGAACAACGGCCAGCTTACTAAGTCGAATCGTGCCACGCATCTTCGGCGACCAGCGGTTCCGTGGAACGTCCGGCAGGAGCTGGTATCAGGTGTTGCCCTCGAAGCGCATTTGCATGATTTCAAGGTGCGCCGACAAATGATCGCCGTACTCGATGCGGTTGGCGCATTTCGGGCACGCAAGAGGCAGCCAGCCGGTGGAGCATTCCCATTGGTGCCCACACTTTACACATCGTACGCTGTAGATGACTGAGTGAACCTTTGGCAACAGTTTGCGCCGATCTTCCAGCAAAATCGCCGGCATGAATCTCCACGCAGCGGTCTGACGGGTTCATGTCTACGGTTCTAGATATTTTTCCATTACTATGGTTGGCCGTACAATGTGACGCTCCAAACCTAGCTCGCGCGGGTTATGACCGAGCGCCAACCCGACCAGCTGGGGAACGTGAAGCACCGGCATCCCAATTTTACGCTTCATGGCGCGTTCCGATTTCGGCTGCCATGAGTCCATCGATAGGTGGCATAGCGGGCACGCCGTAACCATGACCTGAGCCCCCTGCTGCTGGGCGTCAACCAGCAAGCCTCCCGCATGGCGCGCGGCGCGGTCTTCGTCGATGGTCATCATGTGAAAGCCACAACAATCGGCTTGGCTCGAGAAGTCGGCGGGCCGCCCACCGAGAGCAAGGATAAGATTGTGAAGGGACCTGGGATTATCCGGGTCGTCGAAGCCGAGAACATCCGAGGGGCGAAGGATATGGCATCCGTAATACGGTGCTATAGACACGTCGGTGAGAGGACGCTGCACCTTTTCCTTCAGCCGGTCCAAACCGTAATCTGCAATCAAAATCCAAAGAAAGTGGCGTACGTCGACTGTGCCGTTATATCGAAGTCCGATCAGACCGAGTCGTTGATTGGCCATTTCCAGAACTGCGGGATCATCTCGCAGCAGCTTGTTAACTTGACGTAGAGTGATCGTGCAGGTAGCACAGACCGTCATCAGTGTATCGAGGCCTTGCGATTCGGCCAGCGAGAGGGTGCGGGCATTCACCACAATCGCCATCTCAGGCTGAGCCTCGATGAGATCACGTGCGCCCGTGCAAGCCGCGCTCTCCAGCGTGAGCAAATCCCAGCCGAGTTGCTTGGCCACTAGCAGAGTGGCTTGGTTCAACTCAGGACAGCTTTGTCGGGCAGCGCAGCCCTGGAAGTATGCGTATCGCGATGCCATGGTTTCTCCCTTACCTCAGTCGTCTCATCAGGAATCTTTTTCTAACCCCCGCAGGATGGTCTGGATATCCTTTCCCTGCGCCGCTTGGCTTAAGTGTGGCGTGGGCAGCTTTCCGCGCCTGAGCATCCTCAGTGCTTGGGGAATGAATTTGACTACGCCGAGCGCGCCGTAGATGTCCACTAGGAGACGGAATTCGTCCAGCCACGCACCACGAATAATTGAATGCACGAAGCTGCTGATGTGCGAGGTCTTGTGGGCATCCAATTCGTTACGCCAATACAGCCGCTTCGTCAGCGATCCTATCGCCTCCGCAGGACGAAGCTCGCGAGGACACGCCTCCGTGCAAGCGAAACACCGAGTGCATAGAGATGGGTTCCCCTGCGCCGCGTACATCAGCCAAGGAAGGGGCTCGGCCCTGCGCTGAACCTGGGCCTCAAGACGTATGAGGTGTCTCGGCCCAGAGAATTGTGCGCCTCCCTTTGGGTTCTCGCGAAGCGCCGGGCAGACCGAGTCGCAGATGAAGCAATCGATACACTCGGAGAGCGCCCGATAGTGCGCAATCTCCCCCGGCTTGAGTAGAACGCGCGATTCTTGCGGCGCCCCCTCACCATTCTCCTTGGCCCACGGCGCGACGCGTTCCCGAAGTGCCTGACGGTCGACGATCAAATCTCGCACGACCGGCATTCCCTCGAGCGGCGAGAGCCGCATGTTTTCGCAGACCGGTTCGCTGCAGGTCAATACCGGGCGATCATCAACACGCACTGCGCACGTTCCGCATCGCCGTGTACGGCATTCCCAGAGGAAGCCCAGGTCGGGAGCCTCATGCTCGTATAAGTGCTGCAACACATCGGCAACAACCATTCCTTCCTGATGAGGTACCTGATAGGCCACAAATCGCGGAAGCTTGTCGCGGTCCGGATCGTAGCGTTGGATAACGACATTGATGGCCTTCGGCGTCATATTTAATTCCTTCGTTTCTCCACTATTCGAGCGATTGCATCTGGGCGAGCGACATAATGCTCATATCTACCGCTTGCGAGGTTACCGTAAGCTTCCCTGCGAGATCCTGGGCAACAGTTTCGCGCAACCAGTTCGTGTTATCCTCGTGTGGAAAGTCGGTCCGGTAGTGCGCGCCACGACTTTCAGTTCTGCTCAACGCCGCGGCAGCCATCAGCTCAGCCACGTCGATCATCATGTGAATCTCCAACGCTTCAATCCAGTCATAGTTGTACTGTCTCGTATGGCCGACAACACCGACTTCTTCCCGTGCGATCTCGCGCAAGCTCCGAAACTCGTCCAGCGCCTTCTGCAGTCTTTTCCCTTCACGCACCACGCCGACACCGTTCCACATGACGCGTTGGATTTCTCGCTTGACCTCGCACGCTCGTCGTTCTCGCGGTCGCTCTAGGAGGCCTAGGACCGCGAGTCTTTCCTCGTCGATCTGCTGGCGCACAGTGGAACTCGGTGACGCCGCCTGAGGTCCACTCCTGGACTCCTCGGCGGCGTTAATGCCGACAATCGAACCAAAGACCTGTATTTCCGACAATGCATTCGCGCCGAGACGATTGGCTCCATGAAGGTTTGCTGCAACTTCGCCGGCGGCAAAGAGTCCGGGCACATTCGTCCGGCAATCAGGATCGATCTCGACGCCCCCAATGAGGAAAAGCGCGCTGGGTGTTGCCTCGAACGGTTCCTTGAAGTCTGCCTTCGCGGTCCCGTAGAAATCGACGATCATCTGGTAGCGGTCGGCTAGCTTGTGCGGCTGGTACAACCCGTCTTGACGATCATTAGCCGTCGTGTCAACCCAGATCCCGCCGTGGGGGCTCCCGCGCCCTTCCTGAATTTCGGTGTAGCCGGCTCGCGCCGCGGTATCTCTCGTAGCATACTCAGCGCGTTTCGGATCGTACTTCAGCATATACCGCTCACCTTTGGAATTTAGGAAGCGGGTATGATGCCCGTAGTTCGGCGCCTCTCCCAAGGTGAACCCTTTGATGAACTCGGGATAAACATACGCAAGTGGGATGAACTGCATCATTTCGAGGTTTATCAGGCGAGCACCAGCCCGCCGCGCCAAAGCGATCCCGTCACCCGTCGAGCTGCGCGGGCAAGCGGTGACTGTGTATAGCCTGCCGGCGGCGCCGGTGGCGAGAACTGTCGCCTTGGCAACAAATGCTACAAAATTGCCACTCGCGAAGTCGAGCGCAGTCGCCCCACATATACGTCCCGTGTCGTCCTGTAGGAGCCGCGTGACCATCATGAACTCGTGAATCCTAGTGCCGCCTTCAAGGGCGCGCTGCGCGAGGATTTTTTGAATGTTGCTATTGACCTCGCCCTCGATTCCCCGTTTTCGAGTCGCGCCCGACGGCATCCGCAGATCCAACGCGCCGTCGGTCTTTCGGTCGAAGGCACAACCGTAACGTTCGAGGTCGAGCACTTTCTGAGGAGCGTTGTTTACAAACGTCCGCAGAAGGGTTTGGTTATTGAGAAAGCGGCCGCCGATAACCGTGTCTCGGAAGTGTATGTCCGGGCTGTCGTCCGGTCCGACGGCGGCCTGCATCACGCCGCCCGAGACGCTGGTCGCGCCGCCGGGAACTGGCCCCTTGCTCAAGACGGTTACGCGGGCGCCCAGCTTTGTCGCCTCCAAAGCGGCGCGAAGCCCCGCTCCGCCAGCTCCAATGATGAGTACGTCTGACTTACGAATCTCCACATCCATGCCGTTATTCCCCATTTCTTACTTCGCACATCGCGTCGACCTCACTCGACACCACCGGCTGCTCCTCCTCATGTTCATGGCGTCCTCTGGATCCGGAATCGCGGAACTCGTCCTTATAAAGGTAAAGGTCGGCCGAACTTCGCGAGGGCTCGCATCGGCTCCGCGATATCCCGGACTGCTTTGAGATTCGCCCACGTTTCACGAGCGCGGTCTCGCTGCGCGTCAGCGACAGATCTGAACGCGCAGACACGGTTGAACTTTGCAACGACCTCCTCGTGCGACATCGGCGTCTCAAAAGTGCCAGCTCCATGGGGGGCGGTGAACTGACGCACGGGCGGCTCCCCGCGCCTGCGCACAGTGAGGAGTGCATCGCCCGTGTTGAAGCTGGGGTTCGACGCGACGGTAATTTTCTCCATGAGCCGCTTCGCTCCTAGATCCGTGAGTTTCTGTGGTGCGAAGGAATCGAGATAGATCTTGCCGTCGATCAGCGCCCGCGCGATTATGTACGGCTGGCTGTGGTCGGCGGTCTCAGGATTGCGGGGATCCCACTTGGCCGGATCTGCGGATCCCTCCAACACGTCAAGAGGGACCTCCACGTGAATCGATTCGATGTCGTCGACTCTGGTCCAGGCCCTGATCTGCGGGATGACTTCAAGTATCGACTGTGCGCTGTCCACTGCGGGAAAACGCTTGAAACCAACTCTCTGCACGTTCATTAGCCCGTCGGCGCTGGCCTCGGGCAGACGCAGCTCCTTCCTGAATGGTACGTTATGGTCGAACACGCCGTGCTTGGCCTCGAACGGCTGGGACGGGCCCGTCATTCCCTCGCGTACCAGCAAATTGGCCCAGACTGCGCATCTAACAGCCTCCGAGCTATGACAGCCCTTCCAGTGTGAGAAGTGGTCGCCACGGACCGACATCGGCATGTGCGGCACGAGCGCGAGCGACAGGGCGTTGGCGAGCTGATCTTCGTTCAGACCCAGAAGCTTTCCGACCGCCATCGCCGCCGCAGGGCCCTCGTACCAGCTGTCCCAGCCGATACCGGGACGAGCATCGGCTAGGGCGCCGATGATCTCATAACCTAAGGCGACCGCGACCATCACCTGGGTACCCGTCGAGTGAAACGCCTCACCGATCGCGAGGATACCCGAAATGATGTCACTCCCATGCCCGGCCCCCGCGCCCAAAGCCTCATCATTGAAATCGGCGTAGCGCAGCATGCAGCCATTCGCAAAGGCGGCCAGCTCCGGAGAGGTCGTTACGCCATAACCCAGGACGGTGCTTTTGAGGTCGCTCCGGGTCGACTGTGCCAGGCGCGCGCAGATTCGCGCGGGCTCAGATTCGAATCCGGCGACGAGGGCAGCCATAGCGTCGACCATTATGTTGCCCAAAGCGTCGGTGACCGGACCCGTCAGAATAGATTCAGAGCACGAGCTCACGTATCTGACGATCTGGCGAGTTGTGTCATCCATCGCTCCGTTTCCCGAAGACCGATTCGCCGCGTCCTTCGATTCGGTCTGCCTCATAACCCCAAGGCCGGAGGCCGGGACCTGTGCCAATCCCCTCTGGGAATTCAGCATCGCTATTGCAGCACCAACGCCCATCTTCATCATGTCTCGCCGACCGCGGTCAGCCACTTGCGGGCCAATTTCGTCATTTTTCATATCAGTCCGTTGATGACCCTTCCTCCCGCGTTCCATTCGGCCGGTGCTTATTCATCGATTGGGATCCCAGTGGCGTGAACAGGAGTTCCTTGAACCCCTCGGCTACGGTGCGGAGGAACCCCCCGCTTTTGCCCCGAGAATCCATGCCTCTATGGTCTTCCAGTCCGGATCGTCCTTGGACGCAAATTGCCACCCTCCCGGGTGAGTGTAGGCACCCCCGCCCGCCTTAGGCGACAGCGGACGCATCAGAAAAATACTGGATTGCGGAGCTCCGGGAATCACCAAGTTCGAGACAGTCTCGAAGTTACGCCGAGACTGCTCCTCGGTCCAAAAATTCATCCCCGGCGACAGCGGCTCCAGGCTCAGGGCTCTGCCTTCGTGAAGGCCTCTCTGATGGCAGACGTAGCAGCGGGCGTGGTCCGCCGACCGCTTTTTTAGGAAGATGGGCTCGACCCGGGTCTTGAAAAATTCGTAATCGAGAGACGGCGGCGACGCAGAAGCCGCCTGCGCGGCGGGAGTCCCGACAGACGGCTCCCCAGCGAAGGGGACAGTCGCGCAGACCGCGACCGCCGACGCTGCTACAAAACTCGCAAGAATTCCGATCCCTAGTGCTCTAGAAATCATCATCTTCTCCGAAATTGAGTGTGGGTGTCCTTAGCCCGATTTCGTTATTCCTGTATGCTCATACCCAGCGAGAACGTATGACTTTCAGCGGAGAAAAGAATCTACCTCTCGCGACGCCATGGCAGCAGCAGAGCCCTCGCCCTCGCCTTCGCTTGGTGATGCCACCGATAGAAAGTTCGACGATGGCATACCGAAACTATGAAGCCTCTCAGATAGCCTTCTTTAGTAGCCTGAAGCGTTACCAGATAATTTTCAGACCGAACTGAATTTGTCGAGAGGTATTATTCCCCGTCGAATTAATAACACCCCCGGTAGTTCCACCAACTTCCGCCGGCAGGAACGTTCCGTTTGCGTTCATAATTTGGTTGTTGCCAGCATTAGCGTTTGGAACTAGGAAGTTGGAGTGATTCAAGATGTTGAAAAACTCCGCCCGGAATTGAACGTTGAACGTCTCCGAGATTCTCGGGATGTAGTTGTTTTTGAAAATAGAGAAATCGACGTTCGCCAGGCCCGGTCCCTTTACCGTATTGCGCCCGGCATCGCCAAAGAGTTGCTGGCAAGTATTGGGTATGGGCGCTCCGGAAACAGTCACGGCGTTGGGGTAGGGTTTACACTTTGTCGGGTCTGACGCGATAGAAGCAGGCGCAACCGGGGGAGTGAAACAGCTGAGGTTGATGTATGCGAGCAGACCTGAGGGGTCGTGCTTGAAGTTATGGTTAACGGGGTCGCATCCAGGCACGCGATCCGGATAATCACTGTTAGGGTTGTTGATTGTGCCGAGCGGATCTCCCGCGATAACCAGCGTGGTGGGCGTGCCCGTACTCACCGTTAGGATCCCGCCCAACTGCCACCCGCCCAGGATGTGTTCGCCAAGCGCTCCGCCAACCTTTGGACTGGGAACTTGCCAGACGTAATTGGCGACGAAGTTCCGTGTGACGTCGAAGTCACACCGGCCGTCAATGGCAGACTTAACGAACAAATTCGGCGTGGCTAACGAATTTAGATACTCGTTGGCGTACGAACTACTCTCCCCCCCATCGGAAAGGCATTTCCCCCACGTAAAGCTGGCTTGAGCTTGAAGACCGTGGCTCATGTTTTTGGTAACTTGCGCCACCAAGCCCTCGTAATCAGAGCTTCCGACCCAGAATACTGGCTCGATTGAGTTAGCGTTCGAGTTTATGATCTTTCCACCAGTTACCGGCCAGTAATCGCTTCCTGAAGTAATCGGCGGTACGATGTCTATGTTCTTGCTGGTTATAGCCAAATGGACGGTGCGCGAACCCACATAGCCGACCGTCGCCATCAAGGTGGGTGTTATCTGGCGCTGAACGTTCAGGTTCCAGTTCATGGCGTAAGCGTTTTTCGGATTCTGTTCGGGGGCAAAGGCACCCGTTTTGCTCACATTACAACTGTTACCGAGGAGAAGATTGGCCGCATCTACTGGGAATGAGTACGGATCGGAAAGTAAACTGGTGCTCAGTGTACATGAGAACGGGTAAGCATTTCTCTGATTAGCGAGCAGGTACCAAGGACCCGGCAGTACGTCGAAGACCCCAAAGCCGCCCCGGACCGACGTCTTCCCATCGTGGAACGGGTCCCACGCGAAACCGATCCGCGGCTCGAAATTGCGGAGTGTTGGGTTCGCCTGGTTGGGGTGCTGGACGTTTACTCGGGGTCCGCCGTAGAGGTCTTGTATAACGAAGAAGCCACCGTGAGTTTCAATCGGGTTAGTGGTCGGCTCGTAACGCAACCCAATGTTCACTGTCAGATTCGGACGGAGGTGCCAGTCATCTTGGACATAGACTCCGAAAAAGAGCATTCGGATGTCCACCGGAATCGCAACAGCCCGGTCTCCAATTTGGGCACTGTTCGGAATGTTTGCAAGGAAATTCTTCAGGCCGGAATTAGCGGAGCTGGCCGAGAACGTGAAAAGCCCGTTTTGGGTCGTTAAACCCAATTCACGTTCTTGAATGCGCTCAATCGCCGCCCCAAATTTGATCGTGTGAGTACCTCGGACGAGGAACGCGTCGTCATACGCTTGGTATGAGTTTGAGAGCCTGTTAGTACCGTGTTGCAATCCCCCGAGCATAGTCGTTAGGCCGCCCGAGATCGATATCTCAGGTGCACCTAACCCGTCGCCTATGCCTAAACTCGGATCCCCTGCAAGTGGATTGAGAATCTGCCCACCAACGTTGTCCAGCTCCGCCGATCGACTGAAGCCAAACCGCGCAGCGTTCACGAACGTGGGGCTGAAAGTGTGCGTCTCTTCTAAGCCGACCATCTGCCTTGAGCTCTGCAGTTTAGAGGTTGTAAGGAGCAAGGAGTCGGGTGTGTTTTCGACAGATCTATCAAAGAAATAGACCGCGGAGAGGTTGTCCTTTTCTGAAAACGTATGGTCAACCCGGACCGACACGTAGTTTTCGGTATATGGTTGTAATGGTGTAGTAATGACGTTCCCCACGTCGCCGTTCCCGAAGGACCCCGCGGGCACTGGATACAAAGCGAGAAAAGGGAAAACCAGCGCGTCAATGCCGGTCGCCGGGTCGACGCCGTTCGGGTCGTTTATGCTGACCGGGTCGTCCTTCAGAATGTCCGGCGTGGCACAAAGCGAGCACAGTATCCCGTTACGGGCGGCCATCGAAGGCACGACATTAATCTCAGAAAGGCTTCTGCCTTGGCGGATACCCTCGTAATTGGCGAAGAAGAAGGTCCTGTCTTTCTTTATCGGGCCTCCCAGGGATCCTCCAAATTGGTTGCGATGGAAGGGCGGTATGGCCGGGGGATCAAAAAAATTTCGCGCATCCAGGTTCTTGTCGCGAAGGAAGCCAAAAGCATCTCCGTGGAAAGAATTGGAGCCTGACTTAAGCACGGCATTGATGACCGCACCCGAAGTCCGTCCATATTCGGCTGTGTAGTTCGCGATCAGGACGGAAAACTCCTGAATCGCATCCACGCCCAATTGGGCGCCCAGCACGCTACCTGGCGACGAGTTCGACATGTCGTTGACGTTGATCCCGTCGATGCGATAGCTATTTTCCTGCGGGCGGTGGCCGGCATCGGTTAGTTGGTTTCCGAAGCCACGACCGCTCCGGTCTCCGAGACCGGTTGTGGGTGCCTGAGTCCGCACACTGAGGACTCCCGCTTGGAGAAGTGCCAGGGCGCTCCAATCGCGGCCGTTCAAAGGCAGTTCGCGCATCGTGGTGGAATCGACCTCGCCGCTGATTGTAGACGTGGCAAGTTGCACCTGCTCGGCTTCCGCAGTCACGTTGACCCTTTGGGTAAGTTGTCCCAGCTGAAGGGAGAAATTCTGGACCCGCACAGCTCCTACAGTCGTTTCGATACCGCTTTGGACCTGGGTGGAAAACCCTGCAGCCGAGACGGAGACATCATAAATCCCAACAACGAGGTTCGGCACGCTGTAGACACCGGCTGAGTCCGTTGTCGTGACCCGCGTAATTCCCGTCCCTGTGTCCGTAATGGATACATTGGCGTTGGGGACTGCCGCGCCGGATGCGTCCGTCACGGTGCCTTGAAGCGTAGCGCCGGCAACTTGCGCAGAGACCGGAACGCTAACGAATAGACTGACTGTCAATACCACAAATGTTGCAAGAGCGAACGCAATACCCGTCGAAGTCGTCCGAGCAATCATGAGCGAACTCCTTAAACGATTAGGTAAACGCCAGAGCAGCAATGCCCTAACGAAGCTTCGATGACGCGTAAAGGACGCACACTCGATTGATGGCCGTCCGACATCGCCACACAAAGACGTGTGTGCCTACAACGTACCCGAACCGCGCGAAATTATTGGATAACCCCGACAGTCAGCTGTGATATACAAACAACTAAATCGATACTCACTTTACTCACAGCGAAGTCAGTCTGTACGCGGATTTATATGTCAAGTTGACAAAAGCCGTCCTTCAGGTGTTATAAACAATTTCTTAAGGAAATGTTATTGCAGCCATGAAAGAGGAGCTTCGAACCTTGTACGAGTTCGGACCGTTCCACGTCGACCCCGAGGAACGGATCCTGCTGCGGGAGGGGAAGTCTGTTCATCTGCCTACAAAGGCTTTCGACACTCTCCTAGTTCTGATCCGAAATAGTGGTCGCCTCATTGAAAAATCCGCGTTGATAAGTGCCATTTGGGCCAATACTTTCGTCGAGGAGGGCAATCTCACGGTTGCGATTTCGATCCTGCGAAAGGCTTTAGGCGATGATCGGAAGAAGCGCAAGTATATTCAGACCGTAGAAAAGCATGGCTATCGCTTTGTGGGTGACGTGAGAAAAATTGTGGGGAGCAAACCCGAATTCCCTGTTCCGGTCTCAGGAATCCGCTCATTGGCGGTATTACTCTTTCGATCCATGAACTCCGACGCCGTACACGAGTCCCTTAGACTCGGATTAACCGACGCCATCATTACGAAGCTGGCCAGCGCCGGCCAAACAATTGTGCGACCGACCAGAGCCATGCTGAACTCGGGTCCGCCGATCGATCCGCTGGCGCTAGGCCGTGAGTTGAGAGTAGATGCGATCCTAGCGGGCCAGATCGAAGCCTCCCCCGACCGCGTTCGGGCCATCGTCGACTTTGTCCGCGTTGGTGACGGATCCGTACTGAATTCGGGAGCGTTCGAGGAGACATCCCCGAATGTATCGGCGTTGGCAGACAAAATAACCCACGGGTTCGCACAATCGATGTCCATTCGCCTCACCGGGGAATCACAAACCCGTCCGGTGCGGCTGCGAATAGCGAAATCCCAAGCCTACCAACTTTACTTGGAGGGGCGTTACTTTTGGAACAAGAGAACGGAGGAAGGCCTGCGTCGGAGTATCGAGTATTTTCAGCAGGCGACCACGGAAGATCCGCACTATGCACTTGCCTACACAGGCCTCGCTGACTCTTATGTCCTGCTGAACGCTTTCGGGGTTGAGCCCTCATCGCAAGCATACCCAATAGCTAAAGCGGCAGTCCTTAAGGCATTGGATCTCGACCCTTTGCTTGCGGAGGCGCACGCGTCTCTCGGGATGATTCACTTCTATTATGAATGGAAATGGGCGGAGGCTGAACAGGCGTTTCAGCGTGCCATCGCGATCGATCCGAACTATGTATTAGCGCACAGCTGGTACGCTCTGAATCTGGGGGCCGCGGGCCGGTATGACGAATCGCTCAGCCAAGTATTGCACGCCCAAAAACTGGACCCACTTTCCCTCGAAATAAACACTGTGTTCGGCCGAATTTCTTACTTCAGCCGCCAATATGACCGGTCGATTAATGCCTACAGCAAAGTCATCGACCTAAACCCCTATTATCCTCGGGCACACACGCGCCTCGGAATGACTTATGCCGCTGTGGGGGCTTTCGAGGATGCCATCCGTGAGTTCGAAGAATCCCAGCGGCTCTCCGGATTCGACTCCAGCCTGCTCGGGCTCTTGGGATATTCACAGGCGCTGTCCGGAAACGCTCGCAGGGCACACAAGCTGCGTGACGAATTGACCCATCGCCGACGTCACCACTATGTGCCTGCGTTTAGCGTGGCCTTGATCTGCGTTGGGCTTGGCGAGCACGATCAAGCCCTGCAGTACCTCGCAAAATCCTACCTGGAACACTGCACCGATATGGTGTACGCAAAGACCGAGCCATTGCTCGATCCCGTCCGCTCCGATCCGCGATTTATTGCGCTGCTAAATCAGATGAGGCTCTAGCCCGCATATCTCACAACGAGTAGGGAAAGAATCGTAATTGGAGATGGAAAAAGGCCGCTTTCTCGGGCATAACTGCGTTGTCGAAGCGTAGTTAAAATCCGAGGAAAGGCGGCCTTTTCAATG
>JBAVUW010000088.1:0-3703 GCA_049696975.1 Candidatus Acidiferrales bacterium | reverse complement strand
CGCCCCTCGCAGTGACGAGCAACTGCTCCTGGCTGCCAAAGCCGCCTTTCAATCGATTTCGTCCGCCGATTGCCGGGGCTTCTTTTTTAGCGCCAAGTACGCTACATCATTTATGGAATTGCTCTAGCCTCGCCCACTTTCACCTCGGCTTGATGTGAAAAATCCTCTCTGCATTCCCGTGATACAGCTTCTCGCGTTCGGCTGCAGTGATTGGCGCTGAATCCATCCACGCCACCGCCGGCGCTGTGGGCTGATAGGGATAGTCGATCGCCCATAGAACGTTGTCCACGCCCAGTGCCTTGATCGAAAAATCCAGCGCCAGATCCGATTCCTGCCCGCTGGTGGTGATCACAAAATTGCGTTTGAAGTACTCGCTCGGCTTCAGCTTCGTGTTCGGAGCGCTCCCCCGGTTCTGCGCGTTCCGATTCATGTAATCCAGACGCCACAACCAGAAATGTACTGCCTCGCCCATGTGGCCGATGCAGATTTTCAGTTCGGGGAAGCGGTCGAACACGCCGCTCACCATCATCCTCACGGCGTGCGTGGAAACCTCGATCCCATATCCCCACTGCGCGCTGTCGAGGCCGTAGTCGCGGAACGGTGCCGCGAGACCGTCGGAAGGCGCGCGCGGGTGAATGTAGATGCAGCCGCCCAGATCCTGCGCGGCTTCGAGAATCGAAAAATATTTCGGGTTGTCCAGGTATTCGTTCTGCGTATGCGAATTCAGAATGAAGCCGTTGAGCTTCAGCTTCTTCATCGCGCGTTCCATTTCCTTCACGGCGCGCTTGGGCGATTGCGGCGCAAACGTAGCCAGTCCCGCAAAGCGCGTCGGGTGCCGCTGGATGACCGCCGCCAGCTTGTCGTTGGCAAGCTCGGCTAGGTCCGTCGCGGTGTCCGCGTCGAACATCTGCACGCCCGGCGCCGTCAGGGACAGCAGTTGCATGTCCACGCCGTTCGCGTCCATATCCTTCAGCCGCTCTTTTTCCATATCGAGCAGCCTCGGCAGCAGCCTCGCCTGCAGGTCGTCCACTTTCGCGTCGTAAATTCGCGACACGAGAATCAAATCGAGGCTGTTGCCGGGCGCGCGAGCCACGTCGCGCAGCGCCGCGGCCACCTCAGGTACTGAAAATGCCTCCTCGGTCGCAATCCGGCGAATCGGTTTGGCAGCAGGTGTCATGGACGATTCCTTTCGTCAGGTTTTTGACTGGCTGGGAAAACATATCACACGATTGAAAGCTTGCCGCGCCCGTCGGTGAAATGCAACTTCTTCAAAGCGTGTTTTGAACGGGATGGTCTGGTCGGATCGTTGGCATTTCCCCACGGGACTTGTGCCGCGTTACGCTCGGCGGGAAAAATGAGACGCGCGTTACGGACAGGACAGCGCATACGCGTTACAGTGAGGTGAACTCAGTATGACGACGCTTGTTCTGCGCTCAGTCTCGACGTGAGCGCATGGCCCGCGTTCCCACCAGTTAACTTCGAGTGGACCTCCTTGCTCATGCTTCTTTACGGCTAGTAACTTTTCGATATACGCTGGCTCTAGTTCCATCTGTCGAAATCTCTCAATCCGTGGAGCCGATGACGAAAAAGCTTCCAATCGTCTTCCTCTTTCTTGCGCTGACCGCTTTTGACAGGCCTGCCCAGGCACGCAACGACCCCTGGGTTGAAGTCACGAGCCCTCACTTCAAGGTTTCGAGCGATTCCGGAGAGAAAGACGCCCGACGAATGGCGCGCGAATGTGAAGAAATCCGCGCCGTTTTTCTTGCCGATCATCCTGGCCTGCGCGTCGATGGCGGCCGCCCGTTAATCGTGATCGCGGTCAAAGACGAGGACGCCTTGAAAGTGCTCCTGCCGGATTATTGGGCGGAGAAGGATCATGTTCGCCCTCCCGGCGCTTACCGGTCCTCCAACGATGAAGATTTCGCCGTGTTGCGCACGGATATCTCCGTCAGCAACGGAGTGAACCCCTACTACGCTCTGTACGAAGACTATGTCTTCTCTCTTCTTCGGCTGAATTACAACACAATGCCCATGTGGCTTCGAATGGGTATCGCCGACTACTACGGAAACACCCTGATCGATGGCAAGTACACGGAAATCGGTCACCCCATCAACTGGCAGATTTCGCTGCTGCAGCGGTCCCCACTGATCCCTCTCGTCGATCTGCTGAACGCGGACTACCGTTCTCCTCTCGTCAACGATCGCGACAAACAATCGCTCTTCTACGCAGAATCTTGGGCCATCGTTCACTACCTCTCGCTCACACCTGAAATCGCCAAACAGGATCTCTTGAACAAATATCTGAAGGACTGGCGGGAAACGGGCGACTCGACGGAAGCGGCCCGGCGCACCTTCGGCGACCTGAAGCAGTTCGAATCAAAAATCGACGACTATGCGCGCAAACTGGCATTCTATTCGCTGCGTCAGTCGGCCGTGGCGAAATTCTCGGAGAAGGATTACAGCGTTCGCCCTCTCTCGGAGGCGGAGGCTCTTGTTGTTCAGGCCGATTTTCTCCAGCACACCAACCACATGCCGGAAGCGCGCGAAATGCTTAAGAACGCTCTCGCCGTCGAGCCCGGCTTGGCCCGTGTTCATGAGTGCATGGCCGTCGAAAAACTCGCGCAGCACGATAACGACGCGGCGGAGGCAGAATTCCAGCAGGCGCTAAAGTTTGATCCCTCGAACTACCGCTCGCTCTTTTACCTTGCCGAGCTCATCTTCCGACGCTCCGGCTACGCCACCGAAACCCTGCCGGAGCTCATCCGGAATCTGGAATCCGCCACGCAGATCAACCCGAATTTCGCGCCGGCATACGCATTCCTATCGGTTGCGTACCGGCAACAACCCCAGACGAAGCAGAAAGCTCTCGACGCCGCGGTCAAGGCGCACCAGCTCGAGCCTGCCATACTGGCCTACGTGGCGGATGTCGGTGACGCCCTGATCGCGCTCGACCGCGATTCGGATGCTCGCGCCGTTCGAGATACCTTGAACAAGGATGCCTCTACACCGGCAGAAAAAAATATCTCCGAGCTTTTCTCGAAACGACTGGCGCACTATGAGAACTCGGCCCAGCAAAAGAGCCAGGAAACCAGCGCCCAAGCGTCTCCCGTGAATGTCAATCCTGCACCTCAGCCGCCGCCGGATCAGCCCCAGCCCTGGTAAATCACCCCACTCGTGCATTGCGTGATGGCGCTCTGTTTCTCCGCCGGGTTACTATCCCGCGTCCGGCGTTTCTCCATCCGGCCTCCGGGAAAATGCCCACATCGGAATTCTCGACTGTGACGACCGCTTCCGCTTCGCGATCCGCTTGGCATACCTGGTGGCCCGTCACCATGATGCTGGCCTGTTCGCTGCTCAGTTATATGGACCGCCAAATCCTCGCCGTGCTCTCGCCTATGATCCTCGCGGATCTGAAACTCAGTGCCGAAAAATACGGCGAAATCATCAGCGCGTTCAGCGTCGCCTACATGCTCGGAAATCCGATCTGGGGCGCGGTCCTGGACCGCATCGGTCTGCGCAGGGGAATGACCATCGCCGTCACCATCTGGACGATCGCCTGCGGCGCCCACGCGGTGCTGAGCGGTTTTCTGGGCTTCGGTGTGGCGCGTGCGATTCTGGGATTCGGCGAAGGCGCCACATTTCCAGGAGGCCTGCGCGCCGCCTGCGATCGGCTGCCGGCGCACCGGCAGTCGCGCGGCCTGGC
>JBAVUW010000087.1:0-22799 GCA_049696975.1 Candidatus Acidiferrales bacterium | reverse complement strand
CGCCCCTCGCAGTGACGAGCAACTGCTCCTGGCTGCCAAAGCCGCCTTTCAATCGATTTCGTCCGCCGATTGCCGGGGCTTCTTTTTTAGCGCCAAGTACGCTACATCATTTATGGAATTGCTCTAGTCCTTCGGCGCGACGTCGCGCGTCTTGATCAGCCACTGCCCATTGACGCGCACGAGCTCGTCCACTTCCCGCCCCGCGGCAGCCACGCGAACCGGCACATTCGGCCCGGCCTGACCGAACACCGTCATCCAGTAAGCTTCCATATGCGCGTGATCCTTGTCGGGAAACACAAGTTCGCTGTTCAGAAGCATGTGGTACATGGGTGCAGGCTTTTGTCCCGTTTTGGCCTCCGTGTCGGCGGCGCGCTGCCGGAGATCGGAAATCATTTTCTTCAGCGCGTCTGGCCCCTTTACGGCGTTGCCGCCGCTGCCGAATTGGCCATCCGGCGTGTACGTGGCCGCGTATGCATCCGGGTTCTCCGTGTCCAGAGCGCGGACGTACTGCCACATCAGCTTCTCGATCTGCGCCCGGTCTTGAGCTTCATTGCGCGTGTCGTTTCCCCCCAATGCGGCGCGGTAGCTCAGTGGTGCCACGAACAACAGCGCGAACACTCCTGCAACGGCTCTCTTCATAACAAGCACCTCCTTTTTCCGGCAAAGCGCACGGTCGCGTGCTTTCGAATAACCACGTCAACTGCGCCGGGATATCCTAGCTGCGCGAACAGGAGAGTCTATATCACAGCCGTCGGCGGCAAATTCGGATTTGCCGGCGTCCTGTCTAGCGTCTCGACTTGGCGTGGACCGCCGAGGCGAAAGCTTTCCACACTTGTTCGTTCCCTGAATATTCCTTCAACATTCGCTCGGGGTGAAACTGCAGGCCGATCAGGAATTTTTCCGCCGGCGCATAAAACGCCTCAACCAATCCGTCCTCCGCCTGCGCCATGGCGCGAAACCGCGAAGCCAGCTTGCGGATTCCTTGATGATGATAGCTATTCACGCGCAGACGCTTACGGCGATACCATTTTTCCAGCGGGCTTCCGGCCGTGACCGAAATCGTGTGCCGATAACTGTCGTAGTGCCGTGAATCCAGATGGGTCAGCGACGATCGCTTTTCCTTCTGCACATCCCCGTAAAGCGTCCCGCCGCAAACGACGTTGAGCAACTGCGAGCCTCGACAAATGCCTAGAATCGGAATCTTCTGGCGCAGAGCGTGTCGCACCATGCGAATCTCGATCTCGTCCTTTACCGGATCCGTCTTTTCCAGGTATCGATGATTCGCAGGCCCGGCGTCGTACCGGCTCGGCTCGATATCCTCACCCTCCACCAGCAGCAGCCCGCACATTCCGTCCGTATATTGCGCCAGGCAGTTGAGAACACCTTTGACGGCCGGGGTTACCACAGGAAGGGTCCGCAATCGAAGCAAGAGATCCAGATGCAGTTCGCCGACGTAATCGATCTTGCGCGGCCCGCGATCGGTCCGGCGGGACGTCACCACCACCCGCGGCCAATTCATTTCGCCAGCGTCCCCAGGGCCTTCACCAGCTTCGCGTCCTTCTCACGCCCCTGCGAAGCCACGCGCACGTGATAGGAGTCCATCCCGACCTTGTTCGTGCAATCGCGCACGTACATTTGATGTTCGGCCAGAAGATGGGCCTGAAGTTCGGCGGCCGTCATGCCGTTCTTAATCCGGAACAGCACGAAATTCGCGCCGGTCGGGTACACGTCCAGATGCGGTATCTCGGTCAAATCGCGATAAAGACATCGCACATCCCCGATCAGCCGCCTCCGCGCTGCCTGATACTCCTCATCGGTGCGCGGCAGCAACGACAGGAAATACTGCGCGAGCATGTTCAAATTCCATGTGGGAATAAAATGCCGCAGTCGGCCGCGCAGCTCGGAATTTACGCTGTAGCAATACCCCAGCCGCAGCCCCGGTACGCCGCAGTGCTTGCTCATGCTCCGCACGATCAGCAGATTCGGAAAACGCTCGGCCACCGGCAGCAAGCTCGGCACAGTGTCACCCGCAAAGTCGATGAACGATTCATCGACGATCACCAGCTCCAGGTCCCGCGCGCGCTCCAGAAATTCGACCATCGCGTCCAACGGGATCAGCTGCCCCGTGGGATTACCGGGATTGATCACCACCAAAGCGGTCAGATTTCGCTCCCGAACCCAACTCAAATATTGATCCAAACGAAGGTCGAACTTCTGCGCCGCGTCCAGGAAATAGAGCACCGCGTCCCCCTTATGGCGCAGCTTTTCGATGTACTCGCCAAAAGTGGGGACGGGCACGGCGATGCGGTTGATCAAAACCGTATTGATCAATACGATCAACTCCGTCGCGCCATTGCCGATGATCAGATTCTCGGGATCGACGTGCAGCACGGCCGCCAGGTGTTTCTGGCTGGTTAGCGGATTGCTGGAAGGGTATGACTTGATCAGATTTGGAAAATGCCGCTGCATGTCGTCCAACATTTGCGCTGTCGGGTAATACGGATTGGCGATGAAGCAGAAATCAACGATGTGCTCGGCCTGGTCGTAGCCCACCAGATCGGCTAGAGCAGGCGAATGCGACGTCTCGTAGAAAAGGTGCCGGGGCACATAGGTTGCCGTGTCGGGGTGGACAGGGACGGCTGCGGTTCGGCTATCTATTTTCATCGACTTGCCCCACAGCGGCCGCACGAGGTGCTCGTTAGGAAGCCCGTGGGCGGTAGACCACGCCGGCGAAACTCTTCAAACGGCCGCCAACCAATATAGCAGAGGCACAAGAATCGTGTTGCTTTGCACCAGAAGCGGGACCTGGAGGAACTCGGCGGATCTGCAGCCTCCTCGTCGCTTTGCAGAAGGCGCAGCCAGACAAGCACCGATACCCGCCGGCGGAATCGGCAGTTCCCAGTAAGCGGTTCTAGCCCCTGCGGCTTACAGAACCGCCGTTCCGCTGGGCCCCCCGGATTTCAGACAAGTTTGGGAAGCTTCCGCGGGGCGCGTAAGCCAGTCGAGCAGGCAAGCTCCCGCCGCGTCTCTTTCAAGATGTAGCGGCAATCAGGGACGCATCCGAACGGCGATGGACGTGGGGATTCCGTCACCCGTTCTTCGAATCGCGATGTCTTCCGGCGCGGCGGTATATTCCCGATCCCCCCGGACCACCACGATCACGACCCCTGCGCCCGCACTCGGACAAATCGCGGTCTTGGCTGCCCCGTTTGCGTCGGCGGAAATCTCCGCGCCCCCTGCGCCGCCAGCGCATGGAGTCAGCTGAAGTGTGCCGCCAAATCCCGGCACCACGCGAACTCGCAACCGTTGGGGAGGCCACGTCGATGCACACGAAAGCAGCAGGAAAACCGCTGCGAGCTCGAGCACCAGCAACCGGGGAACGAAGGATTGGCGGGTCATCATTGAGGTCGAGCTCCGGGCGACGGGAACGGTAGGCATCGTGTCGCGGAATTGTATCGTACGAGGCAAACAGAATCTGCGCTAAAATCTGCGCTTCACTGGATCAAGCCGCCAGGCACGTTTACATGGAACAGCGCCACACTCCCCGGCTTATCTTTACCTCGGCACTGGTTTTATTGCTTTTGAGCGGCCTGTTCTCCGGATGGGCCATCTACCGACTCTATCAGGGCGATCAGTGGCTACACCATACCTACGACGTCGAGCTGACCTTGGCCTCGATTGAGTCCGACCTCTCCGCCGCAGGCCGGTCCCGCACCAAGTTCTTTGAAAGCTCCGACACGCAATATCTCGAGGCAATCGCCCAGGCGCGCACGGAAACATTCGCTGACCTTGCGCGGGTGCGGGCCCTGGTCGCCGACAACCGGGACCAGCTGGCGCGCAGTTATCGCCTCGAATCTGCCATTAACGGCCGATTGGCAGCCGTTGAGAAAGGCATCGAGCTGGCCAAGAACCGTCCCACGGACAAAGTGGCCCAGGACGACTTGACGGCCCTCTTGACGGAATGGGCCATTCAAACATCCGCAATCAGCGACGAAATGAACCGCGCTGAGGATATCCTGCTCGAGCAGCGAAGTCGCATCACCGGCAGACGATTTGTTCTCATCGCAGCCGCGCTCGCGTTTATGTTTCTTCTCGCCGTCATTTTGATCTGGGAGCATTACCGTCGACTCGCTGGCGAGCTTAAAAGGCGCGTGCTGGCCGAGCAGAATGCCCGGAATTTGAGCACCCAGGTGCTGCGCGTGCAGGACGACGAACGCCGCCGAATCTCACGCGAGCTGCACGACGGGCTCGGCCAAAATCTGATTGCCGCTAAGATGATTGCCGATAGCTTCCTCACGAAGCCACCTACCCAGGAAGTGATCACGCAGTTGAATTCGATTTTGGAAGGAACCGTGTCGAGTGTTCGCTCCATGTCCTACCTCCTCCATCCTCCTCTGCTCGACGAAATTGGCCTTACATCGGCCGCCGAGTGGCTGATTGACGGGCTCTCGAAGCGCTCAGACATTCTAGTGAAGCTGGAGATCGGGGGCACGAAACGCCGCCTGCCACCTGGAGTCGAGGTCGCGCTGTTTCGCATTCTGCAGGAGAGCCTGGCTAATATTCAGCGCCACGCGCGTGCTTCCAAAGCCGACATCTTTCTGAACTTCGAAGCCGACCGCGTGCTTTTGCGGATTTGCGATCACGGTGTGGGCATTTCCGCCGAAAAACTCCGTGAACTTGAGGAGCGCGCCTCGTACGCCGGAATTGGACTCGCCGGAATGAAGCAACGAGCGCAGGAACAGGGCGGAACGTTTCGCCTGTCGTCGAGCTCAAACGGCACAACCATCGAGGTCGAGGTGCCGACCGCCCCGGAAACGCAGATGGTCGAGGGTATTTCCGCTTGATGGTACAGCGCCGCCTATTTAGGCGCGAAGAACACATAGTCGGCCGAATAAGGCACCCGCAGATCCTGACCCGCGTGGGTCGGATCGCAGCCACTTGCGGGCGCTTTGCCGCCCTTCGTGTTGATCCGCTGTATCGATGTTACCTGTGCCATCACGCCGTCTCCCCTGCGGCTGACGACTTTTACCAATAGCCACGCAATTGAATTCGCATCAGGCGACGGCGCGTTGGCCGCGGATTTGCCGGTAACCTGGCTACCGTCGTCAGCCTTCCACGATGGACCCGCAAAGTGCCTGCCGAAGGGCTTGCCGTGTTGGTCATAAAGCTGCGCGTCGGGTGCCTTCAGCGTCCAGCCGAATTCGGCACCGTTCGGCGAGCAGGTATAGATTTGGTCGCCTTGGGCGTGGACTCGCAAGATTTCCTGTTCGTTTGGCGGCGGCAGCAGTTCCGCCGGTACCTGAGCGCCGAGGGCATAAGGGGAGGGGCAGGAAAGGGCCAGCAAAGCCGCGAGGGCGAATGCTCGAATCGCTTGGCTCATCAGATCACCGCAGGCTTTCGCGCCACGAAGCAGAGGGAAAGCTGCCGGACCGTCGGCAGTGCTAGCAGCTCGGCAATTCCAGACCGGAAGCAGAGTCGCCTTGAATGATCTTCTTGATGGCATCCACCAGCGCCGTCGCACCCTCTATCTTCGGAAGCACGATCTCGACGCCCGCGCAAGACGCGAGTTTCGGACCAACCAGATCCCCGTACATCGTGAACAGCAGGGTTTTCGCTTCGGGTAAGTTCTGCCTGACGATCGACGCCACCTCAATCCCGTTCAGTTCCGGCATCCGCACATCCAGAATCAGAAGGTCGGGCCTCAAGGCGAGCGCGCTTTCCACCGCGGCACGCCCGTCTGCTGTCTCGGCGCAGACCGTCACGCCCGGCACTTTCGCGAGCACGAGTTTCAGCATCTTCCGCACAATCTTGTTGTCATCCGCGATCAGCACTCGTTTCGTCATGTCCGTAGGCCGCCCGACATAGTGGACTGTAGCGAATTGCCGGGTCGGGTCAAATACCGCAATCGCTGTAGCTAACACTGCTTAAACGTATCATAAGCGTATCCGCTCGCTGCGATCGGCTCCTCCGGCCAGACCCGCGGAATCGTCGACCTTCCCTAACTCATCCAATTTCATGGGTATCGATCCGAGTGATGAGAAGACGCATTGCAACGTTTGTCGCCGTGATGCAAGCCATCCTGCTGCTCGGCCATTGGTTCGTTTACGAGACATGGACGGCCTTTCAGCCTGCCGCGGACCCCCCGCAGATCAGCACCCTGGCTTTCGTGTTCGCATTCTTGTCGATCTCGTTCGTCACCGCATCGCTTCTGGCCTGGCGCTTTTACGACTGGCCCGTGCGCATTTACTACACGGCTGCGGCAATCTGGCTCGGATTCTTCAATTTCTTCTTCCTGGCCGCCCTGGCATCGTGGATCGCTTTTGGCGTCGTTCGCGCGACGCGCCTACCGGTGTCGCAGCAGCACGTCGCGTTCTTGTTCTTCGGCGCAGCGCTCGTCGCCGGAATCGCCGGCCTGGTAAATTCGATGGCCGTCCGCGTCCGACGTGTGCCGGTCCGGCTGCCGAATCTACCCGAAAGCTGGCGGGGCCGCGTCGTTGCTCTCGTCACGGACACGCATCTGGGCCACGTTCGCGGCGTTGGGTTTGCGCGCCGAATCGTCGCCATGATCTTGCGGCTGAAGCCCGACATCATTCTGATCGCCGGCGATCTCTATGACGGCACCGCCGCGAACATCCGCAGGCTCGCCGAGCCTCTGCGCGCACTCTCGGCGCCGTATGGCGCGTTTTTCATCGCCGGAAACCACGAAGAGTTCGGCGACCACACCAAATATCTGGAAGCCGTCTCCGCCGCAGGCGTGTGCGTACTCAACAACGAAAAAGTGGTGCTCGACGGCTTGCAGCTTGTCGGCGTGCATTTCCGCGACGCCGTTCGCGCCGATCGCTTGCGCCAGGTTCTTGAGAATGCGCGCATCGATCGCAACTCCGCCAGCATTTTGCTGACCCACGCCCCCGATCAACCCGCCGTGGCAGCCGAAGCCGGAATCAGCCTCCAAGTAAATGGTCACACGCACGGCGGCCAATTCTTCCCATTCACAATTTTCACGAAAAGGGTGTACGGCGCATTCGTCTACGGTTTGCACAAGCTCGGCGGCATGCTCTTGTTCACGTCCTACGGCGCCGGCACCTGGGGACCGCCCCTACGCCTCGGCACCAATCCGGAAATCGTCCTTCTGACCTTCGAGTAACGGAGTTCCGAGGAGTGTCGAAAGCCTTGTGGGTCGCACCTGCAGCAGCGACGGTGCGCCCGCGCGGACATCCTTTCGTCGAATAAACACTCGTGCGGAATCCGTCGGCGACGTCGCCCGGACCGGACTGTTCGACCCACTGTGTAATTCTTGAAATCTCTGGCAAAATTAACCGCGTGACCAACAACTCGACGAACCCCATCTTCAATTCCAATAAACTAAAACTGGGCACCTTCTGCACGAACACGATCCCCAACATGAGCTTTGTGCCCGAAATGCGCATGCCCACGTGGCAGAACACGCTCGCGTCGGCGAAGCTGGCGGACGAGGCCGGACTGGAGGCCATCGTGCCGATCGCCCGCTGGAAGGGCTACCTGGACGAAAAGCCGGACCATCGGTCCAACATCATCCTCGAAACCTTTACTTGGGCCGCGGGCGTCGCCGCCTCCACAAAGTATTCCGCGGTGTTCTCCACGTCGCATGCGCCCACCATGCACCCCGTCCTCGTCGCCAAGCAATCTGCCACCATCGACGCCATTTCCGGCGGCCGGTTCGCTCTCAACATCGTCGGCGGCTGGAATCGCCGTGAATTCGACATGTTCGGTATCGATCTGCTTGAGCACGACCAGCGCTACGTTTATCTCGAGGAATGGCTGCGAATTCTACGCCGGCTCTGGACTTCACAGGACGAGTTCGACTACGAATCCGCGAATTTCCGCATGAAAAAAGCGATCTCGCGCCCTCAGCCGCTGCAACCGGGCGGAATCCCGGTGATGAACGCCGCGCTGTCTCCGACCGGCATGCGTTTCTCGGCGCAGTATTCCGACGTCGGCCTCATTAGTCCGCAGGGCATGAAGCCTGAGGACTGGCGCGACCAAGTCGCCAACTACAAGAAAATGGCCCGCGAGGAGTTCGGCCGCGAAATCCAGCTCTGGACGAACTGTGCGGTCACGCAGCGCGACACGCAAAAAGAAGCGGACGAGTATTTGCGCCGCTACGCCGAGCAGTTTCTTGACACCGAAGTAATGGACAGCCTGATGCTGACGATCAGCAAGGAAAACAACGTCCCTCTCGACTCGCCGCGCCTGGCCTTCATGCGCCAACGCATGGCCGTCGGCGCCGGGCACCCTCTCGTCGGCACAGCCCAAAGAATCGCCGAAGAGCTAGACGCCATCTCCAAAGTAGGAATCGACGGAATCATCCTAACGTGGGTGGACTACGTGGACGGCGTCGACAGATTCAATCGACAAGTCCTGCCGCTACTCGAACAAGCAGGCCTGCGCAAACCATTCGCCGAGAAAAAGGCGGGATAGTTCGAAACCTGGATGTTCTGGCCCAGCCGTTTCCTCTGCTGGCACAAACACTCTTTTCTGAGCTCTCACGATCTCAGCATATCGAAAGGCGACGGCGGAATTGGTGCGCCACCGATCAATGCGCGGCGACCGTTGGACCATTTCCGTAGGCGCTCGTGCCCGGCCCGACGCGGCTAAGAGCAATCGCCAAAAACGCCGAAGCCGCCGGCACGGTCCCAGCCAATAAAATCCCGCCAGGCGTCCAACCAGCCTTCAAGAAGGCCCCGCCAATCAACGGCCCCACGATCGAACCGACCCGCCCCACTCCGAGCGCCCAACCCACACCCGTCGATCGCACCCCGGTCGGATAAAAATTTGCAGCCATGGCGTTCAATCCGCCCTGCGCCCCGATTACCATCAGCCCCGCAACGAACGTGACCGTCAACATCAACCCAAACGAGCTCGGTATGTTCGAAAGCGCCGCCACAAACAGGGTCGCTCCGCCAAACTCCGCCAGCAGAATCGCGTACGCACCCCACCGCTTGATCAGCCAGCCTTCCATCAAGCAGCCAAACGCGCCCCCCAGGCTGAAAAACGCCGTCGCCGTCGCGCCGGCCGCCACTGTCATTCCGGTCTGTCGAAGCAGCGCCGGCAGCCAGCTCCCGATAAAATAGAGGATCAGCAGGTTCATAAAGTAGGGAATCCATAACAGCAGCGTGCCGAACGCGCGCCCTTCCGTGAAAAGATGCACCACCGGCACGCCCGCATGCTGCGTATCGCGCGGCGTCAGGCGCACCTCGGCGCCGCCAAGTTCCGGCGCGATGCGGTGCAGGATTCTTGAAACCTTACTCGGATTCTTCCCGCGCTCCGCCAGGAATCGAACCGATTCGGGTAATCCGGCGATCAGCAAAATTGCGATCGCCAGCGGAATCGTTCCTCCAAGATAAAGCACCGACTGCCAACCCCATTTCGGAATCATCCGGGCGCTCAGCAGGCCGCAAATGACTCCTCCCAGCGGCATCCCGACGAACAGGAGAGTCACGACATTCGCCAAACTTCGCCTCGGCACGAATTCCGAAGCCAGCGCGACGACGTTCGGCATCGCTCCGCCGAGTCCCAGCCCCGTCAGGAACCGCAGGAAAAATAGCTCGCGGAACGAGACCACGTGCACGGTGATGAGCGAGAACGCGGCAAAGCTCAGAGTCGACACAACCACCGGCCACCTCCGTCCCAAGCGATCGGCGATCGGCCCACTCGTAAGTGCGCCAACCATCAACCCGAAAAGACCACTGGAAAAAATCGAACCGAAATTCTTGATGGGAATGTGGAGTGCGTCGGAAATCGGCGGCGCGATGTAGTTGATTGTCTGCGAATCGAACCCGTCGAGCACGAGGACCATACCGCACAAAACTACAATCCAAATTTGATAGGCCCCGATGGAACGCTGCTCGATAATTTCGCCAACGGTGAACGGTGGTGCTTGAGGTGAGGTCGTCGCCATGGCCCAATCGCGTGCCAGTCCGCGCATTTCCCTGCGCAGAGTGTACTCCGCGCTGTCACGATTCGCGGCACTGCTACCGCCAACCGATCCTGCGGTCGATCAACTACCCGTTCTGTACGCGGTGCAACGCGCGCTGCTCTTCACCATGCGGGTCGTCGACGAGCTTGCACTCGTCGTTGAGCACCATGATCGCACGCTTGTTTGTGTCGAACGGATCCCATTTCGGCAGCAGCTTGTGATTCGGATCGCCGTTCCGCGCGAACGCCGCCCATGCGCCGCTCACTTTGTCCGCCAGCGGCTGGCGGTCGGCGCCCGTGCCTGTCATGGACGACGCCAAATCCACGACGTCGAACGCAAACGGAATCTCCAGCGTGTGGAACGCCCGTAGCTTTCCGTCCTGCACCGGCGAATGCCATGTGAAGTAATACTGATACACCGGCGCCTTCTGCGCCGCTTTGCGATCGGCTTCGAGCACCACGCCGGCGCGGAATGTGACGTCGGAAGCCATCGCAAGATACACATCGGTATTCGGCACACCGGGCCGTCCGGCCTTGTACGCCGCGATCACCTGATCCACTTGCGCGTCGCTCGCTTTCGCCAACATCTGCTTCACACGTGCGTGAAGGTTCGCGTCGTCGATCGGGTCGAGAATTTGACCCGGGAAAAATGTGACCTCGGTTTCGACCGTTCCGATCATCAGAGGCACATTCGCCGAAAGTTCCGGCGCCGTGGGATCGAACGGGCCTGCGGGCAGCGTGCCGCCATCGACCACAGGAGCCAGCGCCAGTCCCGGCGTTCCCGGAGGGCCACCCGCAGCCGCTGCAAGTAACTGATCCACCGGCATCTGTTGGAGCTGGTCGATTTGATCCGGCTTCAAATTCAGCTTTGAAAGAAAAAGCTCTGCGGATTTATTCGCGGCCTCGACCGACACGCCGCGCACGTCCGCGCCGCTCTGGATGATCGCTTTGTGGAAGAGGCCGTGCGCGGAAGGCATGGCCATCAGAGCGCTCACTTTTCCGCCGCCGCCCGACTGGCCGAAAATCGTCACGTTCGCCGGATCGCCGCCGAACGCCGCGATATTGTCTCGCACCCATTCAAGCGCTGCGACGATGTCCATCATGCCCACGTTGCTCGCCTGCGCGTATTTTTCGCCGCCGATTCCCGCGAAATACAGATAGCCGAAAACCGTGAGCCGGTGATTCACCGTCACCACGACCACATCGTGCTTCCGCGCCAGTTCCTGGCCGTTGTAGCAAACGAAGCCACCCGATCCGGTAGTGTATCCACCGCCGTGCAGCCAGACCATCACCGGGCGTTTCGCATTTGCGCGATTGCTCGCGCTGGACGTCCAAACGTTGAGCACCAGGCAGTCTTCGCCCATCGGTTCAGCGGGGCACATCGGCTCGAGCGCTTTCGGAACGAAACCAAAGAATTCCGAATCGCGCTGGGGCGAGCGCTGGCCAAGATCGAAGCAGTCCTTCACACCGGTCCATTTTTCGCGCTTCGCCGGAGGCATAAAGCGATTCGCCCCGCCAGTGGACGCTGCATACGGCACGCCGCGAAACGCCTGCACGCCCGCCTGCGATTGCGCGCGCACTTTGCCGAGGTTGGTTTCCACGGTCGCGCCCGGCGTGGGTCCATCGGCACCGCCCAGCGCCACTGCGAGCTTGCTGTCCATCAATGTACCCGCCGCAAACGCCCCAATACTCGAGCCAATAAACCTTCGCCGGTCCATGATGATTCCTCCCCCAAGTCGGCGCCCATCCCGTACAACGCACCGACGCCGCGACGGCTGCCCAAACGGACCCGAGTGTACCTTTTTCGCTTCGCCTGCGTAAGAAATTTCGCCGGACCTCTCTCACTTGCGTGGACGCGGGTGCCGCTGTTTCTAGCCTATGTCAGCGGAGCGGGATTCATGGAGCTTCGCAGCCGAGAAATGTGCACGGATCGCCGGAAATCTGCTCGCGCTTATGTTCTTCATCTGGCTGACCACGCTGCCAGTGTGTGTGTGGCACACAATCTTCACAACGCGGACGAATGGGATCGCGGCTGGGTCGCGCCAGCGCTCTGCGGCAGGCGCTTGATCCTAGCTCGCGCGGCCCCACAATTTCTTTGAAGCGATTCTGGCGCCTTCGGCCAGGGATCGCAGCTTCATCCACGAAAATGCCGGAAATACAGGCCCGAATCCGGCGAAAGTGCCGAAGCCGCAGTCCGTCCCGGCCATAACGCGCTCCTTTCCGACAACTTCGGCGTAGCGAATCAGGCGCTGCGCCACAAGTTCGGGATGTTCGACATAATTCGTGCTCGATGAGACCACCCCGGGAACCAGAATCTTGTCTGCCGGCAGCTTGATCTTGGTCCATGCTTCCCATTCGTGTTCGTGCCGCGGGTTTGAACCCTCGATGAGCAGTGCCTGCGGTTTCACCTTGATCGCGATGGGAAAAATTTTCATGCAATCCATGTCGTTGATGTGCGTGCCCTCGTAGTTGCCCCAGCATACGTGCAGGCGGACGCGGTCGGCGGGTACGTTGGCCAGCGCGTGGTTCAGCGCCTCGACCTGCAACTCGGCATAGCGCAGGAATTCATCGTCGCTCAAATGCTTGAACCGCGAATGGCGGCCCATGGCGAGATCGGGGCAATCGAGCTGGAGCAGCAGCCCGGATTTTACGATCAGTTCGTACTCTTCGCGCATCGCGTTGGCGAGCGCTTCGAGGTAGGTCTCGTGCGACGGGTAATACTCGTTCGGCTGAAAAACCGAAATCGTGCCTGGTGAGACGGCGTTCATGAAACCTTCGGTCACTTTCACTTTTGCGAGCGCTTCCTTCATGTGCGCGATGTCCTGCTCCACCGGCTTCAGGTTTTTCACCTTGATCGGGCCTTTGCAGACGGGCCGCTTGTACGTCGCGGAGTGGCCCTGCTTGACAAGGCGATCCCGGTATTCGGGAAAATCGTCGAGATCTTGGGGCGTGGGCCGCGCCGAATCACCTTCAAACCCGGTGAGGCGATGCCGGATGTAGGTCGAGTAGCTGATCTTGCTCGTTTCCCCGTCGCTGACGACATCGACGGCGGCCTCTTCCTGTTGCTTTACGATGCCGGCGACCGCGCGGCGCATCACTTCGTTGAATTGAGATTCGTCCACGGCGTCGCCACGGTCCTGCGCGAAGAGCAGGTCGACCACTTCCTGCGAGCGGGGCAAGCTCCCCACGTGGGTTGTCAGAATTCGATCCGTGCTGGTCTTCATTCGAGGCCTCTTCGATATCTCTCGTATTTTTGCCGCGCAAAATTACCGCGCGAGGCTATCACGATGCAACTGCAATCGGATGCGCGATTCCGTCGGTCGTAAAAAATATCTCCCCCTCACCCCTCGCGCGCAGTACTAAGGCATTGACCCGAGGGCCACACATCCGCTCGCGCGCTACCATGCAATTGCACGCCAGTCCGGGAGCTCGTCATGACAACGGAAAAGAAGTCGAAAGTTCTTTTTCTTTCCACCGGCGATGCAACGCGCGGCCAAATGGCAGAAGGGTTTTTAAGCGCCATGGCTCGCGATCAATTCATCGCCGCAAACGCCGCCATCGAATCAACAGGGTCCGACGGTCTTACCACCGACGTAATGAGAGAAGCTGGCGTCGATATTTCGGGCCAAGCACCTCTTCAGGTCGCTCAGTCCCTGAAGGAACACTTTGGCTATGTGATCACGCTCTTTGACGAGGCCAAGGAGCGCTCGCCGATCTTTCCTTTTGCTCCGAATCTGCTGCGCTGGAATCTGCCTGACCCGCGGGCCGCCGGCGGAACACCCGAGCAACGTAGGGAAGCCTTCCGACGCGTACGGGACGAGATCAATTCTCGCATCCGCGAGTTCGTGAATGATTTCAGACGCACGGAAAGCAGCGGGCGCGCCACAGCTGCGTGAATTCGGCGGCGGTCGAGTGGCGGCCGCTATGTTGTATACTCCCGCTCCTATGAAGGCGCCCAACGTTGAATTCACATTGAGCAAGCTCGAGCGAGTGATCTCGGGACCGGGGAAAATAGCCACGCTCGGTGAAGAGCTCGAGCGTCGCGGGTTGCAGCGCGCCATCGTAGTCACGGGGAAATCGCTTGGCAATTCCCTGCTGCTCGCGCAGGTGACTGGCGCAATCGGCTCCCGCTGCGCCGCGGTCTTCAAAGGGGCGCGCCAGCACGTGCCACGCAGCGTGGTCTCGGAGCTGGAAGCCGAAATCGCGCGCGTCGACGCCGACTCGCTGATCAGCTTCGGCGGGGGCAGCCCCATCGACACCTGCAAGGTTGCGAGCTTCGCGTTTTTGACGAGCCGTGATCTGATTCACATCGCGATCCCGACCACGCTTTCGGCCGGCGAGTACACACATGCCGGCGGCGTGACCGACGAAACTACAAAAGTGAAATCTGGCGTCTCCGATCCGCGCCTCGCGCCGCGCACTGTGCTGAATGATCCTGCGCTCACGCTCGCGACGCCCGATTGGCTGTGGGTCGCCACCGGTATGCGCGCGCTGGACCACGCGATCGAGACGATCTACACGCCGCGGCACCATCCGCTTTCCGACGCGCTGGCGTCGAAGGCCATCGGACTGCTGGTCGAGCACCTAAAGCCGTCGATCAAAACCAGCGATGACGACTTGCTGGCGCATCGCGGCTATTGCCAGTTTGCCGCGTGGTTTTCAATCTACGGTTCGATGAACACGCGTTTCGGCATCTCGCATCTGCTCGGTCACCAGATCGGCCCGCGCTGGGACGTGCCGCACGGAGTGACTTCCTGCATCACGCTGCCGAACGCGATGCGATTCATGGCCGAAATAGCACCGGAACGATTCGCGCCGATCGCCGAGGGCTTTGAGCTCCCGTGGGATCCGCGGAATCCGAAAGCCGGCGCACTGGCCTGCGCGAATCGCACCGCCGAGTTTATTGCCGGTTTCGACGTGCCGCATTCGCTGAAGGAAGCGAAGGTGCCGCGGGAGGAAATCGGCGATATCGTGGAGCCGGTGATGCATGAACTGGAGAGATCGAAGGTCGTGGACCGGCCGGTGACCAAGGCCGAAGTGATCCGATTACTGGAAGGTTCCTACTAAGAAAATCCGCGGCTGCCTGGAAAACACCACAGCCGCGGATTGAATGTGCCCGCAGCTTATTTGTTCGTCGGTTTATCGCCCCCGATAAAAACGGCGCTGGTGCGGCGCGACGCCCCGCCTTCTGCCGGCGCCGCTGCAACCGGTGCGCCTACCTTCGCTGCGTGTTTCCGGCCGCTCGGAAAATTGCTCTCCGGTACCGTGATCGGATCGAGCATCGCTTCGATTTCCTTGCGGCGCTCCTCAAACCAGGGAGGCAGCAGCAAGCTCTGGCCGAGCTGATCGGCCGGCTCATCCACGGAGAAGCCCGCCGGAACCGTGGCCGCGCATTCCACCAGAATTCCGCCAGGGCAGCGGCAGTAGACTGAATGGAAATACATACGGTCTTTGATTTCCGAGGCATCGGTGTAACCGAGCTCCTCGTAAATTCCCTTCTGCTCGGCGAGCCTATCGTCGTTTTCGACTTCGAGCGCCATGTGATGCGCGGTACCAGCGCCGAATATCCAGCTTCCCGACGGGCGATCCGGCTCGTGCAGCAGCGTCACCGTCTTGGCCGAGCCGCCCTCGCCGACTTCGAAGCGGTGATAGGCGCCTTCCTGCCCGGTCTTCTTGAATCCCAAGGCGTCGACGAAGAATCGCTCCGTCTCCGCCACTTCGCGGACCGACAGCACGGGACCGTGAAAACCGCGCGTGCCGACGTCGCCGCTGATTTCGCCGACCTTCCACGGACGCCGCTTGTCCTGGTCGTCTTCGATGACCTCAAGCTGAATGCCCGACGGATGGTCGAAGCGGATGTACTTCTGCCCGAAGCGCTCTTGAATGCCGCTGTTCTTCACCTGGTGGTGGTTCAGATGGTCGAGCCAGAATTTCGTGGCGCCTTTCGGCACGGTGTACGCCGTGGTTTGCACTTGCCCGGAACCCTGGCGCCCTCGCACGCGTCCATAGGGAAAGGTGGTGTAGACAGACCCCGGCTCTGCATCGGCATTCGCGTAATAGAGATGGTAGTGGGCGTAGCGGCCGTCAAAAAGAACGGTTTGCTTGATCATGCGCTGCCCAAAAATTTGCGTCTGAAAGTCGATGTCTTCCTGAGCGCCCGCGACGCATACGGTCATGTGATGGAGACCTTTTACGAGAGACATATCGGTTCACCCCCGGCCGGGATTCTATCCAATGACTGCGAGATTAGGCAAGCTGCGCGACATGCGGGCGAGCGGCTCTGGCAACGGATGGGCGAAAGATTGCGGGACGTATGCGCAATCAACGGCGGCCCGCGAATTTGCTGATGCGCGGACGGCCTTTTGTGATAAAAACTGCTGACCAGGATGTGCACGTTGCGCTGACCGTTTTCCGGGGGAGTGCGGCAATGGGCCAGTTCCACCGAATCAGAATTGCGGGCGGATTAATTGCGCTGCTGTTTTTCGGCGCTCTGGCAGGCCGCCCGACCTGGGCGCAACAGGATCCTTCCGGGGAATGGTCGCCGCGGTTCGACGAAGACTGGGAAGAGCGCATTCCCGGTCCGGAAATCGGAGATTACCTGGGAATTCCGATCAACAAAGCGGCACGGCTGCGAGGCGACAGTTGGGACGCGGCGCTGGTCGAGCTCCAGGAAAACCAGTGTCGTGCGCATGGCGCAGACTACGGCTGGCGCGGGCCTTCGCAACTGAGCATCTGGAAGGAAGTCGACCGCGCATCGCAGAAGACGATCGCTTTCCACACGCATCTTTCGGCTTACGGTGCCGAGCAGACGATCTGGATGGACGGACGCCCTGAGCCGCCCGATTATGCGCCGCACACTTGGCAGGGATTTTCGAGCGGGAAATGGGACGGCGACACTCTGGTAATCACCACGACGCATTTGAAGGAAAACTGGGTGCGGCGGAACGGATTGCCGCGCAGCGATATGGCGACGGCGAGCGCGCACCTTTTGCGTCACGGGAATTACCTGACGGTGGTCGCGATCACATACGATCCGGTGTATCTGACCGAGCCATTCATGCGCACTTCGGATTTTGTATACAACCCGCAGCAGGCGATGGCGCCGTGGCCGTGCGAATCAGTGGATGAAGTGGATCGTCCGGCGGGCCAAGTGCCCGCGCATTTGCCGGGAGCCAATACGTTCCTGAACGAGTTCCCCGCCAACTACGGAATTCCCGTGGAAGCCACCCGCGGCGGCGCGGAAACGATGTACCCGGAATACCAAATCAAAATGAAAACGATGAAGACTTTGCCGCGTCCCGCCAAGAAAGTAATCAATCAATGATGCCCTGTGCCGATCGAGTGACGAGGATGGCGAGACATCTGGGATGGGCTGTGCTGCTGGCAGCTGCGGGAGCGGCTTCCCTTCTGGCCCCTCCGGCCTATGCGCAGGCTCCGCCGACGGCCCCAACGAACGTCGAAGTCCACTTGCTGCACGTGCAAGGCAACGTCTGGATGCTCGTTGGCGCGGGCGGCAACATCACCGTGCAGGTGGGCGACGACGGGGTGCTGCTGGTCGATGCTGGTTTGGCGGGGACAACCGACAATGTGTATGCGGCGATCAAAACGCTTTCCGACAAGCCCATCCGCTACATTCTCGACACGCACCTCCATGCCGACCACACCGGCGGCAACGAAGCACTGGCCAAGCTGGGCAATACGATCGCCGGCGGAAACGTGGTGGGCGACATCGGCGCGAGCGCGGGCAATCAGGCGACCGTGGTTGCAGCGCAGGAAGTGCTTGATCGCATGAGCGAACCAGACGGCAACCGTCCCGCTGCGCCACAGGGCTCCTGGCCGACGGAAACCTATACCACGCCGGAGCGCAAGATTTATTTCAACGGCGAAGGGGTGCTGCTGACGCACGTGCCACACGCGCACACTGACGGCGACACGATCGTTTTCTTCCGCCGGTCGGACGTGATCAGCACGGGAGACATCTTCACCACCACCGGATACCCGTTCGTGGATATGGCGCACGGGGGCAATATTCAGGGTGTGATCGATGGCCTCAACCGCATCATAGAAATGGCGATTCCAGCCGACGAGCAGGAGGGCGGAACGCAGGTGATTCCAGGCCACGGGCGGCAATGCGACGTGGCGGACGTTGTCTGGTATCAGGAAATGGTGACAATCATCCGCGACCGTGTGCAGGATATGATCAACAAGGGCATGACGCTCGAGCAGGTGAAGGCGGCGCGTCCCACGCAGGACTACGACCCGCGCTACGGAAAAACGACCGGCTTTTGGACGACCGATATGTTCGTCGAGGCAGTCTACAAAAGCCTAGCGACGAAGAAGGAAGGCGCGGGACAATAGACTTTGCGGATTTCCGCAGCTGGGAGGACAAGTATGAAGCGCACAGGTTTAATTCTGCTGGCCGCCATCGCGGTATCGATGGTCGGCGCCCGGGCGTACGCGCATCATTCGTTTGCCGCCACGTATTTCGTCGATCAGGAAATCACAGTCGAAGGCACGCTGACCCAATTCATGTACCGCAATCCGCACTCCTTCGTGAAGGTCGAGGTGCCGGACCCCAAGGGCGGCCCGGCGACAGTGTACTCAGTCGAGTGGGGTGGCGGGGCGCAGCTCACCCAGGAGCATGTGACGCGCGATACCCTGAAACCGGGCGATCACGTCGTCGTCACCGGAAATCCGGGACGCGATCCTTCCGAGCATCGGATTCGGTTGCACAAGATCGTCCGCCCGTCCGACGGCTGGAAATGGGAAGGCGTGATCATGTAGGCGTTTTCTTCGCCCGATGCAGAGCGGCGAAGAGCGATTGAGGGACCGGGCCGAGTCGGGGGGATGCGAATGACGGGTGGAATTTTTCGGGGAGTTGTTGCGCCGCTGGCAACGCTGGCATTTATGACGCTCGTTGTTCCCGTGCACGCCAATGCGCAGGCGCAGAAGCCCGCCCCGCCGGCCCAGGACACGAATCAGCGCAGCAGAGGACCCAATCCATTCGCTGCTCCGCCGCCAACGAAGATCGATCCTCGAACCGAAGGCCCGCTCGATTTGAGCGGCTATTGGGTTTCCATCGTCACCGAGGACTGGCGCTACCGGATGATCACGCCCGATAAGGGAGACTATCCTGGCGTACCGCTCAACGCCGCCGCGCGCGCCATCGCGGCCAGCTGGGATCCGGCGAAGGACGAGGCCAGCGGCAACGCCTGCAGATCTTACGGGGCCGCCGCCATCATGCGCTTGCCCACGCGGCTGCACATCACCTGGGCGGACGACAACACGCTTAAGGTTGAGACCGACGCCGGCGAACAAACTCGACTGTTTCATTTCTACAGCGATGGGCCAGGCGGGGCGCCGCCTTCGCTGCAAGGGTACTCAGTGGCGACCTACGAAGGCATGCGTCCGCGAGGTTTCATCGTACCCGTGGCGGCCGGCACTCCCGGCGCGCGGTCGAATCAGGAAGGCTACATGAAGGTCGTCACTACCGACCTGAAGCCGGGGTACCTGCGTAAGAATGGAGTTCCCTACAGCGAGAAAGCCTCCGTCGAGGAATATTTCGACAGCTTTACCGAGGCCGGTATTACCTGGCTGATCGTGACGACGGTGGTGACCGACCCGACGTATCTCGATCAAACCTTCATCACCAGTTCGCAATTCAAGAAACAAGCGGATGCGACAGGCTGGAATCCCACGCCGTGCTCAGCGAAGTAACTCGCTGCCCATCGGTCCGGTGCGGCCACCTTCCCCGAGGATGAGCGATGTTCGCTAGGTTTCTGCAGTGGCTCTACGACACCCATTTCAGCGGCATGATGCGCGAATCGCTGTGGGCGGAGCCGATTGTGGAAACGATTCACGTCCTCACTCTCACGCTTTTCCTGGGATTCGCGGTGATGCTCGACATGCGCTTGCTGGGCGTAGTGCTGAAGCGGCGGCGGATGTCCGAGGTGCTCGCGCAATTCAATCCGTGGCTTTTCGCGGGCTTCGCGGTGATGATCCTCACCGGCATGCTGCTTTTCTGCGGCGATCCCATCTCCTTTTGGAGCACCACGTTTTTCAAAGTGAAGATGATCATGCTGGTTCTGGCCGGACTGAACGTATTGATCTTCAACGCGACGATCGGCCGTAAAGTGGCGCAGTGGGATCTGGATCCGCGGACGCCAGGTCAGGCGAAAATTGCGGCGGTCGTTTCGCTGGTGCTCTGGGTGTTGATCATTGCCGCGGGCCGGGGAATCGCCTATGCCCTGCCGCCGCCATGATCGTGAAGATCGCCGTGAAAACGGCTTGCGCATGGAGGGCCGCCCGAAATGATTAGGACGCTGCTGCTGGGTTTCTGCCAGTGGTGCAACAATTCGTTCTGGGGCCACGCCATTCGCGATTCCACGTGGCTGTTTCCGTTTGTCGAGATTTTTCACCTGCTCGCACTCGGAATTCTCGGCGGAACGATCCTGATTCTGAACCTGCGCCTGATGCGCCTGGCGTTCAAGACCGAATCGACCGCGGAGCTTGCCGCGGAAGTAAAACCGTGGATGATCGGCAGCCTGATCGTAATGCTGGTTTCCGGCTTCCTGCTGTTCTCCACCGAGGCCGTGAAGATGTATGGCAACTGGGGCTTCCAACTCAAGATGCTGTTTCTGTTGCTGGCGACGATTTACACTTTTACGATTCATCGCAGAATCACCTTTACAGACGACGGACGATTTGGCCCCGCGCTTCGCATCTGCGCCGCGGTTGTTTCGCTGTTGCTTTGGTCGGGCGTCGGCCTGGGCGGCCGCGCGCTTGGATACATCACTACGTCAGTGAGTTCCGTCAGCATGTTGTGGTTTCGCTAGAGCGAGCTCGAAAGCGGGGCTGGATGAACTTGGCGCACGCCATTCTGCTGCTCGCACGACCCGAAGCGGTTCCCGTCAATCCCATTGCGCGCTGGGAATGGGTCTTTCCCGTAGTCGAGACGCTTCACGTTCTCGGCTTCACGCTGCTGGTCGGTACCGTCGTGATCCTGGATTTGCGGCTGCTCGGATGGCGACTGCAGAAACAGCCCGTTTCGCAGGTCGCCAGGGATCTGTCACCGTGGATCTGGACCGGCATCATCGTGCAGCTTATCAGCGGCCCGTATCTCTTCTCCGGAGATCCGTTCGAATACGTGCAGGTGACGGCGTTCCGCGTGAAAATGACGCTGCTGCTGGTTGCACTGATTTTTCATTTCACTGCCATCCGAGCCGCCACGGCACCCGCGCGAGATGCACAGCCGCTCGGATGGCGCAGGCTCGCAGCGGTTGTGTCCGTCGGCCTGTGGGTTAGCGTGGTGCTTGGCGGCATGTGGATCGGCAATCTTTAGCGGCACAGGCGGCGCCGTCGATGGCAGGAAAGGCAGGGAACAGTAAAGTGTCGGTCTACCATTTCTGTCAGTGGCTCAGCCAGACGCCGCTCAGCATTTGGCTGCGCGAAGCCCCGTATCCGTTTCCCGTGTTCCTGATCGCTCACATCCTTACCATCGCCGTCTTTGGCGGAATGGTGGTGATGGGAAATCTGCGCGTGCTCGGCAAAGCACTGCGCGAAGTTCCCGTCTCGGAGGTCATCGGACAATTCCGCGCCTGGAAATGGGTCGCGTTCGCGTTCCTGCTGGTTTCCGGTCTGTTCGTTGCGATGTCCGACCCGATGGAATATTACAACAATGTCATGTTCTGGATTTCGATGGGCATTCTCGTACTTGCGGGGGTGAACGCTGCAATTTTTCGCTACGGAATCTATCGCAGTGTCGCCTCGTGGGACACCGCCGTCGTCGCGCCGTTGAGTGCGCGGCGGTGGGCGCGCGTGTCGATTTTTCTGTGGATCGCGCTGATCCTCTCAGGACGCGCGACGGCGTTCTTCTAAGTCTCGGCTAGCGCGCGGGGGGCAAGTCGAGCCGCACGGCAATCCCCCTGAGATCTTTCGAAGCCGCCGGATAAAACTTCATCACCAGGGGATCGTGCCCCGGCACGATGTGCTCGGGAGAATCCGCCAGCCGGTACAGCAGATTGAAACCCTCCAGCATTTCCGCGATGCTGTAAACAATTGGAAAGGGCCGGCGCTGCTCGAAATTCGCGTAGAGGTGGGCCGCGTCCGACGCGAGCACCACCCATCCGCGGGTTGTCCATACGCGCACGATTTGCAACCCCGCAGAATGCCCGCCCACACGGTGCAGCGTCAGCCCCGGCGCCAGTTCCGCATCGCCGTCGTGGAAAATCGCCCGCTCGGCATAAATATGCGCGAGCATCGTCTGAATATTCTCCAGGTCGAACGGATGGCGCAGCGCCGCGTGGCCCATGCTGCGGCCGGCCGCGAACGCCATGTCGCGATCCTGCAGGTGAAATTTCGCGCGCGGCAGCCGGTCGAGATTTCCGGCGTGGTCATAATGCAGGTGCGTGACGATTACGTCGGTCAATTTCTTGGGATCGACGCCTACGAGCCGCAGCGAATCGATCGGATTGCGCAGCAGCTCGCGCTGGCGCCGATCGGCAGCCGCCTGCGCAAAGCCCGTATCGACCAGGTACGCCTCATCGCCGCGCCGCAACAACCACACGAAATAATCAAGGTCGGAAGCAAACTCGTGCGGATCAGCCAGAATAAAATTCTCACCCGGATGCCGTCCGCCCAGGTGCGCGTAGCGGAGAGCCAGCACTTCAAACGGTTCAATGGGCACGGCGCGCCTCGTTTGTGAGCCGCGCTATCATAGGGCATAATGCGTCGGCGGAAAATGGCAATCGCGCTGCTTCGACGTCCCGATTTCGGAGCGATCGTGGCCCACTAGGTGGAGGAACAGCGAATGGCGAAGGAAAATATCGGATTCATCGGCATTGGCC
>JBAVUW010000086.1:0-3339 GCA_049696975.1 Candidatus Acidiferrales bacterium | reverse complement strand
CATTGAAAAGGCCGCCTTTCCTCGGATTTTAACTACGCTTCGACAACGCAGTTATGCCCGAGAAAGCGGCCTTTTTCCATCTCCAATTACGATTCTTTCCCTACTCGTTGTGAGATATGCGGGCTAGGAACGCTTCGTCTGCAATTGGTGGTAGCCGAACTGTTTGCGCGCTTCGTCAAGCCGCATGCCTTCGCGCACGCTCTTTCGAATCGCATCCTCGGCCGCGGCAACGCGTTCGGCCGTGGCCAGCACCTCGGATTCATGTGCCCGCGGGATCACCACCACGCCGTCGGCGTCGCCGCGCAAAATGTCGCCTGCCCCCACCCGGGCCTCCCCGATGTTCACGGCAATCTGTGTCGCATCGAGCTCGACGCGATCCTTGCCCGTTCGCATCGAGTAACTCTTGCTGAAGACCGGATAGCCGAGCTCCAGACAAAGCGCCCTATCGCGGCAGGCCCCGTCGATCACCGTGCCGGCAATCCCCCGCCGGTGCGCGACCTCGGTCAAAATGTCGCCCCAAACCGTGGCATTCTCGCGCCCGCCATTATCGATCGCAATCACCGATCCCGGTGGCACATCATCAATGAATTCGCCCACGGTCCCGGCCGGCTTGCCCACCGGGCGATAGAGCATCGTAAACGCGCGGCCGGTGGTGCGAAACCTCGGATCGCGGGGCTTGATGTTCAAGCACTGCCCCGCGATGCCCAGCCGGTCAAGAGCGTCGCTGATGGTCGAGGTGTCGAGTTTGCTGGCGCGTTCGACAGACGGATCTTGGTGTGTGTTCGGCAAGCGCGATTCCCCGGGTGGCTTCGTCGACCGCTAATTGCGCAGCATATTCTCGTAATTCGCGCCCATCACGTCCGTGATGCGCTTCCCTTCGCGCAGCGCCTGCGCCATGGCCGCCTCGCGCGCGAATATTTCCTCCGCCGCCAGGAGCACTCGTTCGATGTTTTCCATCGCGATAAAGACGACGCCGCTCCCGTCCGCAATCGCATAGTCGCCCGCCTTCACGCCCACGCCGCCCACGGTGATCGGACCGCCGGTGTCTAGTTCCACGACACGTCCGCGCGCCGTGAACGTCGTCAGGCTGCTGCCGTAGACGGGGAAATCGTGCTGCCGCGCCTCGTCGATGTCGCGCACCGGACCGTCGGCGATCACGCCCGCCACTCCCCGCAGTTTCGCGCCGAGGGTGAGAATTCCACCCCAGCTCGCCGCGTTCACCCCGCTGTGCTGTTCGACTACGATAATGTCCCCCGGCTCGGCAGCTTCAATCGCCGTGGTGCTCACGTGCCGCGGCTTGCCCGCCGGCGGATCTCCGACCCCCAGCCGCACGGTCCGAATACGTCCCGCGATTCGTCGCGAGGTCGAGAGTTGCCCCAGCCCCGCAACCGCACCGGTCAAATGCAGCTTGTCGAGCGCGTCCGACACCGCGCAGCAATCGAGCTTCTTCAACCGCGCCACGAAATCGCCCGCCGCCGCCGCTGCGCTCATCCGCTCTCCGGAAAAACCTACTGCCAGTAAACAAACCCCATCGCGCTCCCCGTCCCGGCCTCCGTACGGTAGCACGCTACATAATCTACCAGCGTCATCTTCTTCCCCAGCGAATTCATCCCCACCGATAGCGGCATCCAGTTCCGGATTTCGCAGGTGTTCCCCTGCAGATAGCTTTCCGGAATCGCCCCGAGCGCCGCCTCGTCCGGCGCCTGCATGGCCTTCAGAATCCGCTGGTCGAGTTCTTCGTCGATCACGAAATGTGTCAGGCCGCCCGAGGCGAACACGGCCACCTTGGCATCTTCGGTCCAGCTCTCAATCGCTTTCATCAGTGCCCGTCCAAATTTCAAGCACCGTGGAATTTTCGGCTGGTTGTTCGGAATGCCCGCGTTCAAAAACACGGGCACGGAAGGCGGCGGAGTATCCACCATGATGCGGCGGTAGAGAAATCCAAAGGCGTGCGGAATCCCATGATCGTGCCCCTCGACCTTCGGGAGCTTCGACGATTCCGACACGTCGAACTCCTGCTCGATCAGCGAACCGACCAGATGCACGCCCAGCTCCCGCGACCCGCTGTAAACCGCACCGCCCGGCGGACAATGCCCGATCTCGGCGATCGCGATTCCTGGAGGAAATTTCGCCTTCGCTTCCTCGGTCTCGGGAATATTCTCGATCTTCGCGCCCGTGTAGACCAGAAATGCCGGCGTATTCTCATCGGTGAACATCTCGCGCTGATCGTTTCCGATGATCACCACCACATCCGGTTTCACCTCGGCAAATTTCGCCGCCATCTTGTCCAGCGCTCGCTGGCACTGATCGTAGCGTTTCTTGCTTTCCTCCGGGGTGGTCGCCGCCGCGAAACCCGGCTGCCGCGCCGCCAGCAGTTTTGGAAAGTCGTACATCTCGCCGCGATAAAAATGTTTGGGATTTTTCCGATCCGCCCCCGCGCGCAGGTGCCACATGTCCGGCGGAGTCGAAAGCATCGGCCCGTGCGACGATCCCATCCCCAGTACGATCTGCGCCATAGTCCCCGTCTCCCCAGCCGTCAGCCCAGAACGATCAGCCCCAAACCGTGCGAGCCGTATCAGCCACCAGCTTCATCTTCGCCCACTGCTGCTCTTCGGAAATCAGATTTCCCTGCATCACCGAAGCGAAACCGCACTGCGGGCTCAGCGTCAGATTCTCTAGCGGCAAGTATTTCGAAGCTTCCTGAATCCGCGCCCTGAGCTGCTCGCCAGTCTCAAGCTCCGGCTTCTTCGAGCTGATCAAGCCCAACACGGCTATCTTCCCCCGCGGAATAAACCGCAGCGGTTCGAACGTTCCCGACCGCGAATCGTCATACTCCAGCAGAAACCGGTCCACGCGCAGTGTCCCAAAAAGTTTTTCCGCCACTGCGTCGTAGCCACCTTCCGCATACCAGTGGCTCTGGCTGTTTCCGCGGCAAAGATGAATCGCCAGCGTCACGCCCGGCCGCCGGGCCGCGTCAAAACACGCATTGTCGGCCCGGATCGACTCCTCAAACCACGCCTCCGGCTCAAGCTGCATTTCCGCGCGCACCCATTCGCGCCATTTCGGATCCATGAAGTAGCTATAGCGCGGCGCATCGATCTGAATATATTTCACGCCCTCCGCCGCCAGGCGCCCCATCTCCGTCTTCATGATTTCGACGATGTCCCACAGCATCGCTGAATAGGTCGGATACGCTTTCTCCGATCGCCCGCGCTTCCAGGAAATCGCAGGGAACTGCGTCGCGCTCGGCAGCGTCATCTTGATCGCGCCGGGCGAATGCGCCTTCAGGAACGGCAGCTCGTGCCCCGTCAGCGGACGCACCGCGTGAAGCCTTTCGAC
>JBAVUW010000085.1:0-3842 GCA_049696975.1 Candidatus Acidiferrales bacterium | reverse complement strand
CATTGAAAAGGCCGCCTTTCCTCGGATTTTAACTACGCTTCGACAACGCAGTTATGCCCGAGAAAGCGGCCTTTTTCCATCTCCAATTACGATTCTTTCCCTACTCGTTGTGAGATATGCGGGTTAGACGCGCTTTCATAACCGAAGTGGAAGAAAGCATCGGTGAAGGGATTGAGTAGGTACGATCGGGAGGCAACCACCTTCCTTTAATTTTGATTCGATTGCCACCTCGCCAAGTTCATCCCAGAATCATTTTGACGTGTTGAGAGGAGCAATCGCCGGTCGGGCAATGAGTTCGTAGAACATAAGTCTGTGTCTGGCCGGTTTGCGCGTTCCTCAGGACTTGGCTTGCTGTTTCTTCCGTGGCGCAACCATGAACGGTTCGAGGGTCAGCGGCAGCTCGAACCGGATGGTCTGTGGCGCCTCGCAGGCGGTGTCGCTGCACTGTTGGAAATTGAGCCGGCCCAACAAGAGGGTCTCACCCGCATCAAGAGGAAATTTCAGAAGCAACGAACCCACCCCCTGGAATGAACCGCGGTACACTGGCAGCATTTCACCCGGCGGTCCTATCTCCATTGGGCGGGCTTCGGGAAGCTCAAAGGACTGGCGGATGATCTTCGGGTCGTCGAACGTGATCGACGTAGCGGTGTATGCCGCGGGCAGCGGTGCACCGTAGACGTGCCACCCGGGTTCGAGTTTGAACTTCGCGAGCAACCCAAGTTCTTGGCCCGCAAACGCCTTTGCGTCGGAAAGCCCAATTTCAACCGTAAGGGCGCCGCTCTGTAGAGTCACGACCGGAGCACACTCGCGAACCGTTCCGAATTCCCGCAGAGCGACGGCGGACGCCGTCACCCGATGCTGGTAGTTCGCCACGAAATATTTGGAATTACCGCCAAAAACGATGTCTTATGAACGAAATCGGATGGTATCGCTGTGTTGAAAGTATCTTCAGTCGCATCCGCAGGATGTAAACGCCCTCGATGACCAGACCCACGTTATACCTAAGTCCCGATTACTATCCCGGCCTTGGTGCTGATAATCAGCATCGGTTTCCTTGTGCCGTAGGCGGCGGCGCAGATTATTCCCAGCGGTAGCGAGACTAATTGTTAACAAGAGATTGGACCTGCCAGTGAAAGGTTCGAAATTCGGCAAGGCGCATGAAATCGCGAGCATTCGCGGTTATCACTGTGACTCCTGAGCGTCCGGCGCTCATTGCAATCAGCGCATCATTGGTCAACCGGCCTTGTCCAAGTTGCTCGTAACCATACCTGGCCGCCAATTGGGCCAGCACTTTGCCGGTCTGGGTCCAGTCGTTCAGACTCGGCACTAGAATTCGCTTCGCTCTCTCGAAATTGCGCTCGAATCGCTCCAGTACATGCCGACTCCGGCGGGTGACCCCGGCATACAATTCCTCGAGCACCACGGAGCTCAGCCAGATCGGAGAGTTGGCAGCCAACCGTTTCAGCGTCAGGGCTGCTTCGTCTCCCCTTCGAAGAGCACTGATGTAGATCGAAGAGTCAAAGAGAACTGGCGGCATCTACTGCTCCAAGGTTCCATAGACATCTTTGATATCGATGCCACTGGTGACAAAGCGATTGTTGGCTTCGACCGTCAATCGGTTTCTCTCATACTCAGCGATAACGATGTCGAGAGCTCGCTCGATTGTCTCTGTCTCCGTGTCGGCGCGCAGCATCCTCTGCGCACGTTGGAGCTTAACTGCATCCAATTGGAAATGTTTGTGCGATCTGGTTCTGCCAGTGGCCATGGAGCCCTCCGGGCCCAATATATCATCTATGTACAAAGAATGCCATATTATGAACATTGGCCTCGCAAGGATACGCGGAATCTGGCGCGGATCCTCGGCACAAGACGTTTCGATATCGAAGATTCGGTGCTCACCGCAAAGGCAAAGTTGTGGCAAGGCATCGGGCACGTACAGGTCAGGTAACGCTTCATGAGCCTCATCGTTCGGCACGACGATTCAAATCCACTCGCCCAACGATTCTTTTCACGGGTTTACCTCGACCGTCTGGGATTCATCCACACCGTTGCTTCAAAATAGCGTTTCGTCTGGCGGAATATGCACAGCACGCGCAACCGCTGCGCCACTTCTTCTAATGTTGTCCGGCGACACTCCGAGTGTGTGTGTTGGATTCTTGTAGAGATGCGATAAAGTTGAGGACGAGCGCGGCGATCTCATCGGCTGCCGTGTCCAGCGCGAAGTGCCCGCCGTCCACAATGTGAATTTCAGCATTGGGGACATCCCGGCGATAGGCCTCCGGCTCGGAGGGATCGAAAGAACTTTCATATTTGCCCCAGATCACGAGTAAGCGCGGCTGTTTCTCGCGCATCCAGGCCTGCCACTGGGGGTAGGCGTCGACGTTGGTTCGGTAGTCGTAGAACAATTCGCTTTGAATGTCGGCCTGGCCCGGCTGGTTGAGAAAATAAAATTCATCCGTCCAGAGATCCGGGTCATGGCGTTCCACGTCGAGATCGTTGCCGGCATGGCGCGACTTGGTGGTTTCAAGCGACAGAAGATTTCTGCGAAGGGCGCTTTCATGGGCCGCGCGATCAGCCCAAAAGGCGCGACGCGTTTTCCAACTCTCGCCGAGCCCTGTGTTGTGCGCGACGGCGTCCTGGACGATGAGAGCCTGCGCCCGTTCCGGGTGTGCCAATGCCATTCGAAAGCCGACGGGACCGCCGTAGTCCTGCATATACAGCGTGTAGCGCGATAGCCCGAGCGATTCGGTGAAGTGATCCATGACCTCTGCGATGTGATCGAAGGTATAGGCAAATTTCTTCGGATCCGGCCAGTCGCTGTGTCCAAAACCCGGGTAGTCGGGCGCAACAAGATGAAAGCGATCGGAAAGCCGGGTAAAGAGAGGCTCGAACATCCGCGAGGAAGATGGAAGTCCGTGCAAAAGCAGAAGCGTTGGGGCGTCCGTCGCGCCTGCCTCCCTGTAAAAGATTGACAGCCCATCAACTTCCATCGTCCGATAAAAGGTCGGGTGTTCCATGGAACGTTCCTTTCCTGGGGCTTGGGCCCGCAACGGAATTACGGCCGACCGTGCCGGCTCGGAGGATCGCGCGTCCGCTGCGCCAATACTGCCTAGCTCGGCAGCCGCAATCGTTATGGCCGAACCGGCAAAGAAGGTACAGAGAAGAAGGCGGCGGTCCCGGTTAATCTCTTGAGGCATTCCATTTGTCTCCCATCGAATTCGTACGCGATCCGGACATGGCGGGTCGCTTAGACAGCGACTTCGAAAATCACTTCGAGCTCCACCGAAACGCCGAGCGGAAGGCTTGCGACGCCGTACACCAGGCGGCACGGGTTCCGCTCCTTTCCGAAGACGTCTTGCAGCAACTCCGAAGCGGCGTCGGCAACCTTCGGTTGATCGCGAACATCCCCTGCAGTGGCCACCGACACGGCGAGCTTGACGACGCGTGTCACCTTGTCGAGCGACCCCAAATAATTCCGCGCGACAGCGAGGACGTTGAGCGCCGCGAGGTGAGCCGCCTTCCGTCCCGTTTCCACATCGAGCTCCGCTCCCACGCGACCGATGAATTTCGCCTCCCGCCCCTCCGTGGGAAGCATTCCCGTGAGAAAAAGCAGATTGCCGGTCTGCACCGCCTCTGCATAGGTCCCGAACGGCTCGGGCGGTGCAGGAAGCTTGACGCCAAGCTCCGTCAATCGTTGCTCTGCACTCGATGGTTTGGGAACTTCTCGCGTTCCGATTTTCTCTTCCCAGTTTGCGCCCATTTCTCCCCCCTTCCATTCCGTTGAACTTGAATTAAGAGTGGTTGTTTCGCGGATCGTCTTTCGCGGTGAGGTATTCCAGTCC
>JBAVUW010000084.1:0-10927 GCA_049696975.1 Candidatus Acidiferrales bacterium | reverse complement strand
CATTGAAAAGGCCGCCTTTCCTCGGATTTTAACTACGCTTCGACAACGCAGTTATGCCCGAGAAAGCGGCCTTTTTCCATCTCCAATTACGATTCTTTCCCTACTCGTTGTGAGATATGCGGGTTAGCGGGTACGTCCGTTGTGCTTTTTGTTGTAGATGTTTCGCGAGGCGCGATTCTGGCTCTGGTTGATCGCGCGACGATCCGCACCGGTCAGCTTTCCGCCGTTTGCCTGGCGATCCGCCGCGGATTCGCGGTGAACGCCCTGCTGCTGGTTCTCGAGCTTCGCCGTTTCACCGGCCGTCAACTGACCGCTCCGAACGCCCTGTGCGATGCGGTCCTGTTGGTTCTCCTCGCGCTGACCGATTTCACCGGGGCCGTTGTGCTGCTCTGCGGCGTCGTGCTTGTCGTCGTAGATCTGGTTCGACAGGTGATTCTGCTGGTTGTTGAGCTTGGTCCGGTCGGCGGAGGTCAGATGGCCGTCGTCGTCCTGGCGCATGGTGTGCTCTTCCTTGTTCACGTCCGCTTCCTTGGTTTCCAGGTTCTTGGTCTCACCGGAAGTGAGTTGGCCGTCCTGGATCCCGTTGGCAATGCGATCCTGCTGGTTGTCCTTGCGCTGCTGGATTTCACCCGGCTGACCGGCGGCCGGGGTCGTGGTGGTGCCGGACTGCTGGGCGAATACGGGCGCGCCGCACAGAACCGTCAGGGCCGCCACACTCAAAATAATTTCGCGAGTCTTCATGATCGTATTCCTCTCAGTCAGATGACGTTCATTTCAAGTGTCAGCCCCCGAAAGCTGGTAGAGAGGCCGTACGATTGGTGAAACACAGGCAAGCCTGAAAAGTTGCGCGAGCGGTTGCCGAGATCCGGCCGATGGCCCCGGCGATGGCCCCGCAAGATGCGTGTATAATGCGCGACGGCGATTCAAGGCCTGATAAGCCGCTCGAATCGTGCGTATCGAAAATATGCACTACCTCGCAGCAGGGTAAGCAGTTACAGTGCGATCGGGGCTCTTTCGACCGAGTCGATGGGATCAAACGGCCCTCCCCGGCCGGATCTGGCGGGTTCGCTCGGCCGAAGGCCCGGAGAGTCGGGACGAATGACGATGACAAAGGTCGAAGCCATTATTCAAACCTCGAAACTCGACCCAGTGAAAGATGCGCTGCATGAAATTGGCGTCGAGGGCATGACGGTGCTCGAGGCGCGCGGCCACGGCCGCCAAAAAGGCCACACGGAGTTCTATCGAGGCCGCGAATACACCGTGGACCTGATTCCCAAGACGAAGATCGAGCTCGTGGTGGCGGACGATATGGCGGAAAAAGTGGTGCAGGCGATCGTCACCGCGGCGCGGACGGGCAAGATCGGCGACGGCAAGATCTTCACCAGCCGGATCGACGACGCCATACGGATTCGCAACGACGAACGCGGCGACAGCGCGCTCTAAGCACCGCTGCGGACGACCAGCCGAAAACAAGGGCGCCGGGCGGTGAGGCGAATGACCCGGCCGAGCGAGGCGGGGACCGCAATCGGGCGAACGTCTGACACGTATGTCCACCAGGAACATGCCGGGAAGCGAGTTGCGCGAATTCTACGCGGGCGAATCGGAACGCATTCGCGCGGAATTTGCGGCCACGGGCGACGGGCGCGCGGCGGTCGAGGGGCGCACAGCGCTGATCGACGCCGTCGCGCTGCGCCTGTGGAAAGAGCTGATCTCGCCGGAGGAAGCAGGCCCCGCGAATGTCGCTCTGATTGCGCTTGGGGGATACGGCCGCCGGTGGCTTTTTCCGTTTTCCGATGTCGACATTTTGTTTCTGCACGCAGCTGGCGGCCCCGAGCGCGATCTGAAGCAGCGAATCGCCAGTTTCTCGCAGGAGATTTGGGACCTGCGGCTCAAGCTGAGTCCTGCCGCGCGAACGTTGGCTGAATGCGAGAAATTCGATCCGAGCAACGTGGAGTTTGCGATTTCGCTTCTCGATTGCCGCTACCTCGCGGGCGAGCGCAGCCTCTTTGAGCGGCTGCACGATCAGCTGATTCCCAAGCTCGTCTCGCGCGAATCGCGTGCCATCGTCCAGCGGCTCACGGACCTGACCCACGGCCGCTACAACAAATTCGGCAACACCGTTTTTCATCTCGAGCCGAACGTGAAGGACGGTCCCGGCGGCTTGCGTGACTACAATCTGGCGCAATGGCTGGCGCTGATCGCGGCGATGGAGGAACAGGGCGCATGGCCGGATGAGAAAACGCTGTTGCCGCCGTGGCTACTCGAGCGGTTCGACGCGGCGTTGGAATTCCTGATGTCGGTACGATGCTTTTTGCATTTCCGCCACGGGCGGGACGACAACACGCTCGCCTGGCTGGCGCAGGACGAAGCGGCGGCGGAGCGAATTGGCGCGCGGGGCGGCGGCACGCTGACCGCGGCGGATTGGATGCGAATCTATTTCGGGCATGCGCGGTTGATTCATCGGGTGGCCTTGCAGCTGCTCGAGGAATTTCCGGCGGCGCGCCCCTCCCTTTACAGACAATTTCAAAGTTTGCGGTCGAGACTCTCGAATGCCGAATTCGCCGTGGTGGACGGCCGGATTTTCCTGCAGCGCCAGGAGGCGTTGAGCGATTCCGAACTCCCCTTGCGCATGTTTCGCTTCATGGCGCGGCACGGATTGAGCTTGAGCTCGTCGGCCGAGCATCAGGTGGAACAGGTGCAGCCGGCGCTGGTCGCATCGCCGCCCAAGGGCGCGCATCTCTGGCATTACCTGCAGGAAATTCTGGTGGCGCCGCACGCCGCCGAAGCGCTGCGCACCATGCATTCCCTCGGCATGCTCACGCCGCTGCTGCCGGAGTTCAAGGCCATCGATTCGCTCGTGATCCGCGACTATTCGCATCGGTTTACGGTGGATGAGCACAGCTTCGTGACCATCGAGAACCTCCACGCTCTCCGGAAATCGCAGTCCAAGTGGGACCAGGGATATTCGGAACTGCTCGAAGAGCTCGAGCAGCCGGATCTTCTCTATCTCGCGCTGCTGCTGCACGATACGGGTAAGGGAACGACGCCGGACAACCACATCGCCGGAAGCCTGGAGATCGCCCGAGCCTGCATCGAGCGGCTGGACATCGATCCGCCGGATCGCGAGACCGTGTTTTTTCTGATTCGTCATCATCTGGAAATGGGATCGGCGCTCCGGCGCGACATTTTCGATCCGGACGCGATTCGCCAGATCGCCGAAAAAATGGGCACTCCCGAGCGGCTGAAAATGCTTTGCCTGTTCACCTACGCGGACATCCAGGCGGTGAATCCGGAGGCGCTGACGCCATGGAAGGCCGAGAATCTGTGGCAGCTCTACATCGGCGTGGCGAACTACATGATGCGCAGCGTGGATCAGCGGCTGCGCGGCGATGCCGACGACGAAGTGATGACCCATCTCCGCACGTTGATTCCCGCGGCGGGACGAAAACTCGACGGTTTTCTGGAAGGCCTGCCGAAACGCTATTTGCGCACGCAGGGCGCGAGCGACGTGATCCGCCATATGGATATGGCCGGGCGCCTGGCCGCCGATCCCGTGCAAGTGGAGCTCACGCGCGGGCGCAACTGGTACGAGCTGACGGTGGTGACGCTGGACCGGCCGTTCCTGTTTGCACGGATGACCGGGGCGCTGGCGGCCTGGGGGATGAATATCGTGAAGGCCGGCGCCTTCTCGAACAGCTCGCAAATCGTAGTGGACACTTTCTACTTTACCGACCGGTTTCAGACGCTCGAGCTGAACCTCCCCGAATGGGAACGGTTCAAAACCAGCATTCACGATGTGGTGATGGATCAGGCCGACCTCGATCGCATGCTGCGCGATCGCCTGCGATCGGAGAAGAATACCGCGCCGAAAGTGAAGGTCGAGACGAAGGTCGAAATCGATGATTCCTGTTCGGCCCACAGCACGCTCGTGGAAGTGATCGCGCAGGACCAGCTGGGACTTCTTTACCGCGTGAGCTCGCAGCTTTCGCGGCAGAACTGCAACATCGAAATCGCCGTGATCGAAACGGAAGGCCAGATGGCCATCGATGCCTTTTATCTCACGTCAGGCGGGAAGAAGCTTGATGACGCCCACCAGCAGCGCGTCCGCGACGCGTTACGCGCTGAACTGGGATCCGCCTAGATCTGCCGTACGGCATCCGGGCCCGGGGGTCGGACATCCAATCCTTGGCGCCCGGCGTGTTAGGTTCGGGGTGATCGGGGGGATGCGATGCTGATCAAACGCCAGCCGGATTTGACCTACCGGGACGTCACGCCCAAGGGCCTGTACATGGGCCGCCGCAATTTCCTGCTCGGGCTGGTGGCCACGGGCGCGGCATACGAGGCCTACAAGAAAGTGCCGGGCTGGATCGCGCTGGCGGGCGGCAAACCGGCTGCGGCGCCCGCGAAGTTGACCGGCCTGATGAAATGGCCGGGCAGCACTAGCGAAACTCTCACGCCCATCGAAAAAACGACCGACTACAACAACTACTACGAGTTCGGCACGGACAAGGACGAGCCCGCGAAATACGCCGCCCATTTTCAGACTTCGCCGTGGACCGTGTCCGTCGAGGGTGAAGTAGCCAAGCCGCGCCAGTTCACCATGGACGAAATCATGAAGCTTGCGCCGCTGGAGGAGCGCATCTACCGGCACCGCTGCGTGGAGGCCTGGTCCATCGTGGTGCCGTGGATCGGATATTCGTTCAGCACCATCGCGAATCTCGTCCAGCCGACGTCGAAGGCGAAATTCGTGGCCTTTGAGACCTACTACAGTCCGAGTCAGATGCCGCTGGCCGGCCGCGCGGGGATTCAATTTCCGTACGTCGAGGGCCTGCGCCTGGACGAGGCCATGAATCCCCTGACGCTGCTGTGCGTGGGAATGTATGGCGAGACGCTGCCGAATCAGGACGGCGCTCCGGTCCGGATGGTGATCCCCTGGAAGTACGGATTCAAGAGCATCAAGTCGCTGGTGAAAATCCGGTTCGTGAAAAGCCAGCCGGACAGCACGTGGAATCTCTACGCGCCGAAGGAGTATGGATTCTACTCGAACGTGAATCCAAACGTCGACCATCCGCGATGGAGCCAGGCAACCGAGCGGAGGCTGGGGCCGGGATTCGGCCTGTTCACGAAGCGGATTCCGACGCAGATGTTCAACGGCTACGGCGACCAGGTGGCCGGCCTCTACACCGGCATGGATCTGCGCAAGAATTTCTGACGGAGCCTCGGTGAATTTCATTCTGACGAGCAAGTGGACCAAGGTTGTCGTGTTTGCGGCCGGCCTGACGCCCTTCCTCTGGCTCGCTTGGAGAGGACTCCACAACGATCTAACGTCCGACCCGGTCGCCTATGTCACGCACTTCACCGGGAATTGGACGCTGCGGTTGCTGGTGATCACGCTGGCGATCACTCCGCTGCGGAAAATTCTGCACCTGCCGCAGCTGATTCGATTTCGCAGAATGCTGGGACTCTTTGCGTTCTTCTACGTCTGCCTGCATTTCACCACGTGGATCTGGCCCGATCATGACTTCGCGTGGTCGGAAATGTGGAAGGACGTGCTGAAGCGGCCGTTTATCACCGTGGGATTTACGGCGTTTGTGCTGCTGATTCCGCTGGCGCTCACGTCGACGGCGGGATGGATTCGACGCTTGGGCGGAAAACGCTGGCAGAGGCTGCACCGGTTGATCTACGTGATTGCGGTGCTTGGCGTGATTCATTACTACTGGCTGGTGAAGTCCGACGTCCGCAGGCCGCTGTTTTACGGTTTCCTGGTGGCCCTGTTGCTCGCGTGGCGGTTGGGAGGCTGGTTGATCGGCCGGCGTGGCCCGGCCCCGGCCGCCCCGCCGCGCCGGGAGGGATCTCTCACCGCCGAAACGATGTAACCCGACGGCGCTGGCTATCATCTGCAGTTCGTGCGGCTTGCAATTATCCCGGGAGCCTGCCTGGTACGAAAGGTTACTGTCCTGGAGCTATACGCAAGTACAGGTGAAATGGGCCCGTATCGCAGTTAAACTCTTTCGAGCGTTCACTTCGGGCGTCTGTAAGAGTCCCGAACCCACCGGGACGTTCGCGGTATTCCAGCGGCCGGACTGAGTTCGGTTTGCATCGTCTAGCGGAGGACTGCACTTGAGATTGAAACTCGCCGTGCTCGTGTCACTCATGCCGCTGCTGGGTCTAAGCGCATGCCCGACCGGACATCCTCCAGCCGACGCCGGCACGGCACCTGAGATTACGGTTCAGCCTTCGAATCAGACCGTTACTGCGCCCACGGCGGCCACTTTTGCGGTGACCGCAACGGGCACGACGCCTCTGACCTACACATGGCAGAGCGCGCCAAGCGGATCGGCCAGTTTCACGGCGGTCGGCGGAGCGGCGAATTCGGCGAGCTACACGACTCCGGCGACCTCGACGGGGCAATCCGGCACGCAGTTTCGCGTGGTGGTCAGTAACGGCGTCAGTCCGGCGGCCACGAGCAGCGCGGCGACGCTGACCGTCAATGCGCCTGCCGGCACGGCGCCGTCGATCACCGCGCAGCCTACGAATCAGACGGTTAGCGCGGGCCAGACCGCGACCTTCACGGTGACCGCGACGGGCAGCGCGCCGCTCAGCTATCAATGGCAGAGCGCTCCGAGCGGGTCGTCGAGCTACACGAACGTCGGGTCCGCGTCGGCCACGGCGAGTCTTGCGGTGGCGAATACGATCGTCGGGATGAGCGGATCGACCTACCGCGTGGTCGTGAGCAACGGAGTGAATCCTTCGGCGACGAGTGACACCGCCACACTCACGGTGGACCCGGTGACGGCAAGCAATGTGACCGTGCTCACGTTCCACAACGACATCGCGCGCACCGGCCAAAACCTGAAGGAAACGACCCTTACGACGAACAACGTGAATTCGAACACGTTCGGCCTGATCGGAACGATCACTGTGGACGGCCTGGTGGATGCGGAGCCGCTCTACGTAGGTGGGATGGCGATCGGCGGCGCGACGCACAACGTGGTTTTTATTGGCACGGAAAACGATTCGGTATATGCCTTCGATGCGGACACGCTCACGATGCTGTGGCAGAACCAGTTGCTCAGCACCACGAGCCCGGCGGAAACACCGAGCGACAATCGCGGATGCGATCAGGTTGTGCCGATCATCGGCGTCACTTCGACTCCGGTGATCGACCTTGACGCTGGGCCCAACGGCACGATTTTTGTCGTGGCCATGTCCAAGACGACGAGCGGCACATATCACCAGCGAATACACGCCCTGGATTTGACAACCGGCCTGGACCGTACCTCCGCGACCGACATACAGGCGACGTTCTCGGGCACCGGGTCTGGCAGTTCCGGTGGGGTGCAGATGTTCAATCCGGGTTCGTATGAGGAGCGGGCCGCTCTGCTGCTGCTGAACGGAACGATTTATACGACCTGGACTTCGCATTGCGACGCGACGCCGTACAACAGCTGGGTGCTCGGCTTCAACGAATCGACGCTGGCGCGATCCGTCGTTCTCGACATGACGGCCAACGGGGCATCCCTGGCCGGGCGCAACGGCCAGGAGGGCGGAATCTGGATGGCCGGCGCGGGGCCCGCGGCGGATTCGTCCGGAAATATCTACTTGTTGATCGGCAACGGAACCTTTGACACGACCTTGAACGGCTCGAATTTTCCGAACCAGTGCGATTTCGGAAATTCCTTCATGAAGCTTTCGACTTCGGCCGGCAACTGCAGCGGAACAGAATTGGGTGTCGCGGATTATTTCACCATGCACAACGCATGCTGCGGAACAACTTCGGAATCCTACAACGACGAGGACCTTGGCTCCGGCGGTACGGTCGTATTGCCCGACCTGACCGACAATTCGAACAATGTGCATCACCTCGCCGTGGGCGCCGGCAAGGACCAGAACTTATACGTGGTAAACCGCGATAGCATGGGCAAATTCAATGCGAATAATGACACCGCCATCTATCAGGAGCTGGACGGAGTGCTGAATGGAGGTGTCTGGTCGACACCGGCGTATTTCAATAACACCGTGTATTACGGCCCGGTCGACGACAATCTGCTCGCATTCCCGATTTCGAACGCGATGCTGGGTTCCAGTCCCATGCGGAGCTCGAATACCTTCAACTATCCCGGCACGATGCCCAGCATTTCCGCCAGCGGCACCTCCAACGGGATCGTCTGGACGGTTCAATCGGGGAACACGGGTACGCTGTTCGCCTACAACGCGGCGAACCTGACCGAGCTATTCAACGGAACTTTCACGGCGACGGCGAACGCCAAATTCGCCACGCCGATGGTCGCCAATGGAAAGGTATACGTAGGCACGGGGCCGACCAGCGCTTCCAACGGCGGCTCCGTGGCGGTGTTCGGATTGCTCTCGCCCTCCGCCCGAGTGCTGCGAAAATCTCGCACCGCTCATCCGCGGCAAAATCGCCTGCCGGCACGCGTCGCTCCGCACCCGGGCAGCAGCACGCCGGGCTACTGAGCGTTCACTCATCCGGATGCACGCCGGTGCGATCGTTGTTTTCACCGGCTTTGAGAGGGCGAATGCAGAGGTCGTCGCCGCTGAGGTTGCACTGGTAGATCTGATAGACCGGTAGGTCTTCCAGCCGCACGGTGTACTCGCCGTTTTCCATGTCGACCGCGTCGTTGTAACGGCTCACAACGTATGGGTTCCCCGGCGTGGCGCGCACGCGAAACAGACCAGCGCTCGGCTCGTAGTTGCCGTAGCTGAAGCAGCGCATGACGCAGGCGCGGTCCACGATGTGCTGGATCAGAACGCGTGAATCCGAGGGCTTTTCGATCGTCGCCATCACCCGTTGGTTCGGCGGCAACTGGCTGACCAGCTCGACCACCTGCCGCTCCATTCGGTTGACCCTGGCGGTATCCTGATACACGAAAGCGAAAAACACGAGCGCGATCGCAGCCGTGGCGTAGAGATGCCACCTCCGTGGCTGGATCGCGCCGAGAAGACAGCAAATCAGAGCCGCCGAGACGGACGTAAGCCGCTCCGTCAACAGCGCGAGCGTCGCGGTGGGGGGCGGGAAGTGAATTCCCCCGGGCAGAAGCCAGACCGACAACTGCACCAGAATGTAGAGTTGAATCGGCAACGCGTAGTATCTCCACAAGCCGGTCTCGCGGCGACGACCGAGGATGTCGCCCGCCAGCGCGATGGCCGCAAACGTGAGCAGCGCATATTCCGGGATCTGGTAGCGCGGACCGAAAAGCAGCAGTTGATCGGCGCCGTTGTAGGCATAGGCCGGGGTGGTTCCGGCATAGACGTCATAATGCCGCCACAGATACGCGTGAAATCCGACGAGCGCGCCGATCGCTACGGCAAACAGGGCCAGCCCCCAGCGGCGATGCGGCAGGTGTTCGGCAATCACGACGTACGCACCCGTCGCAATCAGCCAGACCAGCCCCAGCGGATGCGCCACGGCGGAAAGCGCCGCGAGCGCGGCTGCCAGAATCCACTCCTTCTTCGAACCGCGCCATAGAACTGCCAATCCGATGAAGCCCAGGCCGAGCGAAAGGTAGTAGTTGAAAAATCCGAGATGAAACGTCCAGCCGTAGGTGAACAGCGCGATCAACGGCGAGAGATACCACGGCGCACGGCGCGCGGCCGCGGAAACCAGCGCGAAGATTCCCCAGAAAAAAATGAGGACGGAGATCGAAACGGCGATTTTCTCGGCCGCGTGCAAACCGAAAAGCGCGCCGAACCCGCTGAGAAGATCATCGAAAAGCACGTTGGTGTGCTGGGAAGAAAGCCAGAGCCCGGGCGCCTGGCCGTGCCGGATCAATTGCGCGAGCCATGCGTTATAGAGGTGGCTGCCGAGGTCGGAAGAAACGATTTCGCGATGCCAAAAGCAGGGAATGAGAACCAACGTGGAGACGATCAGAATTCTCAGAGGATAGTGGCGGATTGAGGTGTAACACTCAGCCACAGCGCCGGAGCCAGGCTCGGAACGCGGAGACTCCACTAGCGTGGCGGCTTGGGAAGCGGGCCTGTGCGCTGATGCGGCGTTCCGGAACGCTTGCGTTCAGAGGGATCCCAATCCTCGGGCGGAAACGCGATGCGCCAGAATAGCGGAGAAGCTTCGGCGAACTCGACGCCTAGTTCGGTCTTGCCCTGATCCTTTTGCCCGATGAAGGTCACCGTGCAGGGAAGCTCTTCGGCGGTCTTTTTGTTGACGATGGCGATTTCCTGGCCGCGGGCGACGGGATTCGCGACCCGCACCATGCAGCCGTGCGCGCTCACCGAAATTGTCAGAGTTGATTCCTCGAAAGACTGAGTGCCCTTGGTGCCACGGACGAGCACCGGCATCGCTATGTTTACCCGGTGCGAGCGCCGTCGTTCGGAGGCGCTTTCGGCGGGCGATGGAGGCTTCAGATCGGGCATGCGGTTCTCCCCTGGGCGAGCAGGATCCAAGTCATATTTTACACCTGCACCAACGCACTCAAGCGGGACATCTCGCCGGGCAGCACAAATGGTCAATATCCCGGGTGGACTCATCCGATTACACGACAGACACCCGGGTCCTCGATCGCGGTTGCGTCGGAGAGGAAGCTTCAGGGCTTGCGGTTCGAGGGAGTCGATCGGGAGGGTTGTGTTGCTTTTCGTGCGAAAAGGCGGACCGGATTTCGCCGGCCCGCCTTTTGCCGGCCCGCCTTTTGCGTTGACTAGAGGCTGGTGACGTTCGCTGCCTGCAGACCCTTCGGTCCACGGGTCACTTCGAATTCAACCGCTTGGCCTTCGTTCAGCGATTTGTATCCCTCGGCCTGAATGGCCGAGAAATGTACGAAAACGTCTTCGCCGGACTGGCGCTGAATGAACCCGAATCCCTTGCTGGCATTGAACCACTTCACTGTTCCTTGTTCTCTCACTGATGTACTCACTTTTCTTTTTTAAGCTATTTGTGCTTCTCGACCGCCTCCAG
>JBAVUW010000083.1:0-2619 GCA_049696975.1 Candidatus Acidiferrales bacterium | reverse complement strand
CTACCAAGCGCTCAATGGACGCCTCTCGTTCTATTACGGCGACACTCGCTTGGAGCATACGGCTATCCCAGGGGGGTGACATTTTTATGTTGCTGTTAGGGTGACATTTTTACGTTGCTACAACAGCCTGCACCGCCTGCGGGACGATCTATGCGAGCGTCTTCAGAACTTCCGGTGTAAAGGTAGCCAACTGATCGAATTTCTTGTCGCGAACTTTCACCGCCCAATTCGGATCGGCGAGTTCCGCTCGCCCCACGGCGACCAAATCAAAATCGCCTCGCGCGAGCATTTCGAGGAGTCGATCGAAATGGGCCGCGCGGCCGTCGGATTCGCCCGGCTTCCGGGCTGGCGCCGGAATTCGCCCGAGCGATACCGTGAAATCGACGTCCAGACTGACGGAGCCCACGGTAATCGTCGGTTTGCCGGTGATCTTTTTCGTCCAGCCGGCGAGATTCATATCGCTGCCCTCGAATTCCGGTTCCCAGAATCGCCGCGTCGAGCAGTGAAACGCATCCACTCCGGCCGCGGCCAGCGGTTCGAGAAATCGGCCCAGTTCCTGTGGAGTCGAAACCAGATGGGCCGTGTAATCCTGACCCTTCCATTGCGAGAAACGGATCTGCAGCGGAAAAGTCGGCCCCACGCGCCGCCGGCACTCTTGAATGATCTCGACTCCAAACCGCGTGCGGCCCACGAGGTCGCCGCCATATTGGTCCGTGCGCCGATTCGTTCCGTCCCAGAAAAATTCGTCGATGAGGTAGCCGTGCGCGCCGTGAATTTCAACGCCGTCGAAACCGACACTTTTCGCATTCGCCGCGCACTGCGCGAACGCCTCGATCACCGCGTCGATATCGGCCTGCGCCATCGGCTCGCCGTTCTTTACACCGGGCTTCAGCAGTCCCGACGGGCTCACCGGAGCCGCCGGCAATTTCGGCTCGGTCTGTCCCTGCACGGCGCCCACGTGCCAGAGCTGCGAGAAAATGCGCCCGCCCACGGCGTGCACGCCATCCACAACTCGCTTCCATCCCGCCAGTGCTTCATCGCCGTACAGATGCGGAATCTGCGGCATATTCGCAGCCTGCGGATGATTCGGCGAAGTGCCTTCGGTGAGGATCAGCCCCGTCCCGCCTTCGGCCCGCCGGCGATAATAGGCCGCCACGTCCGGGCCCGGCACACCGAGCGGGGAAAAATTCCGCGTCATCGATGCCATCACAATACGATTCGCCAGCGTCAACCCATTCAGCGTAAACGGTCGGAACAACTCTGCGGTGGACAAGTGTGGAGACCTTTCTAGTCCAAGTTTCCCGTTGCGAACTCTATCCGATGCCGGGAGCGAGCGATCTGATTCCGAACGGTTCCGACCGCATTCAATACGATGAAACCTGTATGCCCGCCCGGATTTCCACAATTCAGCCTGAATTCCACAGAAGGAGGCCGAAAAATATCCAAAAGAATCATGAATGGAACTTGACGGAAATTTGGATTTTGATATACTGCCGGGAAGTTGGTAGAGCCCTGATTTGGGGGATCGTCTGCTGACGGACCGGGCTTGCCGACTCATCCAGAGGTGAGGTTGGTTACGAATACCGGGTTCATTGAAATCGAGCTTCGAGCACATCCGTTCGAGAGGCGCGTCTAGCGACGAACTCAAGAAATGGACGGATCCGCCCGGCGCTCGTCGCCGGGTTTTTTATTTGTACCGAGTTTTTTCGCGAGATCGGCTCCAAACCGATTTCGCGCTCCGCTTGACGCGGAGACGTTTTGATCGGCAACCGAGGATCAAAACGGGCGCTCTTTGACAACTGAATGAAGTAGGCATTGCGTCGTGCGGATCTCAAGTTCCGCATGGCGCAAAACCGCAATTTTGCTCGAGAGTAGCGTTTTGTGGAAAAGGCGAACTTGCCTCTTCATGTCGCGTAGGTGTGTTCTCCAGAGACCTTCGGGCCGCTGGGCAACGCGTCGAAACACCCCAAAATCAATGGAATCTAGGGCTTGCAAGACCCTTCCTTCCTTGCGTCTGGGTCCTCTAGCGAGGAGTGTTAGGTAAGTTTTATGGTTAAGCTACTAAGGGCGTACGGTGGATGCCTTGGCGCCAACAGGCGATGAAGGACGCGGTAAGCTGCGAAAAGCTTCGGGGAGCCGCAAACAGGCTTTGATCCGGAGATATCCGAATGGGGAAACCCTACCTGGTAAAACCAGGTAACGGCCCGCTGAATACATAGGCGGGTACGAGCAAACCCAGGGAAGTGAACCATCTCAGTACCTGGAGGAAAATAAATCTAACGAGATTCCGAAAGTAGCGGCGAGCGAAATCGGAACAGCCCAAACCTCGGTATTTATACCGGGGGGTTGTAGGACCGTGTGAGTAGAGTCATCAATCCGAAGGCTAGGCGAACCCGCTGGAAAGCGGGGCCAAAGAATGTGATAGCCATGTAGCCGAAAGCTTATCGGACTCGAAACGGTATCCTGAGTACCACGGGGCACGAGAAACCCAGTGGGAATCCGGGGAGACCACTCTCCAAGGCTAAATACTCGTTGGCGACCGATAGTGAACTAGTACCGTGAGGGAAAGGCGAAAAGCACCCCTGCGAGGGGAGTGAAATAGAACCTGAAACCGTATGC
>JBAVUW010000082.1:0-6567 GCA_049696975.1 Candidatus Acidiferrales bacterium | reverse complement strand
CAAGGCATCGAACTGCTGGTAGTAGAACTCCGCTCGGCGGCGTACGCCGGCTTCCGGGATCTTGCCCAGCCACTCCGAGCGATATCGTTCCGCGTAGACCTGTTTTCCCGTACAGGGAATCCCCCCGTTAATCAACTGTTGAGGACGAGACTAGACAGGCCGTTCGAGCGCCGTGCGATCCCACTTTCCGTTGATGGCGGCCGCCTCGTAGGTTGATTGGAAAAAATCAAGGACGGCGCGCTGGGGATCGGCGGAACGGCGCACCGCATCGTAGGGAAGAAAGCACTCGCTCCGCTGCGCGTTGTAGGCTGCCTCGGCCGGCAGGATTTTGGATTCGCGAAAGCCGGGCGGCTCCGGCGCGGCGTAGGCGTAGAACATCGGCGCGTCAAATCCGCCGTTACCCGGCCACCAGCCGACGCTGCTGGCTTCGTGTGAGTACGCCTCGCGCGTCACCGCATCGGCACCCGGCCGGTCCGGGGCGCGGCGGCCGGAAAATCGAGTGACGGCGAGATCGAAGCTCCCCCAAAAAAAGTGGACGGGGCTGCATTTGCCGATGAACCCCGCGCGGAATTCCTTGCACAGCGCGTCGACGGTCGTGAGCGCGCGCCAGAATCGCTCGGTGAAGAGAGGATCGTAGGACGCGTGAGTCGTATCCCTATCGAAGGGGATCGGGTCGGGGACCTCGACCGGCATCGGCCGGATCTTCGCGTCGATGGAAAGAGACGCGAGCGTCGATTGGAATTCGTGGTAGAAGTCGGCCACGCTGCGCGGGGCCAACGCCATCGTTTTCGTTTCGTTGCGGCAGGTCACGAACCGCAAGAGGTGATCGATAAAGTCAAACTCGCATTCAAAATTTCCGAAGCGGTACGGAATTGCCGAGCTCGTAAGGCCGCGCGCGCTGACGTAGAGCGGGACCTGCCACCAGTGATTCACCCGCGGCGACAGCGCCAAGCGGAGCTTGCCAACCATCTGCGTCCACATATGCAGGGTCGCTTGTGTCCCGGCCCATTCGCTCAGCGGAAGCGCCGGCCATGCTTCGTCGCGGGTTAATCCAGAGGGTATGGGCTTGCTGGCCATGGCGTCCCGCCTGAGGGCTACACTTCCATGTTGTCGACGTAGCACCAGCGCCATTCCTCGCCCGGCTCGATCGACCGCATGATCGGGTGGTGGATGGCACGGAAATGCTTCGTGGCGTGCTTATTCTTCGAGCTGTCGCAGCAGCCAACGTGGCCGCAACTGAGGCACATGCGCAGATGCACCCAGGTGTCGCCCATTTTCAGGCACTCTTCGCAGCCGTTGGTGTTGGGATGAACCTTCTTGATTTCCTTCACGTGCGGACAAGCATCGGCCATGATCGACTCTCTCCAAGGCGATGAAACGTCATTTTGCGCACCAGCCCTCCAGCAAACCTATCGCCGGCGCATTTTTGCGAGCAGCCGCAAAACTTCGACATACATCCAGACCAGCGTAAGCATGATCCCGAACGCGCCATACCATTCCATGTACTTGGGTGCATGGGCCTGAACGCCGGTCTCCACAAAATTAAAATTAAGAATCAGATTCAGCGCGGCAACGATCACGATGAGCACGCTGATCAGAATGCCCGCCGGTCCGGCGCTGTTGAGCAGTGGAACTTCCCTGCCGAACATCCGCAGGACCATGTCGACCAGATACACGATGGCGATGCCGCCGGTCGCAGCGATGACGCCGATCGTGAACTTCGGAGTCGCGCGGATCGCGCCCGAGGTATAGAGAGCCAGCATCACGACGGTAATCGCCAGCGTCAGGCCCAGGGCGTTGATGGCGATACCGTGATAACTCTGCTCGAGAAATGCCGAAAGCCCTCCCAACGCGAGTCCCTCGAGAAGCGCGTAGAGGGGAGCGGTGATCGGCGACCATTCCCTCTTGAAAATCGTCACCAGGGCGAAGATGAAACCGCCGATCAGTCCGCCGGCCATCCAGGGCATCGCCGCCGGCGCTCCTTGCGTGTTGGCGATCCACCAGGTCCAGGCCGCCGTAGCAGAGACGCAGAAAAGGAGGAACCCTGTTTTGTTCACCGTGCCCTGAAGCGTCATCGCATCACCCGTCGCGACGCTGCCTTCAAAGGTCTTGGCGTTCAGGGCCGGGTTGGAGGTTTTGAATAGGCCGGGCATTTTCGAACTCCTTTCACATCGCCATTCTACTCGGAATGGCCGTCCGATACACTCTTGGCTGCCGATGTCGGAATCTGAAACCTCGCCGAAAGGCAATCGCATGCGTGTTCGACGGTTGCGGCGCTTTGAGCTGCCGACCGATACCGTCAAGCTGGCGCGATATCTGATCGGCAAGACCTTGGTGCACGACCTGCCGCAAGGTCGCATCAGCGGCCGGATCGTTGAGACGGAGGCTTATCCGGTTGGCGACGCTGCCGGCCATGCATTCACGGGGCGGTCGCGGGCCAACAATTCGCTTTTCCTGGCGCCGGGCACTGCCTACGTGCGATTCACCTACGGGTCCTGCTGGCTTTTCAATGTCGCCAGTGAGGTGAACGGAGTCGGAGCCGGGGTGCTGATCCGCGCGCTGGAACCGCTTGAGGGTATTGCGCTGATGGAGCGCAACCGGGGCATATCTGGTCGGCGTGACTTGGCCCGGGGGCCGGGGCGACTGGCGGAAGCTCTGGGCATCGACAAGGCACTGGACGGACTCGATCTGTGTTCGGCCGATGGAAAAATCTGGATCGGAAGCGCCGCGCGCCGTGTGGGGACCATCGGTCGGAGCATTCGCATCGGAATCACGCGCGACGCTCACCGGCGGCTTCGATTTTTCGAGCGCCGTAACCAATTCATTAGCGGACCTTTAGCTCTCAATTCCCGACCGGGACGGAAACTCCCGACTCGCCCGTAGGACTCGGCCAGAACACTGTTGCCACTGTGACAATTGTGCCGTAGCTGCCAATAGACGCTCCTTCCCTAGAGGAACAAATTGGGGGTAGTACCAGTACCTACTTGGGAGGAAGCGATGCGATCCGTCGTGCGTCTTGGCGTGGTTCTGTTGTGCTATGCGGCTCTGTTTACCCTGCCGGTTTCTGGCGGCGGACACGTCCACAACGGCGTGCACGCGCACGGCAAGGTCCTGGGCGTCGTGTCGCAGACCAACCTCGGACACATCGACCAAACCGACGCGCGCATGGGCTCCGACGTGTACTCCTGCGAGAACCTGACCACCGATGACGGCGGGACCATGCGCGTGCGGATTTCAGGAGGCCAGGTTTTCCTAGCGACGCAGAGCAACGCGGAGCTCGAAGACGAAAACACCGAAATCGAAGTGCTGGCCGACAGCGGCACCATCGGATTCTCGGAGCCGTCGACGGGCACCCTTTCGATTCGAACTCCGGCGGGAATGGTGCGCGCCGAAGGCGGATCGGCGGCAGCCGGTGAGATCACCTACAAGGGCACAAACGAGCTGATTATTACCGCCATGCGCGGCAATCTGACGCTCGATAGCGACGGCGAACTGCGCACCATTCCGGAAGGAAAATCGGCGGATGTGACGTTTCAGGATGCGCTCTCGCAAGCCTGCCATGAGCCCGCGGCACTCGAACAGGCATCCACACACCCGAAGATTGACTTCTTGATTCTAGTCCCGGCTGCTCTTGCCATTCCAAGCTACATTCTTTGGCAGGAGATGACGGAGAGCAACTCGAAACCGAGCAACTGATCGATTTTCACGGCCGCTTGAGGCCGCACTGCCTTGCTGTCGGTTCCGGATCAGACCCAGGGTGCCCACATGCCGCAGAAAGAAAACGTCGAAGCTGTAAATCGGGCGATCGCACGGTTCAATGCCAAAGATCTGGAAGGCTATCTTGAAATGTTCGACAAGGCCGTCATGTTCCACGGATTGTCGCGCAGGCTCAAGCCGGGTGTCGGCGGGCTGCGGGATTACTATTCGGCGCTTCGCGAGGGATTTCCCGACATGCGGCTATCGAGCGAAGACGTGATCGCCGAAGGCGAAAAAGTTGCGAATCGCTACACGTTTTACGGCACGCACAAGGGACCGTACATGGGTGTTGCGCCGACTTCGAAGCTGATTATTTCGCCGGGCATGGTCATCCATCTTTTCCGCGCCGGGAAGTGCATCGAGACGTGGCAGTCGACCGACGCCCTCGGATTCCTGACGCAACTCGGAGTAGCTCAACCACTCGTTCCGAAGTAAGCCGTTCCCACCCTACTCCGGCTACCTTGCGGCGGACTCCCGATTTCAGCCCCGGCCCGCCCGGGCGTTTTGGACGCCGGTTGCCATCGCCTCGAGTCCCAGGCTGAGCACCGCGGCAACCGACGCCCACGAGCGCGAACGGAATGCAGCGAGCCGGGCACCGACATCATGCAGATGCCGAAACTGCGCCCTTGAAGAACGCCAGCAGATCGGCGTTGATTTGATCGGCGTGCGTTGCGGGCATTCCGTGCGGGTAGCCCGGATAGGTTTTCAGCGTCGCGTTTTTCAGAATCTTGGCGGATGAACGGCCGGCCGCGTCGATCGGCACGATCTGGTCGTCTTCGCCGTGCAGCACGAGAACGGGAATGTCGATCTTCTTCAAGTCTTCGGTGAAATCGGTCTCCGAAAACGCCTTAATGCAATCGTAGTGCGCCTTCATGCCGCCCAGCATGCCCTGCAGCCACCAGTGTTCGCGGATCCCTTCGGAGATGACCGCGCCGGGGCGGTTGTAACCGTAAAAAGGCAGGGTGATGTCCCGGTAGAACTGCGGCCGGTTCGCCGCGAGAGCCGCGCGCAGGCCATTGAAGACCTCGATGGGCGCGCCCAGGGGATTCGCCGGTGTCTTGAGCATCAGCGGCGGCACAGCGCTGATCAGCGCCGCTTTCGCGACGCGCTTCGAGCCGTGGCGTCCGAGATAGCGCGCCACCTCACCGCCTCCGGTCGAGTGACCTACCATGATCGCGCCGTGCAGATCGAGGTGTTCAAACAGTGCCGCGAGATCGTCCGCGTAGGTGTTCATCTCATTGCCGTCCCAGGTTTGCGTGGAGCGGCCGTGCCCGCGCCGATCGTGCGCGATCACCCGATAGCCCTTCTGGCCAAAAAAGAGCATCTGCCCGTCCCAGTCGTCGGCGGTCAGCGGCCAGCCGTGGCTGAATACGATGGGTTGGCCCGAACCCCAATCTTTGTAGAAAACCCCGGTTCCGTCCTTCACGGTGATCGTCGGCATGTTGCCTCCTGAGCGCATGGACCGCGGTGAGTTCTGGTTACATCGCAGAGATACAGCAGGGATGTTACACGGGGATTATACGCGCACGAGGCGGGGAACATAAGCGCTGCGACCCCAAGCTCACGGCCTACAGCGTTGCGCTTGTGGGCGTACTATTTTGATCGGATATGTTCCCACCGCTGATTCGGCGAGAATCGGTCGCTTTGAGGGTACGGGTTACTCGCATGGGTCGGGAGGACAGAGCATGAGCGCAGCATCCAGATCGCTGGTTTACCAAAACTCGCCGGTTCCGGCCGAGGCGTCCGCTTCGGGCGTGTCGTGGGCCGCCGTTGTTGCAGGAGCCTTCGTCGCGGCCGCGCTTTCGCTGATTTTGCTCGCACTGGGCGCGGGTACCGGGTTGTCTTCGCTGTCGCCGTGGATAAACTCGGGCGCGCCGGCTTCCGCCGTCAAAATCGGAGCGCTGATCTGGATTGCGCTTACGGAGATTATCTCCGCCGGCGTCGGCGGATATTTGGCAGGCCGTCTGCGCACGAAATGGACGGGCGTGCACACCGACGAAGTCTACTTTCGCGATACGGCTCACGGATTTCTGGTCTGGGCTGTCGCGCTGGTGATCTCAGGCGCTTTGCTCACCACCGCGTCCAGCGCGATGGTCGGCGCGAGCATGCAAACCGGATCGCGTGCCGATGAGTCGCGGCTAAATCCGAACGATTATTTCGTGAACAGTCTGTTCCGATCGTCGCAGCCACTTTCGGCGAATGAAACGTCTGCGCGCGCACAAACGTCGGTGATTTTTGCTCATGCGCTCGCCCAGGGGACGCTGACCGATGACGACAAGAACTACGTTGCCGATCAGGTCGCCGCCGCTACCGGCATCCACCGCGCTGACGCCGAGCAACGCGTCAGCGACACTTTCGAGCGCGATCAACAGGCCGCCGACGCCGCGCGCAAGGCGATCGCCCACTCGCTTTATTGGCTCTTCGTGGCCTCGCTCATCGGCGCCTTCTGCGCAAGCTACGCGGCCTTGCTTGGCGGCAGGCAGCGTGATCGCATCAGGGCATAGATTCACAAAACGAGTCGCAACCTGCACACAGAATTCAGTGATTTCCGAAAGGAGCTTCCCATGCGTTCCATTATTTTGCTGCTGCTCGGCGTTCCGATCCCACTCATCATCTTAATCGGCTTGGTGAGCCATTTCTGAGCCTTCCGCCTGTAGTGCGGAGCGCCAAATGATTCTCGCATGGCTAGAGCTCATTTCAAAACCCTTCGTAAGGTAATCATGAAACAGGCGATATGAAAGAAAGCTTCGTAAATCGTGATCGAGCGATCGTAGCGGACAACCAGTCGGCGGAAGTTACCGAGCCAGGCGA
>JBAVUW010000081.1:0-24330 GCA_049696975.1 Candidatus Acidiferrales bacterium | reverse complement strand
GGTGCGCACCAGGCTGTCGGAGCGCGACGCCAGACCGCAGGCAGCCAGGGCTTGGCTGATTCGCGCGCGGCGATCGCCCAGATCGTAGAGGCCGGCGAAGAAATCGAGATTCTCAGCCGCGGTCAGCTCGTCGTAGAGCAGTGTGTTGTGGCCGACCATTCCAATCTGGGCAAGCGGCGGGATTCCTCCGCTGGAAAACTTCACACAGCCGCTCGTGGGAGTCGAGAGCTTTGCGGCGATGCGCAGCAGTGTGGTCTTTCCCGCGCCGTTGGGGCCCAGCAGGGCGACGAATTCGCCGGGCCCGATGGCGAGCGTCACTCCCCGCAGCGCCAGGAGCGAGCCAAAGCGTTTTTCGATACCTTCAAAGGAAATTCCGAGGGTGGCGGCCGGCACGGCCGGAGTATAAGGCGATTCGGGTTGGGATGGTGCGGGAGTCGACAGCGCGCCGGACAAGCGGCTAGCCCTTCACCAGATCGCGCAAGGCTTGCTGCATGCGGTCACGTGCGGCGCGGTAGTCGGATTCATTGATGGTGCCGGCTTCCCGGCGGAGTTCGAGGCGGAAGAGCGCGTCTTTCAGTTCATCGAGGCTGCCGCGCACCTCGCGGTCCAGAGTAGCGGCCACGGTCGAGACATTGGAATCCCCGGTTTGCGGCACGCGGGCCGCCACCGCCGCCGCTGTCGGGAAACTGGGGGGCTCGGCGGAGGCTGCGTCGGCTGCGGCGATGGCGATTTGCGGCTGTCGCGCGAGAAATATCAAGCCGAGCAGGAAGAGCGCGACGAAGCCACCGACGAGAATCCATTTCAAATTGTCGAGCCGGGCCGGCATCGTGGTAACGCTGGCGGTGGGAGCTTCACCCGCGGTTTCGATGCGCGAATTCACGGACGGGTTCTGCGTATCATCCCCTCCCCCCGGGCCACTGTTCGGGCCACCGATCCCTCCGGCGTTCGCGTCTAGCGCCGGAGGCGGAGCGGTGCCGGAAACCGAGATCGCGATTGGCGTATTCGCCGAGACACGATCGCGGGTATAGGCGCTGAAGCCCTCCGCTTGTCCGTTGGGCGTGAAGTCGCCGCCGGAAATCTGAACCGAAGGTGGTGCGAACACGCCGAGATGTTCCACGGCGTAGCGTGAGGTCACCCGTAAAGTAGCCTGATTCGCCGGGTAGGGCATCTTGTACGTCAAGCTCACGGTGCTATCGCCGGGACGGAACGGGTAGGCGATGGCTTTCTGATTGTTGCCCTTGTCGATCGGCGTCTGCACGACGGGCATGCCGGAGGAGCCGCCGGCGGAAATGCTGCCGAGCTGAGCGCCCTGGGGTAGCGAGAAGATGAACGAGCCGTCGGCGCGATAGTAGGCCATCGGCGGCTGCGTTTTGTTCGAGATGTTGTACTCCTCGGTGACCGTGAGGTCCACGCCGTTGGGCTGGACGATGATCGCATGCACGCTGACCAAAAAGGCGGACGGCTGCTCGGTCGGCTCGTACACCGTCATGTCGATTGTGGTTTTGTCCGGCGTCGCCGGCTCATGGTAGTTCACGCCGCGGTACACGGCGCGGATGAGCATCGGCCCTGCACCGAGGCCCGGATTTTCAAAGTGATATTGACCACGGGCGTCGGTTTTCGTGTTCGCGACAGGCTGCATGGTGCCCTGCAGCTGAATCAGGATCATGTCCACGCCCGCGGCAGGCTTGCCGGTGGTGCCGTTGGTCACGGTGCCGGTGACCGTGCCGGCGAGTGCCGGAAGCGCCGCGAGGGCGAGGAGCATGAACGCCAGACGCAGGCCCCAAATTCCCAGGGGCCGGGCCCGGGCCCTCGATCCGTCCGGCGATGCATTCCCAGGGGCGAATCCCCACGCTTGGCGAGAACCAAGAGGGTTTGCGCGCGCGATCATGAGCGCAATCCTTTTTGTGACGCGGCCTGGCGTGTGGCGGGCGTGGGCGCGCTTCCGGTGGCGATGTCCATTTCCGCCAGGACGCGGGCGGCTTCGATTTCGAGCGACTGCTTGATTTCGTCGTAATCGGCCTCGGAGAATTTGCCGGCGCGATACTCGAAGCGCAAATCGCGGAGGTTGTCGTAGATGGCGTCACGGCGTTCCATGAGCTGATCGAGCTTGGTACGGTGCGGCTGGGCGTCGGACGGCTCCGGGCGCACGCCGAAAATGAAAATCATGGTTGCCAGGGCGAGCAGCACGCAGGCGACTGCGATGTCGACGTTACTCATCGTGGCGATCCACCTCGCGCCGCGCGCGATCGACAAGCTCGGCCGAAATGGGCGGGCCGCCCGCGGGCGCCAGCTCCTGTTTGCGGCGCCATCGGCGCACCACTTCCCAGATCAGAAACAGCGCGAACACCGGCAGCGCGATCGGCGCGATCCATACGAGCCAGGTGAAGCCTCTCTTCGGCGGGTCGGGCAGGACGGTCGGGCCGTACTCCTGAACGAACGATTGCAGGATCAGGTCGTCGGAGTCGCCACGGTTGACGCGGTCATTGACTTCTTTCTGCATGGCCTTGGCCGTGTCGCATGGGCCGGAGAAGGCGCCTCCGGTGTGATTGCAGGTGCCGGCTGTGTCGTTGCAGCCGCCGCACATGCACATCACTTTCTTCGAGAGACTCTTGGCACGATCTGCGTTGTCAGCGCGTGCGCCCGGGATCCGCACCGAACCGAGCAGCGCAATCATCAGCGCGGCTGCCGCGACGGAGAGCTTCCGCGGGTGAAGGCGTTCTCGCGGGGAGCGGCCGATGCCGCTGCGAAAGTCCGGAGGGCCGAAGATTCGCCCGGCGACGATTCGCCGCTTAGTCATCGGAGCTCGAGTGCCGGATGGGCGCGGTCACCGGGTTGGGCGCGGTTCGGTCGGCCCACGGGCGATCCGTGGCCGCGCGCAGGACGAGGGCAGCGCGGCGGTCGGGCATCATCGCCAGAATCGTTCCCAGCACGAGGACGATGCCGCCGAACCAGATCCATTTCACCAGCGGATTCAGGTACGCGTGAATCACCGGCACGTTCGTATCCGGCGTGCGGCCGGCATAGACGACATACAAATCGTGAACGACCGTGCTCTCGATGGCGACGACGGTTTCGGTGACCTGACTGGTGCGGAACAGGCGCCGCTCGGGATAGAGCATCATTTCCGAGTGGCCGTTGCGGAACACTTCGAGCGTGGCGCGATTGGATTCGTAGTTGTCGGTCGAGGGCTGGTCGAAATTCTGGCAGAGAATCGTATACGGACCGATCGTCAGCTGGTCGCCGATGTTCATTTCTTTCTGAATGTCCTGATTGAACGCGGAGCCGGTGATGCCGATGAAAATCATCACCATGGCAAAGTGGACGATGTAGCCGCCGTAGCGGCGCGTGTTGCGCATGGTGAGCTGGCCGACAGCGGTCAGCAGGTTCGAGCCGTCGCGCGCGGAAATGACGCGGGCACCGCGATAAAATTCCGCGACGATCGTTAGCGTGACGAAAACCGAGAGAATCAGGCAAACGAGCGGATAGAATTCCCGCCATCCCCAGGCGAACGCCAGGGCGCCGGCGAGCAGGCCGCCCCCGAGCGGCCACGCAAAATTGCGCTTCAGCGCATCGACCGACGTCTTACGCCACGCAAGCAGCGGCCCCACACCGGTGAGCAGAAGCAAGAACAGTGCGATCGGCACATTCACTTTGTTGAAGAACGGCGGGCCGACGCTGATCTTGCTGCCGGTAACCCACTCGGAAATCACCGGGAAAAGCGTGCCCCAGAGAACCGCGAAACACGCGGCGAGCAGAATCAAATTATTGAAAAGAAAGCTCGATTCACGTGAGACGAGCGAATCGAGCTGATTGTCACTGCGCAGGTAGTCGCGATTCTTGTACCAAGCCGCCAGGCAAACGATCAGCACGATGCCCAGAAAACCGAAGAAATACCCGCCGATATTCGATTCGGCGAAGGCATGCACGGAGCTGACGATTCCCGTGCGCGTGAGCGAAGTGCCCAGAATGCAGAGCATGAACGTGACGAAGACGAGCCACACGTTCCAGACCTTCATCATTCCGCGCTTTTCCTGCATCATCACCGAATGCAGAAACGCGGTGCCGGTAATCCACGGCAGCAGCGCCGCGTTCTCTACCGGGTCCCACGCCCAGTAGCCGCCCCAGCCGAGCACGGCGTAGGCCCAGTGTGCGCCGAGCAGCACGCCGATGCCCTGAAAACACCAGGCCACCATGGTCCAGCGGCGCGTGATGTGAATCCATTTTTCACCGGGATAGCGGCCCAGCAGCGCGGCCATCGCAAACGCAAACGGGATCGTAAATCCCGTATAGCCGAGGTAAAGCATCGGCGGATGAATCACCATCTCCGGATACTGGAGCAGGGGATTGAGGCCGGTGCCTTCCGAAAGCCGCGCGACGTGCATCAGGCCCCCGGAATCAGCCGCCGCCATCACGTGAAACGGGCTGGCGACAAAATTGTTCAGCGTGAGGAAAAAGATCTGAACACCGGCGAGCGTGACGCCGACATACGGCATCAGTTCCGGATGCTTGCGGCGATTCAGAAACAGCGCGAGGAAAACGTAGATCGACAGCAGCCAGCTCCACCAGAGCAGCGACCCTTCCTGCCCGGCCCAGAGGGAGGAGAACTTGTAATAGAGCGGCAGGGCGCGGTTGCTGTGCGCGGCGACGTAGGCCAGCGAGAAATTGTCGGTGAAGAAAAAATACTCCAGCGTGGCGACTGCCAGAGTGAGGAGGCCGAACGTCGCCATGCCGGCATTGCGCGCGCTTTTCGTCAGCAGGACGCGGCGCGTGACGATGCCCACGATTCCGGCCACGAAGGCATACACCGCAGCCAGGAACGCGAGAAGCAGGGCAAAGGAGCCGAAAATATCCAAACCGAGTCCCCCGGGATGTCAGGTTTTGTTCGGACCACTGCCGCCTGCGACGGGCGCGCCGGTGGGTGAAGCTTCGTATTTCGAAGCGCATTTTGCCTGAACTTGTTCGGCCGTGAAGTTACCGTCCGCCGTCAGGCGACCCTCGACCAGCGCCTGTGCGCCATCCTTGAAGGTGTCGGGCAGGGGATCGTTGCCGATGTAGCTGACCGCAAGCGTCTTGCCCTGTTCTTCGAGGACGAAATTCGTGTGACCGTCCTGATGCGAAATCGTGCCGGCGCGGACGTTTCCGGAAACGCGCATGCGCTGGTGAAGTGTGGATCCGTTCAGGGTCGGCAGCTCGGAAATCGTATGGTAGTACGTCTTGCTTTGCGTGTAGCCGACGTAGGCCAGCCCGAGCAGGGTGGCCACAATAATCCCGGACCCCACGGCGAACTTCGTGCGCGGATTCATGCCAGTACCCTCATTATTTGCCCGGTGGCCGGAGAAACGATTGTAGCACAATCACGCGCGGCGCTTCAGGCGTGGGCTTGCGGGGCCAGAGCCATCGCCAGCAACTCTTCCCGCCCGGGATCGTCAAAGGGTTTTCCGTTGTGAAGAATCAGCCGAGGGCCCCCGTCGCTTTGCGCGAAGGCCGCGACAAGTGGTTGCGTGGCTAGCGAGAGCAGCGCAATGGATTTCGGCTTGTAGGAGATTTTGACACGGCGAAGCAGGGTGGGCGCTGCCAGCTCGATGGCCTTTTGAGCGTCGAGGGGATTTGCCTGCGCGCATTCGATCGCGCCGATCAGGAAGAAGCCGCGACGCTGGAATTCGGCGAGCGCGGCTTCTTCATTCGGCTGCGCACGGGCATCCAGGCCGGCGGAATTCAATAGCGCCTCGAAGTATTCGCGCCCCGCGGAGGAGCGATCCGAGGGGCTGGCGGAGGCGCGATAGAAATAATCTTCCGGGCGCGCGGGCGGAGCAGCGTCAATGAGCAGCACGGAAATGTGAACCGGGCGGAATCGTGTGGCCAGCTCGAGCCGCTCGATGCGCTGGCGGATGTGCAGGTCGTCCACCCGGGCGCCGCATCCATCGCAAACCGGCATGCCTGGCCTCCTGTGCGCCGAGCAGAATCGCATGGAGCGCGCAACAGGAGCAAGAGACCTTGCGCACGCTGGCAATGACACATGACAGATGAAGGGACTTAGGGAGCCACGGCGACGCCCAGCTCGATGCGATTGCGGCCGTTGTCTTTGGCCCGATACAGAGCGTCGTCGGCCTGCGCCAGCAGTTCTTCAAATTCCGGCGCGGACTTGCCCGAGAATCCGGAAATGCCGAAGCTCGCCGTTACTTGGACGGTTGCGCCGTCGAATACGAATTTCTCTGCGGCCAGCTGCTGGCGGATGCGGTCCACCACCATCATCGTGCCGTCCCGGTCGGCATGCGTGAGCACGAAAAGAAATTCCTCGCCGCCGATGCGCCCGGAAATATCGGAAAGCCGCGTGTGGCTGCGGAGAATTTCCGCGAACTTCTTGAGCACGGCGTCTCCCGCTTCGTGCCCGTAACTATCGTTGATCCTCTTGAAATGGTCGAGATCGATGAGCACCATCCAAAGTGAAAAACCGTGTCGCGCGGCGCCGCTCAGTTGCCGCGAAGACCAGGCTTCAATCGCGCGGCGATTCGGCACACCGGTCAGCGAATCGGTGAGCGCGAGCTCCTCGAGCAGGCGATTTTTCGCCTCGATCTGGCGGTGAAGATCGATCAGCCGCCTCCCCACGCCCACACGCGCCAGGAATTCGTCGCGGTCAAACGGCTTCGCCAGATAATCGTCGGCGCCGGCGGAAAGGCCTTGGACCACGTTTTCTTTTTCCGCCTTGCCAGTGAGGATGATGACATAGGTGTACCGCGTCGACGCGCTGGCACGAATCCGCCGGCACAGCTCGATGCCCGTCAGATCGGGCATATTCCAGTCGGTGATCACCAGATCCGGTTGACCGTGCTCGAAAATCTCGATCGCCTGGTTGCCGCTTTTGGCGAACACCGCGACACAGTCTTCGTCGGCAAGCGTCTGTTCGACCAGCTTTCGATACACGGGTGAATCGTCGGCGACCAGTACGGTGAAGCCGTTCATGTGGTCCTCGAAGAGATTGAGTGGCGCCGCCAGTCGGCAGGAACACAGGGCACTACTGGCCGTTCGTGCTGCCCGGGCCGTCGATTGCTTCGACGCTCGCTACGCTTGCCATTGGATCGATGCCGGCGGATGCGGACGCTCCGGGCGGGTCTTCTTCCACTCGAGGGCCCCCGGCGGGCACGCCGAGTTTAGTGCGCAGGCAGCCGACAAGTTCCGGCGCCAGTTCGGAGATGTTCATACCTTCCGATACGATGAATTTACAGCTCAAGATTGGGCGGGGCTGGTCGTCGTCGGAAAGCTGGCAATTGACCCGGCAGTATTGGCATTCCTGATTCCAGCAGAAACGGCCGTAGGGAATCGTCTCGGGGCTGATGAACTGAAAGGCGCGCAGAAGGGAATTGCGCTCCGGAACCAGGAACGTTTTTCCGAGAATGGTAATCTCCACGAGCCTTTCGTAAGGCCGGAACACTTCCGACATGAGTTGCGCCTCGCCTTCAGCCATGGAGCGGACCCCCGTTTACCAACGCTAGACGAGACGGCGGGAAGCGGCAACCGGAACGCCGCAGGGCGTGCCCAATGCTCTACTGGCGAAGGGAAATCGGAGGCCGCATCGGGAGGGCCGCCGCAGCGGGAGTACCCGGTCGTCTTTCACCCGGTTTCGCTAGGCGGCCGAGGCGTAGTTGCTGCGCGCTTCGCCCACTGGGGGCCGAACCGTGGCGACCAGCGTATAGGTGCCCAGCGCGATTCCCAGCGGCCCCGTGAGAATCGCGAGGACGCTGGCGATGAGGGGCCATGCGGGGCCGCTCATGCGGTTTTGCATCAGGGCGAAACCCGCGATGAACGCGAGTATGCCGGTCAGAACCAGCAAAACCACCGCGCCGATCAACCAGACATGGAAGGCGTTCATCCAGAAGAACGGATCGGCGACGCGCGTGATGATCGCGCCCCACATCAGTGTCAACGTCGAGGTGTACACGACAACCCAGGCAGCCTTGGCAAGGCAGATTACCCCGTAGAGCAACCAGAGGATGCCGAGCGTTGCGTGGCGCGAGCGATTCTCCTGCATGGGAGCACCTCCTCGACGTGGTGATGCGTGCAATCCGAACCCGCCTGGAATGTACCGGAAGCCGACGTCGAGGACCATACGGTAAACACCCGGCCCTACCGCACAGCAACCGCTGGGCTTGCGGCATCAAACGCCGGAGCGCCCCGCTCAGGAGTAGAACTGGCCGATGTGGCGGAACTTATCGTAGCGCTGCTCAAGGAGAGTCTTGGGGGCGAGGCGCGATAGTTCGTCCAGCGTGCGCAACAGCACGGACGAAAGCATGCGCGCTGCCGCGGCGTGATCGTTGTGCGCGCCGCCTTCAGGCTCGCAGACGATCTCGTCGATGAGTTTCAGTGCGAGCAGATCTTGCGCCGTGATTTTCAGCGCTTCGGCCGCGAGTTCGGCTTTCGTCGAGTCGCGCCACATGATCGACGCGCAGCCTTCGGGTGAAATTACCGAGTAGATCGAATTCTCCAGCATCAGGACGCGGTCCCCGACGGCAATCGCAAGCGCTCCGCCTGAACCTCCCTCGCCCGTAACCGTCACGATGATCGGCACCGGCAGGCGGGACATTTCGCGGATGTTGTGCGCGATCGCTTGCGCCTGGCCGCGCTCTTCAGCGTCGATGCCGGGGTAGGCGCCTTGCGTGTCGACGAAGACAACGATCGGCCGGTGAAATTTCGCCGCCAGCTGCATGGCGCGCAGGGCCTTGCGGTAACCTTCCGGCTTCGCCTGCCCGAAATTGCGCGCCAGGCGCTGCTTCGTGTCGCGGCCTTTCTGGTTGCCGACGATCATGACCGGCCGGCCGTTGAATCGGGCCATGCCGGTGATCAATGCGGCGTCGTCCGCAAAGCTCCGGTCGCCGTGGATTTCGCTGAAGTCGTCGAACATCAGCCGGATGAAATCATCTGTGTACGGGCGCTGCGGATGGCGCGCCAGTTGCACCCGCTGCCAAGACGCGAGGTGTGCGTAAAAATCGCGCTTCAGCTCGTCGACCTCCTTGCGGATACGATCGATTTCGTTCGAGGTTGCGTCGGTCGGATCGGTCAGCCGGCTCAGCTCGGCGATGTCGCGCTCAAGTGCTTTGATTTCGATCTGACGGCGCTCGTCCTGTTCTCGGAGACCGGAGTCGCCCGCTGGGGCCACCGGGTCCGCGCGGCGGGATTTCGCAGAAGGGGACAGGGCCTGGGCGGCTCCCAGGGCGCGCGCGTCGGCGCGTTCCTTCAATCTCCGTTGCCGGGCCCGCGCCCGCAGGCGCTTCAGGCGCTCACGGGCTAGCCGGTGCTTTTCCTTCTGCTCGGGAGTTTCCGTCATTGCACCACCGCGACCGAGTCGCTGCCGCAGATCTGGCGCACGCGCTCCAGCAGATCGCGATCGGCGCGCACGGCGCTGCCCGCGTCGATGGTGGCTTCGCTGCCGTCGTCCTGGATCAGTTCGAATGCAATCTTGCAGCGCCCGGGCCGGCTGGCGAAAAGCTCGTGCAGCTGGTCGATCACTCCCGCGTCGATCGCGCTGCAACTCACCCGCACGCGAAGCAGTGTCGGCGCGCCGTTGGTCTGACCTGCCGTACCATTCGCTCCGTTTTCCGAAGGTGACTTTACCTGATCGAGCAGGCGCGCGTCGGCCACAATCACGCGCGTGCCAACGTCTTCCACGCTCACCCGGCCCTTCACCAGCAGCGGCGTCGCGGCCTTCAGAATTCCTTCGAGCTTCTGATACGCCTCGGGGAACACCAGCGCTTCGCAGACTCCGGTGCGGTCCTGCAGCGTGAGGATCGCCCACCGCGCGCCTCGCCGCGATCGCATCGGACGCGCCTGCACGATGATTCCGGCGACCACGATTTCTTCATTGTTGCGCCGGCTTTCGAGGGTTGCTAGATCGACGGCCTTCAGATCTTGCAAGCGGCCCGCGTATTTATCCAGAGGATGCCCAGAAATGTAGAACCCGAGCGTCGAGTACTCTGCAGCGAGAACTTCGTGCTCGGGCCATTCCGGCACTCGGGGCAATTCTTCGGGAGATAGGGCGACAGGCGCCGAGGCTCCGCCGAAAAGCCCATGTTGCCCGCTTCCTCTGGCGCGCTGCAGCTTTTGCGCCCGTTCGATCGCGCGATCGATCACGGCGATCATCTGTCCGCGATGCGCGCCCAGTCCATCCAGAGCGCCCGCACGGACCAGGCTTTCGAGCACGCGCTTGTTCATCAGTCGCGAATCGACGGATTCGCAGAATTCGAAGAAATTGGTAAACTGGCCGAGCGTCGCCCGCGCAGCCAGGATTCCCTTGACCGTGTTCTCGCCGACGTTCTTGATCGCCGCCAGCCCAAAGCGGACGGAATCGCCCACGGGGGTGAAATTCAAGTCGCTGGAATTCACGTCCGGTGGCAGCACGGTGATACCCATGCTGCGCGCCTCGTTGATGAACTTCACCACTTTTTCCGTATTGCCCGTTTCCGACGTGAGCATCGCGGCCATGAATTCGACCGGGTAGTGCACCTTCAGCCACGCGGTGTGATAGGCCAGCAAGGCGTAGGCGCAGGAGTGCGACTTGTTGAAGCCGTAGCCGGCGAACTCCGCCATGAGGTCAAAGATCTTTGTGGCTTTTTTTTCGGGTACTTTGCGTGCGCGGCAACCGGTCAGGAATTTCTCGCGCTGTGCGGCCATCTCTTCCGGTTTCTTTTTGCCCATGGCGCGCCTGAGCAGGTCCGCGTCGCCGAGTGAAAATCCCGCGAGGCGGTTTGCAATCTGCATCACTTGTTCCTGATACAAGATCACGCCCCAGGTTTCGGAGAGAATTTCCTCGAGTTCCGGGAGATCGTAGGTGACTTTTTTCTCGCCGTGCTTGCGCGCGATGAAATCTGGAATCATCCCGCCCTGGATCGGGCCGGGCCGATAGAGCGCGTTGAGCGCGGTCAAATCCTCCAGGCGCGTCGGCTGATACTTGCGCAAGATGTCGCGCATGCCGTGCGATTCGAACTGGAAGATGCCGGTCGCGTCGCCGCGCGTGAATAGCGCATAGGTCTCCGCATCGTCGAGCGCCAGGTTCGGCAGGTCGATCGTGACGCCGCGATTCTCCTGGATGAGCCGTACGGCGTCGTCGAGCACGGTGAGCGTCGTGAGCCCCAGGAAATCCATTTTCAACAGGCCGATGCGCTCGAGCGCGTTCATGTCGTACTGCGTCGCAATTTCATCCTTCGTGGACTTATAAAGCGGCACAATCTCGGTAAGCGGCTGCGGAGAGATCACCACGCCCGCTGCGTGCGTGGAGGCGTGCCGGGCGAGCCCTTCGAGTCGCAGGGCCACCTCGACCAGCTCCTTCACGCGCTCGTCCGTCTTCCGCAACGATTCCAGCTGCGGCATCTGTTTGAGGGCGTCTTCCAGTTCGATATTCAGGGTGAGCGGCACCATCTTGGCGATTTTGTCGACCTCTCCGTAGGGCATGTCCAGCGCGCGGCCGGCATCTTTCAGCACCGCCTTGGCGGCCATGGTCCCGAAAGTGATGATCTGCGCAACGCTTTTTTCGCCGTAGGTCCGCCGGACGTAGTCAATCACCTCGCCGCGGCGCCGCATGCAGAAATCGATGTCGATGTCGGGCATCGAGACGCGTTCGGGATTCAGAAAACGCTCGAACAGCAGGTCGTATTGAAGCGGGTCCACGTCCGTAATCTGCAGCGCATAGCTCACCAGACTGCCGGCTGCCGATCCGCGCCCGGGCCCCACGGGCACTTCCTGCGCCCGCGCGTAGCGGATGAAATCCCAAACGATCAGGAAATACCCGGCGAAGCGCATCTTCTGAATCATCTGGATTTCCGAGCTCAGGCGCGATTCGTATTCGGAAATCGAGTGGCGCAACTTGCCTTCGCGTGCCAGCCTTTCCAGCTGCACGGCGCGTTGCGCAAAGCCCTCGCGCGCGATTTTCTCGAAATACGAGTCCGTGGTATGGCCTTCGGGAACCTTGAACTCAGGAAAGGGATTGCTGACGCGCTGGATTTTCACGTTACAGCGGTCCGCGATCGCCACCGTGCGCGTTACGGCGTCGGGAATCTCGCGAAACACCTGGGCCATTTCCTCCGCCGTCTTGAAGTAAAACTGGTCGGTCGCGAATTTCATCCGTGTGCTGTCGCTCATGGTCTTGCCGGTCTGGATGCACAGGAGCACTTCCTGGGCATGCGAGTCGGCCTGCGTCAGGTAGTGGCAGTCGTTTGTGGCCACCAGCGGGATTCCGGTTTCGCGCGAGAGGCTCACCAGATCGCGGTTGATCCGCGTTTCGATCTCGAGTCCCTGATCTTGTACTTCCAGAAAGAAATTGCCCTTGCCGAAGATATCGCGCAGGCGATAGGCGTTCGCGCGGGCCTGATCGTATTTCTCCGACATGAGCGCGTCGGCCACTTCTCCGCGCAGGCAAGCCGAAAGCGCGATCAGCCCCTTGCTGTGCCTGGCGAGCAGTTGGTGATCCACGCGCGGCTTGTAATAAAAGCCGTCCAGGAAGCCGGTCGAAACCAGCTGAATCAGGTTGCGGTAGCCTTCGTCGTTCTCGCACAGCAGCACCAGGTGGTTGGAGCGTTCCGCCTCGGCGCCGCGATTTTTGTGGTTGTCGGGCGCGACGTAGACCTCACAGCCGATGATCGGCTTCACGCCGTGCGTAATGGCCTTATTGTAGAAATTCGCCGCAGCGAACAGGTTGCCGTGGTCCGTCACCGCCACGGCCGGCATGCCGCGCCGGGCGGCTTCGGCGGTCAACTCGCCGATCTCACAAGCGCCATCGAGTAGAGAGTAATCGGTGTGAAGGTGTAGATGTACGAAGTTCGCGCCCGACGAGGAAGAAGCCATGCGAAATCCATTCTAATCCAGCTTTGCGCAATCGTGAATGTAAACCTGCTCGGCGGGAAAAATTAGAAGTCGTCCGCTTGCTGTGTGTAGCTGTAGCCGGGAAGATCAGCCGCCCCGCTCGAGTTTGTAACCTTTACCCGCACGGGGGGATCCGTCTCCGATCCGGTCTTGCGCAGCACTGCGTAGGACGAAAGCCCTTCATGGTAGGTTTTTGTGACTAGAAAGGAGTCGCCGGTCGAATCGTTCTTCCAGACCTGGCCGACCTGAATCTTTTTGACGGGCACCTTACGAATGTAGTCACAATCGCGGGACGCGTCAACCACACTTCGCCCAGACGATTTCCCGCAGCGAACGTCGCTCGCGATTCTGAGCACCCGCCCGGCGGCTCGACTTTTTCTGGAAGCGCGCGCTTCGGTTGTGGCATCTTAATAGCTGGAACTCGGAGCCATGCCCGACTCGAAGAAAATCGCCGTGGTGTTATTCCAATTGGGCGGGCCGGACTCGCAGGTCGCCGTCCAGCCGTTCCTCTATAATCTTTTTTGCGATCCGGACATTATTAATTTCCCGGGATCGTTTCTGGCCCGCAAGCCTCTGGCGAAATTGATTTCCGTTCTTCGCTCGAAAACAGCGGGTGCTCATTACGCCGAGATCGGCGGCGGCTCTCCCATCCGCCGGCTCACCGAGCAACAGGCGCACGCCCTGGAAATCGCGCTGCGTCCGCATATCGTTGCGCGCACCATCGTGGCCATGCGCTACTGGCATCCCGATACGTCCGATGCAATTGCCGCGTTGGAAAGTGCCGAGTTCGATGAGCTCGTTCTGCTGCCGCTCTATCCGCACTATTCCTTCGCCACCACGGGCAGCAGCCTTAAGGAATGGCACCGTCTCTACAAGCCCAAGGTTCCCGTCTACCTGGTCGATCATTTCTTCGACCATCCCGACTACATCGCCGGAATCGTGGAGCGTATCAACAGCGTGCTCCAGCAGCTGCCGGACCCGGAAGACGTCCCTCTGGTCTTTAGCGCCCACGGCCTGCCCATGGCCCTGGTGGAAAAGGGCGATCCTTACCCGAAACAGATCGAAGCCACGGTGAAGCTGGTCCGCGAGATGGGCTCGTGGAGCAACCCGCACGTGCTCTGCTATCAAAGTCGCGTAGGTCCGCAGAAGTGGCTGACGCCGTCGCTCACCGGTACGATCGAGCGGATGGCGCGCGAGGGCCAGCGCCGCATGCTGGTGATTCCGATTGCGTTCCTTACCGAGCACATTGAAACTCTGCACGAAATAAACATCGAGGCCCGCGAGAAGGCCGAATCTCTCGGCATCGAAGAATTCCACATGATGCCGGCACTGAACGATTCGCCGCTGTTGATCCGCGCGCTCGCCGACCTCACGCTGCGGGCCGTGGGTCGTCGCGCAGGCGTAGCGTCACTGGCGCTCTAACCCGCGACCGGGCGCAGCAAATCCGACCGTTCCAGATCCGTGCGCATCCCCGGTTGGCCTCGCTTTTGCAGCCGCGCGTCCGTGATATAAACGTTCTATGGATTTCTCTCTCACCGAAGAGCAGCAGCAGCTTCGCCGCACCGTCCGCGAATTTGCCGAAGGCGAAATCGCCCCGCACGTCATGGAGTGGGACGAAGGCTCGAAATTTCCTTCCGAGATCATTCCCAAGCTCGCCGAAATGGGATTCCTCGGTGTCATTTTTCCGGAGGACTACGGCGGCGCGGGCATGGGCTATGTCGAATACGCGATCATCATTGAGGAGCTTTCGCGCGTAGACGGCTCGATCGGCATCATTGTGGCCGCGCATAACTCTCTGTCTACCAACCACATCTATAAATTCGGCACGGACGCGCAGCGCGAAAAATACGTCACGCCGCTGGCCCAAGGCAAAAAGCTCGGCTCCTGGTCGCTCACCGAACCCGAAGCCGGCTCCGACGCCGGCGGCACGCGCACCGTGGCCCTCAAACAGGGCGATGGCTGGGTCATCAACGGCGCGAAAACCTTCACCACGAATGGTCATCACGCCGATGTCTGCGTCGCCATGGCCGTCACCGACGCAGCGAAAAAGCATCACGGCATTTCCGCATTCATCATCGAGAAGGGAACTCCCGGATTTCGGCCGGGTAAGAAGGAGAACAAGCTGGGTCTGCGCGCGAGCGACACAAGCGAGGTCGTATTCAGCGACTGCCGCGTCCCTGTCGAAAATATTCTGGGCCGCCCGGGCGAGGGCTTCGTCAACAGCCTGCAAATTCTCGACGGCGGCCGCATTTCGATTGCGTCGCTCGGCCTCGGCATGGCGCAAGGCGCCTACGAATGCTCGGTGCGCTACGCCAAGCAGCGCAAGCAGTTCGGCAAGACCATCTCGGAATTCCAGGCGATTCAATTTAAGCTCGCCGACATGGCCACGCAGATCGAAGCCGCGCGTCTGCTCACCTACCGCGCCGCGTGGCTGGCCGACCGCGCCATTGCCAACGGTGACACCGACTCCCGCATCACGCGCGAATCCAGCATGGCAAAGCTGTACGCCGGAGAAGTCGCCGTGAAAGTGGCGAACGAAGCTGTCCAGATCCACGGCGGCTACGGTTTCATCAAAGATTACCCGGCGGAGAAATACTATCGCGACGTGAAACTCTGCACCATCGGCGAAGGAACCAGCGAAATCCAGCGCCTGGTCATTGCCCGCCAACTCCTCGGCAAATAGCGGCCTCGCTTCGGCATCGGCCGCACTTACGCCCGTATTTTCTTCGCCGGAATCGCTACAACGGTCAGTACAACACCCTCGGGACCCCCCGACGACAGCGACGGCAGCACACGCAACAGATGGCGAGCTCCGTCGCGCGCCGTAAGTTCGGTGTCCACCGCGAGCGAGCTCTTCAGAACTTTGCGAATGGTCGCTTCCAGATCGGGAATGTCGATGTTCAAGTTGATATTCGCCAGAGGGCGGCCGACGTCGCCGGGAACCAGGCCGAGGATCTTCTGCGCCTGTGAAGTGAACTGCCCGATTTTCAGATCCGCGCTGAGCGTCAAGACGGCGATATCGATGCTTGAGAAAAGATTGGCCAGGTCCTTCTGCGCCCGGGTCATCTCCAAATTTCTTTCGCGCAATTCGTCGTTCACGGTGTTGAGCTCTTCATTGACGGACTGCAGTTCTTCCTTCGCGGTTTCGAGCTCCTCGTTGGTGCTCTGCAGCTCTTCGTTGCTGGAAAGCACCTCTTCGTTCGCCGACTGCAACTCCTCGTTCGTCGCTTCCTGTGTCTCGATCACCGATTGCAGGTATTCCTTCGTGGAGGCCAGCTCCTGCTCGAGTTTAGAGATCCGCCGGGCGGCCGATTCCGATTCCTTCCGGCCTTTTGCGCTTGATTCCGCTTTCCTTTCCAGGCCTGGCGAATCCCGAAAAAGCAGCATGAAATAGCGCTCCGATACGTTCCCCACGCGAAGGGGTGTCACTTCAAAACTCACTTGGCGGACTCCGTCCCGCCGCGCTGCCGGGCGCTCCGTACCGTCCGTTGACGGCCCGGTATCGTCCTTGATCTGCACGAACGATTTGCGCACCGTGGCATCGTCTTTTTTCGCCCGATTCAGCGAGTTGCGTAATTCGATTTGAAGCCCTTCGCGCGCCAGTTTTACGATATTCAGGCTGGGTCGGCCGGGGGAGATCTTCAGATAAGGGCTCACGTTCCCGCGCGTATGGATCACCTCGAAGTCTTCATTGACGAAAGCCGTCACGGGCGAATGTTGGGCCAGCAACCGCCGGTCGAACTCCTTCTGCACCTCCAGATAGTTCCAGCTTTCCTTCCCGAAGCGGACACTGGCCCGCGCCGCCCCGAGTTTGGAAGGGGGCCGCTCAGGATGCATGGAAAAGACCAGAGGCGCGGGCCGCGTGGTGGACCTCTTCGCGAAAATCCGCAAGGTCCGGTCCTCGGGCGTGAACAGATTCGCGACCGCCCCGATTCCTTCCGATGTTCCCAGCACCAGAAAGCCGTTGGGCCGCGTCGCGTAGTGGAAGGTCTCCATCACGTGATTCTGAAGCCCCGGTTCGAGGTAGATCAGCAGATTCCGGCTGCAGATCAGGTCCATTTGCGAAAATGGCGGATCCGTCAGCACGTTATGCTGCGCGAAGATGCATAGGTCGCGAACCGTCTGGTTGACCCGGTATCCGTGGTCGGCCTTGGTAAAGAACCGCCGGAGCCGTGCGGGCGTAACATCCGCTTCGATGTTTTCCGGATACCAGCCGCTGCGTGCCTTGTTGATGCTGGTCTCGCTCACGTCCGTTCCAAACAGCTGGATCGGTGTCTCCTGGGCCCGCTCGGCGAGGAATTCCAGCAGGCAGATGCCGAGTGAATACATCTCCTCTCCCGACGCGCACCCCGGGCTCCAAATCCGGATGGCCGCATGCTTCCCGCGGTTTCGCACGATGGCTGGGAAAATCCGCGCCTTGAGAGCGTCGAAAACCTTCGGATTGCGAAAGAAGCTGGTCACGTTGATCAGCATGTCCTGATACAGCGCTTTGATTTCCTCGGGGCTGGTTTGCAGTAACTTCAAATAATCTTCCACGCGTTCAACCTTGTTGACGGCCATCCGCCGCTCGATCCGTCGGCGGATGGTTGTTTGCCGATAGTGCGTGAAATCGACTCCGGCCGAGCGCAGAATCAGCTGGTAAATCAGTCGCAGCGAGGGTGTTTCCGGAAGCTGCGGGAGCGTTTCACCGCCGTCACTTGGCGGCGTCACGTACGGGTGACGCGCCAGCCTGACCAGCTCTTGAGCGATCCCTTGCGGCGGAAGGATCAGATCCACGCAACCAGCGGAGATCGCGCTTCGCGGCATCCCGTCAAACCGGGCTGTGGTCTCGTCCTGCACGATCGTTACGCCACCCTGCGCCTGAATTTCGGCCAACCCCAGCGTTCCGTCCGATCCCGTACCGGAAAGGATCACGCCGACTGCGCAGTTGCCCTGCACTTCCGCCAGAGATCGCATGAATTGGTCGATCGGCATGTGCAATCCCCGCGTGGATGTACGTGGCCTCAGGCCAAAGGTGTGGTCGGAAATCGACATCGTAGCGTCGGGCGGGATCACGTACACGTGATCGGGTTCGACCTTCATCTTGTCCTGCACTTCGCACACCGGCATCTTTGTTTTCTTGGAGAGCAATTCTGAAATCATGCTGCGGTGGGTGGGATCAAGATGTTGAATCAGCACGAATGCCATTCCGGTATTGATCGGCAGCCGGCTGATCAGTTCGCTGGAAGCCTCGATCCCGCCGGCCGATGAGCCGATCGCAGCAATCAGGAATTTGCCCGACGAGTTCCCGGCGGGAAAACTGGAATCGGCCCCCGACGGGCGGCCTGCCCGGGGCGCTGATTTAGGCTTCATCAAGCCTCCGTGCTGCTGAGCTACATCGGTTCGATTTCGTGCCAGGAGACTCGCGTGCGCCAGGTCGGACGTCGTTGCGGTGTGACGCCAGCGACCATCGCAGCGCGACAGGCGCGATTTTAGGCTGTTGCGGCGGCGCGCGCAATCTGGGAATCGCGTCGCGCCCGGCTCAATGAGGCTCCGGCAACTCCGCCCGCTCATCCGCCGGAACTCTGCTGACTATTTTTCTGGGCTGCCGCGTCGTTGTGGCCATGCCGTTCGAGATGATTTTGAGCCTACCGCCCAGCGCCCTACGCCGCTCCGCCATCTTCCGCAGTCGCCTCCCGTCGATGCCGCGTCAAGAGGTGCTCATTTCGTACGGGACTTTGCGCACCCGGGTGTGGATGGGAATGGGCCGCCCGGCCGGAAAGCTTCGGAGCATTTTTCTCCGCCGGCCAGTACCACGCCCGTCGACGGGGCCAAAAGGATGGGCCCTGGTTTGAACTTTCGCCGTTCAACTGCTAACTTTCATCGATTGCCATTCAACTCTTCGGGAGAAAACCATGAAGCTAGCTGAGCTCGCGCGCAAACTGAGCTGCACGGTCGAGGGCGACGCCAATCTTGAAATCACCGGCGTTGCCGGCATCGACGAAGCGCAGCCCGGCGAGTTGACCTTCCTGGTCAATCGCAAGTATCGCCCGTCCCTTGCGAGCACGCGCGCCTCGGCGATCATTTGCGGCACGGGCGAGCCGCGTCCTCAGATCGCCGCGCTACGCTCCTTGAATCCCTACCTCGACTTCGCCCGCGCCATCGAGCTGTTTCACCCGGCGCCGCACTATGCGCCCGGCGTTCATGCCACCGCGGTGATCGCCGGTTCAGCCAAAATCGGCGTGGGCGCGCATATCGGGCCCTACTGCTTCGTCGACGAAAACGTCGAACTCGGAGACCACGCCGTGCTGCACAGTTTCGTTTCGATCTACCGTGGCGCGCGTATCGGACACAATTTTTTCGCTCATGCTCACGTTTGCGTCCGCGAAGACTGTCTCCTGGGCGATCGCGTCCTGCTGCAGAATGGCGTCGTCGTCGGCAGCGACGGTTTTGGTTTTGCGCGCGAATCCAGCGGCCGCTGGTACAAGATCCGTCAAGCCGGCCCGGCCGTTATTGGAGACGACGTTGAAATTCAGGCCCACGCTGCCATCGACCGCGCCACGGTCGGCGAGACGCGCATCGGCCGAGGGACTAAAATCGATAATCTCGTTCAGGTCGGCCACGCATGCAAAGTAGGGGAGGATACGCTCTTGTGCGGTCAGGTGGGGCTGGCCGGATCGACGGAAATCGGGAATCGCTGCGTGCTCGCCGGGCAAGTCGGCGCCGCCGGACACCTCACGATCGGTGACGGCGCCACCATCTCATCGCAGAGCGGCGTTCCCGGCGACGTCCCGGCAGGGGCGGTCTATTCCGGCTATCCCGCGATGGACAACCTGGACTGGCGTAAATCCGTCGCGGTCTTCAACCGACTGCCGGATCTGCAGCGGGAGCTCCGTGAACTCCGCGAAGAGGTTTCCCGCATCCGCTCGGCAACTCCGCCGTCCTAAAACGTCGGTGCCGTGCCGAGAAACGCCGGGCGATCTCACTTCGCCGCAGCGCGGCGAAGGCCCTCGCGCTGGCGCCGTCACTTCTTGCGAATCTCCTGTACCGCCCGTCGCAGAATCTCACTGATCCGGGCTCGCTCCTCGACCGACGCATCCAGTTTCTCGCAAAGCGTCGCCTTCAACTCATCCCGCAGCCCGCGGAACTCCGCCTTCGTCTTCCGCCACTCGCCCTTGATCTGACGTCCGGCATCCGACGCGAAATCCTCCGCCTCCTGGGTCTGCTCGGCATACTCCTGCCGGATATGCGCCATCTTCCGGCCAAACCGCGCCAGCTGATCCAGCATCTCGTCCACGTTCTCGTGGTTTTTCTTCAAGTGCTCGGCGCCGGGTTCGGTGATCCGGTATTGCTTCTTGTTGCCTTCCTGCTCGACCGAGGCATACCCCATTTCTTCCAGGTAGGTCAGCGCCGGGTAAACCACGCCCGGACTCGGCGTATAGATCCCGCTGGAATGTTCCTCGATCGCCTTGATGATCTCATACCCATGCCGCGGCCGTTCGCTAAGCAGGGCCAGAATGATCAGCTGCAGATCGCCGGAAGCGATCATGCGGGCCGCCCTCATTCCCGGCCCGTTCATGAACCCGCCGAACCGCCCGATAAATCCGCGCCGGCCGCGAAACCCGCCGTGATGACGATGGCCGCCGAAATCGCCGCGCTCTTCACAATGCCTGCCATAACGATGAAACCTCATATCCAACACTCCTTTGATGTAACAAATGCTACATCCAGCACTATATCGTACGATATGTCTAATTGCAACTTTTATCTCGTATGGTTGGGGCTAGTTTGTGTCTTCCGCTGCATTCAGGGTAATCACGGTGAGCTGAAGATTGGAGGTGGAAGCGCCGCGGACCTCGAACGACTCCGCTTTATCCGCAAACGGCTTGACGAAGTCCGGGTCATCAAAGTCAGCCGAGTCGGTGCCGCTCGTTGCGAAAGCGACAGCCCGGTAGCGGCCGGGAGGCACGCCCTCGATCTCGAATTTGCCGTTTTGGTCGGTCGTCGTCGCCTTCGAATCGCTCGGGGCATCGGGAGCATCGCTGTCGAGAAGCAGCGTGACGTACGCGCCCGGCACCGGCAGCCCGTCGGCGCCGGCCACCGTGCCGGATGCCTTGCCGGTGTTCGCGCTATAGAGCAACTCGATATTGCTCGGTCCGCTCCCGGCGCTCACCGTGAGATGCTGCGCCAGCAGGTCGACGCCGCTTGCCGTCGCCGATTTCAGGTAACACTGGTGGCAGTTCGAAAAAACTGTAATCGAATACGTGCCGTCTCCCACCTGTGGGACCACAAAAGATCCGTCGGCCTTCACCGTCGCCTGGCTCGATCCGAAGAACGGAACGTCGGGATTGCGCGTTTCAAGCGACACCGTGAGATTTTCGGTTTTGCTCGACGTCTGGCCCTCAAAAACTACGCGGCCGGAAATTTCCGCGCCGTGCGTCAGCACCAGCGACACGGAATCCACGTCCGAATTCGTGATGTCGATCTCCTGGGTGGCTGAGTGCGAGCGCTGCCCGCCGAAACTGAAGGCCGCGACGGTGTAGGACCCCGGCGCCAGCCCTTCGATTGTGAAGTTGGAAGTTTTCCGGTCCGGCTGTGCCAGGAATCGTCCGAAAGGATTCGTTTCCTCGCTGTTGCGCGGGATGGCCATCACCGTAATCGATCCTTCCGTTTGCCCGCCCAGGGCGTTGGTCACGTGGCCTCGGATCCTGTAAGTCTTCGTCCCCGCTTGGGGCGTCAAGAAGAAATCAATCCGCGGAATTTCGTCGCCGGCCCTCACTTCGAGCGCCGAAGCCCGCGACGAATCGGTCGTTCCCGGAAAGTACGTGGCCGGATAGGCGCTCTTCGGATCGGGCGGCGGTTCGTCGTCGTCGGTGGATATCGTGAAACTTCCCTTCGGACCCGACGGGCTCACCCGGACGAAGTAGTGTCCCGGAGGCAGGCCGAAAATCCGGTAGTCGCCCTGGTCGTCCGTGGTTTCACTCCCCATCGGCTCAAACCGGCGCGCTCCCTTCACCAGCCTTCGCCGCAGCACCTCGACCGACGCGCGAATGATCGGATCGCCGTCCTCATCGACGACGCGGCCCGTGATCACCGCAGACTTTTGTAGTCGGAAAATCAGATCGCTAATTTTCTGCCCGGCTGTCAGGCTCAGCACGGCCCCGAAATCTTCGCCATTGTCCTGTGCCTGTCCGTACTGCTGGGCCAAATATCCTTCCCGGGTCACCGCCAGGTGGTAGCGTCCCGGGACTACATGATCCAGTGAGAAGGTGCCGTTGGCGTCCGTCAGACCACTGCGCGGCCGGCGCGGAGTATCCTGCGACTCAGTGGCGAGGGTCACCTCGACTTTCTTGAGCGGCTCGCCCGTCGCCGCGCTCACGACCTTACCCGCCACGGTGCAGAGCTGGCTGTCTGGGCCCGAACCATTCTGCGGCGCCGTTGTCGCCGGGGTAGAAGGTGGGTCCTGCGCAAACGATGAGTGGGGGAGAACTGCAAGGCACACGCACAACGTCGCAGCGAAGAGAAGGATCGTGCTCAAGCGGAGCCGCATGTTTGGCGAACCGCCAAGATTCTAACCCAGCAACCCGCCTTTGAGCAGCACTTGAGAGAAAGTCCCCAGGCGCCGCCTGACGACCGAGGTTCGAACCGCGACACGCGGGCCTCGGAGCCGGGCTTTGTGCCTCACATCTCGGGGCCAGAAACCGCTATACGGCGCGCGCGGTCGAGATCGGGGCCGGCGTGGCGCGCCGCGCGCGCACCCGCAGCACTTTTCGCTGGTTGGCCTCGAGCACTTCGAATCGAATCCCGTCGAATTCCACGATTTCGCCGGTGCGCGGCACGTGCCCGGCTACGCTGTTCAGCAGGCCCGCAATCGTCGACACATTCGAATGCTGCGCCGCTGTTTCCAGCGCCACGCCGAAAAGCTCGGCGATCTTGTCGACGCCTACGCTCCCGCGCACCACCATCGAACCTCCCGTTTCGCGGATCACGTCCGGAGCGGGCCGCCGATCCTCCTCGCCGATTTCGCCTACGATTTCTTCCACCAGATCTTCGACCGTCACCACGCCGGCGAGCAATCCGTATTCGTCGATCACGATGGCCATCTGCTGGTTCTTGCGTTGCATCTCCTTCAACAGCTCGGAACCGAACTTCATCTCCGGGACGAACACCGCCGGCCGCATCAATTCCCGCACCGTTCGCCGCGCCGCGTCGCGATCGGGCACTTCCAGCATGTCCCGCGCGACTACAATTCCACTGATATCGTCCATGGTCTTGTCAAACACGGGAAGGCGCGAAAATTTCGTTTCGACCACGCGGCGGCGAAGTTCTTCCAGAGACGCGCGGGCTGAAATCGCCACAACGTCCGGACGCGGCGTCATCATCTCCCGCACGCGTTTGTCGCCGAACTCGACGACCTGCTCGATCAGCCGGGCCTCGTCCTGCTCGATGATTCCTTCTTCGGTAGCTGCATCGACGAACGCCTCGATTGCCTGGTGTTCGGCGGCGGGCGCTCCCGGCTCTTCGTCGGAAATTCGCAAGACCGAGCCCGCCAACTCCAGCACCGCCAGAATCGGCCACAAAATCCAGAGCTCCAGACGCACCAGAGGAACCATCGGGGAGGCCCAGTGACCGCTCGTACCGGCCAGCAACAGCAGCGGCACCAGCTGCATCGCGATCACGACCTCCCCTCCCAGCAGCAGCACGATTTCCAGAACGGTCTGCCAGCGATCGGGCTCCAGATATATGACGCCCACCACGCCCACGGCCGCAACGGCAGCCACCCACACGCGCGCCACCAGTGCGAACGCCAGAGCCGCCCGTGCCCGGTCCAGCTTCAGCCGCGGCTCGATCTCGGTTTCGAACGTTTCCAGATGCTCGCGCATCCGGCCGGCCGACGGGTGGCCCAATTCGCGGTAGACGCGATCGAAATACGACGCCACGATCAGCGCCGCTGTCAGTGCCATCATCGAGGTGATGAACAGAAGGATCGCCATGGTCTAAGCCAGTCCCAGCGATCGCCGCAGCCGCTGCTCGCGGCGATCCATTTGCCCCTCGTCGGTTTCGTGGTCGTAGCCCATCAGGTGAAGCATGCCATGAAGGATCAGGATGCGCATCTCCTGAGCGAGAGTGCGGCTGAATCGCCGCGCATTGCGCCGCGCGACGGCCGGCGCAATCGCGACGTCGCCGAGATAGAGCGACGAGGAATTCTTTGGCGGCTTCGGCCCGGTTCCGTTTGGATCCTCGGCACGGAAGGAGAGAACATCGGTCGGGCCGGGCTTGCCGCGGTATCGGCGATTCCAGCGCGCCATCTCGTCATTGGTCACGAGGCAGACGCCGACGGACTCGGCAGGCAATCGAAGCGCCCGGCGCGCGCGAGCTAGAAACTCATCGAGGTCCCTTACGGGAACGCGGACACTGCGCTGGCGATTCACGATCATGAGGATGGGTGCTGCGCGTGCGCTGGCAGAGCGGCGAATTGTTCCGAATTCGCGCGCGGCGCGCTAC
>JBAVUW010000080.1:0-18448 GCA_049696975.1 Candidatus Acidiferrales bacterium | reverse complement strand
CTCCGGAAGAGGAAACGGAAACCGCCTGCGTTGCCGCCGCGCTTTCGGGCGCGCGACCCGGTGCTGCGGGGATCGTTCTCGCCGGGCGCACGTCGCCTCGCATTTCCGCCAATAACTCCTCGAGCGGCGCCAGCCTCTGGGCGTTGATCAGGCGCAGCAGGCCCAGCTCCAGATGCAGTCGCGGATCGGGCTTCCGCCGCAAATCATCGTCCGTCTCGAGCAGAATATTGAAGAAGCGAGTGAGGTCCTCCTCACCGAATTTCGCGGCGTGCTCGGCCAGCTTCGCACGCTCTTCCTTTGGCGCGGCGACCAGTTCCGAATCCGCACCGCATACGCGAACCACCAGGAGGTTGCGGAAATGCCGAATGGCCTCCCGGCAGAAATGCTGCAAACTCTGCCCGTCCTTCAGCAGGCGGTGCACCAGTCCCAACGCGAGCTCGGCCGATTGCGAGGCGATCGCTTCCACCAGATCGTCCAGCACGCTTTCGGAAACCACGCCGAGCAGCTCCCGCACCTGCGCATCGGAGATTTCGTCGCCTGCATACGCCATGGCTTGCTCGAGCAGGGACAATCCGTCCCGCAAACTGCCTTCGGCGGCGCGCGCCAATACCGCGACCGCGCCGGAATCGATTTTCAAGTTTTCGGCGTTTACGATGCGTTCGATCTGGCCCGAAATTTCCAGGAAGGTCAGGGAGCGGAACTGAAAGAGCTGCGCCCGCGATTTGATCGTCTCGACCAGATCCTCGGCGCGAGTGGTCGCGAGAATAAATACGACGCGCTCCGGCGGTTCTTCGAGAGTTTTTAGCAGCGCATTCGACGCTTCATCGGTGAGCTGATGGGCTTCGTCGAGAATCACGACCTTGTAGCGCGACGCCGCCGGCGCGTAGCGCACCATTTCGCGCAGCTCGCGGATCTGATCGATGCCGCGATTGGAGGCCGCGTCAATTTCCAGCACGTCGAGCGAAGTTCCCGCCGCAATTTCCCGGCAGGAATCGCACGTTCCGTCAGGCTCAGCGGTCGTACCCTTCGCACAGTTGAGCGCCTTGGCCAGAATCCGCGCGACCGTCGTCTTCCCCACGCCCCGGACACCGGAAAAAATGTACGCGTGCGCCACCCGATTGGACTGGATCGCGTTCGCCAGCGTGCGCGTCACATGTTCCTGGCCCACGATTTCCGCAAACGTCTGCGGCCGGTATTTTCGCGCGATGACTTTATAGCTCATTCGATCTCACGTCCGGTGCAACCCGTGCGGCCCCCATCGAGCAAGCGATAAGAGGAACTTCGGGTGATCCGCGGCACACGAAGCTGACCCGCTACCGTTGCTCCCTTCCGGGCCTGGCGGGGTTTGCGGGGAATCGTTGCACAGAGCCCGAAGTTCCACCGATCGCCGGTCAGCGCCGTAAAATTTTCCGGGCGCCACCGCTTGGCGAGTCTAGCATACCGGTCACAGCCACGAAAGAATTGGCGACGCGGAAAAAAAATCTTTGCGGCGTGCGGCGCGCGCGGCGGCGTGAATCCCTTGCGCATTAAGCGCCGGCGTTCTAGTCTTGCCTCGCCTTGTCTCCCGACTTCATCGCCATCGGAATGATCTGGTATATCGTGTTTCTGTTTTCCACGACCTGCCACGAAGGCGCGCACTCGCTGGTCGCGCGCATCGGCGGCGATCCCACCGCGTTTCACGGCGGCCAGGCGAGCCTGAATCCGATTCCGCACATTCGCCGCGCGCCTTTCGGCATGGTGGTCGTGCCGATTCTCACGTATATTCTTCCGCCGCACTGGATGTTCGGCTGGGCCAGCGCGCCTTACGACCCCCATTGGGAGAGGCAGTACCCGCGGCGCGCCGCTTGGATGGCGCTCGCCGGGCCCGCCGCCAATTTCACGCTGGTGATCCTGGCCGCCATCGGAATTCGCGCGGGGATCGCGCTGGGTTATCTTCAGATTCCGGACTCGATCAGCTTCACGCACATCGTGGCAGCCACCGTGCCTGGCCGAGGGGAATTTTTCGCCACATTCCTCAGCGTTCTGTTTGTCCTGAACGTGCTGCTCGGGACGTTCAACCTGCTGCCCGTGCCGCCGCTCGACGGCCATACCGGCGTCACGCTCTTGATGAGCCGCACGGCCGCCTTGCGATTTATCAATTGGTCCCGCAGTCAGGGTTTTGGAATGTTGGGGCTGGTTCTTGCGTGGGTGCTCTACGACCGGATTTTCGGATACATCATCCGATTTTGTCTCGCCGCTCTTTATCCAGGGACGCGCTGGGGCTGACCGGGTGGCCGGTCATGTGCGGCGCGCCCCTGCCCTGCTGACGGCAACGCGCCGCAGAGACCTCCCGCGGGCGCTCGATACGTGGGACGACCGTCGCGTCCGAGCCTCCTACGCGGTCGGCACCGGACACACAAACCTCTACGGCATCCCCAATCGCTCGGCCAATCACTCCGTCGACCGCTTCCGTCATGGCCTGAAGAGTGACGGGCACTTGTCCGGGATGGTTGCGAACGGTAGCGCCGGTTTAATTTCCTGTCGTGTAGGATGCGTTATGCATCAGTGACGACGGAAGGGCCACGGCCGAATCCATCCGCACGAGCATCCCGGTCTGCGCCGGGAGGTCGATGTCCTTGCCCTTTTTCGCCATCACGTAGGCCGTCCCGCCGACGAGTCCGAACACTGTCCCGCGCAGCACGTGGCTGAAGATCAAGCCGACGGTCGAACCGCCCGCCGTGCCAATCGCCACGTCCTCCACGTCGGTCTTCACGCTGTGGTTTTCCGTTACCTCTTCGCCTTCTACCGCCTTCACGTCCTTACGCTGCTTGCTCGCCGCCGGTCCCCCCTCGTAAATCGAAAGGATGCTCATTTTGGCGGGAAACAGCCGGCTCTCCACTTCGATTGAATCGAACTTCAAGTTCATCGCCGCGCCGCCGCGGAACATCGAGAAAAACTTGGGTCGCTCGACCGTGGTGATCGTTCCGTGAATGATCGCTCCGGCCGGCAAGATCATCGTGTTGCCAGCAAAGACGGGCTCGGCGACGATCGCCGTGAACGGGTCGCCACTGTGCGCCACGCTGGAGCTTAGCCCGTTCATCAAAGTGAGGCGCACCTGGGTCCCCGGGATCACTTGATTCTGAGCTGTCTGGGCGTGAGCGGCCGGGCTCACCCAAAGTGCCAATGAAAGGACCGCACAGAAAACTACCAAACGCTTCATGGATTCCTCCTGTGTCCCCGCCGGCAGCCAAGGCTCCTGCAGGGATCGACCCGCAGCGAAAGACCGACTTTCGTGTTGGGTGAAATTCCGGCTGGCAGTGCGAGGAATTACCTGGCACCGGCTCCGGAGCTCCCCGTGTCGTGGGGAGTTTGCCGCTGGCGCAGCGGTCAGGGCGCGGAGGGCGCGCCCGGCACATAAGATACACCAATGCCAGCGGCGGTTGTCTACGAAATTGCATTTAAACGAGCATATTCTTGAATGGGGCGCGGTTTTCGACCTTGGCAGGCCCCCGGCCCGGCGACGCGTAAAAATCAGTACCCCTTTGGCCACACCTGTCCTTCGCTCCGCGCTGCTACATCCCGCGCATCCACTAAGCTCGAAGCATGGACGATCGCAAAAAATCGGGGCTGAAGGCCGCGCTCTTGACGCTCCTTCCTGTGGCCATGCTGTTCCCGGCGCTGGCTGCCGCGCATTTCGGCCCCACCGGTCCCACTCGCGTCTGGCCCGTCCTGCTCTATGCGCCGCTGGCGATGTGGATGCAGACCCGTGCGCTGGGTCTCCTTCTCGACATGTACCGCAGCCGTCGCGATCCCGTCCTGCTGGCCATTCTTCCGCTCGGCGTAGCCTCCGTGGGTGCCTATTTCCTCACCGGCGTGGTCTTCTTGCTTTCATTGCCGGCGCTGCTTTCGGCGATTCCGCTGACGTAGTTCACCACCCATGTCCGCCGCACTCGCCCAGGGGCTGTCCCTTGGGGATTTACTTGAAAACTACTTGACAGGTTTCGATCGTCGGAATAGCCTCGCGTCAATCGGCACGGTTCTGGAACCTTCCGGGTAGGTAGGGAGCTATGAAACCGAGTCCTGCGAGAATCGGGTGGAGCGAGGCGCTGTCGCCCACCGATTTTGAAATTCTACTGCGCCGGGCTGCAGAGTGCGTCAAAACCGGCCAGCCTCAGTTGGTCAAGCGCCCGAAACCAAAACGCAAGGGTCTGCGCACCGCCGTTTAGTTTCCTACCAATTCCCGTCAGAAGCGCATCACGCATCGGTCCGCGCCTGTGTCCTCGACGTCGTCCCGGGTCTGAGACCCATTCCAATGTCTGCTATGATAGTCAACCCGTTGGCGGGTGGTGCAATCGGTAGCACATGGGCCTTTGGAGCCTAGAATCTTGGTTCGAGTCCAAGCCCGCCAGCCATGCGGAGAGGTGTCCGAGCGGTTTAAGGAGCACGCTTGGAAAGCGTGTGTTGGGGAAACTCAACCGTGGGTTCGAATCCCACCCTCTCCGCCACCTCTACTCTGCGTGGATGGCCTTCTGATGGCTCACGTTGTCCCCGTCGCCGCGCCTCAATTTGCGGAAAATGATGGTCGAAAACATGGTAAATGCGCCTAGTACGAACAACGACTCATGGATTCCGTGAATCATCTCCAGAGGATTCGACCGAAGTCCGGCGGGAATGAAGAACGCCGTCGCCAGCCCGGCCGATGCGACGCCAAAGCTGATCGACATCTGCTGCATCGTGCTGGCGATCGAGCTAGCGTTGCTCGTCTCTTCCTCAGTGATATCTGCATAGACCAGCGTGTTCATGCTCGTATATTGCAGGGAAGTGAGCGCGCCGTAGAAAAACGCGAGTGCCACAATTTCCCATACGGGCGTGTGCAGCCCGATCGTCGCGAACAGAAGCAGCAAGACTCCGATGATCAGCGTGTTGGAAATCAGCACGCCGCGATACCCGAGCTTTCGCAGGATCGCCGGCATCGAAAACTTCAGCATCATCGCAGCCGCCGCCTGCGGCATGATCAGCAAACCGGATTCGACCGGCGTATACCCCAGCCCCACTTGATACAACAGCGGCAACAGGAATGGCACGCCGCCGATCCCCAGCCGCGTGAAGAAACTTCCGCTCACCGACGCCGCGAAAGTCCGTATGCGGAACAGATTCAGGTGCAGCAACGGAAACGACTCGCTTCTCGCGTGAAGCCAATACGCCCCGATCAGCGCCAGCGAAACCATCAGCAGTGCCGACACTTCGATGGCGCTCAGGGTATGTTCACCGAATACCTCCAAGACATAGGACAGCAACCCAATCCCGGAGCCGAAAAGAATGAGGCCCACTCCATCGAGGGCCGGTGTTCTCTCTTCGCGATAGTCCGGAAGGTGCAGGTACACCATCAGCAGCCCGATCAGCCCGATCGGAATATTTACGAAGAAGATGACGCGCCAGTCGAGATAGCGGACGATCAGCCCCCCGGCCACGGGCCCGAGCATCGGTCCGATCAAACCGGGTATGGCCACGAAGCTCATCGCGCGAATCAGCTCCGACCTGGCGAACGTCCGCACCAGCGTCAGCCTGCCGACGGGCACCATCATCGCGCCGCCGCAGCCCTGCAGAATGCGGCAGGCGACCAGCAGCCGGATGTCGCTCGATATCCCGCACAGAAACGAGCCCAGCGTGAACAGCCCGATCGCCGAGGCGAAGACCCGGCGCGTGCCGAAGCGGTCGGCCATCCAGCCGCTGATGGGGATAAAAACGGCCAGCGCCAGCGTGTAGCTTGCGAGCACGGATTTCATGCTGAGCGGCGTCACTCGTAGAGCGTCGGAAATGGTGGGTACGGCGGTATTCAGAATTGTGGTGTCCAGCGATTCCATGAAAAACGCGACGGCCACGAGCCACGGTAGCAGCCGCTTGCTGGCCGGCGCGGATCCGGGCGGTTGGGACGGCGTCCCGGGAGTGTCGAATTGAGCGGAAGCCATGGCCGAGGCAGGCGCGCTGGAATGTGTGCCCGCTTCCACGCCGCCGCCCATAGAGATTCCTATGAGATCCAGTTTCGTGCAAGGAAAGCGCTCGGAACCTTCGCCTCGAGGGCGTTATACCCGAATCCCTGTATGGCGAGCGGGCCGGGGCGTTTGCGATCATATCCTGCAGAAAGCGCAAGCCATCCCATACGACAGGATACTTGTGGCCCCTCTGAAAGTTCTCATCGTCGACGACCACGAGTTGGTACGAAGAGGCATCCGCTCGCTTTTGTCTCTGGCGCCCCACACCGCCGTCTGCGGCGAAGCCGGCGATGGCCTGGGAGCGCTGATGAAGGCGCGCACGCTCCGCCCGGATATCGTCATTATGGACGTCTCCATGCCCCGCATGGACGGCATCGAGGCTACGAAGATCCTGCGCCAGGAACTGCCCGAAACCGACGTCATCGTCATCAGCCAGAACGATCCCATGCTTGTCGCGCCGCAAGTCGCCAAGACTGGCGCCCGCGCGTACATCACGAAATCGAAATTGGGCGTTCAGCTGCTTCCTACGATCGAAGGGATCGTCAGTGACCGCCAGTCGAACAAGGCGCAGGCGTCTCACTCGGCTCAGGAACAGAGCTCGGAATCGTCCCAGAGCGTGAACGAGCGGATTTTCCGGGAGATGCTCGACGCCCTGCCCACCGCCATCGTCGATTCCTCAGACGACGCCATCGTCAGCAAGAACTTGAGCGGCAGGATCACCAGCTGGAACAAGAGTGCGGAGCGAATCTTCGGCTACTCTTCCAGCGAAGCGGTCGGTCAAAACATCACCATGATCATTCCGCCGGAGCGGCGCGATGAGGAATTGGAAATACTGGCGCGTCTCGCGCGAGGCGAACGCATCGAGCATTTCGACACCGTCCGGCGGCGCAAAGACGGAACGCCAATCGACGTCTCGCTCACCGTTTCACCGATCCGCAACGCCGCAGGGCAGATCGTAGGGGCCTCGAAAGTCGCCCGCGACATCACGGAACGAATCCGTGCCGAGAAGGCGGTGCGCGAAAGTGAGGAGCGCTTCCGAGCCATCGTAGAGACCACACCGGAGTGCGTCAAACTGGTCGCACTCGACGGCACTCTCGAGCAAATGAACTCTTCCGGTCTTCAGATGATCGGGGCCGATTCGCTCGAGGCGGTCGTGGGCAGGAGCGTGTACGACCTCGTCGCTCCCGAGGACCGTGGGAGATTTCGAGTGTTCCACGAAGAGGTGTGCTCCGGCCAAAGGGGCACGCTCGCGTTCGATATCGTCGGATTGGACGGCACGCGCCGCCACATGGAAACACACGCCACTCCGATGCGCACGCCGGAAGGCCAAATCGTTCAGCTTGCCGTCACGAGGGACGTTTCCGAACGCCAGCTGGCGGAGGAGCGGGAACGCCGGATCACGACCGAAGCCGTTGCGAACAATGCGAAATTCCGTGCTGTGTTCGAGCAGACCTCGGTCTTTGCTGGAATCATGACCAACGACGGCATCGTCATCGATGCCAACCGGATGTGCCTCGACGTGTGTGGTTACCGGGCCGAGGATGTGCTGGGAAAACCTCTGTGGGAAACGGGATGGTGGCGGGGGTCGGCGAAATCCCGGGAAAGGATTCGCACCGCGACGGCTCTGGTGGCGCAGGGAGTGCCGTACCGCGAGGTGCTCGAGTATTCCTGGGCCGACGGCACCGTGCACCTGGTCGACTTCGCGCTCTATCCGATCATGGACGATCAAAATCGGGTGATTTTTCTGCACCCGACCGGGGTGGACATCACCGATTTGAAACGCGCGGAAGAAAACTACCGGAAGCTCGTCGAATCGCTCGACGCAGAAGTGCGCGACCGCACCAGCGAGCTCGAAAGCCGCAACGTCGAGGTCATTCGCCAGACGGAGCTGCTGCGCGAGTTTTCGCAGCGCTTATTGCAAACGCAGGACGCCGAGCGGCGGCATATCGCGCGTGAACTGCATGACAGCGCCGGCCAAACGCTGGCGGTACTGAACATGGATATCGCGCTGTTGGTCCAAAAAGCGGGCCGGCACGCGCCGGAGCTCGTGGCCGCCGCCGAGAAGATTGAAAAGACGGCGCGGCAGTTGCAGCGCGAGATTCGCACCACGTCGTACCTGCTGCACCCGCCGCTGCTCGATGAGGCGGGCCTCTCGTCCGCGCTGGGCTGGTACATCCAGGGCCTGGCCGAACGCAGCGCGCTCGAGATCGATCTCAATATCGCGCCGGATTTCGGCAGACTGCCGCGAGACCTGGAGCTGGTGATTTTCCGTCTGGTGCAGGAATCGCTGACGAACATTCATCGTCACTCCGGCAGCAAGACCGCGGCCATCCGACTCAGCCGCCATGCTCGGGAGATCCGGCTGGAGATCAGGGACCAAGGGCAGGGTATTTCCGCCGAAAGGCTCGCAGACATACAATCGGGCGCTTCGGGCGTGGGCACACGCGGCATGCGCGAACGCGTCCGTCAGTTCGAAGGCCAGATCCGATTCGAGTCGAACTCTTCGGGGACGAAGGTTGTCGTTACCTTCCCGATTCCGATATCCGGACCTTGCCAAACTGGAACGGAATCCAGCGTCGCATCGATCCGTGCCACGGTCTAGGGCGCCCTGCGGTAGTTCACAGCGAACTCCACGACTTGCTTGCCAACCAGCGTCAGCTGGGCCGTGATTTTTTGATCCGTGCATACTCCGTTGGCGTCGAAGATTCCCTCCGACGTGTTCAACGTGGCGCCGAACGGCGTCGGCCATCCTCGTAGCGCGTGCACGATGGAGCGCAGCGCGGCGAGCGTGCTGACCGAGGCTTGCCATCCCGCGGAGTTGACGATGCAGCCGACTGCGCGCCCGTCGAGGTAGCAGCGCTCGTCGTCGCGAAGGTCATCGAGCAGATCCAGCGCGTTTTTTACCAGGCCCGACACTCCGCCGTGGTAGCCGGGACTCGCCACGATCAGCCCGTCGGCACGGCGCACGGTATCGACGAGCTGGCGCTGTTCGTCGTTGCGCTCGGGGTGTTCCGGGACGTAGTGGGGGAGGCGGGAAAGAAAACGTCCGTCGAAGAAATGCGTGCGCGCCCCGGCTTCTTCCGCGGCTTGGAGCGAAATTCGGATCGCGCGGTCGGTTGAGGATGCCGGCCGCGTCGTGCCGCCGATGCCGACGATGAGAGGCCTGGCCGGGTTGTCGGCGTTCGTTGGATCTGGCATCGTCGCACTGTTTTTCTATCACTGTCCGGGGCTGAATCCCCAGGACATTATTTATTTGAAAAGTTCGAGCGATTCCTGGATTCGGTCGTGCACAAAGTGTAGCTGATCGGCCGTGATTGCGTAGGGCGGCAGCACGTAGAGCACATTGCCCAGCGGGCGGAGCAGCACACCGGCATCGAGGAAGAATTTGTAGAGCCTGGGCTTCACGGTCGAGAAATACCCGGCGTCCTCGGCGCGCAGCTCGATCGCGGCCATCGTGCCGATCGAGCGCACATTACCGACGGCGGGATGATTCTTGATCGCTGCCAGGCGTTCGCCATGGATGCGCGAGATGGTGGCGATGCGGTCAAACACCGGTTCCTGCTCGAAAATGCGCAGGCTTGCAGCGCCGGCCGCCGCCGCGATCGGATTGCCGGTATAGGAATGACCGTGATAGAAGGTCCGCGAGCGATCGGTGCCGACGAAAGACGTGTGAATCGCGTCGGTCGAGACGGTGGCCCCCATCGGGAGGACTCCGCCGGTGAGTCCTTTCGAGAGGCACAGGATGTCGGGTGTGATTCCGGCAAGCTCGCACGCGAACATTTTTCCGGTACGGCCAAAGCCCGTGAGCACTTCGTCGGCGATCAGCAGCACATCGTGTTCTTGGCAGGTTTTTCGCACGCGCTGCAGGAATTCGACCGGGTGCACGATCATTCCGCCGGCGCCCTGTAGCAGAGGTTCGACAATCACGGCGGCGATCTCTCGCCCCTTTTCTTCCAGTAATCTTTCCAGCTGTTCGGTGCACTCGATGACGCACGTGGCGCGCATTTTTCCCACCGGGCAGCGATGGCAGTACGCGGAGTGAACGCGAAGCACGGGAAACAGCATCAAGCGGAACGGATCGGTGAACGCCGATGGCGCACCGACCGACATCGCGCCGGCCGTGTCACCGTGATAGGCGTGCTCGAGCGCGACGATGGTCCGTTTTTCCGGACGGCCAATGTTCTGCCAGTACTGAACGGCTGTTTTCAGCGCGACTTCAACTGCCGTCGAGCCGTCGTCGGAGAAGAAAATGTGTTCCAGACTTGGCGGCAGGATTTTCCGGAGTCCGCCGCGCAGCGCGTCGGCCGCATCATGCGTGAATCCGGCGAGCAGGATGTGATCGACTTTTGCGGCCTGCTCGGCGATGGCCTCGGTGATGGCCGGATGGCCATGGCCGTGAAGGTTCACCCACCAGGAGGATATTCCGTCGATCAGTGTACCCCTGTCGGCGGTGTGCAGGTAGACGCCTTCGGCTCGCACGATCCGGATCGGCGGCGGATCGAGAGCCTCTTGCGTAAAGGGATGCCAGATGCGGAGGTCGGGACTCACGTGTGAAAGACTCGCGGGTCGAACGTTTTGTGAAACGCATCAAGGAGCGTCCCGCGAGTGAGTTTTGTCAGCACTGGAACGACTCCCACGACTTTCGTTCGGCCGTAGTGCTCGATTGCCTGGCGATTGTCCGAGTCGGGTTTGCCGGCCATGATCACCCCACCCACGTTTAATCGCGCTGCGCGGAGCGCGGCGAGCGAAAGCAAGGTGTGGTTGATCGTGCCAAGCGTGGTGCGGGCCACGAGCAGGACCGGGAGGCCGAAATGCTTCATAAGGTCCGTCATCAGCTGCGCGTCATTGATGGGGACGAGTGAGCCGCCGGCGCCTTCGACGATCAGATTTTCCTTCACGCCGATTGCGGGAAGCCGAAGTTTGTCGAAATCGATGCGCACGCCGGCCCTCTGCGCGGCCAGATGCGGCGACACCGGCGGCGCGAAGCGGTAGGCTTCGGGATGAATTGTGGCGCGCGGCCGCTCCGCCATGCGGGCCACGGTGCGGCTATCGGTTCCCTCGCGCGTGCCCGTCTGGATCGGCTTCCAGTAGTGGGCGTCCAGTGCCGCGCAGAGCAGGGCCGAAACGACTGTTTTCCCGACGCCGGTATCCGTTCCGGTGATGAAGAAACGCTCAGGCATGTACGGCGCCGGCGATGGTGGAAGCAACCGACCGCGAAAGGGAATCGCGCGCCGTTTCCATCGCCCGGACGAGCGCATGAATCTGCTCGAGCCCGATGCGGCTGGTCAGTGAAAACCGCAAACGCGCTGCGCCTGCGGGCACGGTGGGCGGACGGATGGCGCGCACCGCGAAGCCGCGGCGCTGGATTTCGGTTGCGAAGTGGAGGGCCGATTCATTGCTGCCGAGAATGACGGGCACGATGTGCGCGGCGCTGGTGCCGCAATCGAAGCCTCGCGCGGTGAGGTCGTCACGGAGGCGCGTCGAGATTTCGCGCAGATGCGCGCGATCAGAATCCGCGGCCCGCGCCAGTTCCAAGGCCGCCTGGATCTGGCGCGCAAAATACGGGGGCATCGCGGTGCTGAATATGAACGTGCGGGCCCGATTGACGAGATAGTCCTTCAGAGACTGTGAACCGCAGACGAATGCGCCCGCGCTGGCCAGCGCTTTTCCGCACGTGTGCACGACTGCGAGAATTTCCCGATCGTGCGCGTGGCCGGCGGCGATTCCGCGCCCGCCCGGACCGCACACTCCCGTGGCGTGCGCCTCATCGAGCACGATGGCGGCGCCGTATTCGCGCGCCAGGCGCAGCAAGCCGTCCAGTGGAACGATGTCGCCCTCCATGCTGAAAACGCTTTCGGTGACGATCAGCTTCGCGCCGGATCCGGCGCGATCGCGAAGAGCCGCTTCGAGAGCCGCCAGATCGCGATGGGGATAGATCACTTTTGTGGCGCCGGAAAGACGAATTCCGTCGATCAGGCTGGCGTGATTTTGCGCGTCGGAGAAAACCGTGTCGCCGGGTTTCAAAATCGCGGCGAGAACGCCGACGTTTGCCCCGTAGCCTGATCCGAAATAAAGCGCCGATTCAGCCCCCGCGAATTCTGCGAATTCCGATTCGACTTCTGTCCATTCCGGCGCGTTGCCTGTCAGGAGCCGGGAACCGGTCGAGGCGACCGAACGGGTGTTCGCGACAGCCTCGGACAGGGCTCGCTTCATCCGGGGATCGACGGCGAGCCCGAGGTAGTCGTTCGAAGTAAGATTCACGCCGCCGGGGCATTCGAGGGATCGAAACTGCGATCGTGCCCGAAGATCGTCGAGCTCCCGCGCCATGCGCCCGCGGATCTCGTGCGCCGACGGGCTGCCGTTCTCCGCTGCATTCTGGTCAGGCACTCTGCGCAGCCCTCATGCCCAGTGTTTCGAGCAATCGCTGATCGGCATCCGCACCGGGGTTCGGTGTGGTGAGAAGTTTTTCGCCGGTAAAAATGGAATTTGCACCCGCAAGGAAACAGAGCGTGACCGCTTCCTGCGAGAGCCCGCGGCGCCCGGCCGCGAGCCGCACTCGCGAAGCGGGCATCAGGATACGGGCCGTGGCGATTGTGCGAACCATGATCAGTGGATCGAGCTCTTCGGCCTGGCCCAGCGGAGTTCCTTCGTTCGGCACGAGCATGTTGATGGGCACGCTTTCCGGATGGGGATTCAGGCGCGCCAATTGTTCAAGCAGGCTGACGCGGTCTTCATCCGTTTCACCCATGCCGAGGATGCCGCCACAGCAGACGGTGATGCCGGCCTTGCGCACGTGGCCGATCGTCTGAAGGCGATCCTGGTAGACGCGCGTGCTGATAATCTCGCCGTAAAATTCCGGCGAAGTGTCCAGATTGTGGTTGTAAGCGCTCAGTCCCGCGTCTTTCAGGCGCTGTGCTTGGGATTCGCTCAGCATTCCCAACGTGCAACAGACCTCGAGATTCAGGGCCGCGACGGAGCGCACCATCTCGAGCACGCGGTCGAACTCCGTACCGTCATGTACCTGCCGCCAGGCCGCTCCCATGCAGAAACGCGTCGCGCCTTCGGCTTTCGCTCGCTGGGCCGCTTGAACGACCTCCCGCGGATTCAAGAGCTCCTCGCGCGCCACGCCGGTCCGGTAGTGTGCGCTCTGCGAGCAGTAGGCGCAGTCTTCGGGGCAGCCGCCGGTCTTGATGGAAAGCAGGCGGCAGAGCTGGATCTCGTCGGGGCGGTGAAATTCGCGGTGGGCCCGCTGAGCCTGGAAAATCAGTTCGGGGAGGGGAAGCGTGAAAATCTGGCGGATTTCGTCGTGCGCCCAATCGTGGCGGAGCTGCCTCATCCAGGGACCTCGTTTCTCCGTTAAAGATATCAAAATCGGCCGCGCGCGCGGCGGGAAAACTGGCCGCCTGCCGCACGGGCGCCCTTTGCTATGATTTGTGTCCCATGGAAAACCTGACTGGAACGCCTGCGACGAATCCGGCGGCGATCTATCACCAACGCGATGGCATGTATGCGCCGGAGCTCGTGGCTGCCGCGATTGTGGATCTGGATTTTTTTACCTGGCTGGCGAAAACTCCTACGAATGTGGCGGGAATTTGCGCGGCTTTCGGATTTGCTGAGCGGCCGGTGGACGCGATGATGACGCTTTTTTGCGCCCACGGGTACGTGGAGAAAAAGGACGGGACATTTCATTTGTGCGCCACGGCGCGGGAGTTTCTGGTGCGGGAATCGCTGTGGTTTGTGGGCCCTTATTTCACGCACTTTCGCGGGCGGCCGATTTATCAGGGGATGCTCGAGACCCTGCGCACGGACAAGCCGGGCGGCTGGGCGGGCGCGCCGACCCGGAAACCATGGGCTCAGTCCATGGAGGACGATCAATTCGCGGAGGAGTTTACCGGAACCATGGACGCACGCGGGACGTATGTGGGCCCGGTGCTGGCGTCGACGCTCGATCTCACGACGCGGAGGCATTTGCTCGATGTCGCCGGCGGCTCCGGCATTTACGCCTGCTCGTTCGCGGCGGCGTATCCCGATTTGAAAGCCACGGTATTGGAGCGCCCACCCGTCGATCGCGTGACGCGGAAATCGATCGCGCGGCGCGGATATACCGAGCGCGTGGATGTGGTTTCGGGAGACATGTTCCGCGAGGAGCTTCCCGGCGGCTGCGACGTGCATCTGTGGTCCAACGCGCTGCACGATTGGGATGCGCCCCTGTGCAGGCAGCTGCTGGCGAAATCGTTTGCGGCGCTCCCCCCGGGTGGGCTGGTGGTGGTGCATGACAAGCATTTGAACCGGGAGAAGACCGGGCCGCTGCGGATCGCCGAGCATTCGGTGTTTTTGATGGCCGCGACGGAGGGGCGGTATTACTCCGTGTCCGAGATCGAGGAATTCTTGCTTGGGGCCGGCTTTGTCGATGTAGGCTTTCAGGAACTTGTTCTGGATTTCAGCATGATTACGGCGCGGAAGCCTTAGCGGGCCTCAGGGGCGACGGCCCCTTTTTCTCGAAAGCGTTCTTGTCGGAGCACCCGCTGGGAGCTTCTGGCAGCCTCGCTCCAGGCCGGCACCGGGGCGATGCGGGCACTCGATCGGCGATCCTTCGACTTCGCTCAGCAGGACGGCGATCGGAGAGGAGATTCCCAGCGGTTCGATTCGGCTGCGCGGAAGATGGCGTCGATTACGGCCATATTTTTGACGGAGTCTTCCAGCGGGACCGGAACTTCCCCGCCGTCCCGCACCGCCTTTGAAAACAGATCGCCTTGGATCGTGAATTGATTGCACACGGAAATTGATTCGATGGCGATTCCGCCGCCTGCCGGATCTCCGGGATTGTCGTCGACCACGATTTTGCTTGGCTCTTCGATCGTGGGATTGATGGGGCGGTCGATTTCGATGCGGCCTTTGCTTCCGAGAAACACCATTCGCTGGTTGTAAGCGATCTGCGTCGAGCAGGTAAAGACCGCCTGGCCGCCGGGAAACTCGAGAATCGCCGAGGTGAGCCGGTCGGTGCGCATTTCCGGGTCGCGGTCGATCAGCGCGCTTACGCGCGTCGGCTCCTGCTCGAAAATGAATCGCGAGAGCGTCACGGGATAACAGCCGATATCGAGCATCGCGCCACCGCCGGTTTCCGGCGAATTACGCACGTCGTGCGGATTGCGGTTGAAATATCCGCAGGAGGCCGTAATGGCACGCAGCTCTCCGATTCGACCTTCGCGGACCATTTGGCGAACGCGCAACCATCGGGGATGCGTGCGGACCATGAAGCCTTCGCCGATTTTCACGCCGGCACGGTCGCGTGCCGTGATGAGCTGGCGCGCCTCGGCTAGATTGATGCCGACCGGTTTTTCGCACAAGACATGCTTGCCGGCTTCGGCTGCGCGGATCGACCACGGCACGTGCAGGTGATTCGGCAGAGGATTGTAGATGACGTCGATGTCGGGGTCGGCGAGAAGCTCGTCGTAGGAGCCGCAGGCTCGTGGGATGGCGAGCGTGCGGGCGGCTTCTTCGGCTTTGTGCAGGTCCCGCGAGGCGATTGCCGCGATTTCACATTCCTGGCAGGCGCGCATCGCGGGGATCACGCGTCGAACGGCGATGCCGGCGACGCCCAGAATGCCCCAGCGGATTTTCTTGGATGTCACCGAAGCTTTCCCCTTGAATCTTACACCGCGCACCAGAAGGCGGCGTGTGCCGATCGTACCTTGGGTGCGGACCCCTGGCGGGGGAACTCCGAGCGCCCGGGAAAGTGGGAAGTCGCGCCGGAGCAAGGTCTGGCGCTCTTCAGCGGCAGCGAACGGTCGCACTCGACACGTGCTCGGCGGCGCTAGTGGGCGCCGGCTCCGACCGGTTTGCGGGCGGCGCGGGTGCTGGCCAGCTCGGCCAGGCCGGTTCGCAGATCCTCGACCAGGTCTTCGGCGTTTTCGCAGCCCGGCGAGAGGCGCAGCAGCGAATCCGAAAGGCCGAGCTGGGCGCGAGCCTCAGCCGGGATGGACGCGTGCGTCATGGTGGCCGGATGACAGATCAGCGATTTCACGCCGCCAAGGCTCTCGCCCAGAGCGAAAAAGCGGCGATTGGAGGCGAACGCGGCGACTTCCTCACCCGTGCCGTCGATTTCAATCGAGATCATGCCGCCGAATCCGGTCATCTGGCGCTTGGCGACGTCGTGTCCGGGATGATTCGCGAGCCCCGGATAGTAGACGCGGCGGATGAGCGCGTGGCCGTCGAGTGCCTGGGCGATGGCGCGTGCGTTTTCTTCGTGGCGCAGCATGCGAAGCTCGAGGGTTTTCAGACCGCGCATGGTGAGCCAACAGTCAAACGGCGACGGCACGGCGCCGGTGGCGTTCTGCAGGAACTTGATGGGCTCAAACACGCTGGCGTCTTTTGCCAGCGCGGCACCCTGTACCGTGTCGGAATGTCCGGCGAGATATTTCGTGACGCTGTGGACGACGATATCGGCCCCAAGCTCGAAAGGCTGCTGGAAGCAAGGCGTCGCGAACGTGTTATCGACCACCACGAGTGCGCCACGGGCGTGCGCGAGCTTGGCAACCGCGGCGATATCCGTGATGAGCAGGCGCGGATTCGTGGGTGATTCGATCCACACGAGGCGGGTCTTGGGCGAAAGCGCGGCTTCGACGGCCTTCCCGTCGGCCGTGTCGATCTGTTTGGTGACCACACCGAAATTCTGATAGACCTTGTTGAGGATGCGGTAGGTGCCGCCGTAAACGTCGAGCGGGATGATGATTTCATCGCCCTGGCGCAGATACGCCTGCAGGACGGCGTTTTCCGCGGCCAGGCCGGAGGAGAAGGCGGCCGCGAACGGCACGCCTTCAAGCTCCGCGAGCACGGTTTCCAGGCGCTGGCGCGTCGGATTGTTGGTCCGCGAGTAGGAATAGCCTTTATCTTGCCCCGGCGCTTCCTGTTCATACGTCGAGGTCTGGAAAATCGGTGCGACCAGCGCTCCGGTTTCCGGTTCCGACGGCTGCCCCGCATGGATCGTGCGTGTTGCGAACTTCATGGCTGTCTCCCTTTGCGCCCGGATGGGCGAAGTCCCCGCGGATATGGCGAGGCCTTCGCGGTCGCCTGGTGCGCCGCGATCGAAAAGCACGCTAGCCACCGCCAGCGGGGCCCGCACTTTTCGTAGGTACAACTTGGGAGTTGAATCTTCAATGACCGGTTAACGGTCAGTTGAGGATCTTATCTCTCCCTGATCTCCCAATCCGCCTTGCGGCGACTTGAGAGCCCTGTTTAGGGGCAGGAGTTAGCACCTTGGTTCTCGGACCAGGTTGCTGTGGCTTCCTAGGGCCTGTACCCTCAGCCACTCTTGATAAGCGCTGCCGTGAAGCAGCGCCCAAATCGTAGCAAACGCACGCCCGCGAGGTCAAGAGTGAGCGGCGCCTGCCAATCGCCCCGCTGCGACTGCCGACAGAGCGAGTCGACCTGCCGGCGCGGTCCGGCTTTCCACTGGTGCGAGAACCGGTATATACTCCGCTGCGCTCCTGCCTCCGCAGGATTTCTTGGCCCGGCATCGCGTCTGCCTTGCGACCGGTTCGCGGGAGCAAATTCGGTAAGAGGGGAAACCAACGTGGCGCTGAAAATTACGGAGCGAGTGGTGGATGGCGTGACCGTGCTGGCGCTGGACGGGCGCATTGTGCTGGGCGATGAGACGAACGAATTCCGCGAGAAGATCAAGGCGCTGCTGGCCGAGGGCCGCAAGAAAATCCTGCTGAATCTGGATAATGTGACGCTGATCGACAGCACCGGCCTCGGCACGCTCGTTTCGGCGCATCACAGTGCCTCCTCGCGCGGAGCTTTTCTTCGCCTGAGCAATCTGGGCTCAAAATTCCAGGAAGTGCTCCAGGTGACCAAGCTGCTCACCGTTTTTGACGTTTCCCCGACGGAAACCGAGGGCATCAAAAGCTTTTCGAGCTAGCGTGCGCGCGCACGTTCACCGCAATCATTCATGCCTGAAAAACCCTCGAAAGGCGAAGTCGGCGTTGAGGTTATAGCTCCGGGCGGGTCGCGCCGGTTTGTGCGCATTGAAGAGACGCCTTTCCTCATCGGGCGCTCCGGCGAGACGGCCCAGCACCTCCAGCTCAAAGATCCCCGCATTTCGCGGCAGTGCGCCGCGATCGTCAGCGACGGCGAGCATTACATTCTGGAAGATCGCGGGCAGCGCCACGGTATTTTCGTGAATGGCGAGAAAATATCGCGGCGGGAGCTGCAGGATGGCGACGTCATCAGTTTCGGCGTGGAAAATTTCTACGAGCTGATGTTTCAGTCGTCCCTGCACGACACTTCGATTCCCGAGCTGCTGAGCCGCATCGAAAATATCACCAGCAGCGACGCCCCGGCCGGCGGGCTACACAAGCTGACGCTGCTGCTCGAAGCGACCTCCCTGCTGCACTCCCGGCTTCCGCTCGAGGCGGTACTGGGCACGATGCTCGACCATGCCATTTCGGTGACCGATGCCGACCGTGGCTATCTGC